>JBEKTY010000115.1:0-25944 GCA_049515555.1 Thermoguttaceae bacterium
GTTGAAATCCTTCTGGCGCGCCGAGAAAGGGCCGGGACCGGTGGAGAACTGGACAACGATCGAGAACAAATCCGGGGCGGAGGTCGTCTTCAGCCGTGAAGTCCCCGCGGCGTCCCTGAAGCTGGCAGCCGAAGCGGCCGTGACCCTGCACCGTGCTGAGAAGACGCCGGCGGGCAAGGGGGTGGTTTATCAGGACGTGATCGGACCGAAAGCTAGTTTCGCCACCCACAACGCGCAGATCCCCCTGGTCATCCTTGGCATCGGCAACACCCACGGCGTCTATTTCGGGTTCGAATGGGAAGTGGGCGGATTCAGAATTTCCTCCGACGTGGACCCGCTGCACCTGACCGTCTCCGCCCATCCGATCACTGAGAACGTCACCCGCGCCAACGGGACGCAGTTCTTGGTTCCCAGCGTGTACTACGGCGCCTACCGGGGCGACATCGACGACGGCAGCAACCGGTTCAAGCGGTGGTTCTGGAACCACAAAATCACGCGCAGCTTGCACGACAACAAGAACGAGCCGTGGGTCGAGGTCTGCATGCAAGACATCGGTGGCAATGGCAGTTCCAGCATCACCGGCAATACGCCGCAAGTTATCTACGACCGCCTCGCCTCTACCGGGGTCGAACTGGTGAAAATTGACTTCTGGGACGGGACGGGGCAGTGCTGGTACGCGGGCCAGGACTGGCAGTTCAAGCCCGCGGTCTGGCCCAACGGCTTCGACTTCGCCACCAAGGCGCATAAGGCAGGGCTGAAGGCTTCGCTTTACATGGGCGGCACCTACATGAACGTCGATCTCAATACGATCGCCGGACGCGACAAGCAACTTGCCGCCCTGCTCAAACGGTACGATGAAGGCTGGTTCGACATGTGGCGCACCGACCGTTACATTGCGCCCCGCGACCCGATTCCGGACACCTACGAGGGCGTGACCAATTTCCTCTATATTCAGGACTACTTGATCAAGAACCGGCCGGAGTACCGCTACGAGAACTGCTGCAACGGCGGGAAGTACAAGGGCTTCGCCATTTGCCGGCGCATGACCTTCTGCACCATGAATGACGTCGATAACGACCCCGTCGCGACTCGGACAACCTATTTTTCCAATACGTATGGGATCAATCCGGTCCAACTGAAGTCCGATCTTGGTCCGGCCAACACCGCCTACGAGATGCGCACGCACATGCTGGGGTCCATCCTCTCCTGGGCGGCCGACAATCCCGTCTATCGGCAGCACATCGCGCTTTACAAGGCCAGACAGCGTCCGATGCTCCGAGGATGCTGCGTTTACCACATCCTGCCCATGGCAGACGGCGTCAACTGGGACGGGCTGCAATTCTATAACCCCGACCTGGACCAGGGCTCCGTCTTCCTCTTTAAGCCTTCGGTCAAGGCCGCTGACGGCGATTCGAAGCGCATCAAGCTCAAGGGGCTTGACCGAAAGGCGACATATTCGCTGACCTTCCAGGACAGGGCGAACCTCAACTGCAAGAAGACCGGGGCACAGCTCATGGACGAAGGAATCATCGCCAGCGGAATGACCGGCGACCGCGCTTCGGAGATTATCTGGATGGAAAAGGCGGAGACCAGCTTGTAGGCCACCAGCGAGTCGGACAGCGAATCGTAGAGGTGCAGACCGAAGCTGGCATTATGTCGGACGATATTACCGTGGAAGGTGTGTTGGCTGCCGCTAGCATAGACTCCGTGGTCGAATTGGACGTGGCAGCCGTTGAACTCGATGAGGTTGTTCTCGACTACGCCGCCGCTGTGGCCCAGGGCCGGTCTAAGAGGCTCTAACGGAACTCACGTGCCATCGCCCCTGCCTTTCTCCCGCAAGGGGGCGTGGGGAGTTGTGTCAGAGCCTCGAAGTCGTACCGCCGATCCTAATCGGCAGGAGGGTAAAGTGATTCGTTTCTGGATGCTCGGTTGTCTTAGCGTTCTTGCTTTGTCGCCGCTGGCAGTGCCTGACGCTGAATTGGTTCTCGCCGAGAATGGAAGATCGGCGTATGTCATCGCTATTCCGAGCGGGTCGGACGACCACGACCGTTTGAAGTGGGCGGTCGATCTGTTGCAGTCCACGCTGGGAGAGGCCGTCGGCGTCACGCTGCCAGTCGTCAAGGAAGACGACCTCAAGGCCGGCACACCGGCGATCTACCTGGGCCGCACCCAGGCGGCGACGAAGGCCGGCCTGCGCTTGCGAGAGCTCAAAGGCTGGGCTTTCATCAAGGAGGTCAAGGGCAGCGGCATTTTCCTGGCCGGTCTGGACTCGAAGTTTGAGGTGCCGGGCCCGTACGAAGGGCTCAAAGGCTCCGGTTTCGAGTACCTGGGAACGCTCAAAGCGGTGACTTCTTTTCTGGAGGAGGAAGTCGGCGCGCGATTCCTGCTGCCGACCAGGAATGGGCGGCACATTCCAAAGTTGACCCGCCTGACAGTGAAGTCCGACCTGAAGGTCTTCCGCGCACCACTGCTCGCCTATGCCATGGCCCGCGACGCGGGCGACGACGTCTACCAGGTCGCCAACAACTTCGTCATGAGCAACTTTACGCGGAGCTACAGCGGCCATTCCTACAACATCGCGGTGCCGGCCGAGAAATACGAGAAGACGCACCCCGAATACTTCGCGCTGATCGGCGGCGTGCGCAAATCAAAGGGTAATCATGTCTGCATCTCCAACCAGGCCGTGGAGGATCTGATGGTCCAGGAACTGGAGCGGCAGTACGACAAAGGCTACGAATGTGTCGAAGTGAATGTGGCCGACGCGCATGAGCCCTGCGAATGCCCGAGGTGTGTAGCGCTACACCCGGATCCGGGCGAACGCCTGTGGCTTGCGTACGCGAAACTGGCGGAGCGGGTCAAGCGGGAGCGGCCGGGCAAGAAGGTCATGTTGGCCTCGTACGGCGTGACCGGAAGCCCGCCCAAATCGCTCAAGCAGCTTCCGGACAACGTGGTGATTCAGATGTGCGGCTACCAGGCGGACGATTTCGACGCCTGGAACAAGTTCCAGGTGGACAAGACGGTTTACGTTTACACCTGGTGCAAAGTCGGCGGCGCCCCCGGCGGAATCGTCGGGCCGCAGCGTACTCCCCGCTATGCCGGCGAGCAGGTACGGCTGTTCGCCAGGAACAAGGTCCGCGGCATCTATTTCTTCGGCGGCCAGGAGCTGCAGGGACTGGAAGGGCCCGTGTATTATGTCTACGGGCAAATGCTGGGCAACCCGGAACTGCATTACGCGGAGGTGGCCAACGACTTTTACCAGGCGGCGTATGGCAAGGCCCGCGCGCCCATGGCCGCCTTCTTCAACGCCATGCACGATCGGCTGGAAACTTCCTCCGCAATCTGCCTCTCGACCAACGTCAGTTTCCGCACGGAGCCGGAGCCCGGCTATATCTTCTCCGCGACCACTTCGGAGGACTGGTTCTGCCATTACTTTCCGCCCAAGCTCGTGTCGGACATGGAGAAGAATCTCCAGCGCGCCAAGGGCCTGGCGGCGACGGATGGCGACCCGACGGTGATGAAGCGGATCCGCCGCGTGGAATTCGATTTCGACTACCTGAAGAATCTTGCGGACATCTTCACGCTCTACCGCGCTTACCGCACGAGGCCGAATTGGGCGACCTTCGACCTGCTGGCCGCCGAGATCGAGAAGCGCAACGCGTTCCTGGACGCCTCGTTCGACGCGCAAGGCCGTTTCAAGGCAGCGTTTGACGGCTGGCCTGGCTTCTTCGGCAACATGTCCAAGGCGGAGATGCTGGTCAACGGCAATTACCTCGGCGCGCCGACCATGTGGAACACCAAGGCCATGCGGGCGAAGAAGATCCTGCCCGGCGTGGACGCGAAGGCAACGACGGTCGCCAGGGTCAAGGGGATCCGACTCACCGGCCGCCTGGACGACCCGGCCTGGCGGGGCCTCAAGGCCGAGGAAATCGCGGGGGTCAACCTGGGCGAGCTGAAGCACCCGGCCACTTTCAGGCTGGCCTACGACGAGAGGAATTTCTACGTCGGCTTCGAGTGCTCGTTCGACCGGCTCGAAGAGGTGGAAACGCAGCCGATGGGCCGCGACGGACGATGCTGGCGGGCCGAGTGCGTCGAGCTCGTGCTGGACCCGGCGGCCGCCCGGGAGAAGTGCTACCACTTGATCGTCAACCCGGTGCCCAACTCCTGCTACGATGCCCGCCTGGGGTTCATCACCGACCCGCGCGACCCGCTCTACCGGGCGGAGGATCCGTCGTGGAACGGCGCATGGGAATACGTCCCCGCCATCGACAAGGAGAGGAAGAAGTACACGATCGAGATCAAGATCCCGTTCCGGAGCTTGGGGGTGGAATCGCCCCGCAGCGGCACAAGCTGGGCGGCCAACTTCGGCCGCGAAAACGACGGCAGCGACGTGGGCCTCTGGTCGCCCAACCTGGAGGACGGCGGCATCTGCTCGCTGCGTGCGCTGGGCGATCTGACGTTTCAGTAAGGGTGACGTGGAGGCGCGAGGGAATCGGTTCGCGGCTGGAAAGAGTGGGACCCATGAGCACCCCCCAAGAACTTTATCTCGGCATAGAAATCGGAGCGACCAAGCAGCAGCTCGCACTAGCCGACGCCGACGGCGAGCCGCTCGGCATGGTCTCCGGGAAGTTCCCCCTGCCGAACGGCGCGGCTAACATCCGCGGCTGGCTCCTCGCCGAAATCCCGCGCCTGATCGCTCGTCAAGGGGAATTCGGCGGCGGGGCGTGCGCCATCGGGGCAGGCTTCGGCGGCGTGCTGGAGAGCAAGCCGATTGTCCAACGGCACGAACACGAGGCGTTCAAGAAGAAGGTTTCCGCAGACTTCATGGCGAACCTGAGGGAGAGTTGCACGCTTCACCCCCGGTTCCGACGCGAGCAACCGCCGCTGCAACGAGGTTATGTGCTTCTACGGATCCTCATGGCGTAATCCCCAACCGGCTCTTGAAAGGCTCCCGCGGGCCGGTCTTGGCGGCCGATTCAGGCGGATAGTCCTTCACGCCGAAGTAATTCACGCCCCAGGAAAAGTCCGCTTTCGAGCAGCCGTTGAAGCGGATCGGCGTATCGACCGTGCCATAAACGATATTGTTTTCCAAACGGACCCCATGCGAGCGGTCGTCGAGGAAGATGCCGTTACTCCGGTTGGCACCCCAGCGGTCGCGCGGGATGTCGTGGATCAGGTTCCCGCGGATAACCGAAGGCGCCGCAGGTGTTCCGGCGATGCCTTCCGTGTAGATGCCGCCGATGTCGGTCAATTTCTCGGCCGCATGATGGACGTGGTTGTACTCGATGGTGACTTCCTCTTGCCGCCCCGGCACGAACGCGAAGAGCGTGATGCACCCCATCACGCCGGCATACGGCACGTGGGCCACGAGGTTGTGAGAGATGCGGGTCCTGCGGCAGAAACTCGACACGATGCCGCTGCCGCACCAGTCCATTTCTCCAGTCTGATGTACGTAACAGTTGGAGATCTCATTGGCCAACGGCTCGTCCAGTGGCCGTTTCCAGGCGAAGTCCTCGCCGCAGAACGGCCCGTGCGCCATGCCCACGTGAATTCCGTGGCCGCCTGTGTCGAAGGCCTCGCAGCCCACCACGCGATCGTCGCGGCACCCCTCTGCCAGTCCGATTCCCGAAGCGCCCGCGTGTCCCACGCGGCACAGCTCCAGCAGGCACCGTTCGGCATACATCAAATCGACGGCCGCCGGCAGGCAGAACTCGGGAAACTCGTCCTTGGGCCGCAGGCTACCGGCCACACATGGCGCCGGCGTCAGTAGCGGCGTGGCCTGCGTGCCGTAGACGCCAAAGCCCATCGGGCGGTAGCCGCAGCTCGGCAGCCGCCACTCGGCATGTTCCAGCCGCAGCCCATGAATTTCCACGAAGCGGATCGGCTTGTCGGCGGTACCGTGAAGGCAGAGCAACTGGTCCAGGCGGGGAGCGATGAACTCTTCCGCGTTGGGGTCTTCGCCTTCGGCAGGCACGTAATAGACCAGCCCACCCTTGAAGTCAAGGTACCACTCGCCGGCTGCGGCCAGCAGCGACATGGCGTTTTCGATATGCCCTGTGGCCGCCCCGCTGGCACCCCCAGCCACCATGGACATCCCGCCCCAATAATACGTGAAGTAGCCCATCGGCACGGCCGTGGTCAGTTGCGGGCCATTGACCTTCGCGATGGGAATGCGCATCGTGGCCCACTGCCCGCCAATGAGCGCGAAGACCTCCGCATTCCTGCTGCCCAGGTCGTGCGGCAGTTTGCCGTCGGGGAATGTCTTGAGGTCTTCGGCAGCGAACCGGGCCGTCCGCCAGGCGTGCTTCAGGCTTTCCCGCCAGCGATCGTGCGCGGGGCCCGGCCGCTGGGCTTCGGGCGTTGGCACCGAGGTGTCGACCACCTGGAAGTGGCCCTCGCTCGTCTTAGGCCACCGGGCGCGGGTAAGCCGCTTGCCATCGACCCAGAGCTGGCGAAAGGGCCACTTGCCGTCCCGGGCCTCGGGCACCGCGGTCACCCAGACCTTTCCGCGAGCCGCAGCCGCTAGATCAGCCGGCGCCGCCTCCAGCTTCTTCCACGGCCCAATGAGACGGCCGCCGCTCAACACGGGCCGCTCGCTGCCGTAGGCCCGGTAAACCATCGGTGCCCCTTCGCGGCCGGAATCCTCGGGCCCGAGGACGAAGGGCCGCACCAGCTCGTACCGCCCTTCGCGCAACCAGACGGTGACCCGCCGCGACGCCTCGGCGGCGCCGCCGTGGAGCAGACCGCGGGCGGCATCTCGCGCCCGTTCTAGTGTCCGCAGTGGTTTTTCGAGGCTGCCAGGGTTGCCATCGTCACCCTTAGGTGACACATACAGGTCTGCTGCCTTGGCTGCCGACACGCTCAAAATCGACGCCAGCAAGAAAAAGGTTGTTCGGTACATGTCCGGTCTCCAAAGTCCTGAATTCCTACCGCAACCAATGTTTCTACGCCAAACACCCGAAGTCAAAGCCGTATGCGGCAATACTGCACGTACGGATCCGTGCGGGGGCCGCTCGCAAGGGCGGTGCCTACCGCGACCAGTTGTTCACCTATTGGCCGTCTTACGCGAAGATCGCCGACACGCTGTGCGAGTCATCCTGCCATGCCAACGCGTTGTTGATGAACGCTACCAATTCTCTCCGGCCGCCCTGGCCGGTCAACTACCTCCCACGGTAGTTGCTGTCTTGCGACTGGAAAACGGTCCCGTATACTGGAAGAGGGGCCTGCCTGAGACGCGATCCCGACAGCGAAAGGTGCCTCGCCGCCAGGACGCCTGCCGTCAAGATCGCCGTATGGGTGCACAAGATCCGCACTTGAAGAGTAGTGGGCGACTTTCAGGCTTCCGAAATCACCGAGACTTCGGAAGTCCAATTTCTCGCGGAGAGGAGACTGACGATGAAATCGACCAGGAGATTCGTCGGAGCCTTGACATGGTGCGTTGCCGTCCTGGTGGCCGGCAACGCATGGGGCGTGATCCCGCCGGCGCTGAAGCCGGAGCAGTCCGCGACGTTCGCCATCCCGCGCATGAGCGTGCCGCCGAGAATCGACGGCCGTATCGATCCGGCCGAGTGGCGAGAGGCGGTGGCGATCGGCGGCGTCGTGGACTCGGGCACCGACTGCCTGATCTCGCGGCCCACCACTTTCTTCCTGGGTTGGGACCCGGGGCACCTCTACTTCGCCTGCCGGACGTACGTGCGGCCCAACTCCAAGCCGCGGATTCAGGATGGCCGCTCGGAGGGGCTGGCCTCCTGCTTCGACGACGGGCTGGAACTGCTGTTCTTTCCCCAGGGCAGGAATGTCGATGCCCAGCACCGGCGGACGGCCTACCGCATGTTCCTCAATTGCCTGGCCAAGACCGGCGGCCTGACCCGGCTGGCCTTGGGGCAGCAACTGGCCAACTGGGGTCCGCACTTCCACGCCGCCGCCAGCGTCACGCCCCCCGGCACGGCCCCGGACGGCGGCTCCTGGTGGGAATTGGAAGTCAGCACGACGCCGGAGGATTTTGAGCTCTCGGGCCCGCACCAGGCCGGCGATACCTGGAAGTTCATGCTCGGCTTCAATCATCTGCCCGGCTGGATGCAGGCACGGATCCCTTGCGTAGGCTGCTATTTCGATCCCGACGGGAAGTGCGTGGGCACACTGGTCCAGAACACGCCCGCTGTGCAGATGAGCATGGACTCGCTTTCCAACCTCGCTTCCCAAGGCGTGGCCGCGATGGAGATCGCCGCCTACAACCCGAGCCGGCAGCCGGCCGACGTGTTAGTGGAGATCGACGTGGCGGGCAAGCTGCGGCGAAGCGAAACGTTGAGGCTACCCCCCGGAGGCCAGTCCGCCCTGACGCTCAACGAGAAGCTCCCGGCTGGCGTTACCAAGGGGCTGGCCAGCGTGCGGGTATCGCACGGCCGCACGAGCCTGCTCAGCTACACAGCGCTGTTCGACGTGGGCAAGTACAACAACATGCTGGAAACTGCCGTGCCGCCGGACCCTAACAAGTTCAGCCTCGAGACGCGCTACAGTCCCGTCCGCAACCTGCTGTTGCTGAAAGCCGACTCCTACTACCTGCCCGACCCCGCCCAGGCCAAGACTCTGCGCTACCGGCTGCGGCCCCAAGGGGCAAAGCGGGCTCTGGTCGAGGGCGAGGTGACCAACGTGGCCGAGTGGTATTACCAGGACGTAGTGAAGCTGCCCTCGCTTCGGCCCGGCAAGTACGAAGTCTCCGCCGAGTTGGTGTTGCGGGACGGCCGAACGCTCGGCCCGTTAGTGAGCACGATCGAGAAGAAAGACGAAGCCCAGGCTTTTCCCGAGTGGTGGGGCAAGAAGTTCGGCAATGTCGAGCGGGTGCTGCCGCCGTTCACGCCGATCGTCTGCAAAGGGGACGACATCGACTGTTGGGGCCGCTGCTACACGCTCAATGCCTTGGGGCTGCCCGGCGCGCTGGTCTCGCAGGGCGGGGCCGTGCTGGCGTCGCCGGCCCGCATCGTGGCGGTCGTGGACGGCAAGGAGGAGATCATTCCGCTGGGCTTGCCCACAATCACCGACGCCAAGGACTGGCGGATCCGCTTTGAAGGCCGGGCGGCCGGGGCGGGCCTGGAATTGACCGCCCAGGGCTGGCTGGAACAGGACGGCCTGGTCTATGTGGAACTGACCTACCGGCCCGCCGCAGGGAAGCCCGTTCGCCTCAATGCCCTGCGGATCGAATATCCGCTCGACCCGTCGTCGAGCGAGTGCCTGGTCTGCGTGGGGCCGGACGGCAATTTCGCGGCCAAGTCGACGCTCGTGCTGCCGAAGGACAAGCAAGGGCGGCTCTGGTCCACGCTGGTCACCGGCCTGACCGGCGCCCACATGACCGTCGGCTCCTTCTACCCGACGGTCTGGATCGGCAACGAGCGCCGCGGTTTGCTCTGGTGGGCCGACAACGACCGGGGCTGGGTGCAAGACAACGCCGTGCCGGCCCACGAAGCCATTCGCACCGGCGGGGCCGTGGTGCTGAGGAACAACATTGTCGCCCGGCCGATCGAACTGGCCGACGCCCGCACCATCGCCTTCAGCTACATGGGCTCTCCCTTCAAGCCGTTGCCGAAGGGGTGGCGACTGTTTGCCGCCACCGAAGACGGCACCTTCTTCGAGCCGCACCGCGGTCTGCGTATCAATCCGAAAACCGGCAAGAAGTACCACGAGCCGAGCCAGGGCAACGTCAATTGGATCCATCCCGAGTCGGACGATCCAGCCGAGTGGAGCAAGCTCTGGGCGGAGATGAAGAAAGAGGCGGACGCCGGCGTGAGGCGCATCCGCCCTTTCCAGCCCTGGCACTCGCGATTCGGCGTCACCTGGCAGCACATGTCGTTCCAGCTTATCGGCTACGGGCACAAGTCGGCGCAGGAGGAGCTGTATACCTATTTCGGCGACTCATGGAACGACGACACCTGGAGCGAGGAGTACATCGACTACGCCATGTACCTTTTCGACCGTGCCTTCCGCGAAGGAGGCGTCGCATCGACCTACTGGGACCTGACGTTCCCCATCCTCAACCGCAGCTTGCTCACCGGGCTGGCCTACCGCCTGCCCGACGGCCGCGTGCAGCCGGGCTACTTCGGCTGGAACTGCCGCCGCTTCTTCATGCGGCTATGGTCGTTGCAGCACGACTACGGGTTGAACCCCGGCGCGGTCGGTTCGCACTCGACCAACGCCTACGTCACCGTGGCCATGCCCTGGCTGGACGCCATCCTCGACGGTGAGCGCGACTTCGAGCTGGACGCCAGCGACCTGGACTGGGTCGACAACTACCCCTTGGAGCGCATGCGATCGATGTCGGTGGCGCACAACTGGGGTGTGGGCATCAACTGGATGGCCAACCTCACCGCCAGAGACCCCAAGAAGTTCGAGAGGGTCAGACGCCATCAGGCCGAGTACCTCTGGATGTTCGACTCCTGGCTCAATCCGGCCCTGGGCGTCAGCGTCGAGATCATGCTCGCTCCGGAGGCGGTGCGGGATTGGGGCATCAGCCGGGAGGACGTGGTCTATCACCCCTTCTGGCGCAATCCCTTCGTGGCCTGCGCCGATCCGGACACCCTCGTCTCGCTCTGGCGGATGCCCGGCCGCGGCGGGCCGACTCGGACCGACCGGGTCATGCTCGGCATCTTCAACTACAACAACAAGCAAAGCAAGAATGTCGAGCTGAGGCTTGATCTGGCGCGACTCGGTCTGAGCGCGTCGGACGGGGTAACTCTGGCCACGCGCGACCTTTACCGGCCGCAAGCAGCGGCGGGCTCGGCCTTCGACGCGGCCTCCGGCACCTTGACGATCCGCGGCCTGGTGCCGCACCAAGGCCGCGTCGTCGGCGTGCGCGCGACGGACAAGGCTGCCCTGACCAAAGCCAACCAGCAGTGGCGGGCCCTGCGGGCCGGCGGAGCGGCAGAACTGCCGCCTGCGGTTGTCGATTTCGGTATCATCACGCCCCAGACCACCTATGCCGGTCCTGGCCAAACGCCCGAGATCCAGGTCGGCGAAGGCATCCAGGTAGCCGTGTGGCGCTTGGCCGATCGCGTCCTGCTGGCCGTCGTCAATCCGGATGATCGACCCAAAGACGCCGAGATCCAGGTGGATCTGGACGCACTGGGATTGACTCCGAAGCTGGTCTGGCAGGAGTTCGTCGGCGTGCGCGATTTCGTGAAGGATGAGAAGGACCCGGCAGCCACCTTGGACTTCTACGGGCGCAAGCTCGAAATCAAGGCCCTCCGCCCCAGGTCCGCGCGTTTGGTGGGAATTCGCAAGTATTGAGGTCTCACGCAGGCATAGCTGGAGATTTCTCATTGGCAGGCGTGAATGCGTTCCATCCTTGAGAGGAGATTCCTCATGCGCCGTTTCCGCAGTCTCTTGGTCGTGCTGTGTCTTCTCGCAGGCCACGCCGCTGCGGCCAGTGAGAAAGTCTGGCTTTCGGATCTCGATCTTTCCAAGATGAGTCAGCCATGGACAACGAAAAGCTGGAGTCCCTTGAAGGACCAGTCTCTGGCCGGCAGGCCGCTGTGTGTGGGCGGCAAGACCTTCGGGAGAGGATTGGGCACGTGCTTTTACTCCTGGGGCGAAATCGATCTGAAGGGCAGTTGTACCCGCTTCTCGGCCATGGTGGGCGTCGACGATGCCTCGCTCGACAATCGCCCCGGCGATGCCGGTTTCATCGAGTTCGTTGTTTTTGTGGACAACAAGGCCGTCTGGAAGAGCGGGCCCATGAAGAAGGGCGATGCCGCCAAGAAGATCCTGGTCGATCTGACGGGCGGCAAGACTCTCTATATCCAGGTGAACGACCGCGGCAAGGATGGCAAACACTGGGGCGGCGACTGCTTTGCCGACTGGTGTGATGGGTTCATCGAGTTTGAGCGGCAGAGGCCCGAGACTTTTCTCACTCGCTGGTCGCCGAGGGTCAAGCCGCAGATGACGTTGGAAGTTTGGCCCGCTAAGCCCCCACTCCCACAAGGGCAGGAGGATAAAGGAGAGGTTGAGGAGAAACTCTGGGATCGGCCTGACGGCGACCCGGCGACGCGGTGGCTGGTAGGCGTGGCGCGGTCGTCGTTGCTGGTGTATCGTCCGGAGAAGGACAAAGACACGGGGGCTGCGGTGATCGTTTGTCCCGGCGGCTGCTACGGCTTCCTGGCCATCGATAACGAGGGGGAGGAGGTGGCCCAGTGGCTGAGCTCGGTGGGCGTCACAGGAATTATCTTGAAATATCGCCTGATCTACGGCCGGGAGGGAGCCTGGCAGGACGGGCAGCGGGCCGTCAGCCTCGTGCGCTCACATGCCCAGCAATGGAAGATCGCTCCCCATCGCATCGGCATTCTCGGCTTCTCGGCGGGAGGGCATTTGGCGGCAGTGGTCGCGGCGAAGGGTACAGAGCGGTTCTACAAGCCGATCGACGCAGTCGACAATATCAGTTGCCGGCCGGATTTTGCCGCTCCGATTTATCCGGCCGTGGGCGAGGAGGAAGTTGGCCGCGGACGGCTCTTTGACGATCTGGCCGCCGCGCCGCCGATCTTCATCGCTCCTTCCTATTACGACGGCATTTGCGACGGAAGCATCCCGCTCTTCTCGGCCTTCCGCAAGGCCAAAGTGCCGGTGGAGCTGCACATTTATACGTCCGGAGGCCATGGATTCGGCATCCGCGGCAACGATCCTTGTGCCCAGTGGAATTCGCGCTTCCTGGAATGGATGAAACACCGCGGCCTGGTATCGAAATAGTACTGCTGATCGACACAAGAACCTCGAACGGAAGACTGACATGGCGAAGCGCATGCTGCTGGCGACGGCCGTTTTGTGGATAGCCATCGGGACTACCCTGGGGCTGGAGATTGCTTCGCCGACGCGGCAGGCCGTGTTGTTGGACGGGCAGTGGCAACTGGCGCCGCTGGAGAAGGCCGAGGCAGTCTTGCCCCTGCCGGCCCAAGGCTGGAAACCGCAGCAGGTGCCGGCCTGGGCGCCGATCCCCGACTCGCCCGATCCGAACAAGGTCAAGTATCGTGCCTGCTGGGTCATGCGCCGCTTCGACGCCCCCGCCGACTGGCAAGGCAGACACGTCCGGCTGGAGTTCGAGGCCGTTTCGCGCTACAGCAAGGTGTACGTCAATGGCCAGTACCTGGGTGAGCATTACGACATGGAATCGCCCTTCTCCTTCGACGTGAGCAAGGCCCTCAGGTACGGCCGGCCCAACGAACTTGCCGTGTGGATGACGGCCGAGCAGACCGTCAAGGATTGCTCCTCGAATTGCGACTACGATTTCAACCGCACCGGCGTCTGGCAGTCGGTCTGGCTGCGGGTCTATCCCCAGGTCCGCATCGACGACGTCTTCGTGATGACCTCGGTCCGCAAGAAGGAAATCGCGGCGCGGGTGACGCTGGCCAACGCCACGGCGGCTTCGCGGCGGGTCACCCCGGTCTGCGAAGTCCGCGATTGGAGCCCCAGCGACGGCGACAAGCCGCCGCAATCACCCCTGGTCGTGCGGCTCGCTGGCGAAGAGGTGGAGCTTGCCGCTGGCGAAACGAAAGTGGTGGATCTGAAGGCGAAATGGGAGCATCCCAAGTTGTGGTCGCCGGATAACCCACACCTGTACGTGATGACCACCACGGCATCCGCTGGTGACACGCAAGACGTCCGCCACGACCGCTTCGGGTTCCGCGAATTCTGGATCGAGGGGACGAGCTTCGTGCTCAACGGCGTCAAGGTCTTTTTGCCGGAAATCTGGGGCGACCTGTACGAGCAGCCCGTCGGCGACCTGAGCAACGAGAAAACCTGGGGGCCTCTCTGCGATTGCAAGCCGGGTTTTCTGGCGGCCAAGGCCTCGGGTTTCCGCGTGGTGCGGCTGTGGTGGGCCGGCGAAGGGCAGCGGTTGGCCCGGGCGCTGGACGACGCCGATGAAACCGGCATGATGATCCTCTGCCAGTCCATCGCCTTGGGCGGCGGACCGTTCGACGAGAAACCCGAGTTCTGGCGACACCTGGAGACGATGGTCCGGACCGGCACCCGCCGCGACCGCAACCATCCCAGCATCATCCTCTGGTCGCGGACCAACGAGGGGGTTCAGGGCACCAACAATTGGCAGCACATGACGCAGATGCTGCGGAAGATGGAGCTAGTGTCCCGCGAGGAAGACCCGACCCGCTACGTCTACGAATCCGGCTCCGGCGCGCTAGAGGGCCGGGGGGAGATCATCAGCCTGCACTACCCGCACGAGGCCTACTCCGATGGCGGCTTTACCGAGTTCCCAAAGGCGGCCTACTGGCTCGAGGACGCCAAGGAGGTGCGTTCGCTCTATTTGCAGTACGGGGAGAAGACGGGCGACAAGCCCGTGGCGATCACCGAGGCCTACAACATCTATAATGCCGGCGGGCCGGAGAGCGTCTATTTCTGGATCGGCGAAGAAGCCTACGGCTCTTTTCTCCACGGCGGGCACGCTGGCGATGGTTTCGGAAAGTTCCGCGAGGCCGTGGAAGACGTCACGGCGGAATCGTTCCTCGGCCTGCGGGCCAGCGGCGCGGCGATCGTGGCCATGACCGGCTGCTTCCACCTCTCCACCGCCGCGGTTGACACCCGCATGGCCAAAGCCCTGGCGCCGGTGCTGGCCCATCCGCGCGAACGCGACGGCCGTTTCTTTGAGGACGACAAGGTACGCCGTACCTTCGATGTGCACAACGACCTGTTGGCCGGTCCTTGCGAGGTCGTCTTCCGCTGGAGCGGCTCCAACCGCGACAGCGCATATCACCTCGACGGCAACGTAACCACCCGGGCGGCCCAGATCATGATTCCGCAGCATGGCGAGGTGAAAATGACGTTGGCCGGCGGCGAGCGGCGGAAGGTGGCCGTGGATTTCGTGGCCCGTAGCATAGCTTGGGGGCGGAATTTCTTGGACTGCCACGCCAGCCCGCTCCCCTACGGGATCCATGCACAGGTGCTGGTCAACGGCCAGACCCGCTTCGCTGAGAAGTACGACTTCAGCGTTTACAAGCGAGAGTTCCCGGCGGTGAGCCTGGGCACGCCGGTGACGCTGGTCGATCCGGCCGGACGGCAGTCGCCCAGCAGCCAGGCGCTGGACAAATTGCAGGTTGCCCACGCCTGCGTCAAGGACCTGTCGGGCCTCAAGTATCCTGAGACTGGCATTCTCGTCGTCGGGCAGAACGCGCTGGCGAAACTGGAAAAGACCGATCTGCAAACGAAACTGACTGAGTTTACCGCTGCTGGCGGCTGGGTGGTGTGTCTCGAACAGGAGCAGTTTCCCACGGGATGCTTCCCGGTCAATCTCCGCCCGGACACGACCGAGCGGAGCCGCAAGGCGACCATGGTACAGCACATCGACGCCGGGCATCCGATGCTCGAAGGCCTTAGCAGCGAGGACTTTCGCTATTGGCGGGGAGACCATTATGTCACCCGAATGAATCTCCTCAAGCCCACGGAGGGCAATTTCCGCCCCGTGTTGGCTTACGGCAACACCACCACGCCTTCGGCGGACCGCACGCCGTTGGTCGAGGTGTTTCACGGCCGGGGAGGATATGTGGTGAGCCAGATGCTGCTGGTCGAGAAGTTCGAGACTGAGCCGGTGGCGTCACGGCTGCTGGCCAACATTCTCAACTACGCCCGGCGGCGGCAACTTCAGGACGCGGACTGCTTGAGCGGGCCCGTGGCCCTATTGGCCCCGGCGAGCGAGGCAGGCAAAAGGGGCTGGCTGGAAGGCCTGGGCGCGCGGGTGGAACCCGTGGCGCCAGCGACGGTCCAGGATCTCGCCGCCTATAAGGTGGCCGCCGTGGTCCTGGGGAAAGGCTTTCCCGGCACCGCCCAGACCAAGGTCTTGCAAGAGTGGGTTCGCCAAGGCGGCCGGCTGCTGGTGCTCGGGCTGGCGGCGGAGACCGCCACAGAAGGCTCGGCGCTCTGCCAGGCGGAAACTCGGCTAGGGATGCCGAAACCCATGTCGAACAACCTGGTGGTCAAACGCACGAGCGACGAGCTAACGTTGGGGCTGAGCAACGCCGATCTCTATTGGCCAAAGCCGATTGTTGCGCGGCCGCCGTTCGCCCGGCTGCAAGGGGCGGCGGTCATCGACCTTACCCAGGACCCGCTGCTCGAAAAGGTGGTGCTCGGCCGGGGTGTCATGCTGGTCTGCCAACTCCCGTTGGCCGCCGAAAGGGAACTGGACGTGTCGCGGCGGACGGCAAGCATCCTCCTGACCAACCTGGGCGTGGCATTGGCCTCCCATGCCGGGACCGCCGTCGGCGCGAAGGAGACCTTCTTCCCCATCGACATCCGCAAAGCCTGTAACAGGGGCTTCAAGGACGACGTGGCGGGAGACGGCAAAGGCGGCTGGACCGACCAGGGGAACAACGATATGCGCTACTTCCCCGTGGGAACCCAGGTGTTGGGCGGCGTGCGTTTCGACGTGATCGATCCGGCCCGCAACGACGGCAAGTCGTGCATCGCGCTCAAGGGCAAGCCCTCTCCCTATTTTCCAGCGCAGAGCATCGACATCCCCCTGGGTGGCGCGCGGCTGGACAAGCTCTACTTTCTGCACGCCGTGCGGGGTGCCGCCGGCGGCCGGCAGGCTGCCTACGTGGTCCATTACGCCGACGGCGCGTATGTGGAAATCCCCGTGCGGCTGGGTATGGAAGTCCGTGGCTGGTGGGCAGCGCCGATGGATCTTCCCAACGCCCAGATGGCCTGGTCCGGCAAGAACGACGTCTGCCCCAACGTGGTCTCAGTGTACATGACGGCCTGGAAGAACGTGCATCCCAACGCCGGTATCGAGAGCCTCAAGATGGTCACCAGCGGCGAGGACGGCGTGCCGATCCTGATTGCCGTCACCGGCGCCAAGGTGAGCATGGTCCCCGTGTCGACGGCCGGCACTGCCATCCATATCGATGCCGGCGAGCTGCGGCCCAACCCGCACGGCACCTGGAGCTACCACGACGGCTACGCGCCGTGCCAGGATCTCCAGGACGAGGAGGGCGCCGAGTTCCCCGGCGGCCCGATCTACGCCAACTTGTGGCGCAGACTGTTCGCCGTGGAGAATCTGTACCTCACTTGGGCGTCCCGCGGCCATCTCTCCTTCTTGTGGATGATCGATGGCAACCGGCCCGGCCGCTCGGGCTGGCTTACTATGAAGTATCAACTGCCGCCGGACAAAGTGATTGCCGGCGGGGAAATCGGCTGCAAATTCAACTACTGGTACCACGGCTGCGAGGGACCTGCCGCTGCCGTCCAGGTCAGCCCGGACAACAAGAGCTGGATCGATGTCTTCCGCTTCACGGGCCACCAGGAAGGCCACTGGACGCAGGAGAATCCCCGCACTGGCCCGGCGGAGCACGGCCAATCCTGCCGCTTGAAGAACCTTCTCCCGCCACAGGCCAAGGGATGGCAAACGCTCTACGTGCGCTGCATCGTGAGTGTGCCGCCAAACTGCAACTCAGGCTGCATCCAGATGCTCCGCGAAGAATGGGGCGAAAAGGACGAACACTACAGCATGGACCTCACGCTCAAGAAACGAGATTGAATTCGAGGAGAACAACATGTCACCGACTCGCTTCCTATCCGCGCTGCCACAATGGCTGGTGCAGTCCGTGGTGTTTTGCGGGCTTATCGCCAGTGGACTGGAGGCCGCGGCAAATGAACACCGCCCCTGGCCGAAACTGGAAGAGGTGTGGTGGTCCAACGAGATTCGATTGCCCTTCTGGGTGGTTTTGTGTCTGGCTGACCCCACCTACATGGGTTATATAGCTCGGTGGACTACCACCGGGTTTATAGCCATTTCTGCCGCATGGGGAGGTTGACGACGGCGTCGGCCTCGGGCGCGCCCTTGACCTTCAGCGCTTCGCTGTCCCACTCGATCGTGGAGAAGGCGTTCACGCCCGGCTTGAAACGCAAGACGAGCATGCCCACCATGGCGATCTCGACGACGTTGGCGGCGGTCTCGAAGCCCTGGAATGTCTTGGGGCCGCCCTTACAGGCCGTGAACCACTCGCCCATGTTCGACTGGCCGGGCGCCCGCGGCAGCGTGACGGGGACCGGCTTGCAGGCCTCGTGGTCGTGTACGCCGCGGCCCTTGGCCTCGTCCTTGAGCTTGACGATGCCGCCGTTGCCCCAGGCATCGGACCAGAGAATGCCCTTCTCGCCGGAAAACAGCACGCCATTGCTCGGCAACTGGCCGTAGGTCGTGCGCACTTCTTTCACCAGTTCGGCAGGCACGCCGGGGTCGCGGACGATGAACCGCTGGCCCTCGTACTTGCCGCCGTCGGCCCACCAGACTGTGACCGAGGGCAGGTTCTCGCGGGCGGCGAACTCCCAGCGGAACTTCGTCGCCGAGGGATAGCTGTCCCTGAGCCGCTCGGGGATTTTAACCGAGGCGCTAATCGGCGCGCCCAGCTTCAACGCCCGCCACGGCAGGTTCAGCGTGTGCATGCCCATGTCGCCCATGTGCCCGTCGCCGAACTCCAACCACTCGCCCCAATTCAGGCAGAAGCCGAGATAGTGCCTCATGAACGGCAAGACCTTCGACGGACCGCACCAGAAGTCCCAGTTCAACTCCGGGGGGATTGGATCGGTCTGAGTGCCGATCCGGCGGCCGCCCGCGGCCCCGCGGTCAACCCAGCAGAAGACCTCGCGGACCGGGCCCAGCACGCCTGCTTGGATGACTTCTACGCTGCGGCGGAAGGTCTCGCTGGCGCCGTGCTGGGTGCCGGCCTGGGTGGCCAGATTGGGAAATTGCTTGGGCAACTCGCGGTTCTCGCGGGCCTGGGCGCAGCTATGGGCCAGCGGCTTCTCGCAGTAGACGTGCTTGCCGGCCTGCATCGCCCGCTTGCACATCGGCACGTGCCAGCGTTGGCCTGGAGCGATCAGCACCGCATCGACCGACTTGTCCTCCTCCAACAGCTTGCGGTAGTCGTCGTAGATCTTGGCCTTGTCGGCCACACCGCGATTGCTGAGGAACTTCTTGGCCTGGGCGATCTGGCGCTGATCGACATCGCAAAGGGCTACGATGTTCTCGCTTGTCAAGGTGTGTTCCACATGATCGCAGGCCCGCCCGCCGCAACCGATAATGCCGAGGTTGAGTTTGTTGCTGGGGACGTCCGCGCCGAACACGCTGGATGGCACGATTTGGGGCAGCGCGATGGCGCCAACGCTGGCCGCAGTGGCCTGCCACAACAGCGTACGCCGATGGATCTGGGACGGGGGTTGCATGAGGATAGGCTCCTGGGGGAGGAACAAACGGCTGAGGATCGGCAGGGAGACGAATCTCGCAACGGTCTATCGCCCGTTGACCGATTACGACCGTCATATACTTGACACGAGCGATTTCTGCGGTCTTTCGCCGCTTCGTCAAATACCGCGCGGCCGGCAGAACCAGCGCCAGCAAGATACGGGCGAGTATAACTCAAGCCGAGGCGGCTGCCAAACACTTGGTGCGGCACGGGCGAGTGAACTCCGGCTGAAGGCTTCTGCCGTACTTGGATCGGCTGAAGCCGGAACTACAAGCGTTCGCAGCCCCGCGGCGCGACAGCGGGGATTACGACGATCCATCGATCGGCGCCAAAGACCAAGCGTCAGTGAAGTTGGAATATCCCCCAGTTCTCGGTTGGCTTGACCTCGGTGGGAACGTCCTGGGTCATGCCGCTGAGGCCGCTGTTCCAGTAGTTGCGGGACACCGTCTTGACGCCCGCGGGATCGGAACGCAAGACGCCAAGTTCGGCCGGGATTTTGCCTCCTTGCGCCGGCTTGATTCCTAGCGTGGTCCAGGGCAAGGCCACTTCCACCGTGTACCAGTCGTCGCCGCGCTGGACTTGCGGCACGATCGGTAGGCGTTCCACGATCGGCACGAACACGTTGCCAGCCGGCGAACGAAACCACACGCCCTCTTCCGGCTTGGCGTCCTTGGCGACGTAGCGGTAGCGAACCACTACGGGTTTGCTCGCGAACATCGTAACCAGATAGCGGCACTTGCCCAGAGCGGGCGAGTCGATCTGCAAGTCGCAGGCGTCGCCCGTCTTGAAGAGCATCGTCAGGTCGGTGCCACGATTGACGAACGGCGAATCGTCATGCGCAACATACCACTTGAGTTTGAGAGATTGCTGATCCGCGGACACCCAGGTAAAGGCGTCGGCGTAAGTCGCGGGCGAAGAGGCCCCGCCGGAGGCAAAATTGACCGCCAGCGGCTTTCCAGTTGGAGCGGGCTTTTCCGCCGAAACATCGGGCGGGAGAACAAATCCCGCGGGCCGAAACACGATGGTCCGCCAAAGATCCGGACGCATCTCCAAGGCCGTGGCGAAATCATAGGCGGTAGAACTCAGGCCGCCCGCCCAGTACCTGCGAGAAATCCCCGCGCCGCCCGGTCTCCGCAGCGAGATTCCCACCTTGACGTGAATCTTCATCCCGGGCTTGTATTTCAGGTTTAGGATCTTCCAAGGGATGGTCACATTGAAGTTGACGTAGGTGTTGTAATAAATCGGCTCGCCCCGGGTGATGCCGTCGTTGGGCAAGTCCAACCGGTCGGCCACCCAGGCCATCTCGCCTTGCCGACCGGCTGCAAGCGTTCTCGCGCCTGCCGGCGCCGCATCGGCGGGCTTCCAGAAATAACGGACGATTTCCAGTTTCCCTTTGCGCTCGGCAAACACGATCCGCTGATCGCCCGGCGCAGGTCCCGCGCGATGCGGGTCAGCCGCGAGATTGTCACCGATGAGCAGGTCGACGCATTCGTCGCGGAACGCTTCCTCCCAACGGGACGCCTGATTGACGAACACCTGGGAGAGAGGCGCGCCCGGTCGGTAGCATTCATCGAGGTGGGCCGCCACACCGAGCCCCGACTCGTTGTGCCAGAGGGCGATTTCTCCTCCCTCCGGGATGACGATCGGATTGGAACCCTCAAACAGTCCGTTGTTGAAACCAGGCCGCGCGAGGACATCGCGGGGCGATTCCGCGCCTTGGGCGGCGCGTTTTTTCAACTCCTCGTCGCTGCGCTGCCGCCGCGCAGCAGCCACACCCGCCTCGCCGAGGTCGACGAAGCCGCCTCCGAGCCGTTGCACGTCGTCCAGACCGGTAAGCTCCACTACGACACGACGGCCCAGCCCGAGCAAATAGTAGTGGCCCTTTTCGAACCCGCCGTCGGAGGCCTCGGCGCGGGTAATCGACCCGTAGAAACATTCATCCTGTAGCGAGCAGTCCTCCAGCAACATGCCTGGTTTGGCTTCCGGGAGGTCTTCCCACTTCGGCACGTTCGGCACGACGGCAGGTTTGAAGATCGTCCCGATGAACAGCCCGTCCTTGAGGGTGAAGTTGATGTCCTTGGGCCACTTTCCCGCCAGGGCAAGGTCGTGCGGCACATCGGTCATATTGGGATCGAAACCTGCCGCCTGGGCCAGATTCTTCCAGTCCGGCGTCTTCTTGGCCGCCTCCAGAATCGGCCGGGGAAACGATGCACCTGGGCGTTGGCCGCCGTGGCCCACAGCACGATCAGCAATCCGGAAACGATTCGCATAACTCGCACGACCTTTTTCTCCTGCGTTCTCATGGGTGTTGGTTGGTTCTACGGTCTCAGCGGGCGGTAAAAGCGGTCGCGGAGCGGCTTCTCTCTGAGCATGACGGCCTGGAGGAAACGGAAACAGTCGGCAAGGTAGCCTTCGTAGCCGCAGGCCCGGCCGTCCCAGGTGTTCCAGTCGATCCCGCCCCCTACCCGGCTCTGAAAGCCCGTCTTGGCTAGGTGGCCGAGCATGGCCTGCAACATGGCATCGGCCTTGTCGTCCTCGCCGACGACATAATGGGCGGCGATGAACTGGAGTGTTTGTGCCGCGGTAATGCCCCTGTTCATGTACTGGCCGAACGTGTCGGTCCCGTCCTCTCTCTTCGGACCGCCTAACGCGCCGGGTGCCAGGTAGTCGGCCCGCAGCACGGGGAATCGCCGAGCCGGTTTGATGCCCGTGGCAGTGAGGATCTTCAGGAAGCTCAGATCCGAATTAGGGCGGAATCCCGGCAGCAAGGCCCTTCGCACGGCGCTGCATGCGGGCGGCCATATTGGACCCCGATCTTATTATCAAGAATTAGGTCTGCTGCAACATGGGGCAATGTGAAGGTCCGGCACCGGAAAGAACGCGGTCAGAAGCGTGTCCGTGGCAGAAAGGATTCCGAGAAAATGAATAACGGTAACGGTGGTATTTCAACACATCCGAGAAAAGGGATGACTTTACGGGATCGCAGGACGACGCCGAACGACCAAGCTCGCTACTAATTTCCCAATCGGTCCTACGGCGTCTCGAATCATGCGTCGTAGACAACTACCGCCAGTCGCCGCTGAGGACGAAGGCGGCCCAATAGCGCGGTGAGATCGGCTCGTGAGCCTTGGCGAGTCCTTCGGGAGTAACCGGGCTGGTTGGGCCGGGACCACGGGGGCCACTGAGGTTACCCTCCTTCGGAGCGTAGTTGCGAAGCATCGTCAACTGGGCCTGGCGCAAGGCTTCCAGCTTCCCCAGCTTCTTTTCCCAAAGGTTCTTGTAAAACTCGATCATCAGTGTCCGCGTGGCTTTGTCGTCGACCTCCCAAAGGCTGGCCACTACCGTGCGGGCGCTGGCCGACTGAAAGGCCCGTTGCAGGCCCACGAGACCCTCACCGCCGGCCGTCTCACCCAGGCCCGTCTCACAGGCCGAGAGCATGACCAACTCCACGCCCTCCAGGTTCAGCGTGCCGATCTCCTCGGCGGTGGCAATGCCGTCGTCGGCCTCCAAGGCTTCCGGGCCGTGCTGCTTGCCTGCCCGATTTGCCCCGGCCAGGACGAGGCCGGAGAGCAGGCCCGGGTGCAGGCCGCCGGCTTCCGCGGTGTGTTGCGGCGCACCAAATCGACTGGCTTCCCGCAGTTGGGCCGCTAGTGCCGATCGCTGATTGGCGGCGGCGAAGAAGCCGTGCGTGGCCACGTGCAGGTACCGGTGCCGGGCAGCTTCGACCCGAAACACCTGCTTCGAGGCCTGCTTCTCTTCCAGGGTAGTGACACCCTCCGGACCGAATGCTTGGGTGTAGAGCGTGCCGATCGCGGCGATTTCGGTTTTGGTGGCGGGCAGCGGATGAAACCGTGGAAGCGCGTCGCTCCCCGCGGCCCGGGTGCCCTTGTCCGGTTTTCCTGGTGTCTCCGGCTCGGGCTTGTCGGACACCGCGTCGTAATCCACGTTGCCCAGCAGGAGCAGTTTCTTCTGCAACTGCTTGCGGCCCTGTTCGCGGACGATCTCCGGAATCAACTGCGGGACGGGCACCAGGGCGATCTTCCACTGTTCGAGCAGGTACTTGCCCGATTCCTTGGCCGGCAAGGCCCCCAGCGGCAAGCGGCCCATGGTCCCGTCGGGCGACACCAGCACGATTTTGGCGCCGGCCAGCTTCGCTTCGAGCGGGTCCCAGATGCGTTGCCGCAGACGTTTCCCCGCCGCTGCGCCTTGCGGCGACATGCCGAACGTCGTGCGCCACACGTCGATGTCCTCGCCCAGCGGTCCCACCGCTCCCAAGGGCACCGTTTCCACGGGCCGGTCGTGGGACATGACAAAGGCCATCAAGCGGGGTTCCGAGGATTCCTTGGTTTCCGTTTTTCTGTCTGCCGGCGTGTAGTGCAAGTATTCGAGGAAGTCGACCAGGACGGCGTCCTGCGGCAGGGCGGCCTGCACCTCTTCGAGCGTGACAGGGCGCTTGGCCTGCCGGTAGGCTGTGCTCATCCGAGAGAGTTCCGCCTCCAGGCGGTCCTTCTCCGCCGAAAGTCGGTCCACCCGATCGCGCCAGCCGGCCTCTTGTTTCGGGTCGGGCGTGGCCCAGGCCAGGCTTGACAACTGCGTTGCCACCTTCTGTAATTGTGCGAAGATCGCCAACAGTTCCGGAGTCTCGCCCGCCGCCCTGGCCTGCCGCTGCCGACGCAGCACGATTCCTTTCCAAGCCAGAACCTCCCGATAGGCCGGCTCCGCGTAGTGCCCACTCTGGGCTATCAGCGTCAGGTAGTTATCGATGAAGCACCGCACCGACTGCAACATGGCCAACTGTTGCCGCTCGGACTGGACGGCGGCCGTCGCATCGAGTTGCCTACGAATGATCTCCACGGCTTGGCGGAGCAGCGGTTCGGCCTGCGCGTAGTCCCGTTGGGTGTAATACAGGACCGCCAGGTTCCTCAGACTGTACGCATAATCGGGATGGTTCTCGCGCAGGACTTTCTTTTGAATGTCCAAGACGTTCCGGTACAACTGTTCGGCCCGTACGTGGTCACCCTGCACTTGATACAGCCAGGCCAGCTTATTCAAGCCCAGGGCATACCACGGGTGGTTCAAGCCCAGAACTTCTTTCTGGATGTCCATTGCCTCTTTGAGCACCGGCACGGCCTGCGCGTAATTCTCTTGATCGATATAGACTGACGCGAGATTGCTCAAGCCCGTGGCATACCAGGCGCCGTGCTCGCCTCCGTTTCTCTTCCAGATTTCGCAGGCCTGCCGAAACCGCAGTTCGGCCTGCGCGTAGTCCCCCTGACTGGAATACATGCACGCCAGATCGTGCAAGGTAATAGCATACGAGAAGTCGTTTTCGCCCCGCGTCCTCTTCAGAATCTCGGCAGTCTTCCTGAACAGCGGTTCGGCCCGCTTGTAGTCCCCCTGCAATTCGTACAGAACCGCCAGTTGACCCAAGGTTACGGCATAGTCGCGGTCGTTCTCCCCCAGGACTCGCTCTTGGATGTCTAATGCCTTTTTCATCAGCGGTACGGCCCGTGCGTAGTCTTTCTGATCTTTATACAGTATCGCGAGACTGCACAAGGTATAGGCATGGTCGCGGTTGTTCTCGCCCAGGACTTTCCGTTGGGTTTCCAATGCCTTTCCGAATAGCAATTCGGCTCCCTTATAGTCCCCCTGGCTCTGATAACACATCGCGAGGGACATTAAATTGCGGGCATACTCGGGGTGGTTCTCGCCCAGAACCCCCTTTCTGATCTCCAAGGCTTGTTGGCACAACGATCCGGCCTGCGCGAAGTTGCCTTTACCACGCTGCAACACACTAAGAAGGGACAGATCCCTGGCAGTCCGCAAATCCCTTTCCCCCAGCAGGTGCCGATGGGTCCGCAGGGCATCCTCGGTTAGAGGCAGGGCTAGGCGAATCTCGCCCTTGCCGCGAAGCTCCCACGCCTTCTCGACCTGCTGGTCTGCCATGAGCAACTGGCGGGCGTCTTCGGGTGGGAGCTTGCTCAATCGCTCGACGTACTCGAGTTCGCGGCGGGCGTCGCCGGCGCGGTAGCCGTCCTTTCCGTACATCTTCGACTGGAAGTCGACCAATTCTCGCTGCCAGCGGATGGCGCCCTGCCAATCCCGGCGATCGCAGCAACGCTTGACGAGCCATTGCGAGACGGATCCAAGTTTTTCCTGTGCTTCCCGAACCGCCTTCGCCTGCTCGTCGTTCGGCGACGGAGCAGCAATCACCCGGCGCGCAGCGGCTACGCATCGCTCGGCAGCCGGAACGGCTTCGTCGAGTTTCTGGGCCTTGACGAGTCGATCGAACTCATCGTCCGAACGCTTCTGCTGGGCTGCCAGTTCGCGCCAGGCATCCTTGCCAACCGGTTCTTCGGCGCGGGTGTCGGCAACCCAAGAAAGCAACATGGCCGCGAGCAGGGCCAAAAGCCATGGAGCAAGCCTCCTTCGCCAAGGCCGATACGAGATCTCTCGCATGGGATAGTCTCCGTGGTGGTGACACCTCTGGGCGTCTACTTTTCTGTCGGCAAATAGAGCTGTTGCACCCAACGGACCCGACGGGGAAGCTTCTCTTCGACCCGCCGAAAATAGTCCGGATCGAGATTGACCGTCGTCGCCTGGATGCTGCCGCTGCCGCGAGTCAGCGCTAGCGGCGGCGGCTGACCGGCGGTCATTCGCGGCGCCCCGACATCGGCCAGGCTCTCCTGCAACTCGCTCACGATGTCGCCCGACGGCCGAT
>JBEKTY010000116.1:0-25858 GCA_049515555.1 Thermoguttaceae bacterium
GCGTGCCACTGCTGGCTTGTCCAGCAGTGTGAGAAGCACTGCTGGACAAGCCAGCAGTGGCACCCCCCCCATACTGGCCAGGGACCCTGGCACACCAGCGCAGACTGCTTATAATAACTCCTAGGGGGTTTCCAGGGGTCCTACGCCATGTCGCATCGCCTATCGAGTATCGACGCCGCGCTGGAGGCCATCGGCCGGGGCGAGGTGGTCATCGTCATGGACGCCGAGGAGCGTGAGAACGAAGGCGATTTCGTGTGCGCCGCCGAGAAAGTCACCCC
Source organism: Thermoguttaceae bacterium (assembly GCA_049515555.1). GTDB lineage: Bacteria > Planctomycetota > Planctomycetia > Pirellulales > Thermoguttaceae > JBEKTY01. The sequence continues at coordinate 279 of JBEKTY010000116.1, forward strand.
GGCGATCGTGAATTTCATTCTGAACGGACGGGGGCAGCTCTGCATGCCCGTCCTGCCCGACGTCTGCCAGCGGCTCGACCTGCCGCTGATGGTGGATACCAATACTGCTCCCTTGGGCACGAATTTCACGATCCCCATCGATCACCGCAGTTGCCGCACGGGCATAACGGCCCCGGAGCGGGCGGCCACGGTCCTGGCCATCGTCGATCCGTCGAGCAAGCCCGCCGACTTCGTGCGCCCCGGGCACATGTTTCCCCTAATTTCCAAGGAGGGCGGGGTGCTGCGGCGGGCCGGGCATACCGAGGCCGTGGTCGATCTGGTCCGCCTGGCCGGCCTGCACCCGGCGGGCGTCCTGTGCGAGATCCTCAACGCCGACGGCGACCGCGCCTCCCGCGAGCAGCTCTACGACCTGGCCGAACAACATCGCCTGAAGATCATCACCATCGAGCAGTTGATCCGCTATCGCCGCCGCAGCGAGAAGCTGGTCTACCGCCTGACCGAGGCCGACATGCCCAGCAGCTTCGGCGTCGGGCGGATCGTGGCCTACGGCGTCCGCTACGAAGAGCAGCAGCCGATTGCCATCGTGCTGGGCGATCTGAGCCGGTCGGCGGCCCCCCTGGTCCGGCTGCACTCTTCCTGTTTCACCGGCGACCTGCTGGCCTCGCTCCGCTGCGACTGCGGCGATCAACTGCAAATCGCCCTGGAGATGATCGGCCGCGAGGGGGGCGGCGTCCTGGTCTATCTGCCCCAGGAAGGCCGCGGCATCGGCCTGGTCGAGAAGATCAAGGCCTACGCCCTCCAGGACCAGGGCCTGGACACCGTCGAGGCCAACCTCGCCCTGGGCCATCAGGTGGATAGCCGCGACTATGGCGTGGGCATCCAAATCCTCAAGGACCTGGGCCTGTCGAAGATCCGCCTGCTGACGAACAATCCCAAGAAGACCGACGCCTTCATCTACGGCGGCTTCGACCTGGAAGTGCTAGACCAGGTGCCGATCGTGGCCCCCGTCCACGAGCACAACGCCCGCTATATCGCCACCAAGCGCGACAAGCTGGGCCACAAGCTGCCGTAGCCCCGCGGCTGCCGTCGGCGTTTGACGGCCCGCCAGGCGTGACCTATGCTTTTGTTGGGGCCCTTGTCTGCGGCCCTTGTCCAACTCATCTGTCCAACTCATCATTGACGATGTTGTCGCTGGCGAGTCATGCCCGGCTCGAGTTGCTTCCCGATCATGGCGCCGAGATCGATCAGGTGCGGGCGCAACTCTGGGGGCTGTTGAGCACCTTGTATTCGCCCAGCGGCGCACCGGAGCGTCGGGGTGAGAGCCGCTACCCGTTTCCGTACCTGTTCCATCTGCATCCGGTGGGCGACGACGGCCTGACGCCCTGCGGCCCGGGCGTCGTGGTGGCCGGGAAGCACATTTCCGCACGCGGCCTGGACTTCTACCATCCCCACCGGCTGCCCTACCGCCGCATGATCGCCTCGCTGGAAAGCGGCAGCGGGCAGTGGTTCGGATTCCTCATCGACGTGAGCTGGTGCCGCTTTACTCGACATGGTTGGTACGAGAGCGGCGGCCGGTTCCTGCAGTGTGCCCCTTCGCCGCTGGAAGCCGCGAACGTGTAGGATCGAGGACGACCGCCGCCGGCCTTGGAAGCGGTATGCCCGCCGCCGTGCTTCCCCGCGCCGGCCCGCCGGGATACACTGGTTCTGGTTGTCTCGTGCTTACTTTGTTTCTGTTGCGGAAAAGCATCGTAGGGTGGGTCGAGCGCAGAAAAGCCCCACCAAAATCCGCTTCGGCCGGCCGGGGGTGTGCAACAGGGCATGTTTATCGACGAAGTGGTGGTCCGATTCGAGGCCGGCAAGGGGGGCGACGGATGCGTCAGCTTCCGCCGCGAGAAGTACATCCCGCTGGGCGGGCCCGATGGCGGCGACGGCGGCGACGGCGGCAGCGTCATTCTCGTCGCTCAGGCCGGCGTCGATAGCCTGGACGCCCTGGCCCATCGCAAGGCCTGGAAGGCCCTGCCCGGAAAGGCCGGCAGCGGGGCCAATTGCCACGGGGCCTCGGCCGACGACCTGCTCCTGCCCGTCCCGCCGGGCACCGTGGCCATCGATGCCGAGCGGGGCCACGTGCTAAAGGACCTGGCCCAAGCGGGCGACGAGTTCGTCGTGGCCCAAGGCGGCAAAGGCGGCAAGGGCAACGTCCGCTTCAAGTCCTCGACCAACCGCGCCCCGCGGCAATCGACCCCCGGCGAGCCGGGCGAGGTCCGCACCGTCCGGCTCGAACTGAAGCTGATCGCCGACGTGGGCCTGGTCGGGCTGCCCAACGCCGGCAAGAGCACGCTGCTGAGCCGCCTGTCGCGTGCCCGGCCGGCCGTGGCGCCTTATCCCTTCACCACCCGCCATCCACACTTGGGCCAGGTGCGGATCGACGGCGAGCGATCGTTCGTGATGGCCGACATTCCGGGCCTGATCGAAGGGGCGCATGCCGGGGCCGGCCTGGGGCACGAGTTCCTCCGCCACGTCGAGCGGACCGGTATCCTCGTACACCTGGTCGAATCGCAGCCGACCGCGGCCAGCCCCCTGGAAAACTACCGCACCATCCGCGCCGAGCTGGAGCAATACAGCGCCGAGCTGGCCGGGCGGCAGGAGATCGTCGTCGTGACCAAGGCCGATCTGCCGGGCGCGGAAGAGGTCTGCCGCACGCTGGCCGAGGCTCTGGGCATCCAGGTGCTGCTCATCTCGGCCGTTACCGGACAAGGCCTGAACCTGCTGGTCGCCCGCATCGCCCAGGCCCTCCAGAAACCGGCGGAACCATGGTGAACGGCGGCGCCAACCTCGAGCAGCCTTGCCCGCTGATCGCCGTCGACGTGGGCAACGCCCGCATTAAGCTGGGCCTGTTCCGCCGCCCCGCAGGGCCCGCACTGCCCGTGCCCGAGAACGCCCTGCAATTGACCGCCCGGGCTGATTTCGAGCGGCTTGCCGCATGGCTGGCCGAAATCGATGGGCTATCGCCGCCCGCCGGCCCGGCGCCGCCTGACAACCCGCTGGCCTGGTACATCGGCAGCGTGAACCGGCCGGCGGCCGCCCGGCTGATCGATTGGCTGCGGGATCATCGGCCGGCCGACCGCGTGTCAATGCTGGCCGCCGACGACCTGCCGCTGGTAGTGCGCCTGGCGCGGCCCGACATGGTGGGCGTAGACCGGCTGCTGGACGCCGTGGCCGCCAACCGGCTCCGCACGCCCCAGCGGCCGGCCGTGGTCGTCGACGTCGGCTCGGCCATCACGGTCGATCTCGTCTCGGCCGACGGGGCCTTCCTGGGCGGGGCCATCCTGCCGGGCATTGCCATGTCGGCCCGGGCCCTGAACGAGTTCACCGATCTGCTGCCGCGGATCGACATGTCCGAGCTGGCCCTGCCGCCGCCCGCCGTCGGCACGGCAACGGAGGCCGCCATACGTGCCGGGCTGTTCTGGGGCGCCGTCGGCGCAGTGCGGCAGTTGGTCCACCAAATGGCCGGCCCCGGCCAGGCCGACGTGTTTCTGACCGGTGGCGCCTCGCCGGCCGTCGCCGCCCTGGTGTACCCCGCGGCCACGCTCGTGCCCCACCTCACCCTGGCCGGCATCGCCCTGACCGCCGACCGCTGACATTCAGGGATTTAGGGATTTGGGGATTTAGGGATTTAGGGATTCTACTGATGACTGACCACTGCGAGCTCATGAATCCACTGGCTGGCAAAGGCTCGCATCCGCCACAAGACGCGGTGCGCCGCTTGCGGTTTCGCAACGACATTTTTTGGTCAACTCGCGTTACCCTTGGTTGCTTCACAAGCTCTGACCGCTGACCGCCCATTATGAAAATCGCCGTCTTCACCGGTTTGCGAAACGTGGCCGTCGTCGAGGCCCCCGAGCCGGAAATCCGCCAGCCGGGCGAGGTGCTGCTGCGGATCGATCGCGTCGGCATCTGCGGCTCCGACGTGCATTACTACACCCAAGGTCGGATCGGCAGCCAGGTGCTCCAGTATCCGGCCACGCTCGGCCACGAGTGCTCCGGCACGGTGCTGGGGGTCGGTTCCGGGGTCACTGGATTGGCCCCGGGCGACCGTGTGGCCGTCGACCCGGCGCTGGTTTGTGGAAGCTGCGACCAGTGCCGCCTGGGGCGGCCGAACACCTGCCGGGCGTTGCGATTCATGGGCTGTCCGGGCGAGGCGGCCGGCGCCGCCGCCCAGCAGTGTGTCCTGCCCGCTGATAACTGTCTGCCCATCCCCGCCTCGATGTCGCTGGACCAGGCGGCGCTGGTCGAGCCGCTGTCGGTGGCGCTTTACGCCGTGCGGCTGGCCGGAATTGCCAGCCATGCCCAGGAGCCGGTTCCGGCCGGCGCGAGTTCCCTTTTCACGCCGCGAGAATCGGAGCCGCCTGCCAGCCCCAAGGTGGCCGTGCTGGGCGTTGGGCCCATCGGCCTGGGCGTGCTGCTGTGCCTGAAGGCCGCCGGGCCGTGCGTCGCCTACGCCACCGATCTGCTGCCCGAGCGGCTGGCGGCGGCCCGACACTGCGGCGCCGACGCGGCCTTCGATGCCCGGCAGGACGTCGTGGCCGAGTTGGCCCGGCGGGAGCCGCAAGGCCTGGACTGCGTTTTCGAGTGCTCCGGCGACCCGGCCTGCCTCGACCAGGGGCAACGGCTTCTGGCCCCCGGCGGCAAGCTGCTGATGATCGGCATTCCGCCGGATGAGCAGGTGCTCTTCGATCCGCATCGTGCCCGGCGGGCAGAACTGACGCTGCAAGCCGTCCGCCGGCAAAGAGATTGCGTGGTCCCCACGATCCGCATGATCGCCCAGGCGCGGCTCGATCCCGCGCCCCTCGTGACCCATCGCTTTCGGCTGGACGAGATCCGCGCGGCCCTGGAACTGGCGGCCGCCTACCGCGACGGCGTAATCAAGGCCATGCTCGACCTGACCGGCGCGTGGTAGCCGGCCAAGAGTACCCACCCTCGCCCGGCGCCGACCCCACCGAGTTCATCGGCCTGTTGATTTAGCGGATAGACAAGGAAAGTAGCACGCCACACTTCGTGTGCCTGCTACCTTGACGCGACCCGTGAACAGTTACCTTTGGCGACAGAATTGTCTGGCGATGGCTATTTCCTACGGGGGAGAGAGGGTAGAATAGGTGTTTACTACCGGCACCCCCCTTTGGTGCAGACAATTCACGCTAGGTCTTGGCCGACCATGGACCCTCAGCCGGCAAACTGGAAAGGCCGCTTGGACTACGCACTATTGAGCGACATCGGCCTGCGCCGCACGAACAACCAGGACTCGCTAATGGCCATGATCGCCGGCAGCCCGGCCGTCTGGCAGCAGCGGGGCGACCTGCTGATGGTGGCCGACGGCATGGGGGCCCATGCCGCCGGTGAGCTGGCCAGTAAGCTGGCCACCGACACGATCCCGCTGGTCTACTCGAAGCTCATGGATCGCTCGCCGCCGGAGGCCGCCCTGGCCGCCGTCGAGGAGGCCAACACCAGAATCCACGACCGCGGCCAGGCCAGCCTCGACTTCAAAGGCATGGGCACCACCTGCACCACGCTCCTGCTGCTGCCCCAAGGGGCCGTGCTGGCCCACGTCGGCGACAGCCGCGCCTACCGCCTGCGGGCCAACCGCCTCGAACAACTGACCTTCGACCACAGCCTGGTGTGGGAGATGCGGGCCGCGGGCCGCATCCAGGGCCCCGTGCCCGATTATATCCCCAAGAACGTCATTACCCGCTCGCTGGGCCCCAACCCCGCGGTCCAGGTCGATCTGGAAGGCCCCTACCGCATCGCCCCCGGCGACGTGTTCCTGCTGTGCAGCGACGGCCTGTCCGGCCCGGTCAAGGACGACGAGCTAGGGATGATCCTCAACTGCCTGCCGCCGGCCGACGCCGCCCAGACCTTGATCGACCTGGCCAATCTGCGGGGCGGGCCGGACAATATCACCGTGATTGCGGCCCGGGCGGTCGGGCCGCTGTGGACGGCCGGCCCGGACCCCGACTCGCCCCGGCCGCAACGGCCCGCCCGGCCCGTCCCGCCCCTGGTCTGGATCATGACCGGCGTATCGGCCCTGGCCGGCCTCGGCCTGCTGGCCATGGGCCAGCCGCTGCCCGCCGTGGCCGCACTGTTGGCCACCGTCTTACTGGGCGGTGGGGCGCTCATCTATCGCCAGGGCGGCGGGGGGGACGGATTTCCCATCCGCGGCCGATTCGGCCGGGGCCCCTACTCGGCCACCGATTGCACGCCCAACCCCGACTTCGTCGCACGCCTGGCCGCCATCCTCGAAGACCTTCGCCAGGCGGCCAACCAGGACGACCTGGGCATCGACTGGGCCCACTTCAACGCCCTGGCCGAGCACGCCGCCGCGGCCAGCCGATCCGGCGATTGCCCGCAAGCCGTCCGCGACTACTCCGTCGCCATCAGCTTCATGATGGCCGAGCTCAAGCGCCAAGGCAAAGGCAAAGCCCGCTGAACGGGAAGGCGGAAAGGGGGAAGGGACTGGCGGCCGGCCGGCCCTACGCAGAAGGAGGGGACAGCAACCAAACCTGGAGAATTTGCCACGGACCAAAGAGGCGACAAGCGTCCTCGCCGATTACGGGGTTCCCCCGAGGAAGATGCACCCCGTCCCCTTTCGGCTCCTTGGCACCCTAAGACTCCAATGGCAAAGAACGTAACAATCAGTTATCTCGTTGGGTCCAAGCCGGACCGAGTGATCCACTATCCCCCTCCGTCGATCGAGATCCCCGCAAATCGACGGTTCATTCCGCGGCTCGGTTGGGGGCCAGGCCCATTTGATGCGACAGTTACCTATTCCGCCCTCGCTCAAACAGTTTCGAATGGCCCGCTTCCTGACGCCCGATTCTTCCTTGACACTTGCTTCGTAACTGGTCAAGAAATCGAGCAATGCCTCTGGGATGCTCTCCTTCAGCGGCAGATTTTGATCACGCCACTTGTTTGGGCTGAACTACGAGGCTGGTTGGAGAACCCGGTCGTCAACAAGGGATTCCGCGACGTTCTTGTGTTCGCATACGAACGCGGCCATCCGGCAATCACGTTTTTCAACACCGATCAGCTCAGCAGTCAGCACAAAGCCACCGCCCTTTACTACACCGAGTTATTAGGACTGAGGAAACGGCTCGGACTACTTCTGAAACTTCGATACAAGAAACAACACGGTCGCGAACCTACCGAGGAAGAGCTTCAGCGCGAATGTCAAGAGCACGCGCAAGACCGTGGCCTGACATTAGCCAAGAAGGGGCTTGCCGACCATTCCAAGCCAAACTTCCTTGCAGACGAAGAGCTCGTGGTACTCGCAGTGATGAGCGCTATCATCTCGGGACATGAAACCACAATACTCACGCGGGATAACGACTTGATCGAACAGTTTTACAAGCTGCTCTTCATCATTGATACCCACTACCGTTGCATGCTTCTTGCCGACGAGTATACGAAGCAGCCACTGAACTTTTTGGTTTCCGAGATGCCAAATCACCCCCGTTCTCGTTTCCTGTTCCAGGCTGCGCATCGCGACCTGGTGCGATACCCAGGTGGCTTCCTCAACGAGATACTGCCAAAGCCGTATTCCTTTGTAATGCTGTATTGCTGGCGTATTGGTGGAACTGGCGAATCGCATAAGCTCTCTACTCTTCACTTCTGCGCCGAACGCGAAATGTCCAGGTTGTTCGACATCAAAGGGCAGACCGGTGGGCGCAACACGCAGTCGCTCGGTGAGCGCAACTGCCACATCTACTTTGACAAGCGCCTGCACGACACTTCCCCGTGTCTAGCTGCCATAGCCGCAGACAATCTGCTGCCGGCAGGAAAGTTGTACGTTCCTGTCGTGGATTACGAACTTGCAATACAGCGACTTGAGAGAGTGGAGAGAGTGGAGTGCGCCAAGGGGCCAAGTGTTACGGGTGATAGCGACACCGACGGGCTGGCAATGAGACTGGCTGGCTGGCGGCTACGCGATCGCTTGTGCCTCCGCTACGTGCAACCTCCAAATGGCCTACCAACGAAAGCAATCGCCGCCGCGATCACGTATTCCGACCCGAGAACGTTCTTTGTCCCCGATTGTACATTCTTGTGTTCACGCGTCGAGGACATGATCGCTGACGCCCTGTTCGGAAGGGGCTATACGACAACGGACCACATTCGGCAGCATGTCCGGTCCCGTGTTAACGACGACCACCCAAATCGGCTTGTGGACGGCGTAATCAGGGGGAAGCGAAAAGAGAGGGTTATGCCGCCTTGTAAACCGCGTGCGTGGCACCACGATTGCGGATACGGATATTATGTCGGTGTACTTGCCTTTCGGAAACTACTCGCTAAGGCTCTCATTGCGGACTTTGAAGAAGCCAATAACCGGCAGCCCTCCGAGTGCGAATGGCGGGGGATCTGCATGGAGCACGCCGGTGAGTATGGCGTCCGCCTGGGTGAAGCGGGTCTGCGGCGACAAGACGACCCATCCCTGTTCTTCTCGGAAGAAACGCTTGTCTTTGGCTTGGTGCAAGGAATTCTTACCGGAATGGATGTTGTTGTATTGACGAAAGACGTTCTCGTAATGGAGCAGTTCGCAAAGCTGGGTGGTTTAGTCCGACGCCATTACCGTACGATGTTGTTCGGGAACGAGATTGCCAAGAATCCGAATCGGTTTCCGTGCCATCGGGATGGCCGGGCGGGCGGCACAATTGGTCCTTCCGCTGACGGCAACGTATTGGCATATGAGGCAAAGGTTGATGATGTTGATGGGTTGCTTCCGAAAGACCCGTATCTCATGAACATGCACTGCTGGTACCTTGGGGACTGTACCGGCGGTGTTTGCAGGTTCGCCACCTTGACGTTTTGCGCCGAACGGCCAATGTACCAGTTGCTTAACGTCAAGGGTGCGACGGGCGGCAGGAATACCGAGCTGATGGGCGACAAGAACATTCATATCAGGCCGCGAGCGGGGCCGGAAGCGAAGGGCGACGAAGTGTACGGTCTTGTCATGAAGGACCGAGCGATTGAAGTTGGTTCCAGGAGCTTCCCAGCGGACGACCGGCTGACACTGAATCTGGCAAACTTTCCGGCCTTTGATCTTGTGCTCGCTGCCAACAACATTCAATAGAGCCGCAGGTGGAGTAAGCGGCGCGGGCGCTCCCGGCAGCGCCCTTTGCACCGCGCGTCTGGGTCGTAAAAGGGGTAGGCGCGAGATCGTTCGGCCATCCTTTCCTTGTTCAATCCGTGTTTCATCCGTGGCCACTTAACGTTGTGGTGTGCTGGTCAAGCGAGTTTTATGCGCTGCCTGAATAAGCCCCAACCTCCGAACTGACGAGAAGTTATGCTATGCTCCAAGTAGTATCAACAGGAAGGCTTCTTGGAGTTCGCTATGTCTGCCAACAAGCCCGATTCGGCGCTCCCTTTGCCCAAGAGTTGGTCCTCGCGGGTGAAGTCGGCCGTACTTCAGGTGATCAGCCTGGGGCAGTTCACCATGGCTTATACGCGCGGCTGGGCGGCCGACAGTCCCAACCTTCGGCTGCGACTGAAGGCGGAACTGGACCGGGCCGTCCAGGAAATCGCCCTGCTCCGCGAGGAAATCCGCATTAAAGATGTCCGGATGGCGCAATTGCCACCGCATCGCCGACCCTACTATCCGCCGCCCGAACGCATGGCCGTCCTCCAACTTCGCGCTGCCCGGAGTTGGTCGCTTGCGCAGGCAGCCCAGACCTTCCTGGTGACGGCCACCACCGTCTCATCGTGGATGCAGCGTATCGATGAAGATGGGCCCAAGGCCCTGGTGCAGTTGCCAGAGCCGGTCAATAAATGGCCGCAGTTCGTGCGATACCTTGTGCAGAGACTCAAGGCGCTCTGCCCGATGCTGGGAAAGGCGAAGATTGCCCAGATCTTGGCCCGGGCCGGCTTGCACCTGGGGGTGAGCACCGTAGGACTGATCCTCAAGGAGAAGCCCGTTTCTCCGCCGACAACGGCTCAGTCGTCCCCGCCCAAGGAGCGCGTGGTCACCTGCAAGTATCCCAACCATTTGTGGCAGACGGATTTGACCGTGGTTCCCATCGGCCCAGGCTCTTGGACCACATGGCTGCCGTTCGCCCTTCCCCAGTGCTGGCCGTTCTGCTGGTGGGTGGCCGTGGCCATGGATCATTACTCGCGTCGAATCATGGGCACGGCCCTTTTCAGGCAGCAACCCACCTCGGAAGCAGTGCGCGCATTCCTGGGCCGGGTGATCCATGCGACCCATGCCAAACCCAAGCACTTGGTCGTCGACAAAGGACCGCAGTTCTGGTGCAAGGGCTTCAGGGATTGGTGCCGCACAAAGGAGATCAAGCCGCGGTTCGGCGCCGTCGGTCAACATGGCAGCATCGCCGTAATCGAGCGATTGATCTTGACGCTCAAGCAGAACATCACCTGGCTGACGCTGGTGCCGCTACGACGAGATGCCTTCCATCGCGAGTTGGGCGAACTGGCCTCTTGGTACAATACCCATCGTCCTCACATGTCCCTGGACGGCAGGACGCCGGGGGAAGTCTACCATCGGCAACGTGCAGCCAACCGGCAGCCGCACTTCGAGCCACGCCCTGAGTGGCCACGCTGTTCTCCCTGTGCCGGTCCTGTGACGCTGGTGAAAGGCAAGCCTGGTGTTCGTCTGCAACTGGAGATTGCTATCCATGGCGGACGAAGGCACCTGCCCATCGTGACTCTGAAACGTGCTGCCTGACGAGACGCGCTCGATCGGTGCGATCCCTCGGGCGCTGCCGTTGCGTGCCACGGTACCCCGGCACAGGCAGACGATGACAAGTGGTCGACAATCCTGCCCATGCCACCACTCGCCTCGGTGTTCACTCGCTCTCACGACTATCGATTCCCTCGCTCAAAAACCCTGCTGCCATGGGCCCAAAACTCGGTTGACCAGTACAGGGTCCCTGGACCAGTGCGCCAGCTACGGAAAATCTTGCACTCAGTTCTTCAGCCGCAGCATGAGCCGCGATTTGGCCTCGATGATGGGCGGTTGATTCCACTCGATTTCCAGCGATTTCGTATAGGCCTCCAGTGCGCCAAGGTCGTCGTGCCGGCCTTCGAGGATCGCGCCGATCTTGTTGTATGGCAGCGGTGTACGGGCGCCGGCGGCGGCCCAGCCACGATATGCGGCCAGGGTGGCGTTCTCGTCGTTCATCCGTTCGCAAAGCTCGCACAACCGTTGGTGGGCGGCGTCGAAATGGGGATCTTCCTTGATCGCCTGCTGGAGGGCCTGCTTGGCTTCGCTTTCCTTACCGGCATCCATAGCGGCGATACCCTTGGCGAGCCAAGTCTTGGCCTTAGTCTGAGCGGCGGCGACGGCCTCAAGGTCGGCCTTACCCGGTTTCACCGCAGCACTGATGGCAATCAGGATCGGGCAGGCCGCTTTTTGCGGATTGGAGAATCGCACGGCCTTCACCGGTACCTCTGGCTTGGGATTTACCCAAAGCATCTGGAACACGCTCACCACCGGGAAGAGCGGCGTGGTGCCGGTCCAAGCAATGCGGCTGCGCGTGCCGCGTTCGCGGGGAAACTCGGCCGGCGGCGCGGTCCAGTCGCGGATGTTCTCGCCCGAGACCAGATTGATTTCCTGGCTCGTGCCGTCGGTGTACTGAATCTGGTAAGCGCCGGCATGCGCTCCCTCGCCGCTGTATGTGACCGAGTGCAAGAACGACAACCCCTCCACGGCCCTGCCCACGGGGATCGTGACCTCGGCGGGCAACCGCTCTGGCATCGGTCGCTGACTTGAGCGGAGCACGACGCAGCAGTTGGGCTCGGCGCCGATCGTGTATTGCACTCCGCCGAAGTTCTGCGGGCCTGTGGGAAATTCGCGGAGGTCGGCGTTGGGACCTTGATCGGACCAGCCGCCTTTGCCGTCTTCGCCCACTTCATCGCGGAAACCGCGGTTATAGAACAGCGACAGATCGATCGGCTTGAACACCGCGTCGGGCGGCAGGCTGCGGGCAGCCACGTATGGAGCTATGCCCACGTTCAGGCCGGTCATCATGGCCGACACCACGCGCCGGCTGGAAAGTGTCAGTTTTTGGCTGGTCGTTTCCCAGCGAATTTGATCCACCACGAGTCGCCCAGGGCCGACGGGTATTTCCACCAGCGCACCTGGGAAGACGTGCTCCACCGCGCCATCGGCTTTCACCGACCAGTAGCAGAGGTCTTCGATCTTGTACTTGGGCTGTTCGGCCTGCGCCACCGCGCCTTCGTCGTCGCGATATTGCTTCCAGTAGAGATCGACGTGGCTGAGCCCAGGGGTCAAGTGGGTGTAGCCGTTGCGATAGCCGCGGCCTTCCCACATGCTGTAGGGCTGAACCGTCATTTCCAGCGGGCAATCGGCCAAATCGGCCAAGAGTGACTGCTGGGCAGGCGAGGCGCCATGCACGATGATCGTCCTGCCGGCGGCCAAGGCCGTCTTCCATGCGGCCGGGGCAGTGAAGCCGGCCGGCAGACTGGCGGCATCCACCAGCAACACCGCGCTGTCTGGCAGAGACGCGTTGGCGTCAACCGTATGGAAGGCCACGCCCATGTCACGTAGCTTGGTCGTCACCGCGCCGGCCGGATCGCCTGCCACCAAGAGCGTCTTGGTCGGCTGCCGGAACACCGGTGAGCCGGACGTGTAGGCCACGATCCGCGCGACCATCTTGCGGGCTATCGGTTCCACATAGTACTTTTCGGCCAACGGCAATTGGCAAAGGAGATACGATCCCTGCCCACGGTAACACTCCATGAGCTGGACCCACTCCGTAGCGCTGCGGCCGGCTCGGTCATGATCGCTGCAACCATCGATCAAGGCCACGAAGGTGCCGCTATCGGGCCGGGCGTAGGAGCCCTTGGCCCCGACGTGATCGGGGGCCCAGAAGCTCAGGTCCCAGGAGTCGATGTCCTTGAGCAGCGGGTGCTGCGGCGTGCGGGGGAAGAGGATGCTGCACCATTCGCGTTTTTCCAATGTGGTTTGCACAGGAATGCCGGGCAGCAAATTGTTTTGCTGCAGCACCACGAGGCGGCCGCCGGCAGCCACGAAGTTGGTAAGCGACGCGGCCGCGGCCATGTTGGGTTCAACGGCGCCTTCGCCCAGGACGAGCACTGTCTCGGAGGCATGGCCTTCCGGCGTGGCTAGCTTCTCCATTGTGGTAAAGCTGACGCCGGCCTTGGTGAACACACCGGCCGTTCGGCCGGCGGGATCGAAAAGCACGATCCGCCGCGCCGGCTTCGGCAGCAGCGGCTGGGCATCGGGCCAAACCTCGAGGGCGCGCTCTTCGCCGTAGGCGAACTTGCCATCGGCCAGCAGTTCCAGCCGGAGCGTGTAAGGCGTACGGCAATCGACTTGCGGCAGATTTAAACTCAAGATGCCGCGCTGAAGATCGCCGCTGGCCATTTGCCGCGCATCATGCCCATCGACCACGGCCGCGCCGCTATGGTCTACAAGCCGCCAGCGGAAATCGTAGGCCGAGGGCACCACCAGATCGTTGTGCAGCGAGTAACGCGCCTGATATTTGCCGCCGCCGAAGAAATGATGCACGTGCTGCGGCATAATGAAGCATTGCAGCATGTGTCCGCGGCGATTAAGGCCAGTGACCACCGTGTAGTTGCAGACGATCGACGCGCCCATGTCGCGATGGCCGTCGACGTTCTGCTTCCAGTACCAGACAATCTCGCCGCGGCCCGAGTCGATGGCCGGCGAGAGCACGTCGTCTTCGCCGACGACTTGGCTCAGTCCGGGCGGCTGCAGGCCGTCGACCTTCCAGGCGTTTTCCGTGTCCATGACAGCCTTCAGGTCGGAACGATAGACCATGTTGCTGTTGTACGCCGAGCGTGCCTCCTCGGGCTTGAAGTCCGCGTCCAGCTTGCGCCAGAAGCGGCTATCGGGCAGATAAGACGAATGCTCCTTGCCGGTGTAGGGAACCATGTAGTGCTCGGCCAATGTGTTCCACAGGCCGTGCAGGTCACCATCGCCGTCGTAGAGGATCCAGCGCGAAGGATCGTAGGCTGTCAAGGCATCACCCACAGCCTTGAAGCGGCGGGCACCGAAGAGCGGATCGCCGCCGCCATAGCTGAGGAAGGAAAGCCATTCGTTCGACAGGTCCCAGGCGATAAGGCAGGGATGATTGACGTACTGCGAAGCGCCGTCCAGAACATTCTTGGTCTCGATTTCCCAGAAGATATCGCGTTCCACGTTGTGCCGGCTGGGCGTGTTGCCCAATCCGCCAAGCGTGTAGAAACCGGCCAGGCAGCCAAATTCGTCGAGGAAGTCTTCGGCGCCGTCCGAGCCGCGGGTCCACTGCACATCGTCGCCGGGAAGGATGCCGCCACCGCCGCCGCAATTGCTACCCTTTAGCCGCACTGGCGCGCCGTTGAGCATGATCCGGCCGTTTTCGATCCAGCAATCGCGGAAGCCGAAACGCTCCTTGAACAGGTCCAGTCGCTGGCCGCTTTCAGCATCGGTCACGGCGATAGCCAGAGTGTACAGCTTCGGCGAGCCAGGGCCCCAAAACACGGGGTTAGTCCAGGGCACGCCGAGGCTCAGCAGTTTCCTCGCGCCAGCCGGCAGGTCGACGGTCACGCCTTCACCCACGTCCAGCACCGGCTTGCCAGCATCCAGCACGCGGGCCTTGACGATCACCTTCCGCGGCGTATCGCCGCGGTTGGCCACATTGAAGCGCGCGGTGATCGCCTGCTTGCGCACCGAGGTTTGCACCTGCAGATCCTGGGCCGAAACTCGCGGGGCGGAGAACAGCCGTATACCGCCGACGGCAAAGGCGAATTCGTAGCCCTGGCCGGGAACGTCGAGATACTGATAAGAAACCGCTGGCTTGTTGGGATTGACGTAGGCCGGGTCCATGTTGGCCAGCGCGTCGCGAACGACCAACAAGAGCTCGTTCTCGCCGGGCCGCAGCGCGGCCGTAATGTCGCAGACCAACGGCGTATGGTTGCCGCGAACGTTGCCCACCTTCTGGCCGTTGACGTAGGCCGTGGCATCGTCCATCACATCCTTGACGACCATCCGCCAGGTGCGATCGGCGTCACCCTCGGGCAGCGTGAACTTGCGCAGCACGTACAGCCCGTGGGCTTTCTCCTGGTGTCCGCCGAGCCAGAAGGGAATCGCGCGGGGCTGCCATTTCAAGCCGGCCGGCGGTGGAACCGGCGGTTGCGTGGGCAAGGTAGTGAAGGCCGTTTCGCAAGCCCCGTTGAGCGATAGGCTTTGCCGCTCGCCCGGCAGAGGCTGGCGGAACGAGATGCAACGGCGAAACTCGTTCTTGAACGGATCGGGCCAGGGCACACTTTGTCGCACGCCGCGGAAGAAGCTGATGGTGTCGGTAGCCGGCCATCCCAGCGCCGGGGGATCGACCGCGCTGAGTTGCACGTCCATGCTGTATCGCCGCGAATCGGGAATCATCGTGAACGGCACCTCGCGCGACAGTCGTTGGTGCGGCGCGAGGTTGAGCGTCGTCTCCTCACTGCCCACCAGCTCGCGAAAATAGCCCTTGATCTCGACGCGGCACTTGACCACCAGCGGCACGCTCAGCGGGTTGGATACTTTGTAGTAGGCCAGCGCCCGGCCGTCGGCCGTCTTCTTCAGACTCGAGGGCGCGTCGGTTTCCAGGTCCATGCCGTTGGATAGGTTCCACACGCCCTTGCCCTGCGCCAGGCGATAACCGCAAAAGGCGTTGAGCCTTAGCGCAGTGTCGCGGGCGAATATATTGGCGCCGTAGTTCTCGAACATCCAACCGCGGCCGCGCGCCGGTTCTTTGGGATATAGTACCAGCCGCGCCAGCTTCACCGGCTGATTGCAAACGGCCAGCACCTCCATGTCGTCGCCGTCCTTCAGTGGCTCAGTGGTCGCTGACTGGGCTTCCGTATAATACACGCCCGGTGCCACTTGGGTCGGATCAGAATGCGTCGAAAGTTGCAACGCCCGGCCATTGAGGTAGACCATGAGTCGGGCGCGGATCTGTTGCGGCGCCTCCAGGCCTTCGATGTTCGATTCGTACCACACGCCCACGTAATACGAGCCGGCGGGCACGCCGCTCAGCCGCCAGTAACCGCCGTCATTGTCGGGCATGCGCAGCAATTCAACCTGCGGAGTGCCGATTTTGGCCACCGTCATGCCGGGCACCGGCGTGTCGCGGAGCAGGGTAAAGTCCGGGTCGTCGTCCACGAGCGGCTTGACCTGCGTGGCCTCGAAGGCAATTGTGCCCGCGGGCGGCGGGGGAATCGCGCCGATCAGCTTCTTCCGCTCGTTAGCGAAGTCGGGGGCAACTGCAGCAGGCGCAGCCGCCGCGGGTTTTGCCGCCGCAACGGTTGTCTGTCCCGGCGCCACCAGCGGGCGCCACGCCACCCCGGCCGGCACTACCGGTCCATAACGCTGTACGTCCGACAGGCGCACTTCGTCCACCACTCCCGACCAGGCGTTAAGAATGTGCGTGCCCCCCAGTCTAATCGCCGAGGGCAGTTTGTACAGCGGCAGGGGTTTTTCCGTTGTGTAGCGGGCCAGCGCGCCATCCACGTACAGCCGCATGGCTTCCTTGTCCCATTGGACGGCAATGTGGTGCCACTCGCCCTTGTGAACCCACACCGCGCGAGCCATCGGATCGCGGAACAGGACATGATTCATCTTGTCGTCGGAGTCATTGATCCGCGACTCGACGCGAATAGTTTCGGCCGTATCGAAACGCATGATCTCCTGGTCGACGGCAAGCACTGTCGCATACGAGCACGGATGCTGGGGGTCTTCGTCCGGCGAGAACCAGAACTCTAGCGTCCCCTCCGGCGGCACAGTCTTGATGTTCACCGGCAGAACCACCGAGGAAACATTCATTTCGGTAAGGCGCACGCCGCGACCGAAACGGCCGCCGCCCGGTTCGGTCAGCTTCGCGCCGCTTTCCAGCCGGTAGTTGCCCTGGCCGTCGAAATCCACTAAGAGCAGCGTATGCTCGTCGTACTGGAACTTCGTAGTCATCGTGGCATCCACGTCGAATGGATTCTCCGCGTCGGCGGCGAAGAACAGGTCGTCTACCAGGGCTTGTTCAGCCCCATACACGACGAACATGACGCAAACTGTACGGATGTTGCCCGGGATGGCCACATTCTTCCGCGCCTGGGTCCACTGCGGTCCGAGCAGCAGTTCTACACGGCCCAACTCCTTGCGGCCCTCGTAAGCGTTGCCGAAAATAACGATGCTGAAATTGCCTTTGCCTTTGGCCCAGCCGCCGAAGGCATAGGTTGCGCCCGGCACAACCTCGATCACCTGCATCTCGTTTTCCAACCCGCCTTTGGGGCAGCTAATCTGCAGCGCGTGTTGGCCGGAGTGGGCGTCGGACGAGAGCCGCAGATCAACCGTGCCACCGGGGCTCCACATCCAGCGCAGCGGCAAAAGCGGATCGTCGGAGTCGAAGGTCATGCCCTGCTTCTTTTGGGCTTCGACTTTCTTTGCGCCCAGGTGGCCGCAGATCTCAAAACCGCCGTTCGGCAACAGGTTGGTCTCGGTGGCGCCGGCCGGCGACGGGCTGATCCACAGCACTCCCGCGCAAAGAAAACCCAGGACTCTCATCGCCGCGCCTCGTAAAGACATCGTTCACTATCTCCGGTCAAGTTGTAGGGGTGACTTTAGTCGCCCGCGGATTCAATAGGGCGACTAAAGTCACCCCTACCGCTTCCATTTACGAAAATTATTTTTCGGCCGATCCGTGCTACTGGACTGGTTCAATTTTCAGCACGTGCCGCACGGGCACCATTTCCTTGGCCGGCATCTGGCGATCGATCTGGCATTGCTTGACGAGCGCAGCGGCCAAACGCTCCAAGGCTTCCTGCTCCTGGGGCGCATACTCCCGCAGCACGCCCAGGCTGTGCATCTGCTCTTTGACTCTTGACATCTCACCCCACTGCTTCGAGGCGATCCTTTCTTCCAACTTGCGGAAGGGCTCGCTGAAGGGGTTGTCGAGAAACGCGGCCGCCAGGTTGATGCCTTGGGCAAGCCGCGCGGCAGGGAATTCCCGCGAACTGCCGCCCCAAGTCACCTTGGCCTTCGCCTGGCCCAGTCCGCTGACCACCAAACGGAACCGGTTCAGCTCCTCGTTGAAGGGGATGAACTGCGGCACGCCTCGCGTCGACTCG
This sequence comes from Thermoguttaceae bacterium, assembly GCA_049515555.1. Classification (GTDB taxonomy): domain Bacteria; phylum Planctomycetota; class Planctomycetia; order Pirellulales; family Thermoguttaceae; genus JBEKTY01. The sequence continues at coordinate 18,423 of JBEKTY010000116.1, forward strand.
AACCTGGCCGGATCACCGTAGAAACAGAACGGATAGCGGGTACTTTCGATTTCGATGCGTCCCCCGGCGCAAGAGAGAACTTTATGTCCATGGGTGGCCCGGGCCTTGTCGGCGGCCAAATCCACGCTGATCGTGCCCAAGTTGCCGTCGCAACCCAGCGCTTTGAGGAAAACGTAGGCCATGACCAGGTGCCCGCTGCGGTCCGGATGGCCGCCGTCGCCGCAGAGCCAGTAATCCTTGCCGTACTTGGCCTTGGCCTTGGCAACGAACTCGATCATCGCATCGTGGAGATCGGCGAACGGCACGCCCTGTTCCGCGGCGACTTCGCGGGCGATGTCGCGGAGCCGGGCGAGGGCTCGGTTGTAGATCAGCGCCCGCGGCCGGTCGCCGCCAAAAGCCCGCTCCACGTCCAGCGAGGTGGGTGAGCCCACGACGATCACCCGCACACCCGCCTTCTTCATCTGTTTGATGGCAGAACGCTGGGCCTCGCGGTAGCTCTGGGGCTCCTCGGGGGCCGTCGGTCCGAACGGACCATTGTTTGTGCCGAAGCAGGTGGTGACGACGTTGGGCCTGAAGCGAAACACGTCGTTTGCCAGGCGGCCGGCAAACTGGTAGGAGGTTTCCTCCTTCCAGCCGAACTGGCATGCGCGGAGATCGGCTTCCGGCTGGCACATCAATAGGTAATCCTCGATGAACACCGAGTACAGACGCTGCTCGGTGATCGAGTCGCCCGCTATGGCCACGAAATCTCCCTGCCGCAACAGCAGTTCGGCCGTAGCTGGACTGATGCACATGACTCCCGCGCAAAGAAAAGCTTGGACTCCCATCACCGCGCCTCGTGAAGACATCGTTCACTATCTCCGATCAAGTTGTAGGGGTGACTTTGGTCGCCCGCGGATTCAATAGGGCGACTAGAATCACGCCTACTTCTTCCATTTGCCGACATTATTCTTCGGCGGATCCTTTCTACCGGACTGGCTCGATCTTTATCACGTGCCGCACCGGTTTTACGCAAGCGGCCGGCGCCTCGCGGAAATCGTGGTCTCGCTTGACCAACACAGCGCGGAGCCGCTCGATGGCATCCTGCTCCCGCGACGCCAACTCGCCCAGCACGCCCAGGCTGTTCATCTGCTCCTTGACCAACGCGACCTCGGCCAATTGCTGTGCGGCAACCTGTTCTTGCACCTTTCCGAAAGGCTCGCAGAAGGGATTGTCGAGGAACTCCGCCGCCAGGTTGATCCCGCGCTCGAGCTGAGCGGCCGAGAACTCCGATGCAGCGGGGCCCCAGGCGACCTTGACCCTTTTGCCCGGAATACTGCGGATCCCCGGGATATTGCGGACTACCAGCCGGAAACGGTTGAGGTCCTCGTTGAAGGGGAAGAACTCCAGCACGGCCCGCGTCACCTCCTGTTTGGCCGGATCGCAACAGAAGCAAAAGGGATAGCGGGAGCTTTCGATTGCCACGCGCCCGTCGGCGCAGGAGAGGATCTTGTGGCCGCTGCTGGCCTCGGCCTTGCCCGCCGTCAAATCCACGGTAATCGTGCCGATGTCGCCGTCGCACCCCAGTGCCTTGAGAAAGGAATAGGCCATTACTAGGTGGCCGTTGGGCTCGGGGTGACCGCCGTCGAGCGTGAAGCGATACTCCTTGCCGTATCGGGCCTTGGCCTTGGCCATCACCGCCAGCATCGGATCGTGGACGTTGGCGAAGGTCACGCCCTCTTCCTCTGCAACGGAGCGGGCGATGTCGCGAAGTCCGGCCAGCGTGCGGTTGTACATTTCGGCCCGCGCCCGATCGCCGCCAAAAGCCAACTCCGTTTCCAGACAACCGGGCGACCCCACCACGATCACCCGCACACCGGCCTTCTTCATATTCTGGACAATCGATTTCTGGCTCTCGCGGTATAGTTTGGCAATGGCCGGGGTCAACGGGCCATAGACACCGTCGTTCATGCCAAAGGAGGTCGTGGCCACGGTCGGCCGGAACGGCAGAAAGTTGTTTGCCATGCGTTTGACGAACCAGTTGGCCGAGTCTCCGTTACAGCCGAACTGCGTGACCTGCAAGTCGGCCGCCGGCTTGCACATCAGCAAATAATCCTCGATGAACATCGAGTACAGACGTTGCTCGGTAATCGAGTCGCCGACGATGGCCACATAGTCGCCCGCGCGCAACAACGGGCTGGCGGCCTCGCTCGTTCCACGGGCCGCAAGACAAATGATCGCGATCATCGCAAGACGTTTCATGGCGGTGCTGTGCCTCGTCCTTGAAAGGACAAAGGATAGCTATCGGGTGGGCGGAGGGACAGAAGAAAATGGCGGGTAGGGAAGGGCAGTATCGAGGGCAATCATAGTTTGCGGCATACCGCTTGTCAAATTAGGTTGGTTTTCTGACTCTCGGCCGGCGATTCGATCCTGCTCCCCTACTGTTGTTGAAAACCAGTCCGAGATCGCCATCTCGGCAATCAAATCGCCGCATCGCCGTAAAAAAATGAGGTTTCCAACAACGAACGCACGGATACCTGTTGGGGGGATCCATCAGTAGCCACTCCGCGCCGATGTAATGCGGCGTCTTCAACGCCTCATGTCGACCTCGCAGGCGCGGAAGTCGGGCAGGCCGACGTCGCGGACCGCTCCACAGTCTTCCGGCTGGCCATATCCCGTCCAAATTATTTCGCGACTCCTTGCCTGCGTCGGTGGGGCACTCCTCCGCAGGCAAGGAAATGTCCTGCCATCCCCTCGTGTAGAGAAAACGGACAACCTCTTGCATGGTAATTTAGCCGCTCAGTGCCCCAGTTTTTCTTGACATCTGCTGCTGCAGCCCCGCCTTGCCCGCCACGAGGCCCACCCTGGCCAAAGCTACCAAGCGCGGCTCCTGGCCCGCGTCGGGGCTGTGGCCCGGCGTGTGCGGGCCTTGCCGGACCCGGCGGGCGGCCTCCTAGCCTTGGCCACATTCCGGCTGCGGGCTATTGCCCGGCCAGAAGATGAACGAGACGCGACTGAACCCGCCGGCGGGCTTTGGGGCTCATATTCCGGAGCCCCTCCTGCACAACGGACAGGAGGTCGTCACCGATTTCTCGGCGAAGCGCGTCTCTAACCCGTGCCCTCTCGGCCAAATACGAAAGCCGAATCGCCGCGCCGAGATCATCGTCGCGCTCGTCCGAGGGTGGCGACGGGGACGGAATCCTCGATATCCTCCTCCGCTGTGGCGCTGGGGAAATATGTTCCGACCAGCTCGTGTTCGTCAGCCGTCTTCGTATCATTTGGACCCTCCCACTATTTCTCTTCTGATTTGAGACTTTGCACTCGATCCTCTAGCTCGCTCAGGCGGAGGTCGAGGTCGAGCGCCGCGGCGGGGCCGGCGGTGCGCTCGAACAGTACTTTTGCGGCCATTACATCGCCGTCCTTGGCCTGCTGAAGCAGCCGCTGGACGACGGCCTGAATGTCCGCCGGCGCGACGGCACTCACCAGAGCAACGCGGATTGCCTGGACCTGTTTTGCCAGCGGGTTGCCTCTCCCCGCCTTGTTGCCTTGTTGCCAGCGGCCCTTCGGGTCACGGGCGCTGGTAATAGCGCCCGCAGGTGACGGTGCCGTTGATGATATTCGCCTGCGTTCCATGCCGTCTAGATGATCCAGGTTCGCCTTGCTGTCGCCTTCCTTCCGCATCTGCCCTGGCCCGGTGATCTGCGGGACGTCCACACCATAAACAGGTGGCGGCAACTGGTTAAGCGTGATCTTCCTCCTCGGCGCAGTTGGCCGCGCCGCCGCGTCGTCAATCATCAGGATCCCCGTGTACGGATACCGCCCGCGAATTCGGGCAGCGGCTCCTGTAGGTGCGGTTGCCGATGGGTTTGGCTGATGGCATGATTATCCTTCTTTCATTTCCTTTCGGGTTTTGAACTCATGCTTCGGTCGACGCGGTTCATCATAAAGCATGCGAACTGCCTCCTCGAATGATTCTGGTCTGCGAACCGCAAGCTTGGCGTACTCATATAGATCCTCATATTCCTCGAACCATGGCTGCTTGAGACACCAGATCCAGTATGATTTCGGCACCTCCCTCATCGGCTTTCCGCGGTACGGGTTCCAGGGCATGATATTCTCGTCTGTTAGCACGGTACGGTTCCTTTCTGCTGGTGCTGGGACGCTGTGCGTGTGCTGTGGTGGTGCGCCCTATATACATAGGGGCGTCCCACCACCACAGCACCGCCTGGTGGGACTGCTGGGACGTCACAGCAGGCGTCCCACCGTCCCACCAGTTGATCATACGAGTTTCCAGCCGTTCTCATATCGTGTGTTCCTCCTGACTTGGCAGGCAACAGCCACAAGATCTTCGACCAATTTCCTTATGATTCTAGCGATCTTTGGACGCCGGACATCGACTTCTTCACCCAGCCAATGCAAGGTCATTCCGTCAGGATGATCCCGCAGCACGGCAATGACCTGTTCCCTGACTGCATCGTCCTGCCGCATCTGTTCGGCCTCGCGGGCGGCATGCTCCTGGCTGCGAGCCGCTCCCTCCGTGCGGCATGATACTTCCCACTGGCCGCTGACGGCCCTGCGGTTGCGGGTGCCGTCTTCTACATCATCAATAGGCGGCGGAAGGCCCTCGTCGATTTCGACGTGCCACAGGCCAGCATGGCCCGCACTGCCGCCCGTCCGCATCCACAAGACGTGTTTGCCGTCGTTGTGATACGCCTCGCGGCGTTGCAGCAGTATCCACTGCCGAGCCCACTCGCCGAAACCCGAGGCACTTAGCTCTTCCAGGCCGGCTGGGTCTTTATCATCGAGCTGGCCCGACTTGCGGAAGTGGTGAATCAGGATGAAGGTGCAGCCCGTTCGCTGACTGAGTTCCGTGATCTTCCACAGCAGGCTGCCCATGAAAAACAGGTTGCCAGAACTAGTGGCAAGCTCGCGGCACATGAGGGCAAGGTACACGGGGTCGATCACTGCCACCTTGATGCCCCGCTCGGTAATGACCGCTTCCATCTCGTCGAGATCCCGCACGTCGGCCAAATGCGGCAAGTCAAACGACCACAGGCAGTCGGTATCTTCCGAATGAATGCCTTTGGCGTTCATGATGCGGCGTCGAGTTTCCTTGATTTTGGCCTTGCCGCTCTCGCCCGACCAGAAGGCCACGCGGGTCTTTTCGCAGCGGAACTTGCCCAAGAACATGCCGCCGCTGCCGAGACTCAAGACCAGGTCGATGGCGATGCCGGTTTTGACGGTCTTCTGCCTGCCGCCCATTACCATCGGCTGGCCCTCGACGAGCACGCCCTTGATGATGTAATGCAACACCTCGTTGTCGGCGTCCAGTTCCGCCGATGTCATTAGGTTGGCAAACGGGTAGCGGTCGAGATCGAGGTTTCCACTGCCCGTTAACAGCCTACGCTGTGGCACGTTGCTGCCCAGCCACGACAAGTCGGTCTGGCCCGCGTTATGATATTCCCGCAGGTCCTTATACAGGTCCGGCTGCGGGATAGGGGCCACGCGCCCATGTAGTCTATGGGCCAGGGTTTTTGCACCCCGCATGCCTGGTCCGTCGCCGCCATCCTCCGTGCGGTCGTTGTCCGGTATGATCACGACCTCGACCTTGCGTTTGCCCAGCAAGTCCTCGATTTCCTCTAACCCCTCATTGCAGTTGCGGCGTCCGATGGCGGGCAGGCCCATGTCCCACGCCGCCATAGCGTCGGATGCACCCTCGCAGACGTACAGCTTATCCTCGACAACCAAGTCGCGGGGGATAAACAACCCCATGTTGCTGTCGTATAGGCACGCTTTGCTGCCGTCTAGCTTGCGGGTGGCATGCCCTACAACGCGACGGTCGCCGTTCCGCATGGGAAACGTGTAGCACGACCAAGGACTGTACCAACCGACGCCAAAGGCCCGCAGGGCGGCCTGTGTGACGCCCAGGTTAGCCGCGAGGGCATCGATGCGGTTCTGGGTGGCGTCCTTGTCCAAGTGCCGCAGCAAGTTGCGGCGGTCGCGGATAAGCTGCCGCTGCACAGCCGGTATATCCTCGGCCTCCCCGCCGCCCCCGCCGTGCAGAAACAGGTCGGACCAGGATAGCCCCGCTGCGGCCAGGATATCATCCTTATCGCAGCCGGCGTAGCACTCCACCCAGATACGGTTGCCGTCCTCGTCCAGCCTGATCGATAGGCTGGGGGTGCTATCGGCGTGGGCCGGGCAGCAGGCCATGTAGCGCCCACGGCGGCTAGGGCCGCTCCAGTCCTGAAAATGGTTCAGAAATTCCGCAGGCAGTTCGTGCGGTTGACCGTTCCCTGTTTCCAGGTTACGATGACTAGTGTTCAGTTCATTTGGCATACAAGCAACTCCCTGCTCTTTGCCACAGATAGGCTGGCTGCCAACCACAGCCGGCCTATGCTCGTTACGGAGGGTACGGCCATCGTAACCGTCCCTTCCTCTCATATTGCCTACATCATATAGACTACGATTCTCCTAACGGAAACTGCCCCCGTGGGCACCCGCCCTCGATCATTAGAAGGTTGCGGCCCGTAAAGAGGACCGAGGACGGATGCCCGCAGAGGCTGTATTGGTGTCGGGCCGCAACGCACGACTATCTCTGTTATAGCGCAACGCCGGAAACCTTCCAATCACATTCCGAACTGCGTTTCCAGCCACCCCAGGGCCTCGGCCAGCGGTGTTGCCCGTGGCCGGAACGCCGCGCCAACATCGACCACTTGCTGCTTGGCGGCACCGCCCCCCGCCGCGGCCCCATGTTCGGCACCACCATGCTCGTGGGCCTGTCCGGTCCTTCCTCGCCGGTCGCTGCCCCCGTGAGCCTCGTGGGGGCCAGACGGCGGCACGTCCGGGCTTCGCCGGGGCCGGTTCGCTCAACTGGCCCTAGTCGCCCGGCTGCTGTCGTTGGCGCGTTGCGTGATTGGCGGAACCGCCGGCGTCCTGGGCAGATGATGGTGGTGGAAATCGGCGGCGGGAAAAATATGTAAAGCCCCTTTACAGATTTTGAGACTACATCGGTCGCCGACCCGGTGGTTACATGATCTCCATGCCGCCGCCCGCGCCTGTGGTCGCAGGCCCAGTCGTCACGGCGTCCTTGGCGGCGACCGGGTTTGCCGCCCTCGCTATTTAAGGGGTTGGCGACGGCGGGGAAACGGCAATACTTACCGCCGTCCCCGCCGCCGTGGTGATGCCGGGCACCGCCACGGTCGCCGTTGCCGACGACCTCAGCGACACTCGGTCAGTTTGTTTTGCGCCTCTGCCGCCGGCGACGCGAGGCGGCACTCGCCAAGTTAGCGGCACCCAGCGACTCCGGCGTCCGTAGAGGACGACGGGCCGGGACACTAGTGCCGCAAATCACAATTGATGGCCCATGAAGAGCTTGTTTTGCCCAGCTTCCGGCGTTTTCTTGTTTCCCAGACGGCGCATCTTGCCCTGTTTCGATTGCACCGAAAAGCCTTCCT
>JBEKTY010000117.1:0-27462 GCA_049515555.1 Thermoguttaceae bacterium
CTCTGATGGTGGGGCTCGCTGCGCTCGACCCACCCTACCATCCATCTCGCCGGCAACAACTCGTCAGAGCATCTGTCGCTGGCGGTGGGCGGCTTCGACCATGTTGCCCAGCGCTGAGCGGACCTCGGGCCAGCCGCGGGTCTTCAATCCGCAGTCGGGATTGACCCAAAGCTCCTCGACGCCGATCCACAGCAGGGCCTTCTTCAGCCGGCCCATGATCTCCTCGATCTCCGGCACCCGCGGGCTGTGAATGTCGTAGACCCCCGGGCCGATCTCGTTGGGATAGCGGAACCGCCGGAAGGCCTCGAGCAGGTCCATGTCCGAGCGGGCGGCCTCGATGGAAATCACGTCGGCGTCCAGTGCGGCCACCGAGTCGATCACGTCGTTGAATTCGCAGTAGCACATGTGGGTGTGGATCTGCGTCTCGTCGCGGACGCCGCAGCTCGCCAGGCGGAAGGCGTCGACGGCCCATTTCAGGTATTCGGCCCGCTCGGCTCCGGCCAGCGGCAGGCCCTCGCGCAGGGCGGGCTCGTCGATCTGGATCACGCCGATCCCGGCCGCCTCCAGGTCGGCCACCTCGTCGCGAATGGCCAGGGCGATCTGGAAGGCCGTATCGCGGCGCGGCTGGTCGTCACGCACAAAGGACCACTGCAAGAGGGTGATCGGCCCGGTCAACATGCCTTTCATCGGCCGCCGGGTGAGCGACTGCGCGTGTCGGATCCAGGCTACGGTCATGGGCCGCTCGCGGCACACGTCGCCGTAAATCACCGGCGGCTTGACGCACCGCGTGCCGTAGCTCTGCACCCAGCCGTGGCGGGTAAAGGCGAACCCCGCCAACTGCTCGCCGAAATACTCGACCATGTCGCTCCGCTCGCACTCGCCATGCACCAGCACGTCCAAGCCGAGTTCCTCCTGGAAGCGGACGGTGCGGGCGATCTCCGCGCGGCAGAAGGTCTCGTACTGACCGGCCGACCAGTCGCCCGTCTTCAGCGCCGCCCGGGCCCGGCGGACCTCGGGCGTCTGCGGGAAGGAGCCGATCGTAGTGGTAGGCAACAGGGGCAGCCGCAGCGCCGAGCGTTGGGCCGTCGCGCGCTCGGCGTAAGGCCGACGGCGGCGAAGCATGTCCTGGTCTACCGCCGCCAGCCGGCTGTGCACCGCGCCACGATGGATGCGGGCCGAACGGTCGCGCTGCCGGCGGGCCTCGCGGGCCGCGGCCAACTGCCCGGCTACCGCCGAGCGACCCTCGTTGACTGCCCGCACTACCACCACGATTTCAGCCAGCTTCTGCCGGGCAAAGGCCAGCCAGGAGCGCAACTCGACGTCCAAGCCGTCTTCGGCCTCCAGGTCGATGGGCGAGTGCAGCAGCGAGCAGGAGGGCCCGACCAGGATGCGATCCGGTCCGATTTTGCGGGCCGCTTCTTCGGCCAGCTCGACGGCCCGGTCCAAGTCGCTCCGCCAGATATTGCGGCCGTCGACCAGTCCCAGCGAGAGCCCTATGCCGTCGGAGGCGAGCTCGAGCGCGCGGGCCAACTGCCCGGGGGCGCGGACCAGGTCCAGGTGCACCGCGGCCACCGGCAGTCGCATGGCCAGCGGCAGGTTCTGGCCCAGGTCGCCGAAATAGGTGGCCAGGCAGATCAGGGGATGAGGGGACGAGGGGTTAAGGGATTGAGGGGATGAGGGGTTGAGGGGTTGAGGGGATGAGCCGGCGGGCGTGTGGGCCGGCCGGACCGCCGCCAGCCGCCTATAGGCCGATTCCAGCGCCGCCCGGGTCTCCGAGGGCAGATCCAGCGCCAGCACTGGTTCGTCGATCTGAACCCACTCGGCCCCGGCCTCGGCCAGCCGGCCAAGCAACTGCTCGTACACCGGCAAGAGACGATCCAGGAGCAACAGCGGACTAAATCCCGGAGACTTGCTCTTTCCCAGCAGCAGAAACGACACCGGCTGTCCAGCGGGGCGGCGTCGTGCGTGCCGCGGGCCATGGTGAAGTAGGTTGTCAGGTCCAAGGGGCCGTTGCCGGGGGCGAAGCGACCGGGAATCGCCCCCACCAGCACCGCCGTGTCGAGCACGTGATCGTAGAGCGAGAAATCGTTGGAAGGAATGTGCTCGATGCCCGCCTCGCGCTGGAGCTGCCAGTGCCGCCGGCGGAGCTCCGCGGCCGTTGCCAGCAGCTCCTCCTTCGCCACACGGCCCTGCCAATAGCCTTCGACCGCCCGCTTCAGCTCGCGCCGCAGTCCGATCCGCGGGAACCCAAGATTGGTGGCAACGGCCATGGAAACGCTTTCCTCGATCCTGCGATGGCGCCGGGGCGATCTGACCCGCCAATAAGGTTAGTCAAAAATAGTACGCAGGGCCGGCATGGGAGTCAAGTTGTCTGGTAACGCTGGACCCCGCCGAGGCCGCTCCCTAGTATTCTGTGTCGGAGCGGTGTGTTTCGACGGGTCGGTCCGCGCTGGCGCGCCGGCCCTGGTTCCGGCAATCGTGGGGCTAGAGGCCATGCACAAACTCGCGACTCCCGACAGCATGATCGAAGGCGGCGAGCTGGTCGCCAAGCTGGCCAGTTACGTGCCGGACGTGATCGTGCGACGCCTGGCGCGCGATCCGGCACTGCTCGTCGAGCCGCTGGCCGAGAAGTTCGCCGGGGCCGTGCTGATTGCCGACGTCTCCGGCTTTACGGCGATCACCGAATCGCTGGCCAAGCGGGGCTCGCTGGGCGCGGAGGCGCTCAGCGGGATGATGAACGACTACTTCGGCCGGGCCATCGCGGTGCTCGCGGAGCAGGGCGGCGACGTGGTCCGCTTCGCCGGCGACGCCTTGCTGGCGGCCTGGTATGCCCAGCCGGGAGAAGACCTCGCCGCCGTGACCGGCCGTGCCGTGCGCTGCGCCCTGGCCCTGCAGGCGGAACTCCACGATTATCAAAACGGCGAAGGCCTGTCCCTGTCGCTCAAACTCGGGATCGGCACCGGCGACTTCGTGCTGCTGCACGTCGGCGGCGTGTTGGACCGGTGGGAGTTCCTGGTTTCCGGTCCGGCCTTCGTGCAGGCCTTTACGGCGCTCGAGAAGGCGGCCCCCGGGCAGGTCGTGGCGTCGTTGCGGGCCTGGGCCCAGGTGCACTCCCAGTTCTCCGGCTGCCAACTTCCCATGGGCTCGGTGCTGGTCGAGTCGGCTTGCACGCCGGGCGAATTGCGGGCCGCGCCCTTGCCTCCCATTCGCGAGCAAATGACCGCGGCACTGCGGAGTTACATTCCCGGGGTTGTGATCGCCTGCCTCTCGGCCGGATATGAGAACTGGCTGGGCGAGCTGCGGGTGGTGAGCGTGCTGTTCGTCAACCTGCCGGAGTTGAATTACGCCACGCCCCTGGACCACGCCCAACAGATCATGCGCTATCTGCAACGGGAACTGTATCGCTTCGAGGGGCACATCAACAAGCTGAACGTGGACGAGAAGGGCACCTCGCTCCTGGCCGTGATGGGTTTGCCGCCGCTGGCCCACGAGGACGACGCCAAGCGGGCCGTGCAGGCGGCACTGGCCATGCAGCACAAGCTGGCCGAGCTGGGCCTGCGGAACTCGATGGGCATCGCCACGGGCCGGGTGTTCTGCGGATCGGTGGGCAGCCCGCGGCGGCGGGAGTACACCCTGCTGGGCGACGCGGTCAATGTCTCGGCGCGCCTCATGCAGGCGGCCCTGGGCGACATTCTGTGCGATGAAGCCACCTTTCACATGGCCCGCGGGCGGATCGAGTTCGAGCGCCTGGCCGACATCCAGATCAAGGGCCGCACGGAACCGGTGGCCGGCTATCGGCCCGTGGACGGCCGACGCCCGCCGCTGGCGGCCGGCGGGGCCTTGCTCGGCCGGCAGCCCGAGCGGCAACTGCTGGCCGAAAAAGTCCGCGCCCTGGTGGCCGGGGCCGAAACGGCCGTGGTCATCCTGGAAGGCGAGGCGGGCATCGGCAAGTCGCGGCTGCTGGCCGATCTGCTGGACACGGCCCGCGCCTGCGGCGTTACCTGCCTGGCCGGCGCCGCCGATTCGGTCGAGGCCGCCACGCTGTACTACGCCTGGCGACCGGTGTTCTCGCAACTGCTGGGCCTGGAGCCGCCCGACGCCGCCCCGGCGGACCGGCGGCGGCACGTCGAAACCCGACTGGCTGCGCATCCCGAGCTGCTGCGCTTCGCGCCGCTGCTGGAAAGCGTCGTCCCCTGCGGTTTGGAAGACAACGAGGTCACCACGAGCCTCAGCGGGCAGGTCCGCGGCGAGAATACGCGCACGTTGCTGCTGCAGTTGCTGGCCGCGGCCGCCGCGCAATCGCCGACGCTGGTCGTTCTGGACGACGCCCACTGGCAGGATTCGGCTTCCTGGGCCCTGGTCTCCCTGGTGAGCCGTCAGATCCCCTCGATCCTGCTGCTGCTGGCCACGCGTCCCTTCACGCAGCACGGCCCGGCCGAGTACAACCAATTGCTCCGCGGCGCACGCACGACCCACCTGCGGCTGGGGCGGCTCGCGGCCGACGATACCGGGCAGTTGATCGCGCAGTGTCTGGGCCTGCCGGGCGTGCCGCCGGCGGTCGTCGGCCTGGTGCAGCAAATGGCCGAAGGCAATCCGTTGTTCGTCGAGGAGCTGGTGTACGCCATCCGCGACAGGGGGCTGCTGCACATCGAGGACGGGCAATGCCGTTTGGCCGCCGAGCTGCCCGACTGGCGGCGCCTGGGTTTCCCCGATACTCTGCAGGGAGTCATCGCCAGCCGCATCGACCGCTTGGGCACGCAACAACAACTGGCGATCAAGGTGGCCAGCGTGATCGGGCAGCATTTCCGCTTCCGCGTGCTGCACGACAACTACCCGGTGGAAAGCGAGAAGCTCCGGCTCAGCGGCCACCTGGCGCAGGCCCAGCAGGCGGAGATCGTGAGCCTGGAAACGCCGCTGCCCGAGCCGGAGTATCTGTTCCGGCATGCGATCATCCGGCAGGTGGCCTACGATCTGTTGCCCTTCCAGCAGCGGGAGCGGCTGCACCACGCCATCGCCCAGTGGTACGAAACTTCCTGCGACGACGATCTGGCGCAGCGCTACGCCTACCTGGCGCACCATTGGCGATACGGCGGTGAGCCGGCCAAAGCCGTCGAGTACCTGGAGAAGGCGGGGGCCGAGAGTTTGCGCAGCGGCGGCTACCGCGAGGCCGCCGGTTTCTTCGGCGACGCGCTGGAGCTGGACGTGGCGGCGCACCTGGCCAACAGCGAATTTCGGCGGGCGGGCTGGGAGCGGCGGCTGGGCGAGGCCTGCCTGGGCCTTGGCAGGCTCCCCGAAAGCCGCGAGCATCTGGAACGCGCCATCGCCCTGCTGGGCCGCGCGGCGCCGGCCACCCCGGCCCGCCTGACGGCCAACTTCCTGCGGCACGTCCTCCGCCAGATCGCCCAGCGGATTTTGCCCGGCTACGGCCGGCGCGGCGGGCCTAAAGGGCCCTTCGATGACGATCCGGATCTGGAAGCCGCCCGCGCCTACGAGCGGCTGGCCGAGATCTACTACCTCTCCGGCGAGAAGCCGCGACTGTTGCACGCGATGTTGGTCACGCTCAACCTTACGGAACGCGCCGGGCCCTCGGCCGAGCTCGCCAGGGCCTACGCCAGCAATGCGTTCACCGCCGGCCTGCTCGGACTGCTGCGTCTGGCACGCACCTACGGTCGCCAGGCCCTGGCGACGGCCGGGCTGGTGAACGATCCGCCGGCCACGGCATGGGTCTGGGGCGCGGCGGGGATATCGGCCCTCGGCCGGGGCGAGGCCGCCCAGGCCCAGAGCGCCTTGCAGAAGGCGATCGACATTTATGCCCGGCTCGGCGATTGGCAGCATTGGGGCGAGTGCATGGCCATGCTGGCCCAGGCGGCCTATGTCGCCGGCGATTTCCGGCGCGGCCTGGCGCTGTGGACCCGATGCTATTCCACCGCCCGCAGCCGCGGAGACCAACTGCAACAGGCCTGGGGCCTGAACGGCCAGGCCGAAGGGCTGCTGAGAACCGGCGGAGCCCAGCAGACCGACGAGGCCATTGCCCTGCTGCGGACCGCGTTGGGACTGTTCACCGAGAACATCGACAAGATATCGATGCTCACCACGCACGGCCTCCTGGCCGCGGCCCATTTGCGCCGGGGCGATCGGCAGTCGGCCTGGCAGGCCGCCGAGGACGGCATGCAACTGATCGAAGAGCTGCCCGCGCCAACCTCCTACTACTTGTTGGGCGGTTACCTGGGCGTGGCCGGCACCTACTTGGCATTGCACGAGGGCGCCGATCCCCAGCAGCGGAAACTGCTGGCCTTGCGAGTGCCCAAGGCGTGCCGGGCTATGGGCCGATACGCGCGGACCTTGCCCCTGGGCGGTCCCAGTGCTTGCCGCTGCAAGGGCCTGGCCCTGTGGCTGCACGGGAAGCGGAAAGCCGCCCTGCGGGCGTGGGCCAAGGGGCTCCGGCTTGCCACCCGTCTGGAAATGCCTTACGAGGAGGCCCTGGCACATCTGGAAATTGGGCAGCGGCTGCCCGTCGGGCATCCGGAGCATGACGCACATCTGACACGCGCCTGCGAGCTGTTCACCGCGTTGGACACGCCTTTCGACCTGGATCGCGCCCGGAGATTGCTCTCCCAATGAACCATTCAACCACCATTCACGGGGACTGTCCGAGTTCTCCTCCGCCTGCCCCGCCGGGCAGGCCGAAAACGGGACTGTCCGCTTCGGCCAGTCACGGGGACTGTCCCAATTTTCGTCCGACGAAAATGGGACTGTCCCCTTCAGCCGGTACAATGCAGAACTTCACGCGCACCGACGTGGCGTTCGTCAGCTCGGGAACCCGCTGTGCGGCCTGGCTGTATCGGCCGCAGGGCGTGGCCTGGCCGCCGGTGGTGGTCATGGCCCATGGCTTCGGGGCGGAGCGCAGCTTCGGCCTGCCGCAGTTCGCCGAGCGGTTCGCCGCGGCCGGCTGGGCCGCGTTCCTGTTCGACTACCGCACGTTCGGGGCCAGCGACGGCCAGCCGCGCAACCTGGTCAGTCCGCGGCGGCACCTCCAGGATTGGCGGGCCGCGCTGGGCGCCGTGCGCCAAATGCGAGACGTGGACCCGGGCCGCGTCGCCTTGTGGGGCACGTCGCTGAGCGGTGGGCACGTGCTCGTCCTGGCCGCCGAGGACCCGGGCATTGCGACGATCGTGTCGCAGGTGCCGTTCGTCGACCCCGTCGCATCGGCCCGGCAATTAGGGATCAGTTATTCCATTCGGGCGTGCGTGGCCGGGCTCCGCGATTGGCTGCGCGCGATCACCTTCCGCCGGCCATACTACGTTCCGGTGTACGGCCCGCCCGGCACGCTGGCCTGCCTGGCAACCGCCGACGCGGCGGAGGGGTACCGCGCCATGGTGCCACCGGACTCCGAGTGGCGAAACGCCTGCCCGGCCCGATGCCTGCTCGCGACGCTGTTCTATCGCCCCCACTCGGCCGCGCCTAGAGTGCGATGCCCGGCGCTGCTCGTTGTCGCCGAACAAGACACGCTGAGCCCGGCATGGGTCGTTCGTCAGACGGCCCAAGCCATGCCGGCCGCAACGCTCCTCGCGCTTCCCGGGGGTCACTTCTCGGTGTACCAGGGCCCGACGCTGGAGACCGTCATCGCCGCCGAGATCGACTTCCTTCGGAAGCAGTTTGCTGGTTAGCTCTTGGACGTTTGCAAATTGCAAATGCCCGGTCCCCTCTCCCTGGGAGCGGGTTAGGGCTGTCGCCCGCGAGAACGCCCACACATCTCCGCGTGAGATTTTGCCGAACGGCCTCACGCGGAGCGTGAGGAGCACGACAGTAATTGTTTCGCCGATCCTTGCTCCGGTCGCCGGTTTCCGCTAGAAATGGACTCTTGGAGGAGGGATGGCGATGCATGCGACGCTGGAACGACTCTTGGCCGGCGGGCCGGTGGTGACCGACGGGGCCTGGGGCACGCAGCTTCAGGAGCGGGGACTGCCGCTGGGGGCTTGTCCCGATGCCTGGAACCTCGACCATCCGGAGCAGGTGGAAGAGGTTGCCCGCAGCTACGTCGAGGCGGGCAGTCAGGTGATCTTGACCAACACCTTCGGATCGAACCGGTTGATCCTGGCCCGGCATGGTCTGGCCGGGCGGGTGGCGGAGATCAACCGTTGCGGGGTGACCATCTCGCGGCGGGCGGCGGCGGGCCGGGCCCTGGTCTTCGCCTCGCTGGGGCCCAGCGGCGTGATGCTGATGATGGGCCAGATGAGCGAAGAGGATTTGCAAGCCGCCTTCGCCGAGCAGGTGCAGGCCATGGCCGAGGCCGGCGCCGATGGGATCGTCGTCGAGACCATGTCCGATCCGGCCGAGGCCCGGCTGGCGGTGGCCGCGGCCCGCGCCACCGGGCTGCCCACGGTGGCCTGCATGACGTTCGACTCGGGCCCGAACAACGACCGCACCATGATGGGCACGACGCCGGAGCAGGCCGCCGAGACGCTCCTGGCCGCGGGGGCGGATTGCCTGGGCTCCAACTGCGGCCAGGGCATCGCCGGCTTCCCGCAGCTCTGCCGCCGGTTGCACGCCGCCAGCGGCCGGCCCGTGTGGATCAAGGCCAACGCCGGCCTGCCCGAGCTCCGCGACGGCCGGACGGTCTACACGCAGACGCCCGAGCAGTTCGCCCAGCACGTGCCGCAACTGGTCGAGGCGGGGGCCGGTTTCCAGGGCGGCTGCTGCGGCACCACGCCGGCCTTCATCCGGGCCGTGCGGGCGATGATGTCCTCGGCGTGACCGGGAGACGGAAGTGCCGTAGGGTGGGACAAGCGCAGCACGGTCCCACCATTAATTCGTGATAATCGTGGCGGGACTGCGCCGGGCTTGTTCCATTGCAACTTGCAAACTGCGGATGCCCGGTCCCCTCTCCCTCCGGGAGATGGTTAGGGCCGTCGGCCGCGAGAATGTCCCACCTTGCTTCTGCGATTTCCCCGTGCCCTCACCCCCTGCCCCTCTCCCAGAGGGAGAGGGGAGATCGGTCTTCTGCTTCTCGGCCCGCGTTTTCCGGAACAGCTCGAGCTGCCGGATGATCTGGCCCGAGTGCGGCTCGAGCTCGGCGGCCCGGGTCTGATTCTTGACGGCGTTCTCATAGTCGCCGCGGGCGAAGTAGACCCGGCCCAGCGTGTCGTAGTAGCCGCCCGTGCGCGGGCTAAGCTCGATCGACTTATTCGAGTCGGCCAGGGCCTGATCCAGGTTGCCTTCCGTATTGGCCACCAACCAAGCCACTTGATTGTAGTTCGAGGGGCTGTCGAGATCGTCGGCGATCTTCTCGCGCATGTCTTTCACGGCGTCGGCGATCAGTTTCTGGATCTTGCGGCGGAACTCGGGCGGCGCGGGGCCGAGGCGGTAGCAGCCGATCAGCACGTCGACGTCGGTCGGGTCGGCCGCCAGGCCCTTGTCGAGATACGCGCGGCGTTGGGCCTCGTCGCCTTGGGCCTGCCAATGGCAGGCGAAGAAGAAGTTCATGCGGGCGCGGATCTCACCCAGTGTGCGGCGGGCGGCCTGGGCTTCGTTGGGCCGGTTGGCGCCGAGGGCCTCGACGACCTGTTGCAGCACTTCGCCCGCCTGGCGCTCCTGGGCCTGGTCGTGGAACATCTCGGCCAGGTAGCACATGGCGGTGACGGCCAGGTCGCTGGTGGGCGGCGCTGCGCCGGCCGCCTGGCGGTATTCCCGCTCGGCCCAGGCGAATCGGCCCCGCTGCTGCAAGTTCACGGCCACCATCAGGTGCAGCGAGGCTTGCGGCAGGCCGCCGCCGGGATTGAGCGCCAGTGCCTGCCGGGCAATCTGTTCGGCCTTCTCGGCGCGGCCCTGATCGGCGCGGGCCTCGGCCAGCAGGTACAAGAGCGCGGGCGTGGCTTCTACCGCCGCGGCGAAGCGCTCCGCCAGGCGGTCCACACCCTGCCAATCCTTCTGAGTAATGAGCCACTCCAGCAGTTCGGCGAGCGTGTCCGGGTCGCCCTTGTCCAGCTCGATCAGGCGGGCCACGGCGCGGGCCGCCTGCGGCGCGCGGTCAAGCTGCTTCAGGCGGGCCACCTCGAGCCGCAACAGGGCCGCCACGATCTCGGGATTGGTCTGCCCCGGGGCGGTCCGCAAGAGCCCCTCTTCGGCCTCGACCGCGGCGGTCCACTGCTCCAGCGCGGCCCGCGCGTCCTCGTCGAAGCGGAGCCAGATGAGCGGCCAGCGGGCGGGCGTCCGCGGGCTGTCCGCCAGCCCTTTGCGGATCTGCGCGGCGAGTTCCTTGCCGGGTGGAGCGCCCGCCTTCACCAGGCCGAGCAGCTTGAGGGCCGCCTGCTTGGCCAGCAACGGCGATCGCTCATAGCGCACCAGCCGGCACAGGGCCGGCATGCCCGCGCCATTAGGCAACAGGGCCAACTGGCTCATCTGCGTCTGGCGGGTGCGGGAATCTTGCGACTGGTAATCGTGCAGCAGCCGCTGGACGGCGGGCGGATCGTTGGGGTCGGCCCATTGGACCTTGATGAGCTTCAGCAGTCGTCTGGCCCGCAGGGCGATCTCCAGGTCGTCGTTCGAGGCGGCCTCGGTGAGGGCCTCGAAGGCCTCGAAGCCCAGGCCGGCCAACTCGGCCTCGGCCCGCTGGCGGACGAAATAGTCCGGGTCGCCCAACTGCTGAATCAGCCGCCGGGTGGGCTGGGGCGAAGCGGCAGGGGGCGAAGCCGCAAGCGGCGCGGCGGCAGGGGGCGCGGCGGCCGACGGCGGCGCGGCGGCCGGCGGTGCAGCCGCCAGTGGCCCGGCCGTCAGGAAGCCGGCACAGACGGCCGCGGCCAGCGCCCGCTGAAAACCCGCTCTCGACCTGCCCCATGCCATGGCCTTCTCCGATTCCACTGCGAATTCACTTCTCATCGAGCAATCGCTCGACGGCCTGGTCGATCTTCTTTGGATCGGGCGCGGCGAACTGTTTGCGGAGTTTCCCCTGCCGGTCGTAGAGCTTCAGGAAGGGGATCGTACCCTCCCCGATTTTGAACTCTTCGATGGCTTTGGAGGAGCCGCCGCCTTGGACGATGAAGTTCTCGGTAACCGCGTCCTGCTCGGCCAGGAATTCTCGCACCGCCGGCTCGGCGCTGGGCGAATCCACGCTGAGGGTCACGACCGCCAGACCCCGCCCGGCAAACCGGCGCTGGAGGCCGACCGTGTGCGGGAACAGTTCCCGGCAGGGGCCGCACCAGGTAGCCCAGAAATCCACGAGCACTACTTTTCCGAGGTGCTCGCGGAGCAATTGGTCGAACTCGGCGCGGTCGATGATCCGCACGGGGGCGGCTTCGCCTTTCGGGGCGGACTCGCCGGGCCAGGGCAGACGACTGCAACCGCCCCAGCCCGCGGCCGACAATACGGCCACGGCCAGCGCCATCCTGCACCACGATTTGCGCATGGGATTACTGCCAGTGGGAGGGGGACAGTCCCATTTTCGTCGGACGAAAATTGGGACAGTCCCCAGGTTTCTTACTTCTTCTCGGCCTCGTATTGGATCCCGCAGCCGAACTGCTGGGTGACGGCCTTGGCCGGCTTGTTGCCCGCCAGCAGGGCGTCCAGCGCATCGCGGAGGTAGTGCTCCTTGACGCCCTTGACGTCCAGGTTGTCGTCGATTGCACCGACGTAAGCGATCGCGCGGTCGCCCCCCAGCACGAACACGTGCGGGGTTTGCGTGGCCCCGTAATCGCGGCCCATCTTCTGCGTCGGATCGTACAGGTACGGGAAGTTGAACTTCTTCTCGGCGGCCCGTTTCTTCATGGGCTCCAGGCGGTCGGCCGAATTGTTGTTCACGTTGACGGCCACGACCTGCACCCCCTTGGCCCGGTAGTCCTGCTGGAGCGCCAGCAGGCGGTCCTCGTAGCCCTGGGCCACCGGGCAATGATTGCAGGTGAATACCAGGACGATCAGCTTGGCGGCGGCGTAATCCGCCAGGCCGTGCGGCTTGTCGTCGGTGCCGACGATGCCGGCCCACGCCGGGGCCGCATCGCCCGGGCTGAGCTTGGCCGCTTCACACCCGGCGGCCGTCAGCACGGCCGCCATCCCCACCAGCCACGCTTCGATTGTCGTGCGAGCCATAACATGTGTCTCCTAGGTTAAGAACTGGACTTTTGCAAATTGCGGAGGCCCGGTCCCCTCTCCCGGAGGGAGAGGGGACCGACCAATCCGTAATTCGCAAGAGTCCGGTTATGAACTAACGTCCCTCCTCCCTCATCCCTCTTCCCTATCTCCTCGCGTGGCCGCTTTCGGCTTCCATGGCGTCGATGTAGCGACGGAGCCGATCCCGCTCGTCGGTCACGTCGCGGAGCTTCAGCAGGTTCTCCACGCGTTTGAGCAAACCGAGCTTATCGACGGGTTTGCTGAGGAAGTCGTTGCAGCCGCTGGCCACGGCCCGCTCGATGTCGCCCGGCTCGCCCAGCGCAGTGACCATGAGGATCATGATGTGGCTGGTGGCGGGGTCGCTCTTGAGCGTCTTGCAGACCTCGAACCCGCTAAGCTTCGGCATCATAATATCCAAGAGGATCAAGTCCGGCTGGAATTGGCGGACTTTTTCCAGCGTGTCGTGGCCGTCGACGGCCACGGCGATCTGGCAGTTTACGTCGGCCAGGTAAGCCTCGAGCAGCTCGACGTTGGGTTGGTTGTCGTCGGCGATGAGGATCTTGTTGGCGGGCATGGTCAATCCTTGGGTCAACCGGTTCCCGGCGGCAGGGCGGCGGGGGCCGGACGGCGATCGGCGGGCAGGGGGAACTGCCGGCACAGGTCGAGGACCGCCGCGGCGGTCCGCCGCAGAAGGTCGGGGCGGTCCTTGGCCCGCAGGGCCTCGATGATCCAGCCGCCGATGGTCTGCATTTCCCGGCCGCCCATGCCCCGGCTGGTCAGGGCCGGCGTGCCGATGCGGATGCCGGAGGGGTCCACCGGCTTCCGCTGGTCAAAGGGGATCATGTTCTTGTTGACGATAATGCGGCATTGGCCGAGGGCCTTTTCGGCCTGCCCGCCGGTCAAGCCCAGCGGGGTCACGTCGGCCAGGAGCAGGTGGTTGTCGGTGCCGCCGCTGATCAGCCGGACGCCGGCGGCGGCCAGCACGTCGGCCAGGGTGCGGGCGTTGTCGATGATCTGCCGGGCGTAGATTTTGAAGCCGGGCGCGAGGGCCTCGCCGAAACACACGGCCTTGCCGGCGACGACGTGCATCAGCGGCCCGCCCTGGATGCCGGGGAACACGGAGCGATCCACGTCCTTGGCCCACTCGGCCGTGCACAGGACCAGGCCGCCGCGGGGACCGCGGAGCGTCTTGTGGGTGGTGCTGGTAACGAAGTCGGCCACGGGCACGGGGTCGTCGTGCAGCCCGGCCGCCACCAGGCCCGCGTAATGGGCCATATCGACCAGCAGGCTGGCCCCGCAATCGCGGGCGATCTGGGCGAAGGCGGCGTGCGGGATCTCGCGGGGATAGGCACTGGCCCCGGCCACGATCATTTTCGGCTGGTGCTCGCGGGCCAAGGCCGATACCTGGTCCAAGTCGATGCGGTGCGTGTCGGGCCGCACGCCGTAACTGAGGAAGTGGAACAGCCGGCCGGAGACGTTCAGCTTCATGCCGTGGCTGAGGTGGCCGCCGTGTGCCAGGTCCAGGCCCAGCACCACGTCGCCCGGCTCCAGGGCCGCCAGGTAGACGGCCGTGTTGGCCTGGGTCCCCGAATGCGGCTGGACGTTGACGTGCTGGGCACGGAACAGGCGTTTGGCCCGCTCGCGGGCCAGGTCCTCGACCACGTCGACGAACTCACACCCGCCGTAGTAACGGCGGCCGGGATACCCCTCGGCATACTTATCCGTGAGCACGCTCCCCACGCACTGCATCACGGCCGGACTGGCGTAGTTCTCGCTGGCGATCATTTCCAGGCCGTCCCGCTGGCGCCGCATCTCGCCGGCAATGGCAGCCCAAACTTCCGGATCTTCGCGCTTGATCCAATTCATGAGGTTCTCTCGCTCCGGCGGCCGGCCGCGGCAGAGTCGGTCGGCTGTAGGGGTCGATCGTGTATTGTTGGCCGCGGCCGGCGGTTCGTCAATGACCGGGGGAGGTAGCAGGCACACTCCGTGTGCCGTCCGCCGTACCTTTTTCCACTTCAGCGGACGGCACACGGAGTGTGCCTGCTACGTTACCGGCCGTGGCGGAGACCTGCACCTCGAGCCGGCCCGAGTTCTCGTGCAGGCGGGCCGCCGAATCGTTGACTTTGAGGTACAGGGTCCCGGCCTGTTCCGGGCAGAGGGTCAGGCCTGATCCGACGACCATGGGGCGCAGCAGGGCAAAGGGTCCCGTGGCCGGTGTTTGTTCGGGGCGGACGGCGGCCAGCAGGAGCCCCAGCGGGCGGCCCTGGTAGTATCGGATCGAGATCCCACCCGGCTCGCACCAGAGGCCTTTGGGCAGCCTTCCCACCTGGTAGCGGCCGGCGGCGGCGAGGCGATAGCCGCGGCCCGCCTCCAGGTGCACCGCGCTGGACTGCCAGCCGCGGTCGGCGGCGACGCGAACCGTGACCCCGCCGGCCGGCAGCGGCTGGCCCGGCACAAAATCGACCGCCGCGAGCGGCACGTCGTAGCCGTACTCGATGCCCACGACGAACAGCGACCACTCCTCGTTGAGCCGCTCCCAGTCGGGGGCAAAGGCTTGGCGAAAGCGATCGTTGAAATCGGGCCGCAGCACGTCGGCGGCGAGTTGGCGAAATCGCTGTTGATAACGTGGATGGCGGTCCAGCAGGGCCGCGGCCGCCCAGCACCAGGCGTAAGGCTCGACCTCCAGGTGGGCCGTGCCCGAATATTGGGTTATAGCCGCCAGCCGCATGGCGTGCTTGGCCGCCACCGCGTCCTTGATGAGGCGGATGCGGCCCCACTGCGGCACCTCTTCGCGGTCGGCAGGCATGACATTGAGCGTCAACCGGCCGTCCTGGAGGCGGTGCGTGGCCATCAGCTCGGCCATCCCTTCGGCATACCAGGGCGGACCCATGCCGCCCAGGATCGTCCGCATGAACCCGTGCGTGCCCTCGTGCAGCAGCAGATGGCGCCGGTAGTAGTCGCTGGGCTGGTCATAGAGCCACAGGTCGTAGCCCAGGGAATAACCCTGCCGGAAGGGCGGCAAGCCGGCGGGCAAGAGCCCTGCGCGCCGAAACCGCTCGCCGTCTTTCATCAAGAAGCCGGTCAGCCGCCAGTCGTCGTGCTCGGCCGGCGGGATGTGGAAGTACCGGCACCACTGCGAAAAGGCCTGATCGAAGAGGGCCGGTAGCGAGTCGATCGCAGGCGCGGACCCGAGGTCGGTGTAGAGCACCAGCCGCTTGGCCGGCGGTAGCTTGCGGATGCCCTCGGAGCGGGCCAAGGCGTCGTCCACGGCCATGCCGGCGGCCCAGGCCGCCCCGCCCCAAACGCCCAGCGTCAGCCAGAGCGTGCAGGTGGCGAAGTATCGCGACATGGGGGCGGCCTCACAACGACAAGACGAATTCGACCAGGTCGTCGATGTCCCGCTCGGACAGCTTGCCGAGCTGCTCCTGGCTCAGGCCGTGCTTGCCCACGGTAAGCAATTCCTTGACCGAGAGCCAGTGGCCGTCGTGCAGGTAGGGCGCGGTCCGCCAGACCTCGACCAGCCGCGGAGAGCGGAAGCGATCGGTGGGCTTGTCCAGCTTGCCGGCACTGCCCACGTCGTGCGCCCGCTTGTCGCTATAGATGGGCGGGGGGTGGCAGCCGTCGCAGGCGACGCGGGGACTGGAGAAAAGCTGCATGCCGCGCTGGCCCGCCGGGCTGAGGTGGCCGTCGACCAGGTGCGGGCCGGCGACCGGCCCCAGCGATTTCAGATAGGCGTCCAGGGCCCGGGCCTCTTCCTCCGGCCGGACGGCGAAGAGGATGTGGGTCAGGGCGGCGCGGACGGCGGCCTCGGCCGAGGGCCGCACGCCCAGCGCCATGGCGGCCCCGCCCTGGTGCACCCAAACCAGGCTGCGGGTGTTCTTCGGATTGCCCAGACCGTCGTTGGTCAGGTCCCAGTTCAGTCCGTCGACGCGGCCGTCGGGATGACAGCTTGCGCAGCTTTGCCAGTGCTGGAAGCAGATTTCGGCGTCGTTGAAGAGCATCTCGCCGCGGCGGCGGAGGGTGGGCTCCGGCCGGGGGCCCAGCGCCACCTGGCTGGCCGGCTTGACGGCCTTGGGCTCCAGTTCGACCACGCCCAGGCTGTCGCTGAAGTATTCTGCCACGTAGGCCCGCGAGCCGATAAGGGCCAGGCCGCGGGGACCGCTGCCCTCGAGATGGATCCGCCGCCGCAGACCGACCAGGAAGGCCAGGTCGTTGGGCACGTCGGCGGGCGCGGGGGCGGCGGAAACATCGCTGCCGGCGGGCAGGGGCTTGGCCCCCGGCTCGGCGCCCGCAGGGCCGGCGGCGGCCGCGATGCGGGCCAGCTTCGCCAGCAGACCCGAGGCGTCGATCACGCTCAGCTC
Organism: Thermoguttaceae bacterium; assembly: GCA_049515555.1. Taxonomy (GTDB): domain Bacteria; phylum Planctomycetota; class Planctomycetia; order Pirellulales; family Thermoguttaceae; genus JBEKTY01. The sequence continues at coordinate 16,461 of JBEKTY010000117.1, forward strand.
GTGCGTGCCGGCGTGGCTGACGCACAGTGTCTGGCCGTCGGCCGAGACGGCCACGCCCCAGGGATTGGCCGCGCCCAGGTCCACGTCGTCCAGCAGCACGGTGTTCAGCGGCCGCTTGGCCTGGACGTCGATGATCGTCAGGGCGTTGGTGTTCATCCAGCCGCGATCCAATTGCACGGCGGGCATCTGGTAGCGGGACAGGATGTGGACGACGTACAGATACCGGCCGTCCGGCGCCAGACACAGCCCCCGCAGGCCCGTGCTGCCGTTGGGCAGCCGGATCGATTGCGCCTGGTTGCCGGCCGTGTCGATGGCCGTCACCACGGCCGCCACGTCCGGCGCGTCGGCGCGCTCCAGGGGCAGATGGTTGATGACGAACACCGAGCGGCCGTCGGGCGTGGCCACGGCGGCCAGCGGCTCGCGAACCACCTTCACGCGGGCCAGCTCCTTGCCGGTCCCCAGGTCGATCACCGTCACGTCGTTGTCGAAGCGGTTGCAGACGTAAAGCCGCTTGCCATCGGGCGTGAGGGCCGCGCCCGTGGCCGTGTGCCCGGCCGGAATCGAACCCAGCCGCTTGCCCGTCGAGGCCTCGATCACGCACACCGTGCTCTTCGCCGCGGCACAGGTTACGTAGAGCTTCGTCCCGTCGGGGCTCAGCACGGCTGCGGTGGGCTCGGCCGGCAGATCGGTGACGTGGAGCACTTTGCCCGCCGCCGGATCGACCAGGGCCAGTTGCTTGGCGTCGGCGTGGGCCACGAACAGCCGCGTGCCGTCCTTGGCAACGGCCAGGGCGGTGGGGCCCAGCGGCGCGGTGGCCGCCGACAGGACGGGCGGGCCAAGCAGCACGCCCGCTGTCAACAGGCAGCACGCCGTCCAGAACCGTCGCAAGGCAACAGTGGTGCAGCGCATAAGAGGCTCCTCCAGAGCGGATTATTTGCCAATCGTTCGTAGTGACCGCATTCATGCGGTCCTTGACACGCTCTCCAGACCCGATAAATCGGGTCACTACGAGCCGCGGCCGGCGGGGCGGGCCCAATCCCTATTGTAATCGCTCAGAGCGCCCGGCGGATTCGCCGCAGGGGACGGCCGAAGATCGGCCGGGGGGGCGGTTTCGTCTCCTGCGCCTCGGCCCCGGCCGCCATCCCGGCCGGGGTGCCGACCGGCGGTGCGGGCCGCGGCTCGCCAAAGGCCTGGAAACCGGGGATCTCGTCGCGCACCAGGAGGCGGTTGATCCGCATCTCGATCCGCGTCAGCTCGTTGCCTTCCTCGGGGGCGACGAAGGAGTAGGCCACCCCTTCGCGGCCCATGCGGCCGGTGCGGCCCACCCGGTGCACGTAATCGTCGGAGAACTGCGGGATGTCGTAGTTGATAATGTGCGAGATGCTGGTTACGTCGATGCCGCGGCCCACCACGTCGGTGGCCACCAGCCAGCGGACCTTCCCCTGGCGGAAGTCTTTCATCACGCGGTCGCGGCCCGCCTGTGGCAGGTCGCCGTGGATCGTGTCCACGTCGGGAAACTTCCGGTTGAGCCGCATGTGGACCTTCTCCGTGCCCCGCTTCGTGCGGCAGAAGATGATCGCCTGGGCCGGCTGCTCGCGCTCCAGCAGCCGCACCAGCAGCTCGAATTTCTTCACCGGATCGACCGTGAAATAGAACTGCTCGATGGTCTCGACGGCCAGGTTCTTGGGCGAGAAGTCCAGGGCCTCCGGATCGCGCATGTAGCGCTCGGCCAGGCGCTTGACCGGCGGCGGGATCGTGGCGCTGAGGAGCATCGTCTGCCGCCCGGCGGGACAGCGGCGCAGGATCCGCTCGATGTCCGGCCGGAAGCCGATGTCCAACATGCGGTCGGCCTCGTCCAGCACCACGAACCGCAGCTCGCCCAGGAACAGGACTGAGCGGCTCATCAGGTCCAGCAGGCGGCCCGGCGTGCCCACGATCATCGCCGCGCCGCGGGCAAGCTGCTCGATCTGCTTGCGGATGGGCTTGCCGCCGTAGACGGCCACCACCGCCACGTTGCGGCCGGCGGCCAGCTTGTCGCACTCGTCGCGGACCTGCACGGCCAGCTCGCGGGTGGGCACCAGCACCAGGGCCTGCGGCGCGGCGCCTTTGCGATGGGGCTTGAGCTGCTCGAGGATCGGGATGGCGAAGGCGGCCGTCTTGCCGGTGCCGGTCTGGGCCTGGCCCATCAAGTCTGCGCCCGCCAGGGCCCGCGGGATAAACCCCGCCTGCACCGGCGTGGGATCGATATACTCCGCCGCGGCCAGGGACTGGAGCATCACCTCCGACAGACCCATGCCGGCAAAACCGCTCGCACCGGCCGCCGCTTCAGTCGTTGTACTTGACGCCTCTTTGTTCATAATTCTCCGACAGTCTCTATGTGTTCAGTTTTCGGGATACCCGGTCCCCTCTCCCTCCGGGAGATGGTTAGGGTGAGGGGAAACTGGTGAGAATACCGCTTTTCCATTTTCCGTGACCATCGCAGGTTCCCCTCACCCCGGCCCTCTCCCGGAGGGAGAGGGGGACCACTTCTGTCGTCCTCACCCTAATTTGCAAAAGTCCAGTTCAGTGTTCAGTTTACGGCAAGGCCGTTTATTCGTGTTTCGCGGGGGCGGTTGCCTACGGCGGGGCTGGCCAGGCGGGCCCACTCCTCCAGCATCGCATACTGCCGATCGAAGCCATGTTCCGTCACGCCCAACGGGCTCTTGAAGAAACTGGCCAAGAAGGGCAGCAAGCCGCTCTCGCCCCGCCGCCGGGCCGACTCGACCAACCGCACCAAGTCCAGCACCAGCGGCGCCGCCAGCACGCTGTCGCAACCCTGCCAGATGAACTGCAGCGTCATGGGCGTGCCCAGGAAGCCGGCGAAATGCACGTGGTCCCAGGCGGTCTTCCAGTCGCCCAGGCTCTCGACCTGCTCGATCGAGATGTGGCTTTGCGGCCGGTAGCCCAGGACCTCGGCCAGCAGGCGGTCCTTGCTGGCCAGCTTGGCCGCCTTGTTGGCCGGATCGGCCAGCACCTGGGCGTCCATGTTGCCGAAGATGTTGTGTCCCACCCAGCTCATGACCCGCAGATTCCGGCGGGCAAACATGGGGGCCAGCACGCTCTTCAGCAGCGTCTCGCCCGTCTTGCCGTCGCAACCGGCGTGGCGGGCCCCGCGGAGCCGAGCCAACTCGTCGATCGCCGCCGGGGCCGACCCCAACGACGGCGTGAAATTCACGTACGAGCAGCCCAGGTCCAAGGCCGCAATGGCATACAGCGAGCTGGCCGGCAGCGGGCAGCCTGATTGGGCGGCCGAGGAGAGAGCCCTCACCCCCTGCCCCTCTCCCGGTGGGCGAGGGGAGACATACGGCCCCTGCCCATCTCCTGGAGGGAGAGGGGATTCTTGCTCCAGCAGCCGGCGGAGTTCTTCCCACGTGGGCGGCAGCCCGGCCGTGTCGTGCGGCGGCTCGGTCGAGGCCACGTTCACCACGACCACGTGCTCGGCCCCCGTCTGCTCGTGGAACTCAAGCAAGTCCCGCTTCAGGCGGTCAACGATGGCGGCGGGCGAGCGCTCGCGGGGGATGGCCGGATGGGCCAGGCCGGCAATGGCCCCGCCGACGTTGTAGATCGTGCCCGGCCGGATCCGCCCGTCGATCTCGTCCAGCTCGCCGCGGCAGCGGTCGATCAGCTCGGGGGCCACGACGCGCATCTGCGTGGCCAGGCGCATCGCCTCGCGCGCCAGCGGCGCCTGGCGGATCTCGTGCCCGCCCACGACCAGCTCGTCCCAGCCGGGGAGGTCCAGATGTTGGAACTGCGGCAGTTGCGTGACCAACCCCGTGGGCCCGATCCGCCCTTGCCGCAGGGCGACGAGGCCCACGATGGTCGTCGTCGCCACTCCGCCTTTGGCCCCAATCAGCCAGATGCCGATCCGCCGATTCGCCATAATGACTACTTGCCGCGTCCCACTTCTTTGCGGGGTTTGCTCTTGGGCTTGGGGCGTCGGCCGTCTTTGCTCTGGCTGCCGGCGACGGCCGGCTTCCGGACTCGGCTGACGGAGAGCACTTGCCGCAGCAGCGCCGAAAGGTCCTCGTAGGGGTGATCGCAGGGCGGGCCGTCGCAATACTCGTAGATCGCGTGCTGCGGCTTCCGCGGCAGCGAAACCAGGGTCGACGACACGGTGCCGAACTCGCCGCCCGTCATTACCACGCCGCGGCGGCCTTCGGCGTTCGGCTTGCGCGAGAAGGCCCGGCTGGCCACGGCCAGAAACGTGACCGCCGAGTCCAGCGTGTGCAGCGTCAGCACGCGGTGCACGAACTCGTGCCGCTGGTCGGCCAGATCGTCCAGGTCGCCGTTAGTCAGGGTATGCAAACCGGCGGCCAACTCGACCACCTCGATGCGGTTGCCGCCGTAGACCACCGCGGCGTACTTGGCGTCGGCGCAGAGGTAGTTGGCGCCGGCGTACTGGCCGGTGCCCAACTCCTTGGCGGCCCGCTGGGCCGCCTCCCGGGCATAGCGCAGCTCGAGCAGCTCGCGGCACAGCAGCCCGCGCGAGCGGGGCGCCAGCGGCAGGTGCCGCTTCGGCCGGTTCGTTACCGCGATCAGCAGGCCGAACTGGTTCACGCCCAGCCAGGTTCCCCCGGCCTGCCGATCTATGCCGCACACCACCCGCGGCGAGCCCGGCTGGATCTTCGGATACTGTGTGGGCCGCGCGAAATACTCCTCCCGATTGGCCGCTACCAATATGGGCGTGTTCCGCGCCACGCGATAGAGAATGGCCAGCATACACATAAACTTCCGTTACCGGCGGGTGCCTCAAAAACCTAAGTGTAATCGAGCGGCCACCGCCCGCATATCCCCCTGTCGGGGTGGTTTCCTGTTTTTCGGCCCGCCAGGGAACAATGGCTTCCCCTCGATCGCTTGGGGCACATGGGCAGTGGGCATCCCCGGGTTTCCCAGTGCCCCGTTCTACCACTAAAGAATGTACTGACCCCCCAACGATTTCTGGATGTTCTCGTACATGCGAGCCCTGTCAGAAACTTCGCGATTGCCACTCCTGCCGGAAAATTATGCGCGCGCCCCTTGACAGAATGTCCAAGGATCAATACACTTATGCATAGACTATGCACATTTGCATTTAATGATTGTCCGCTCTGGTTTCACTTGTTGGAAAGGAGGCAAAGATTGGGGAATTCGCGAACCGTAGTGTCATTGTGCGTGCTGCGAGTCCATGTCAACCGTAGCCCCCCACGCTTGTGAAAGGCGCCGGGCTTCAGCCTATTAAAGGAGTTAGCAAATGGGGGTGGGGTTCGAATTCGAGAAGGAAATCCGTGGGTTATCGAATTGGCAGCTCAATAACCTTCTTGATATGGTGAGGCTCGAGGATGATGAGCGAAAGGACGTGATTGATCTGGCTGTCGATCGGCTCCTCCTTGGGGCCGACAAGCTCACCGCGGCGGAGGTTATGGAGTTGGCACAGGCCCTGTGGAAGGCGACGAGGCTTAACCGATTCCCGTAGAGGTGTAGGTCCGCGAAACACCGGAATCTGGAAAGGAGATTCTATTGCCCCATGTACAAACTCAAACCGCGTGCGCGTCTCCACGGACGGTTGTCTTACACGTCGGCGCGCACCGCAGTAGCGCGGTTAATCGCCGTTGATGCCGCGCATAACGGGAGGCTAAACAATGATTGGTAATTTGAACAAAATAAGAAGGAACATTGGTCCCGCGTTCCGTCTCTTCCGCATTAAGAGGCGGTACACGCAAGAAGAGCTGAGCCTCGCACTGCTGCCGCCTCGCGCGGTTAGCCAGGCCAGTATCAGCCGATTTGAAAGCGGCCAGACTGAACCCTCCGTTGAGCGCTTTAGGGCGCTTTGCGAGGCCCTCGGGTGCTCCATGGAGCAGGTGATCGGGGTTGCCAAGAAACTCAGCGCAGAGAGCGATCTTGGTGACAGGGATCTACTGTTAGATTGCCTCCGGAAGCCAGAGGTGCGGGCCGACGGTGAGGTCGTTAGCCAAATCGAAAAGCTGCTCGCGAATGCAGAAGCCAGCAGTGAGGCGATGAGCGTCCTGGGCGAAATTGCTGCCACTGTTTCCGCTGGAGGGTCGGATTCGACGTTGGGGCGGAGGCTTGTTCAACTCGCGCGGGAAGGGAAGGTTCCATCATCGGCATTGCAGCCCTTGGCCGAGTCGCTCGCGACAATGATGGTAGCTAACGAGAAGCGGCGTAACGAGTCTCGTCCCAGGGTTTAACGGAAATCCAGGCCGGGACGCGGCCGCGGGGCGGGCTCTACGACTCGATTGCCCACGGCTTGCGGTATTCGCGGCGGAAGAACTTCATGGCCTCGGGGTCGTCGACCGCGTCGGTGGCGGGGTCGATGCGCAGTTTCCGGCCGCCGGTGCGGAGGCTCATGCCGGCCCAGTGGACCATGAGCGTGCTGCGATGGGCCTCTTCCACGTCGGCGGCGGGCAGGGCCCGCGTCCGCAGGCTGCGGATGAAATCCTCCTGGTGCTCGGCGTCGGCGGGCCGGCCGTAGGCCTGCTCGATGATGGCCGGCTGCTCGCGCCGCGGCCGGCCGAATACCTGCCAGCCGGCCCCCTGCGGCCCGACCAGCATCAGCCCCTCGCTGCCGTAGATCTCGATCCGCGTGCCGCTCTGGGGCCAATACGGGAACAGGTCGCCGTTGCGCACGGCCGGCGAGACCTTCTCCATGTAGGGCGTGTACAGCGTCAGCTCGAATGTGAGAAGGAGCCGCTCGAACTCGTAGGTCACAGCCAGCGTGTCGGGTGTCTCGTTGGCGCCGGCGGAATCGAACCGTCCGCCCGCGGCGCAGACCCGCGCCGGGCAGCCCAGCCCGCACAGCCAGCGGGCCAGGTCGAGCTGGTGGACCCCGTCGACGGCCATCTCGCCGCCGGAATAGCGCCAGTAGCCGTGCCAGTTGTCCTGGTAGTTGACGTTGTAGGGCGACTGGGGGGCGGGGCCGTTCCAGGCGTCCCAATCCAGGCCGCGGGGCGGCTCGCCGTCGGGGCGGGCGGGGAAGTTGCTCTGGCCCTTCTGCTCGAAGACCCGGCAGAGGTGGATCCGCCCCAGCTTGCCGTCCTCGATGAACTTCCGCGCCGCGGCGTAATGCGCGGCGCTGCGTCCCGGCAGATCGACCTCGACGATCCGCCGCTGCCGACGGGCGACCTCGACCAGCCGCCGGCCTTCCCAGGGGTTGTGGCTGAGCGGGGCGGCCACGTACACGTCCTTCCCCGCCTGGCAGGCCCAAATCGCCGCCAGGCAATGCCAATGGTCGGGCATGGCGATTACCAAGGCATCGACCGACCGGTCGTCCAGCGCTTTGCGGAAGTCCTGGAGGCAGCCCGGCGGCGGGCCGCCTTGCACCCGGGCCACGCTCTCGGCGCGCGAGGCCAGCAGGTTGCTATCGGCGTCGCACAGGTAGGCCACGCGGCAGTCGCGGCGCTGGGCCAGCCCCGTGGCCAGGGCCAGGCCGCGGCTGCGGATCCCCGCCACGGCCAGGGAGATCTTCTCGTTGGCCGGCGCGGCCCGCACCGAGCCGGCGTCGGAAAGGATGGTCAGCCCGGCCGCACAGGCGGCCCCGGCGGCACCCCCTTGACGAATAAACTCGCGGCGTCGCATGGTCACTCCTTCAATCAGTTAGTTCCTCATTGTATTACACCTGGTTGCCCGTGCATTGCAAGAGCGGGGCGCGGGCGGCTGGCCGGGCGGGCAGTTTGGCCGTATCATCAAGGGGAGACGGCCCAAGGCGGCAGTCCCATGAAAAATGACCAATGACCAAGCACCAATGACTAAGAAACTCCCCGCGATCGGTCGTCCGTTGTCGTTGGTCATTAGTCATCGGGATTTGGTCATTTACAACGGATCTTGTTTGCCGGCTTAGCGCTGTAGTGCTGGTGTCGTCATGCTCTATTCTTACCTGTTTCCGGCCCTGGGCTGCTCGGTGCTGTTGCGGGCAGTCCGCTGGTTGACGGTACTGGCGGTGCTGGGCGGCGGCGGGGTGTCGTGGGCGGGGGGCGGGCCGGAAAACTGCCTCCTGGTCGTCAATCCGGACAGCCCCCGCTCGATGGTCATCGCCAACCATTACATTGCGCTGCGGCACATCCCGGCCTGCAACGTGATGTACCTGAGCTGGGACCCCAAGGCCGAGACGACCGACGTGGACACGTTTCGCCGCCGGATCCTCTTGCCGGTGGTTGCCGCGGCTGGCGTCCTGCATCCCGGCCGGCGGATCGACTGCGTGGTGTATTCCGCCGATTTTCCGTGGGGCATCGACTTGGCGAGCGACGTGCGGAAATTCAGGGCGGGGCGGGCCGAACCGGCCGCCGCCGGGGGTGATGCGGCCGAGGCCGCGGCTAAGCCGGGCGGCGCCGGCGGCGATGCGCCCGACGCCGAACGGCCCTGGCCCAAGTTCCTTACCCCCACGGGTTCGCTGACCGGCTTGACGTTCCTGTGGGAGCCGGTCTTACGCGGATCGTTCGGCTACTTCGAGCGGCGGAGCAACTGGTATGCGCGGCCTGGCACGGCCGGGCCGGGGCCTGCGGCGGCGACGAGGGCCTTTTCCGGTTCGGTATTTTTTGGACCCCGTGGCGAAGTTGTCCCGTCCGGCGCAATATCTTTTGGACCCCGTGGCGAAGTTGTCCCGTCCGGCGCAGTATCTTTTGGATCCCACAGCGAAATTGCCTCGCCCGGCGCGGAATCTCTTGGAACGCATGGTGATGCTACCCCATCGGGCGCAGCTTCTTCTGGAGCCCATGGTGACGTTACCCCATCGGGCGCAGCGTCTCTTGGTCCCCAGGGCCACGCGGCCGCCTCCGGCGGACGCCGCTATCTGCTGTCGATGATGCTGGGCGTGACGTCCGGACGGGGCAACTCGCTGGACGAGGTGCTCCATTATCTGCGCGTCAGTGCGGGGGCCGACGGCACGCATCCCCGCGGCACGATCTACTTCGTCGAGAACGGCGACGTCCGCTCCCGCGTGCGGCACGACGAATATCCCGCGGCCGTCCGGCAGCTCAAGGCCCTGGGTGTCGAGGCCGGGATCGAGCAGGGGATCATGCCCCTGGGGAAAGACGACGTCCAGGGGGCCATGATGGGCACCGCCACGCTGGACTGGCAGTCGTCGGGCAGCACGATCCGGCCGGGCGCCATCTGCGAGCATTTCACGAGCCTGGGGGGCGAGATGCACGCGGGGGCCGGTCAGACGCCGCTTTCGGAGCTGCTGCGCTTTGGGGCGGCCGCCGCCAGCGGCGCCGTGACCGAGCCCTACGCCATCGCCGAGAAGTTCCCCTCGGCCGAAATGCAGGTCCATTATGCCCGCGGCGCGACCGTGGCCGAGGCCTTCTACCTGTCGGTCTGCTGCCCTTACCAACTGCTGATCGTGGGCGATCCGCTGTGCCGCCCGTGGGCGAACATCCCGGCGGTGACGGTGGCCGGCATCGAGCCGGGGGCCGCGGCGGCGGGCATGCTGCACCTGAAGCCGGCGGCACAACTGGCCGGGTCGGCCGCGGTCGAGTACTTCGAGCTGTTCATCGACGGGCTGCTGATGCGGCACTGCCCGCCGGGCGGCTCCTTGGACCTCGATACCCGAACGCTCAGCGACGGCCATCACGAGCTGCGGATCGTGGCGGTGGAAGCGGGCCCCATCCGCTCGCAGGGCCGGCTGCTGCTGCCGATCACTACGGCCAACTACCAGCGCAGTATCCGGGTCTCGGTCGAGCCGCGGGGGGTTGTGGCGGCGGATCGGCCGCTGGTGATTTCGGCCCGGGCGCCCGGCTGCATCGGCATCTGCGTCGTCGAGGGGACGCGACTGCTGGGCAAGATCGTGGGTGAGGAGGGACGCCTGGAGATCCGGCCGGCCCGGCTCGGCGCCGGCCCGGTCCGCCTGCAGGTGATCGGCCTGGGCGCCAACGGCAGCACCGGAAACGTGCTGGCCGCGCCCATCGACCTGGAGGTGCGCGGGGAACACGGAAAATGACAGAAAAGAAGCCAAGGTTCAATGTTCAATGAGGGACCACGTCAGAATGACTTGCACATCTTGCAACGAGGGTGGCACGCCCTGAGCGCAGCGAAGGGCGTGGTTTCTAGGCCCGCCACGCCCTTCGCTGCGCTCAGGGACGTGCCACCCGAACAGAGCAACCTATTCTCGACGCGGCGCCGTAGGGCACGGTCGGGGTGCTCGGCTGATTGAACATTGAACATTTATACATTTGATGATTCCCCGCGTCATGCACGAACCGTTCATGCAACAGGCGTTGGCCGAGGCCCGGCAGGCACTCGACGAAGACGAGGTGCCCGTGGGGGCGATCATCGTGCACGAGGGCCGGGTGATTGCCCGGGCCCACAACCAGCGGGAGCGGCTCCGCGATCCCACGGCCCACGCCGAGATGATCGCCATCACGCAGGCGGCCCAGGGCCGGCAAAGCTGGCGCTTGGAGGGGTGCACGCTGTACGTGACCCTCGAGCCCTGCGTGATGTGCGCCGGCGCGATCGTCCAGGCCCGCATCCCCACGCTGGTGTTTGGTGCGACGGATCCCAAGGCGGGGGCCGTGCGAACCCTGTTCCGCCTCCTGGAAGACCCGCGGCTGAACCACCGCTGCCAGATCGTGGCCGGGGTGCTGGCCGGGCCGTGCGGCCAGTTCCTCACGCAATTCTTCGAGCAACAGCGGCGGCTGGGAAAAAAATAAACGCCCTGGGCCCTGGCCGCTACTGCCCCGCGGCGCGATTCCGGGGTATAATACAGTGGAACGAGGAGGCGGCCGGAAAAGTCAGCCAATTCGATTCGGGCCGGCGGCCGAAAATGCCGATAGTGAAACTACCTTGGAATGAGTCCTACCGCCTGTTATTCCGACGGAGGTGCCAACCCATTAGCGTGAGCCGCGGTCGATAAAGGCTAGTGCCGCAAATCACAATTGATGGCCCATGAAGAGCTTGTTTTGCCCAGCTTCCGGCGTTTTCTTGTTTCCCAGACGGCGCATCTTGCCCTGTTTCGATTGCACCGAAAAGCCTTCCT
>JBEKTY010000118.1:0-36105 GCA_049515555.1 Thermoguttaceae bacterium
GTCGAACCACCACTGTGCGTAACACTGCTGGACAAGCCAGCAGTGGCACCCAAGCCAGCCGCGGCACCCAAAAATCGACAAGTTTACCCGGGATACGGTCCCTCGATTCCGAATCGCTACGCTGGCATTTCCGCCCAAGAACGGGTAGGATCAACAGTTGGGGATTGTCATTGGGTCATTTGGTTGCGGCCTTAAGCCGCGGGGGGAGGGCTCGCCATGATCTGTCGATGCGGGAAGTGGGACCGCGGGACCTGGTTGGGACTTGGTTTGGCGGGGGGGATGTTCCTGGCCGTGCTCGTCTTCGCCGGCCTCTGGCCCAACACCCCTTTGCACGCCGTCGCTACGGACAAGATCGACACCTTCGGCATAGCCACCGGGCCGGTGGATGAGTTCTGCGAAGCGATCTACTTCCTGGACTACCTCACCGGCGACTTGAAGGCCGTCGTCATCGGCCGCATGCGTAACGCGGCCACCGGGTGGGGCGTGCAGGGCTTTTATGCGCGGAACGTCATGGCCGACCTGAACGTCGATGCGACGAAGAATCCCCGCTTCGTAATGGTTACCGGCACGGCCGACCTCATGCGGGGCGGCCGGGGCGGAGCGATCCAGCCCAGCCGCTCCGTGCTGTACGTGGCCGAGGTCACCACGGGCGGGGCCGCCGCCTACGCCATCCCCTGGAACCCCAACGCCCACGTCCAGATGCAATACGTCGAGGCACCGCTGGTCCTCATTGTGAAATTCCCCTTCCGCAGGGCACCCGCCCCATCTGGAAAAACGAAGAGCGGGAAAGACGCCGAATAGCATCTTCTGACGTACTCCTAACGCTCCGCGTGAGGTTTTCTACCGCACGGCCTCACCCGCGCGCTGGATTTATCCCCTCTTGCGGCTAGGCGGATGCTCTGTCTGCCCCACCGAAACGATCCCTGTTCTCTGGGTGGCCAAGAGGCTTGGACGTGAATTTCGCTTGACAGCCATTTAGTTTAGGTGTATTAATAATATAGTTGGCTTAACAAGCGGTTTGCAGTGCCCATGGACCACAGCAACCTGGTAAAAGAGGCGCAGTCGATCGCCTCCCTGATGCCCCGCTTGGCCCGCAGACTGCTCGGCGCCGATCGCGATCCGGCGGCGGAACTACCGCTGGCGCAATTGCGGGTGTGCGGGATTTTGGCGGCCGACGCACGGCGGCCGATGTCCGCGCTGAGCCGCGATTTGGGCGTTTCCCTAAGCGCAATGACGCAGATCGCCGACCGCCTGGAGCGGGCCCAGTTGGTCCAGCGGGTGGCCGAGGGGACCGACCGGCGAGTGCGTTGCTTGGAGTTGACGCCGCGGGGGGAAAAAATGATGCGCCGCCGCGAGAAGGCCCGAGTCCAGCGGGTCCAGTCGGTGTTAGAACATTTATCGCCGCGGGTGCGAAGCGACGTTCGCGCCGCGCTGGAGACGTTGCTAGTGGCGTGTGACGTATCCCGGGAGCGGAGTGCGGTCGCGGCCCTCCCGCCGAGCGAGCAACTTGCCCCCTGCACGGCTACCCTCACCCCCGGCCCTGAACCCTGAACCCGGCCTTCCCCGCGACCGCCGTCGCGGGGCTTCCCGAACCCTGAAACCCTGCCCTTAGGATGGTTTTATGAGAACATTGATCGCGATAATTGTCGGCGTCGGCGTCCTGGGGTATGGCGCGTTCTATTACATGCAGCACGTGGCGGCCGAGCCGCCCTCCAATTTCCGCACGGCGCCCGTGGCACGCGGCGACATGCTGCCCACGATCAGCGCCACGGGCACGGCGGAGCCGGAAGAAGTGGTCGACGTGGGCGCGCAGGTGGCGGGCCTGATCTACCGCCTGGGCAGCGATCCCCACAGTCCCGGCAAGGTTATCGACTACTGCTCCAACGTCGAGGTGGACACCGTGCTGGCCTACATCGACGATTCGCTGTACCGTGCCCAGGTCGCGCAGGACAAGGCAGCGCTGCAGCACTCGATGGCGGACCTGGGCCAAATGCAGGCCAAGCTTCTGCAGTGCAAGAACGACTGGAAGCGGGCCGAGGATCTGAAGACGAATCATCCCGACGCCATCGCGGCTACCGATTACGACGCCGCCGTGGCCAACTACAAGGTGGCCGAGGCCAACGTGCACGTGGGCGAGGCGGCCATCGAGCAGGACAAAGCCACCTTGCACAAGGACGAAATCAACCTGGGCTACACCGTCATCAAGTCGCCGGTCAAGGGCACGGTCGTCACCCGCCGCGTGAACGTGGGCCAGACGGTGGTCTCCAGCCTCAACGCCCCCAGCCTGTTCCTCATCGCCAAGGACCTGAGCCGGCTGCAGATCTGGGCCTCGGTGAACGAGGCCGACATCGGCCGCATCCGCCCCGGCATGCCGGTGCACTTCACCGTCGACGCCTACCCCAACGAGACTTTTCTGGGCAAGGTGCTCCAAATCCGCTTGAACGCTACGATGACCCAGAACGTGGTCACGTATACGGTGGTGGTCGAGACCGACAATTCCGACATGAAGCTGAAGCCGTACATGACGGCGAACCTGCAGTTCGAGACCGACCATCACAAGGACGTGCTGATGGTGCCCAACGCGGCTTTGCGTTGGAAGCCGCGCTCGTCGCAGGTTGTTCCCGCGCTGCGGGCGAGCTTGCGGTCGGCCGGCAACGAGGAGTTTGGGAAGGAAGGCAGGGAGTCCCGTGGCGAGGAGGCCCCGGCCCGGCCCGCCGAGGGCTCGAAATCCGCCGACGCCAAGCCCGCCGGCCCGAAGGCCGGCGGCCCAAAGGCCACCGAGTCGAACGCCGGCGGCGCGAAGCCCGACGCGGCACAGGCCGGCCAGGCCAGGCCGGCCAAGGAGCACGTCGAACGCGGCCGCATCTGGATCAAGGACGGCGACTACGTCCGGCCGGTCAACGTGCGGATTATCGCCACCGACGGCACGAACACCGAAGTCACCGGCCGCGACTTGCAGGATGGCCTGGAAGTGGTGGTCGGGGAGAACGTGGCGGCCGACGAAAGCGGCGACACCACGAATCCCTTCGCGCCCAAGATCTTCAAGGGCAAGAAGTAGATGTAACAGCGAGGGCCGGCATGGAACTCATCCGCCTGGAAAACATCACCAAGACCTATCACCTGGGCGAGGTCGACGTCCCGGTGTTGCGGGGCATCTCGCTTTCGATTCAGCGCGGCGAGATGGTCGCCCTGATGGGGGCTTCCGGCTCCGGCAAGACCACGCTAATGAACATCCTGGGCTGCCTGGACCGGCCCAGCTCCGGCAGCTACTGGTTCGACGGCGAAGAGATGAGCCGCTTGACGCCCAACCAGCGGGCCCTGGTGCGGACGGCCAAGTTGGGGTTCGTCTTCCAGTCGTTCAACCTCCTGCCGCGGACGTCGGCCGTGCACAACGTCATGATGCCCCTGGACTACGCGCCCCGCCGCCCCGCCGGCGGCGAGGTCCGGCGGCGGGCCACCGGACTGCTCGAGCGGGTCGGACTGGCCGACCGGGCCGAGCACGAGCCGTCGCAAATGTCCGGCGGCCAGATGCAGCGCGTGGCCATCGCCCGGGCACTGGTCAACCGCCCCGCCCTGGTCCTGGCCGACGAGCCCACCGGCAACCTCGACTCGCACACCAGCGTCGACATCCTCCGCATGTTCCAACAGCTTAATGCCCAGGGGATCACCGTCATCATCGTGACGCACGATCCCACGGTGGCCAGCTACGCCCATCGGGTGATCCGCATTTCGGACGGCGTAATCGAGGGTGATGAGGCCGTGGGGCACGCCCCGCAGGGCGAGCAGGGCCGGGCGGCCAGCCCATCGCTGGACGGGCATGGGAGGCCGGCAGACGACAGGGATGACAGGCCCGTACACCTCGTCAACGGGGCCCATGTTACGGGCGGCGCCGTTTCAGACCGGTTGGCCTTTTCGGCCGCCGTGCCCGTCGCCGCGGAGCCGGCCGACGGCAACGGCCGCACGGGGCTCGCCCCGGCGGCGGCCGCACCGGCCGTGTCTCTTAGCGGCCACTATGCGGCGCAGGCCGAGCCGGCGGTCCGGACCGAGCATCGCCCGGTGAAACCGGGAGTGTCGCCTGCCGCGGTTTCAGCCGGGGCGGCAACCGAGCCCCGGCCGGCCGCGGCCGACCAAACCGCCTATTCCCCCGACGCCGCGCCCCTGCCCAGTGCCCGCCGCTTCAATGCCCCCACCTTGTTGCCGCCCACGTTGCGGACGGCCTTGGGCGCCCTGCGGCGGAACAAGATGCGCTCGGCCCTCAGCGCCCTGGGCATGATCATCGGCGTCGGCGCCGTAATCGCTATGACCGAGATCGGCCAAGGCTCGAAGATCGCCGTGCAGAAGACGATCGCCAGCATGGGAGCCAACATCCTGCTGGTCCTGCCCGGTGCGGCCACCAGCGGCGGCGTCAGCTTCGGGGTCGGCACCGTGCCCACGCTCACGCCCGACGACTGCGACGAAATATTGCGGCAGTGTCCGGCCGTAAGCCAGGTGGCGCCCATTGTGCGGGCCCGGGCGCAGATCATCTATGGCAACCGCAACTGGGTCCCCAGTCAGATCAGCGGCACCACGTCGGCCTTCCTGGCCGTCCGCGACTGGGAGCAGATGTCCGAGGGCGACGTCTTCAGCGACCGCGACGTCCGCAACGGGAGCAAGGTCTGCCTGATCGGCGAGACCCTGAAGCGGGAGCTGTTCCAGGGCGAATCGCCCATCGGCAAGGAGATCCGCATCCAGAACGTGGCCTTCAAGGTCATCGGCGTGCTGGGCCCCAAGGGGGCCAACATGATGGGCATGGACCAGGACGACATCGTGCTGGCCCCTTGGACGACGATCAAATATCGCGTCAGCGGCAGCAGCCTGCAAAACGTCAACCAGAGCGCGTCCTCCTCGACCAGCAGCGCGGTCAACAGCCTGGACGCCCTCTATCCGGGCGCCACGGCCCTGTACGACACGCCCTCGGAGATCCAAGCGGCCGACACGCCGCAGCCCATCCGCTTCGTCACCATCGACCAGATCCTGGCCAAGGCCGTGTCCGGCGAGCAGATCCCGCAGGCCATGGAGCAGGTTAAAATGCTGCTGCGCGAGCGGCACCACATCCGCACCGAGCGGCCAGACGACGACTCCCACGACGACTTCAACCTGCGCGACATGACCGAGATCACCAAGACGCTGTCCTCGGCTACGGAGCTGATCGGTCAACTGCTGCGCTGGGTGGCGGCCATCTCGCTGGTCGTGGGCGGCGTGGGGATCATGAACATCATGCTCGTCTCGGTCACCGAGCGGACGCGGGAGATCGGGCTGCGGATGGCCGTCGGGGCGCGCAGCCACCACATCCTCCGCCAGTTCCTGGTCGAGGCCGTGGTCCTGTGCCTCGTGGGCGGCGCAATCGGCATCCTCGCCGGCCGCGGGGCCTCGATCCTCGTGCGAAACTACAAGCATTGGCCCACCCAGCCCTCGATGGCGGCCATCGGCGTGGCCGTGGCCGTCGCGGCCGGGGTGGGCATAATCTTCGGCTTCTATCCGGCCTGGAAAGCCTCGCGGCTGGACCCCATCGAAGCCCTGCGCTACGAATGACGCGCGCTTGAGCCCTCCCGCCCCGACCCCCGGAGTCCATCCCGGTGGTCAACAGCGATCGGCCGTCTTGGTAACGAATCTCCCTCCGTACTCATAGAGGGAGTCCACGAGCCGAACACGCAACACCTCGGCCACCACTTGAAAACGTCGCTTGTCGGGCATGGGGAGTTCGACGGCAAGGTATTCCGCGATGAGGGGCTGGGTATGGATCAGGGCAATTCCGCCACAGGAGATGTTGCGGGTGAGCATCATCAGGGGATCGTGTATCGGCCGCAAACGCCCGTCCAGCGGCAGCGTGGGCACGGCGATGGCGATCGGGGTGCGCGGCCGCGGGCGCCTTTCCGTTCCTTGGAAGGG
Source organism: Thermoguttaceae bacterium (assembly GCA_049515555.1). Lineage (GTDB taxonomy): Bacteria > Planctomycetota > Planctomycetia > Pirellulales > Thermoguttaceae > JBEKTY01. The sequence goes on from JBEKTY010000118.1 coordinate 5,929, forward strand.
CGTGGTCTGCGTTTCCATCAGCGAACGCACAGCTTCCACCACTATGTTCGGCGGAGGCGAGAGCTTGTGGCGGTCGAAGTCAAAGAACGCGGGCCTTACATTCTGGCAGATTTCCAGGGAACAGTCTTTGTCGAGGACGGCCGGCTGGGTCGCGCCACAGCCGTTGCACACCCAGGTCGTGACCGGCTCTCCCGGTTTCCCTGCCCGTAGCGGCAGCAGTCGATCACACACCCTGCAGCGGATCGCTGCCTCGGCGGCGCCGGTAGAGTTGTCGTGGGAAGCCACGGCGAGCATACCCTCCCAACAAGTCCGAGAGCCCCCCTGGGCCGTGAGGCTGCCCAGGATGGGCGGCGGATGCCGCCGCGTGACGCGGGAACCCTGTCATGCCACCCGCATGTAAAATTTATGTCGCGGCATCCAAATGTCAAGAAGAGTGAAGGCGAAGGGCGGAATGCGGAAGGTTTGGGGACGATCCCCGCGCCTTCCTCCTTCGAGCCGGTTGCGTTGTGAGCTCTCCGCCCCTTTCGCCGGCGCTTGACGACCCGCCCGGCGGGTAGTTACGATAGGGCCAAGCTGGCCCGTTTGTTCCCCTCTTGATGAAGGAAATTCCGATGTGCAACTATGTTTCCCGTCGTACGGTCCTGGCCCTCGGCGCGGTGGCCGCCGGTGAAGTCCTGTTGGGCGAGGCCCTGGGCGGCGCCCCGTCGCGGCGCCGCGTCGTGGTCTGGTCCGAAGGCACGGCCCCCAAGACGGTCTACCCCAAGGACATCAACACCGCCGTGGCCGAAGGGCTCGCGCCGTTGCGGGGCTGGCAGATCGTCACCGCCACGCTCGCCGATCCCGAGCAGGGCGTGGCCGAAGAATCGCTCCAGGCCACCGACGTGCTGATCTGGTGGGGTCACAAGCTTCACGGCCAGGTGACCGACGAGCACATGGCACGGATCGTCCGCCACGTCAAAGAGGATGGCATGGGGTTCATCGCCCTGCACTCGTCGCACTTCGCCAAGCCGCTGAGGAAGTTGCTGGGCACCAACTGCGGCTGGCAGGGCGGCTATGTCGAAGACGGCAGCAAACTGGAGCTGATCGTCAAAGACAAGGGCCATCCGATCGTGGAGGGCGTTTCCGACTTCGTGCTGCCGAAGACCGAGCGCTACGGCGAGCCCTTCGAGGTTCCCGCGCCCGAGTCGCTCGTACTGGACGGCATCTACACCCGGCCCGACGGCGTCAAGGAGCAGTCGCGTCAAGGCCTGGTGTGGACGGTGGGCAAAGGCAAAGTCTTCTACTTCCAGCCCGGCCACGAGACTTACCCCATCTTCTTCGACGAGAACGTGCGGAAGGTGCTGCGCAACGCCGTGGTGTGGATGGCCAAGAAGGGATAAGGCGGAAGGCGGAAACAGCCGGCGGGATTGGGTGCCACTGCTGGCTTGTCCAGCAGTGTGAGAAGCACTGCTGGACAAGCCAGCAGTGGCACCCGGCAGTTTGCGATCATCCGCCGCTGGCTGAGGCGGCCGGGTCGCGATCGAGCCCGTCGCCGGCCTTTTCCAAACGCTGTAGCGCCGCGGGCGGATCATAGGCCTTGACGATCGGGTCGGGCGGCAGGGGCGTGTCGCCGCTGCTGGCCGAAGTCCGCGGCCGCGCTCCCACAGGGCCGGGGGCGCTGAGCGCCGCCAGGCCGCGCTCGACGAGCGTGGCCACCGCCTGACGGACGTCGAAATCGATCTCCAAGTTGAACTGCGCCTGGGCCCACTGGCGGACCCGCCGGCCCAATGCTTCGGGCGTGTAATCCTGGGCCCGCTCGACGTACAGCAGGAAGTAGGCCAGCAGCAGCTCCTTGGTCTCTTCGGCCTCGGCCGAGTCGACCAGGTAACTGAGCACGCCGGCGTTATTGGCAAGGTTCTGGAAGTAGAGGTTCGCCGAGAGGGCCTGCATGTAGCGGGTCTGGCTCGACAGGTAGGCGAACACCGCCCGGATCATCGCGGCCAGCAGCGCGGCCAGGGTGAGCAGGAATACCAGGGGCGAGAGCAGGATGGCGGTGGCGGTGGTGAGCGCCTTCCAGGCGGCCATGCCCAGACTGGCGGCCAGTCCCGATCCGATTTTCAGGCCGTCGAGCCAGCGCATGCGGACCCGCACCCGCGGCAGGACCATTTCCAGGTCCTCGGCCACGATGTTCTTGAATAGTTTGAGGTGCACGTGCTCGGGATGCTCGGCGGAGCGGACCAGCAGGGCGGCGCGGCGGAAGATGGTGCAGGTCTTGGCCCGGCCGCGCCAGGCGGGCCACGCCCGGCGCTGCTCGTGCCGTTCGGCGCCGCGGTAGAACACGGCCAGGTCCAGGTAGTCGTCCAGGTTGGCCTCGACCGTGAGTCCGCCGTAGTTCTGCAAGCGGACGCACTCGAGGATCTGCCGCCGGGGCAGTTCCCGGTAGCTGCCTTCGTCCAGCAGACGGCGGAAGGCGGCAAACAACTCGCCCCGCTGCCGCTCGAGCTCGGCCGGCGGCAGCCCGTCGCCCGGCGTCTCGCGGTCCGGGTCCACCGGGTCGTAAAGCTCCTTGAGCCGCTCCGTCCGACGGCGGAAGGCCACGTGTGCGCGGGCCGCAATCCGCTCGGCCAGCAGCCGGAGCGGCCCCTGCTCCGCGGGCGCCAGGCGCGGGTCCTGCAAGATCCGCTCCAGCAGTTGCGCCGGCTTGAGCGGCAGGAATCGCTCGCGGGAGGGTAGGAGCTCGATGGCCCGCATCGCCGCTAAGTGTGCTCCGTGCAAGACATGCGGTCGCAAAGGCGAAGCTTGGGCTGGCGCAGCATCACGCGGCTATCGGCCACCGAGCAGCCCTCGCCCCGGGGGTGAACGATCAGCGGGTTGATGTCCAGCTCCGAAATCTCCGGATGCGTGCAGACCATTTGCGACAGCCGCAGCAGGATGTCGACGATGGCGTCGACGTCGGCGGGCGGCGCGCCGCGGAAGCCGTCCAGCACCTGGAAGGAGCGAATCTCGCGGACCATCCGCTCGGCCGAGATCCGCCACATCGGCGCCAGCCGGAACGAGACGTCCTTGAGCACTTCGACCAGCGTGCCGCCCAGGCCGAACATCATCAGCGGCCCGAACCGCTCGTCGCGGCTGGCGCCCAGGATTACCTCGACCCCTTTGCGGGCCATCTGCTCCACGAGGATGCCTTGGATCTTCGCCCCGGGAATGCTCTTGGCCACGTTATCGACGATAGTGGCATAGGCCGTGCGGGCCTCGTCCGCCCCGCGGACGTTGAGCACCACCCCGCCCGCGTCGAACTTGTGCACCACGTCGACCGACATGACCTTCATGGCCAGGGCCTCGCCGAAGGTTTGGGCCAGCTTGGCCGCTTCGTCGGCGGAGTGGGCTACCCCGCTCCGCAGCAGCGGCAGCCGGTAGCATTCCAGCAAGGTCCGGCACTCGGCGTGGGTCAGATAGCGCTCCGGCCGGTCGCCCAGCGCCGCGGCGATAATCTTCCTCGCGGCGGCCACGTCGCAGTCGTCTATCTGGGCCATTTCCCGGCGGGGCACCTCCTGGAGCGTCACCAGGCGGCTGGCCGCGGCCAGGGCCCGCACGCCGTCCTCGGGAAAGGGATAGTTCGGCACGCCCGCCTTCCGCAGCAGGGCCACGCCGAGGGCCACGTCCCGCACCCCCATGAACGCACAGACCACCGGCTTGCCGATGCCGCTGATCGCCTCGGGCACGACCGAGGCCGTCTCCTCGATCTCGGTCATCGACTGCGGCGTGAGGATCACCACGCCCATGTCCACGCCGGGGTCTTCCAGCACGGTGCGGATCGCCGCCTTGTAGCGGTCGGAGCGGGCGTCGCCGATGACGTCTACCGGGTTGCGGAGCGAGGCCGCCGCGGGCAGCGCCACCCGCAGCTTGTCCTTGGTGGCCTCGGTCAGCTCGGCCAGCTTCAACCCATGCCGCACCGCCGCGTCGGTGGCCATGATGCCCGGCCCGCCCGCGTTGGTGATGATCGCCACCCGCGGGTTCTCCTTCGGCAAGGGCTGCGTGGTGTACAGCGCGGCGTAGTCGAACAGCTCGGCGATCGTGTCCACCCGCTGCACGCCGCTCTGGACCAGCAGGGCGTCGTACAGCGAATCGGAGCCGGCCAGCGAGCCCGTGTGGCTGCTGGCGGCCTTGGCGCCCTCCGGCGAGCGGCCCGATTTCAAACACAACATGGGTTTGTGCGTCCCCCAGAAGATCTCCCGCGCCGTCTCGATGAACCGCCGGCCGTTGCTCACGTCCTCCACGTACATGGCGATCACCGAGGTGTCCGGGTCGTCGGCCAGGTAGGCCAACAGGTCGATCTCGTTCACGTCGGCCTTGTTGCCGAAGCTGACGAACTTGCTGAAGCCCATGTGCCGCTCCTCGGCGTAATCGAGCACCGAGGTGCACAGGGCCCCGCTTTGCGACATGAAGGCCAGGTTGCCCGCCGACGGCATTTTACGGGCGAAGGTGGCGTTCATCCGCACGTCGGGGTGCGTGTTGATCACGCCCAGGCAGTTGGGGCCCACCAGGGGGATCCCCGCCGCCCGCACCTTCTCGCGGACCTGGGCCTCCAATTCCGCCCCCTTCGCCCCCACCTCCTTGAATCCCGCCGAGATCACCACCAACCCGCGGACTTGCTTGGCAATCGCCTGGTCGATCGTCGTCAATACCGCCGCGGCGGGAACGATCAGCACCGCCAAATCGATCGGCCAGGGAACATCGCCCAGCGTGGGGTAGGCATGCACGCTCATGATGCTCGAGGCCTTGGGGTTGATCGGATACACCGAGCCGGAAAAGCCGGAGAGGAGCAGATTGTGGAACAGGTCGTTGCCAACGGTCCCCGGCCGCGACGATGCCCCCACGACCGCAATCGACTTCGGACAAAAAATGCCATCGAGCTTGCTCGATGCCGTGCTTGCCGCCATAAGTGGATCCCTTCCGGAGTGACTGACCGCTCGTCCGCGCGGAACCCAGCGCGGGTCCCCAGGCAGAGCGAATTGGGGGAGAATCCTTAATTATCGCCCGGTCCAAGCCGGAGGCAAGGGGGGCGGATGGTGAGCCCGGTCCCCTCTCCCTCCGGGAGAGGACTAGGGCCCGTGCGACTTATGGTTCCTTTAGGCCCAGCAGCTCGTCCAGTGGCCGGGCCTGGCGGCGGAAGTCGGCGGCCGGCATGGCCACCGTGTCCCACTTGGGCGAGATGGGCCGGGCATGCCCGGCGTAGTCCGACAGCCGCACCGCCACGAATGCATACAGCTTGCCGCGAAACTCGAAGAGCTGCTCGTAAGGCAGCGGGGCGCGGTCGCCCAAAATGTTATAGGCGAACACGAACAGCCCCAGGAAACCCTGGCCGAAAAGGCCCTCCCAGCGGGCCAGGCTCACCAAGTCATCGCGGGTGGACCAGTTCTTCCAATACTGCTTCTGTATGTCGCCGCTGGGAAATCTTCGTCCCTTGACGTCGACCAGCCACGTCGCCTGGTCGGGCACCGAGACGATGAAGTCCAGGCTCTTGATCGAGCCCCCGTCGCCCAGCAGGCTCCGCTTCGCCTCATCCACGGCGACGTACGGCACCCCGCGGCTGCGGAGATACTCCTCGAAAGCCGCCTCGTAATGGTTGTCGCGATTGGCCATGGTAGCGGCGGGATCAAGGCTGGTCGAAGAAACATGAACAGCCGCAAGTATACACGATACGCGGCCGGTCGGCCTTTAATGCTTGGCCTGGGCGAGCAATTTGCAAGCCGGGGGCGGCCATGTTATATTGGCCGAGGTTTTTCCCACCCACCCATCCCGCCTAGGAGGAAGCAAGCCATGTTGAGAACATCCACCCGGTTGCTGTGTTGTGCGATTCTGGGGCTGATCGCGGCCCGCTCGGTGGGGCCCGGGCGGGCCCTGGCCGGCGACGACGGATTCCGCCCGATCTTCGACGGCAAGACGCTCGACGGCTGGGACGGCGATCCCCGGCTGTGGCGGGTCGAGGACGGGGCCATTGTCGGCCAGACCACCAAGGAGAACCCGGCCCACGGCAATACCTTCCTCATCTGGCGCGGCGGCAAGCCGGCCGATTTCGAGCTCCTGGCCGAGTTCCGCATGCCCGACCCGGGCTTCGCCAACTCCGGCATCCAGATCCGCAGTTGGGAAGGGGAGAAGTGGCGCGTCAGCGGCTATCAGCCCGACATGGACAACGACAACAATTACACCGGCACCTGCTACGGCGAAGGCTTCCGCGGCGGTCTGGCGGGGCGCGGGCAGAAGGTCGTCATCGGACCGGACCACAAATCGAAGGTCGTCGAGCAGTTCGCCGACAGCGGCGAGCTGCTCAAGTTCATCAAGAAGCACCAGTGGAACGAGTATGACATCATCGCCCGCGGCAACCACATCATCGAGAAAGTCAACGGGCATTTGATGTGCGAGCTCACAGACAACGACACGGTGGCCCGCAAGGACGGGATCATCGCCTTGCAGATCCACGCCGGCCCGCCCATGCGCGTCGAGTTCCGCAACATCCGGCTGAAGGAGTTCCCCAAGCAACCGGCGACGCAAAGCGGCACGAAGCCGGCCGTTCGCCTGGTGAGCGAGAAGCGCGAGTCGCCGACGCAGGCCGGGGCCAAGAAGATCGTCTTCATCGCCGGCAACCCCAGCCACGGCTTCGCCGAGCACGAGCACAACGCGGGCTGCCTGCTTCTGGCCCGCTTGATCCAGGACAACGTGCCGGGCGTGACGACGGCCGTGCACAAGGGCTGGCCGAAGGATCCCGCCGCACTGGCCGGCGCAGCCACGATCGTCATTTACGCCGACGGCGGCGGCGGCCACCCGGCCCGCGGGCACCTGGAACAACTCGGCAAGCTCATGGATCAGGGCGTGGGCCTGGTTTGCATTCACTATGCCGTCGAGATCCCCCCCGGCAAGGACGGCGATCTGCTGAAAAGCTGGCTCGGTGGCTACTACGAGGTCTTCTGGTCGGTCAATCCCACCTATGAAGGCCGTTTCGAAACGCTTCCCAGCCATCCGGTGGCCAACGGCGTAAAGCCCTTCAACATCAACGACGAATGGTACTACAACATGCGGTTCGTCGACGAGATGAAGGGCGTAACGCCGATCCTGACCGCCGTCCCGCCGGACAGCACCCGCCGGCCGGGCAACGACTCCCACGGGGCCAACCCGTTCGTGTTTGCCCACAAGGGCCGGCCCGAGCACCTGGCCTGGGCCTACCAGCGGCCCGACGGCGGGCGGGGCTTCGGCTTCACCGGCGGCCACTTCCACTGGAACTGGGCCTGCGACAACTTCCGCACCGCGGTCCTCAACGGCATCGTGTGGACGGCTGGGATCGAGGTCCCGGCGGCCGGCGTGCCCTCGAAAACGCCCACCCTCGAACAGCTCGAGGCCAACTTGGACAAGCCGCAGCCCCGCAATTTCGATCGGCAACGGATCCAGAAGATGATCGATGCCTTCCAGCGCTGACGGCGGCCGGGGCGCATTCGTTTCGGACGCGGAAGGTTGGAAACTTGTAGGGTGGGTCGAGCCAGAGCGAGCCCCACCATCAGTTCTTCACGGATTTTGGTGGGGCTCACTGCGCTCGACCCACCCTACTGTGTTTTTCCGCAATAGAAACGCATTACGCGGCGTGGGCTCGCCGTTTGGCAACGGTCTTCTTCACGGTGTCCTTTACGGCGGCCTCCCCGGCCGCCTGCGGCTCGGGCTGTCTTGCCGCTTGCGGCTTCGCCTTCTTCGCCGCTCGCGATTTCGCCTTCTTCGCCGCTTGCGGCTTCGCCTTCCTGGTCGTCGCGGCCGGTGGCGTGAGCGAGGCCTCCGAGCCGCCCTCGAGCTCGATGCCGAACACCGTGGACACGTCGGCGGCGGCCAGCCGTTTGGACTTCCCGCGAGAGGTGGCCGCGGCCACCGCCTTCTCGGCGTCGGCGGCGATCAGCTCTTCGTGATCCACGCCGCGGAGCGTGAACAGCAGCTCGGGCTTGGTGTCCAGACGGGCCCCAACCCCATACAGCACGGCCGCCACATGCTTGCACATCACGGCCCAGTCCGGGCAACTGCATCGGAACGACATTTCACCCGGCTGCGGGAAGAGGCCCTCGCGGCGGTCAGTGACGACCTGCATGACGTGGTCCGAAAGCCGCCCCTGGAGCAGCTCGACGAGCGAGCCGATCTGGCCGCTGGAGCGGTCTTGGATCGCCCGCCAGGTCTTGTCCGCCAGGGGCTTGATGGTCACCTTGACGTCGTAGAGCTCCGAGCCCGAGACCTTGGCCGCGATGCGGCCCTTGGCCATTTCCAGATGGCAGACCGAGCCGTTGCGGACATAGGTGCGGCCGCGGGGCAGGCGGTTCTCGAAGTCGCTGAAGGATTCCAGGTGCGTGCACCAGGCCTCGCCCCAGAAGCTCTTGGCGATCTTGCGGCCGTCGATCTGAACCGGCTGGACGTCGACCCCTTTCTTGCGGAGGGCCTCCATTTTCTTCTGCGCCCGCCGACGCCGCGTAGCCACGTTCACGTAGGGCGCCCAGCCGCCGTAACCGGATCCATACCATCCCATCGCACGGTCCTCCTTGGTTAAAGGTTCATTCACAGGCCGTCGTCACGTCGAGCGACACGAAGCGGATCAGCTCGGCGTCGGACATTTCGGTGAGCAGTTGTTCCGCGCCGCCTTCGATCAGGTCGGCGGCCAACTGGCGTTTCTCCTCGATCAGGGCGTCGATGCGTTCTTCAATCGTGCCGCGGCACACGAACTTGTGGACCAGGACGTTGCGCCGCTGCCCGATGCGGAAGGCCCGGTCGGTGGCCTGGTTCTCGACGGCCGGGTTCCACCAGCGGTCGAAATGCACGACGTGCGAGGCGGCGGTGAGGTTCAGCCCCGTGCCGCCGGCCTTCAGCGAGACGACGAAGAACGGCGGGCCGTCGTCCTGCTGGAAGCGATCCACCAGGCCCTTGCGGCGGCCGACGGGCGTGCCCCCGTGCAGCACCAACCCGGGCCGGCCGAAGACCATGGCCAGATAGTCCGCCAGGGGCTGGGTCATCTCGCGGAACTGGGTGAACACCAAGGCCCGCTCCTGCCGCGAGGCGATCTCCTCGCCGATCTCGGCCAGGCGGGCGAACTTGCCGCTGTCGGCGGGCAGGAAGCGGCCGTCGCCCAACAGTTGGCTGGGGTGGTTGCACAGTTGTTTCAGCCGCATTAGGTAGGCCAGCACCAGGCCCCGCCGCTTCATGCCCTCGGCGGCTTTCAGGTCCTCGGCCAGCTCGCCCACCAGCTTGGCATACAGCACGGCCTGACGCTTGCTCAGGCCGGCAAAGGCGCGGACCTCGACCTTCTCGGGCAGGTCGTCGATCACGCGGCGGTCGGTCTTCAGCCGCCGCAACAGGTAGGGCTGGACCAGGCTTCGCAAGGGGGCGTAACGGTTCTCGGCCCGCTCGGTCAGCCGCTTGACGAACTCCTTGAACTTGGCCTGCGTGCCCAACAGGCCGGGGCAGAGGAAGTCGAATATCGACCACAGGTCGGACAGGCGGTTTTCCACCGGTGTGCCGGTCAGGGCGATGCGGGCCTCGGCCTGCAGCCGCTTGACCAGCCGCGTCTGCCGGGCGGCGGGGTTCTTTATGGCCTGGGCCTCGTCGAGCACGACCAGCCGCCAACGGATCCCCGCCAGCCACTCCTGCCGCAATGCCATGCCGTAGCTGGTCACGACCAGGTCCGTGTGCTGGAAGGCCCGCTGCGGGTCGGCCGCCATCTGCTCCAGCGCTTCCTTGCTCATCTCCGAGGGATGGACGAACAGGGCCCGCAGCGTGGGCGTGAAGCGGGCCATCTCGGCCTTCCAGTTGGCCACCAGCGAGGCCGGCAGCACCAACAGCGAGGGCCGCTCGCCGCCCCGCTCCTTCAGTGCCGCCAGCAGGGCCAGCACCTGCACGGTTTTGCCCAGGCCCATGTCGTCGGCCAGGCAGGCCCCCAGGCCCAGCCCGGAAAGGAACCATAGCCAGTTGACGCCCGTCACCTGGTACTTGCGTAGTACCGCCCGCAGGCCGCCGGCAGTTGGGGCCTGTAGGTTCTCGGGGTTGCGGAGCTTGGCCAGCACCTCGCCCAGCCAGCGGCCCGCCTGCACAAAGGCCCATTGCCGGTCCTCTTGCTGCTCGGCCCGGCCGTCGCCCAGGTCGGCGGGCAAGCCGGCCAGCAGCCGCATGCCCTCGATGAACGACAACCCGCCCTCGGACTCGCGCTCCAGTTGCTTCCAATGGTCCAGCGCCTGGCGGAGTTTCTGGCGGTCGATCTCGACCCACTGGCCCCGCAACAGGACCAGCCCCTCGTCGGCCGCCATCAGCTCCCGCCACTCGGCCTCGGTCAGCTCTTCATCGCCCAGCGCCAGGTTGACCCGGAAATCAAGCATCTGCGAGGCGTCGAACTTGTTGCGTTTCGCATCGCCGATGGTCACGCCCACCCTGGGCCGCGGACGCTTCTTCCACCAGTCGGGCAGCCGGACCAGGATGCCGCTTTCCTCCAGGGCGGGCACGTCCTTCAGGAAGCGGTATGCCTCACCGGGCGTCCAGGCCAGCGGTTGATACAGGTCGCCCGATTCCACCAGCTCCTTGACCAGCCCGCTCCGCTCGGAGGCCAGTTGCACCGGCGAGAGCAGGCGTACCAGGGCCGGCTTGTTCCTCGCGCCCGCCATCTCCCGCAGGGCTTGGCTTAAAGGCTGATACTGAATCCGCGAACCGCCGGCCACGCCGGGCGCGTAGGTCGCCAGAAAGGCGAACGGATGGCCCGCGTCACGCCGGTTCTCGGCCAGGTGGAACGAGACCCGGCCCACCTGGTGCCATAGCGGGGCGCGGCGCTTCAGGAACCCGGAAAGCCCGTCGCCGCCGGCGGCGATCTGGCCCCGCACCCAGGCGTCGAAATCCTGCCACACGGCCGCCAGGGCCGACTCGCCCAGGTACTCGGCGCCCTGCATGGGCGGCACGCCGGCCACCAGCGCGGCCAACTGCTCGGCCTCCGGCGGCGGCACGGCCGCAAGCTCCGCACCGGCCGGAAGCGGCGTGTGGCACAAGGCCGTCAGATAGCGGGCCGCCAGCTCACGCCAGTACAGAACCGATGGCGACAGCAGCCCTTCGAACCGCTCGGTCGCCAGTAGCAGCAGCCCCTCGGCCTGGCCCGCGGCAAAGGCTTTCGTCAGGCGGGCCAGCCGGGCGTCCGGCCCGGCGCCATCCCCCGCCGCTTCCTCGACGGCGATGATCCGGCCGAAGGGGGTAAACGCCAATTCCATTTCACGCCGTCCGTGCCGCCCGCCGGGGACCGGGGAGAGACGCTCCCCGCTTCAATTCCAGGCCCCGGGAAATCGCTTCCCAACCGCCGCGTCTTGCGCCCCCGGGGCAACCACAACCCTTCATTTTAGCTGTTTTCCCCCGCCGCACAAAGCCCGCTACAGGTCGCTGCAGGTCGGCGGTCGAGACGGGCACACAACATCGTAGGGGGTGGGTCGAGCGCAGCGAGCCCCAGCAGCAGTTCTTTTCGTATTCTGGTGGGGCTCGCTGCGCTCGACCCGCCCTACAAGTTTCCGACCTTTCCGCAACAGAAACCAATTGGGAAGGGGTCGGATCATTCCCGACTGCGCGCCGCGTGAATGCTTCGCCGCCCGGCCCTTGGCAGAATGGGCCGGGTTTTCGGGTTGTGTCGTTTGTGCCGGCACCGGGGCCGGTAAGCCACAGGTTTTTTCATTTCCAGCGTTTGTCGCGCGCCAACCGAGACCTAGGGTATCGTATTGAAACCCAATGGCCTGATCGAAATTACCTAAAGTGTGCAGTTTAACTGGACGATTTCGTCGAATATAGAGTTTGACGTGTGACAACGTTGCCACACCCGACCGCGCACCCTCCGGGGATCGCACCCGATCCCTTTTGAATCCCGGTGACACAACCCTTCCCTTCCCTTCCTTTTTCTGATTGAGGTACAGGCATGACCCGAATCAACACAAACGTCAGTGCGTTGCTGGCCGAGCAGAACTTGAACAACACGAACAATCAGTTGTCGACCACGTTGACCCGCTTGAGCACTGGCCTGCGGATCAACACCGGTGCGGACGACCCGTCCGGTTTGATTGCCGCCTCCGCGTTGGGCAGCGAGATCAACAACACGCAGCAGGCCATCTCGAACAGCCAGGTGGCGACCCAAATGGTCTCGACCGCTGACAGTGCGTTGGGGCAGATCAGCTCGCTGTTGCAGAACATTCGCGGCCTGGTCACGCAGTCGGCCAGCACCGGCAGCCAGAGCTCCGCTCAGATCGCGGCCAACCAGTTGCAGGTCGACTCGTCGTTGTCGGCCATCGACCGCATCGCCCAGACCACCGCGTTTCAGGGCCAGGCCCTGCTCAACGGGCAGCTCGACTTCCAAACGGCGGGCGCCGCCGGCACCAACAACTTTAGCAAGGTCAGCAATCTGGCCATCAGCCAAGCCACCTTGGGGACGAACAACCAGTTGGCCGTCAACGCCAACGTCACGACGGCCGCCACGCAGGCCAAAATCCAAGTGGCCAACGTTCCGGCGGCTCAGCCGGCGGTAAACGCCTACCACGACTTCACGATCACGTCGAATGCCAGCGCCCAGGCCACGGGCACCCTGGACTTGAGCACCGACACGATTGGGATCTCCGCCCTGGCCGCCGGTGAGGCCGACGGCGTCGCGGGCAACAACATCCAGGTCAAGATTGTCAACGGCCAGAGCTCCGATTCGGCGAGCTATAGCACCAGCACCGGCCTGATCACCGTCAACGTGGTCGACGTGACCACGGAGTCGGCGGACAGCATTGCCGCCCTCATCGCGGGCATCAACAGCGGCAATGATTTCTCGGCCACCGCCAACCAAGGCGGAAGCCACGCCGCGACGCTGGCGCGCACCGACGCGAGAACCTGGCTGGCCTCCGACCTGAACATGACCGGCGGCGCCGGTGGCGGCAGCGCCACGATCCGCGTCAGCTCCTCGACGGCTGGCGTGAATACACACACCGTCCAGTTTGCGACCGCCGGCAGCACGGGCGTCAGCAGCGGCAACCTAACCGTCAGACTCACCAACGGCGAGTCGTATGCGGCCATCGCAAACGACATTTCCAGCCAGACGGGCTTCACCGCGCAGGTCCTCAATCAAACCGGCTATCAGAGCTTCTCGACCGCGGTCGACTCGGCGCCCGCCGGTGGCGTCGCAACCGCTCTGGCCGGCGGCGGGGCGGCCAGCGGCGGTTTGGGCCAAGCCGTGACCTTCTCGCTCACCGGCAACACCGGCACCCAGGTGCTCAACTTCCTGGCCGGCACGAGCATGGCTCAGTTGGTCACCGGCATCAACGCCGTGAGCGGCGCCACGGGGGTTCAGGCCAAGGCCGACTCGACCACCCCCACCACCCTCGATTTGCTCTCGACCGGTTACGGCTCGGCCGCCACGGCGGCCATCAAGGTCATCTCGGAAGGCGCCGGCGCCGGCGGAACGTTCACCAGCGCCGTCGGGCAGGGCACCAGCGCCGCCGGCACTGACGTTGCCGGCACCATTAACGGCGTTCAGGCCACCGGCCAGGGCAATACGCTCTCGGTGAACACCGCGGACCTCGGCACCAGCATGAACATCGCCACCGGGTTCACGGGCAACATCGCCTTCAACATTACCGGCGGCGGGGCCTTGTTCCAACTGGGCGCTAACGTCAACAGCAACAACCAGGCCCGCATCGGCATCCAAAGCGTCGGCACCGACAGTCTGGGCGGCAGCGACGGACTGCTGTACCAGATCGGCTCGTCGGGCACGGCCAACCTGACCAAGGACCCCTCGACGGCGGCCAACATCGTCGACGAGGCATCCTCGCAGGTCACGTCCCTCCGCGGCCGGCTGGGCGCCTTCCAACAGGCCACGCTCGATACCAACATCGCCTCCTTGACCGACGCCGTGACCAACCTGACCGCGGCCCAAAGCTCGATCCAGGACGCCGACTTCGCGGCCGAAAGCGCCAGTCTGACCCGGGAGCAAATCCTGGTGCAGTCCGGCACCTCGGTGTTGAGCGTCGCCAACAAGAACCCGGAAAACGTCCTGTCTCTGCTCCACTAAACCCAGTGGGCGGACGAGAACGTTGAAAGCTAGACCGGTCCGCCCTCCACTTGGGGGGGCGGACCGGTTGCTTTGCTTCAGGGAGTTAGAATCCCTAAATCCCTAAATCCCCTCCGGTCGATCCCTTCCTGATGACACGCGCTGGTTTTTCCGTTTTTCCCGATTCCCTGTCTCGTTAGTTGCCGCCTATGGGACGCATTCAAGCCACCACCGGACTGGTCTCGGGCATCGACTTCTCCAGCACGATCTCCCAGTTGATGGCCATCGATGATGAGCCGATGAACGCCCTCACTGCGGACAACACGACTCTCACGAACCAGCAGACGTCGATCAACCAGCTCGCCGCCCTTCTGCTCAGCGTGCAATCCGTCACCCAAACCTTGGGTCAGACAAGCACTTACCAGCAACAGACGGCCACCAGCAGCGACCCCGGCGCACTTACGGCCACGGTGACGGGCAACCCCGCCGTCGGCGCCTATCAGTACACCCCCTTGCAGTCGGTCCAGACCCAGCAGTTTCTCAGTTCCGGTTTCCAGAGCCAAACCAGCTCGCTGGGAGCGGGGACGCTGACCTTCCGCTTCGGCCCCGGGGTGGACCAGGGCGTCTCGCTCGACGAGCTTAACGGCGGCCAGGGGTTCAGCCGCGGCAAGATCCAGATTACCGATCGCAGCGGCGCTACGGCCACGATCGACCTCCGTACCGCCCAGAACATCGACGACGTCCTGAGCGCGATCAACAACGCCGGCACGATCAACGTCACGGCCGTGGCCCAGGACGACCATATCGAGTTGATAGACCACACCGGCAACACCGGCACGGATGCCCCCCCGCTGAAAGTTCAGGAAGTGGGGGGGGGCACTACCGCCGCTTCGTTGGGCTTAACCAATCTCACCGCGACCGACAACACCGCCAGCGGCACGCCTATCTTAGACCTTGCCGGCAACTTTGCTCTCAGCGCCCTGAACGACGGGGCCGGCATCTCCACCAGCAACGTCCTGCCCGACATCGAGTACACGCTGCGCAACGGCACCAGCGGCACGATCGACTTCACGGGCTCCGAAACCACGCTCGGGCAGATAATGCAGGAGATCAGCACCCAAAGCAACGGGAACCTCCAGGTTTCGATCGCCTCGGGTGGAAAGGGACTGAAAGTCACCGACGAGTCCACCCCGCAGAATTCCAACAGCACGTTCTCGATTTCCGACGCCACCGGCTCCGCGGCGGCCAGCAGCCTGGGTCTGGTCGGCTCGACTACCGGCGCCTCGATCACCGGAAGTGCCATCCTCGGCGGGCTGAAAACCGTGTTGCTTTCCAGCCTCAACGGCGGTCAGGGGCTCGGTACGCTCGGCGACCTGGTGTTGACCGACCGCAATAACAAACCCGTCACGGTCAACCTGGCCGGCTTCCAAACCCTGGACCAGGTGATCGGCCAGATCAACACCGAAACCGCCAAGGCCGGAGTGGCCGTCACCGCCAGCGTCAATCAGGCCGACGACGGGATCCAGCTCACCGATACCAGCGGGCTTGCCACGGGCAACCTGGTCGCGGCCGACGGCAGCGACGGCACCACTACGGCCACCAAGCTCGGCATCGATACCACCAGCGCCAGCGGCACGATCCAGGGCGCCGACCTCCACCGCCAAACGGTCTCACGCAACACGGCGCTGGCCGACCTCAACGGCGGCGCCGGCGTGGCCAAGGGAACCATCATCATCAACGGCTCGGCGGGCGAGGGCATTACTGTCGATCTGAGCGGCCAGAGTACCCAAACCGTCGGCGACGTGATCGACGCCATCAACCGCGCCGCCATCGGCTCCTCCAGCGGCATCCACGCCGAAATCAACGCCACCGGCGACGGCATAGCCATCCAGGACACCGCCGGCGGCACGGGCAAGCTCAGCGTGACCGAAGGCACTTCCACCACCGCCCACGATCTGCACCTGCTGACCGCCGAGTCGACCGCCGGCAGCGTTCAGACCGTCGACGGCACGACCACCCAAAAAGTCAAGCTAACGAGCACCGCCAATACCCTTACCGACCTGCAAAACGAGATCAACCAGCTCGGCGGCGGGCTCTCGGCCAGCATCCTCGACGACGGCTCCAGCCACCCCTATCGGCTCATTTTGACCAGCAGCCAGGCGGGAAAGAGCGGCAACCTGGTGGTCGACGCCTCGCAGCTCAGCGGCCTGGCGATTCAGGAAACGGCCCAGGGGCAGGACGCATTGATGGCCCTGGGCGGCGGGACGAATCTCGCCGCCGCCACTCTGGTTGCCTCCTCCACGGGCCAGTTCCAGAGCGTGCTGCCGGGCGTAAATTTGAGCATCCAGAACGCCACCGGCCAGGCCGTCACCGTCAACGTTGCCACGAGCGATTCCAACATCGCCTCGAATATCCAGACGCTCGTGACCAACTACAACAGCTTTCGCTCGCAGCTCACCCAGGATACCGCCTACGACGCCTCGACCAATACCCCCGCCGTGCTGACCACCGATCCGACCACGACGCAGTTGGACATCCAGTTGTCCAATCTGCTGAGCAGCCGCTTCCTCAGCTCCGGCTCGGTTCAATCTCTGGCCGACCTGGGGATTACGCTGCAGAACGACGGGACGCTGAGTTTCAACCAGACGACGTTCGACTCGGCCTATAGCGCCGATCCCGGCGCGGTCCAGCAATTCTTTACCACCGCGAAGAGCGGCTTTTCCGCCCAGATCGACAACCTCGTCAACCAGCTCGCCGGCCAGGGCAATTCCCTGCTGTCGGCCCGCGTAACCGCCTTGCAGCAGCAGGTTACCGACAACACGCAGCGGATCAGCGAGATGAAATCGATGCTCAACGACGAGCAGAATCGCCTGTACGAAGAGTTCGACAACATGGAAGCCGCGATCAGCAACCTCAAGAATATTCAAAACGTCGTAACCGCGATCACGCCGCTCGACCCATGGGTCGGCGACCAAACCACCAGCGGCATGGCTTAGAGCCGGCAACAACCTGGGGACTGTCCCCTGATCGGTAGATAGCATGGCATTGACGCCCCGGGATACATACGCCGCCGCGGATGTCCACACGGCGCCGCCGCAGAAGCTGCAGTTGATGCTGATCGAGGCGGCCCTGCGCTCGGCGGAGCGGGCCCGCCGGCACTGGCGCGACGGCCGCAAGGACCTGGCCTTGGGAGCCATCGTCCATGCCCAGGCCGTGCTGGGCCAGATGCTGGCCGCCATCGATCGCCCCACGGGCGGACAGTTGGCCGAGAAGGTCAGCGCGATCTACGATTTCATTTTCCGCAAACTGGTCGAGGCCGGCTGCCGGCACGACGAAAAAAGCCTGGCCGACGCCGTTCGGATCCTCCAGATCGAGCGCGAAACCTGGCGCCTGTTGTGCGAGCAACTAGCCGCGCAAGGAGCGCCAGGCGGCCACGGCGCCTCACCGGAGGGCGCCGGCGGCTGGCCCCTGCTTCACCGGCACGCCGCTGAGCGGCCGGTGCCCGGCGGCCACGTGCCCCCCCTGCCGCTCGCAGACGACCTGGGGACCCCGTCCGCCGGACTCTCGCTGGAAGCCTGACCCCCGCCAGCGCCGGGTGCCACTGCTGGCTTGTCCAGCAGTGTGAGAACGCTCCCCCCGGGTGCCACTGCTGGCTTGTCCAGCAGTGTGATAACGCTCCCCCTTCCCCGCCCGCCTCCTGCGCGATAAGCTCACGTTGCAGGGTGCCGGGGACTGGCTCGTTTTTCGGCCCCTTGCGTTGTCTCGTTCCGCATAGACATGAAGGCCGAAAGATGTGCCTGTCCCCTTTCGGCTTGGCGTGGAAGGACCTCCCGTGCAGCAGACTTTGCAGCGGATTCGCGTCGGGCATAGCCCCGATCCGGACGACGCATTCATGTTCTATGCCCTGGCCCGGGGCAAGATCGACACCCACCCCTACCGCTTCGAGCACGCGATGGTCGACATCGAGACGCTCAACCGCCGGGCCCTGGCCGGCGAGCTCGAGCTGACGGCCGTCAGCGTTCATGCCTATGCCTATCTGACCGATCGCTACCTGCTGTGCACCTGCGGGGCGAGCATGGGCGAGCGCTACGGGCCGATGCTGGTAGCCCGCCAGCCGCGGTCGCTCGATTCGCTGCGGCACTCGACAATCGCCGTGCCCGGCACGCTGACCACGGCCTACCTCGTGGGGCGGCTGTGCCTGGGGGCCGGGTTCGAGCACCTCGTCGTGCCCTTCGACCGCATCCTCGACGCCGTGGCCGATGGCCGCTACGAGGGCCGGCCCGTCGAGGCCGGCCTCATCATCCACGAAGGCCAGCTCACCTACGCCCGGCAGAACCTCCAGCTCGTAGTGGACCTCGGCCAGTGGTGGTTCGAGCGCACCGGGCTGCCCCTGCCGCTGGGCGCCAACGCCGTCCGCAAGGACCTCGGCCCCGGGCTGGTCGCCGACGTCCAGCGGCTGCTGCGGGCCAGCATCGCCTACGGACTGGAGCACCGCCGGGAGGCGCTCGAATATGCCCTGGAGTTCGGCCGCGGACTCGACCCGGCCCAGGCCGACCAGTTCGTCGGCATGTACGTCAACCACTGGACCTTGGACTTCGGCGCGGTGGGCCGGCAGGCCGTCGCCGAGCTGCTGGCCCAAGGTCACGCGGCCGGCGTCATTCCGCGGCTGGTCCGCCCCGAGTTCGCCTAATGAACCGGACTTTTGCAAATTGCGGATTGGTCGGTCCCCTCTCCCTCCGGGAGAGGGTTAGGGTGAGGGGAAATCGGTGAGAATGTTTCCATTTGCGTTTCGCGACCGTACGCAGCTTCCCCTCACCCCGGCCCTCTCCCGGAGGGAGAGGGGGACCGTTTGTGCGGTCCTCGCCCCAATTTGCACGATCCCAGTTATGAAGGCAGCAGCCATCTGATGACTACAGCCGTGATCTTCGACATGGATGGCGTACTGGTCGACTCCGAGCCCATCATCAACACCGCCGCCATTCGGGCCCTGGCGGAGTTCGGCATCCAGGCGCGGCCGGCCGATTTTGAGCCCTTCGTGGGCGCAGGCGAAGATCGCTACGTGGGCGGGGTCGCCGAATTGCACGGCCAAGCCTACGTCCCGGAAATGAAACACCGCACCTACGATTGGTACCTGAAACTGTTGCCGGAAATGGGCCGTGTCTTTCCCGGCGCCAGGAATCTGGTGCAGCTTCTGCACCAGCATGGCATCGCCTGCGCCGTCGCCTCCAGTGCCGACCGGGTGAAGGTCGAGGCGAACCTGAGGACCGTTCTGGGAGTCCCGCTGGACCTGTTCGCGGCCCTGGTGACCGGCGAGGACGTGGTGCGGCGAAAGCCGCATCCCGACATTTTTCTCGAGGCGGCCCGCCGGCTGGGGCGCGCAAGTGAAACGTGCTGCGTTGTCGAGGATGCCATCAACGGGGTCCAGGCGGCCAAGGCCGCCGGCATGCGCTGCGTGGCCCTTGCCACGAGTTTCTCCCCCAAAGCACTGGCCGCCGCCGGCGCAGACCTCGTGCGGCCGGCCATTGCCGAGGTCACGCTCGACGACCTTCTGGCGGCCGGTGGTGCGCGAGGCGGATGCTAAATGACCTTGCGGGATTCTGGGAAAAAGGGGACAGGCACCATTTGTGCGAAGCACCCTCCGGGCCGTTCCGGCAAATGGTGCCTGTCCCCTTTTTCCCTCCCAAGATCGTGCAAGGTTTGAAAACAGTCCAATTTCACAATCGGTTCTGAGGGAGTCCATGACCATGGTGAGTCCTGCGACACGACGCGAGTTCCTGAAAGACACCTTAGCATTGGGCGTTGCGGCGGCGGCCGTGCGAACGGCAGATGCTGTGGCCGCCGCCGAGAAACCGGGCGCAATGCCTACAATCAAGTTAGGGAAACTCGAAGTCTCCCGGCTGATCCTTGGCAGCAATCCGTTCTTCGGCTTCGATCACGGCAATCCACAGGCGTCGGCCGAAGAGATGCGGGCCTACTATACCAAAGAGCGGATCATGGCGGTTCTGGACCAGGCCGCCGAGCACGGCATTACGGCCGTCTGGACACCCTGCTACGACCACTGGATCCGCCTGTGGAATGAGTACCAGGAGAAGGGCGGCAAGCTGAAGATCTGGATTGCCCAGCCCGACCAACTCCCCATGGAGAAGGACATCACTGCGGCGGCCAAGAACGGCTCCAAGGCCGTTTGTATTCAGGGCTGCCAAATCGACGCACAATGGGGGCAGGGCAAGTTCGAGGTGGTTCGTGGCTGGCTGGAACTGATCAAGGGCTTCGGTTTGCCGGCAGGCATGGCCACGCACGGGGCCAAGACTCACCTGGTCGCCGAAGAGAAAGGGCTGCCCACCGACTTCTACCATCAGACGCTCTACCGGCCGGACAACTACGTCCGCGAAGGCCTGGAAGAATCGCTGGCTACGATCGAGAAACTCGACAAGCCTGTGGTGGCTTACAAGGCGCTGGGGGCCGGTCGCGTTCTGCCGAAAGACACGTTTCCCTATATTCTAAAACGCCTGAAGCGCAAGGACGGGATCTGCGTCGGGATGTTTCCGAAAAAAACCGACCAGATCACCGAGAACGTCGCGCTGACGGGGCGATGATACGCCCGACGCCCGGAAACGCGGCCAGTGTTAGCCCAAGAGGCCGAGGAACACGGTTTTGGTTCTGCGATTTGGGCCGTGGTTGGCGGGAGTCTGGAGGTACCTGGTGAGGCTGTCAGCCCGACGCCCCCTAATTGACAGCCCGTTACCAACGTACCACAATGATGGCCGGCTAAGGTGGGGGAAGGGCCCCTTGTCCCTCAAGCAGGCCATGTTCTTCGTAATGGGAGAATACCGTGTTCAGAGCAACTTTGGCCGTCGCATTTGCAAGTGTGATAATGCCGGGATGCGGCAAGCGAGAAACGGATGCGGAGTCACGACAACGGGAAGCGGTCGACCTCTGCTACAAGGGGCTAGACCGCCTCAAGGTGAACGATAATGCCTAGGCGGAATCACTGTTCAAGCGAGCGCTTGAGGTTGACCCGTTGTGTGAAAAAGCGCGCGATTGTCTTGCTTCGATGAAAGGCGGATGGGCAGCCATAGCCGCTGCTAAGACCCAAATTGAGGCGCTCCAGCAAGCAATTGCAGCCTACCAACTGTCGGTCGGCAACCTTCCAACCGCCGCCCAGGGGCTGGAGGCGCTGCGGCATCCGCCCGCCGACCTGCCGAATCCGAGTAAATGGGACGGCCCTTACCTGCAAAAAGAAGTCCCGCTGGACCCGTGGAACAATCCATATCGGTACATGGCGCCCGGTGCCCATAACCCCGACAGCTTCGACGTGTGGTCCTTCGGTCCCGACGGTATGCACGGCACCGATGACGACATCGGCACTTGGGCACAATCACCACGGTAGCGCTGCAAAATCGAGCCCGATTCATCGGGCTTTCCGCCGCAGGCGGTAATAGGCCCATGCTTCAGCATGGGTGCGGCATGCCCGCCGAGCGCCTCCCTCTATCATGCCGCGCCTGTCAGCCCCGTTCCACGGGGCTCCTCTTCCGCGCCGGGTGTCTCAAGTTCCGTAACCCGCTCCAGCCGGTCAACAACCTTTCCCCGGGCGTGGTGTTCTCGCTGGTTGCGGATGTACGCCTTCACCCACTCCAACTGCCGCGTTCCGAAACTGACCACGCCGTAGCCCGCTTGCCACTGCAGAACTTTGCCTCGCAGCTTCAATTGCTGGTTCACCTCGTGGGCCGACGCCCCTTTGAGTTGCCCTATGAATTCGCTGGGGACAAGAGTCGGTGGAACACTCACCGCGACGTGCAGGTGAGTCTCTGTTCCACCGATCTCGTGAACGAACACACCGGGCGTGCAAATGATTTTCTGTTTGACCTCGCGATGAGCCAGTGCCTCCACGTCTGAAGTCAACAGCGGCAAACTATCCTTGGTGTGCCACGTAATGTGCAGATTGATTTCGCTGTAGCAGTTCTTGCTCATGGAGGCGTCTCTTGTCGACCCATGGTGGTCATTGCGATGGGGCGTAAAGCACGAAGGATAATGTAGCCCGCGACTAACCCGGAGTAAATGGTTTGGTGCCGCGTCTCCGTCTGGCGGGTGCCAGAAAGGCGGGAGCCCCGTGGAACGGGGCTGACAGACGTCACATGACAGGAAGAAGAGGCTACGCGCGGGCTCGCCGTACCCATGCTGAAGCATGGGCCTATTACCGCCGACGGCGGAAACGGGCCTGAAGGCCCGTAGGAAGCAGCCGGACGGCGCGGCGACGACGAGCACCGGCCCCCAACGCGTGTGCGGAAGAGCCCGTGGCATCAGCCCCGTTCTGCGAAACCAGATTGTCGGCGGGAAAATCAGTGAGCCAACTGGAATTCCACGCAGTTCTTGGCTAACATGGGAGAAACGTTGCCCATCCGAGCGTATCCGAGCGAAGTCCAAACGGGAAATACCGAACGAAGGCTGTTCCTGAGCCGGAGGTTGGGAACAAGGTTCCACGTCATCACAACTGTCAAGGGTCCTTCCAATGTATCACACGCCGTTGGTTGTCCTTTGCGTGCTCCTGGCGGCGCGAGCCGCTGCGGCCGAGGTCGTCACCATTCTCAAGCAAGGAGTCCGGAAATGAGAACTACGCCATCGGGCACAATGCGACAAATGGGCCTGTGCGGGCTGGCGCTGGGCCTGACGGCAATCTGCGCCGGGGCCCTTGCGGCCGACGCCGGCAAGACGCTGGAAGTCAAGCTCGGCGAAACCATCCCGCGGACCTGGGACGACGTGAAGAAGGCCGATTACGCCTATGGCCCCAAGCAGGACTTCGAGGCGGCCGCCAACGAGACGCACGTCTGGCTGCCCTATGGGAGCAAGGGGGTGTACTTTGAGGCCGCCGGCGTGAACCTGAGCGATCCCGGCCCCGAGCCCGGAACGGGCTGCCCTTTGGTACAGTCCGCCGACGGCAATACCAGTGGGCGTCTGGTCTTCAAGCTCCATTTCGACAAGCCGATCGGCGCCTTTCGGTTCTCCGCGGGCTGGAGCGAGTGGGGCGTCGGAGGCGACACGGCCGGCGGCGTCGAATACGGCGTGGACGGCCGGAAATGGAGCACCATCCGCGAGCTCAACGAGGCCAAGGCCGAGGCCCGGATCATCGAGCCATTTGTCGATGGTAAGAAGGCATTCAGCGGACTCGGCACGCAGGACCTTTACATTCGCTGCTACAGCCGCGACAAGAGCAATCCGGAGGCCGGCTTCGGCCCGGGCCGTTGGATGAAGTTTCGCCTGGGCGGCGACCCGGCTTGGGGCGATGCGGCCACGACATTCTTTGCCTGTCAGCTTCAGGTCTGGGTAGCGCCGGCCGAAGGTGGCGCCGCCGGCCCCGTCAAACCGGCGGCGGCGAAGGTGGCAGCGCAAGAGCCTGGAGTTGAGCCGCAAGAAGCCAGGGCGGCGGGCGATGAGGCCCAAGCGGCGGCAGCCGAAGCTGAGGCTGCCGCGCAAGAAGCGGAAGCAGCGGCGCAAAAGGCCAAGACTGCGGCGCAGAAGGCCAGGGCCGCGGCACAGGAGGCCCGCGCCGCCGTCCACGAGGCCCAGGCAGCACAAGGCGCCAAGCCCGCGCCGCCTGCGGCTGCGGTACCGACGCCCCCCATTCCCGACGCCGCAAGTCAGGCCGCGTCCGGGCCGGTGGGAACTGCCGGCGGGAGCCTGGAAATCAAGCTGGGAACCACGATTCCCCGCTCGTGGGAGGATGTAAAACAGGCCGATTACGCCTACGGGCCCAAGCAGGAGTTCGACCCGGACACCAAGCAAACTCAAATCTGGCTGCCCTATGGGGCCAAGGGCGTTTACTACGAGAAGGCGGGCCTGAAACTGACGGACCCGGAGCCCGGCGCGCCTCCCATGGCAGTGGTTCTTGACGGCTTCACCTGCGGCCGTCTGGTTTACAAGCTCCATTTCGACAAGCCGATCAGCGGCTTCAGCTTCGCCGCTTGCTGGGCCGAGTTCGGCCTCAAGAATGCCGTCGCTGGCGTCGAGTACAGCGTGGACGGCCGGCAATGGTCTCCTGTCAAAGAGGTGACTGTTTCCGGGATCATCGCGCCGCTGGTCAAGGCCGATGGGTTCAAGGCCACCGGTTTGAAGACGCAGGACCTCTACATCCGCTGCTTCTCCCGCGACAAGGAGCATCCCGACGCCCCACGGGGCGAGGGAGTGTGGATGAAGCTATGGATGGGCGGCGACCCGAGTTGGGGCGACATTGCCGTGACGTTCTTCAAGTGCCAGGTGCAACTGTGGGTCACCCCGGCGGAGTGAACCCCAACCTGCAACGCCAGGACCAGTCATGAACAAGCCCCTTCCTCGATGGATCGTCGTCTTGGCCGCCACCGCCCTGGGGCTCCCGGCATACGGCGCGGAGCCCCCAAGTGCCTCGGCGCTTCGCCTGCCTGGCATCCTGAGCAACAAGATGGTCCTGCAGCAGGACAAAGCCGTCCGGATCTGGGGATGGGCTCCGCCGGGCCAGACGGTGAAGGTGAAGATCGGCGGCCGGCAAAAAGCTGCTACCACCGGCGCGGACGGCAAATGGAGCGTGAAGCTCGACCCGCTCCACCCGGGCGGACCGCTGGAAATGGTGGTCGAAGCGGGCACAACCATTACGGTCCGCGACATCCTCGTCGGCGAAGTCTGGGTTTGTTCGGGGCAGTCGAACATGCAGGTTGGGCTGAATGAAGCGGCCAACGCCGCCGCGGAAACGCGAGCGGCCGACTACCCGAAGATCCGCCTGTTTGTCACCAGGTTCTTGGCTCCGGACAAGCCTGCCGACGACTGCAAGGGCCAATGGGTCGAGTGTAGTCCCCAGACGGCCTGCGGGTTCTCGGCGGTGGCCTATTTCTTCGGGCGCAAGCTTCACCGGGAATTGAAGGTGCCCGTGGGCCTGATTCAGTCGGCGCATGGGGCCACGGCGGCCGAATGCTGGACGAGCTACGCAGCACTCCAATCGGAGCCGGTCCTCAAACCCGTCGTGGACCGCCATGATAAGATGCCCAAGGACACAAAGGGCTGGGACCCTCAGCTTCCGACCGGCCTGTATAACGGCGAGATCGCCCCGCTGACGCCCTTGGCAATTCGCGGGGTGATCTGGTTTCAGGGCGAGTCCAACACCACCCGCGCCGACCAGTACCGCACGCTGTTCCCACTGCTCATCCGCGACTGGCGGAGGGCGTGGGGCGAGGAGTTCCCCTTCTACTTCGTTCAATTGGCCAATCACCTGGCCGCGGCCGACCGGCCGGTGAATGAGCCGTGGGCCGAACTCCGCGAGGCCCAAACCGCGGCCCTGGCATTGCCGCAAACGGGCATGGCCGTGGCGATCGACCTCGGTGAGGCCAACAACATTCATTTCCGAAACAAACAGGCAGTCGGCCTGCGTCTGGCCCTCTGCGCCCTGGCCAAGACCTACGGGCAAGACCTGGTGTACTCAGGCCCGCTCTACAAGTCGATGGAAGTGGCGGGCGACAAGGTCCGCATCCGCTTCGACCACGTGGGCGGCGGTTTGGTGGCCAAGGGCGGCCCGCTGAGACGATTTGCCATTGCCGGGGAGGACAAGAAGTTCGTGTGGGCCGATGCCGTGATTGATGGCGACAGTGTGATCGTCTCAAGCCCCAAAATCCCCAAGCCGGTAGCGGTCCGCTACGCCTGGGCCAACAATCCCGAAGGCTGCAACCTCTACGGCAAGGAAGGTTTGCCCGCTTCTCCGTTCCGCACGGACGCGCCGGGGGGAAGCACCGACAACCGTCTTGCCCTGATAGCCACCGCCCCCGGCGCTGCCGGTACGCCTGTCGAACGCGACACGACCAACTCGGCAACGAAGGCGCCTCGGGGGCTAGCGCAAGAGGCCAGGACCGCGGCACAGGGGGCTAGAGCGGCGGCAGTAGAGGCTCAGGCCGCCACACAAAGGGCCGAAGCGGCAGCACAGAGGGCCCATGCCGTTGCCCAAAAGGTGAAAGCGGGCGGCGGAAAAGCGGCGACGCAAGAGGCGCGAGCAGCGACCGAAGATGCCCGCAGAGCAGCGCAAGAAGCAAGAGCCGCCATACACAGCGCCAAGCCGTCGCAGCCATCCCCGGAAGCCCTTACGCCGGCCGCGCCGGTGTCGCCGCCCGCCAGCGGCGCGGGGACCGAACCAGACTCGTCCGCCAGGGTCGATCCGCGCGACGACGCCAGCCCCTGGGGGATCGGCTCGGGAGCCGAATGGTCCGGCGACTACCCGCAGTTCAATCCGATGCTGGAAAAGGCCGGTATCAAGTGGATTCGCCTGTTCACCGAATGGCAGGTCATCGAGCCCAAACAGGAGCAGTGGCAGTGGGAGGTTCCCGACGGGATGGTGGCCAATGCCCGAGCCAACCACCTCCATCTGACTGGTAGCTGGTGCTACTTCGCCCCCTGGGCATCGGCCGACGGCGGGACGCGCAAGGGCCCGATCAAGGACATTCAGTATTGGCGCGACTACGTTAGCGCTACGGTGACGCGCTACCGGAAGGACATCAAGTACTGGGAGGTCTGGAACGAGTTCAACGGCAGCTTCTACGAAGGAAGGCAAGGGCCGGAGAAGGTGAAGGACTACGCCCAACTGGTAGTGGCGGCGTATGACACGGCAAAGAAGATCGACCCCACCATCAAGATCGGCATGAGCGTGGCCAACTTTGACGTCGCCTTCCTGGATGCGACGATCAAGGCGGGCGCCGCCGGTCACTTCGATTATGTCTGCGTACACCCGTATGAGAACCTGGCCACGCTGGCCGAGGGCGGAGAAGCGGGCTACCTGAGCCTGGCGGGCAATCTCCGCGACATGCTCAAGGCCAACAATCAGCCCGCCGGCACCCCGCTCTGGATCACCGAGTTTGGCGACGCCGCGCCCATCCAGGCCGAACCCAAGCGCGACGCCCAGCAGGCCGACACGCTGGCCAAGGCTTACCTCCTTTCCATCGCGCAGGGCTTCCAGCGGGTCTTCTGGTTCGAGATCCGGGGTCCGTCCTACGGCGGGGGCGCCGACTTTGGCATCATCCGTCCGAACTGGACGCCACGGCCGTCCTACTATGCGCTGAAGACGATGACCACCGCGCTGGGGCCAGAGCCCAAGTACCTCGGTTGGCTGGACCTGGGCAAGGGCGGGTACGGGTTCCTGCTGAGCGGCAAGAGCGGCCCCGTGCTGGCCGCCTGGTGCCCGCCGGGGAAGGAGTGCCAGACGACGTTCGGCGCGGATGTGCTGGTGACGGATTTGGCCGGCAAGGAATCCGCCCTTGCCTCCGGTACGGAACTGGCGCTGAGCGGGTCGCCGGTGTTGGTCACGAAATTGCCCCCCGACCTGGTTAGGCAGGCGCAGGACAATCGCGTTAAACCCTACCCCTGGGGCGGCGACTATGCTCGCGCCAAGCTGGTTACATGCCGTCTGGGCGCGGTGAATAAGGAAGACGGCCTCAAGCAAGTCAACCCGCAAACGACAGTAGTGGTCAACGGCCTGGCGGAGACCTGCCGCCGTACCGACTTTGCCAACCCCGCCCTGCATGCTGAGGGGCACTACGTGTACTTCCGCGTCGATCCGCTGTTCGTTCCCTTTGGCACCAAGGACCTGGAAATCACGATCGTGGCCAAGCGGTTGGCGCCCGACAAAGCGGCGGGGATGAACCTTATGTACGAATCGACGAAGGGCTATACCGGCGGGCCGGGATGGTGGACGATCCCGGAGGGCGACGAATGGCACGAGCACACCTGGAAGGTGAACGATGCCAGCTTCGTCGGCCAGTGGGGGTACAACTTCCGCTTCGACGCGATCAGCTCGCCCAACGAGTTCCTGGTTAAGGAGGTGCGAGTGGTCAAAGCCGGCCGGCCATCCGCCGCCGATCCGGTTCCTTAGAGTATATTATCGAGCCCGTATTTCCCATCGGGAACAAGGTTCGCCGTCGCCACGATTGTCGAGGGTTCTTCCAATGTATCGCACACTGTTGGTCGTCCTTTGCGTTCTCCTGGCGGCGCGAGCCGCTGCGGCCGAGGTGGTCACCTATCCCGTAACGCCGGGCATGCCGATTTCCGGCGACTTCAAGGTGTCGGCCGACGGTAAGCCGGTGGCCGTTTACACGGTCAAGACGCTGCACGGCGAGTCGGCCTCCTACGGCTCGTTCGATTTTGGGGGCCAGGCGACGGTCGCCGTGCACTCGACCCGGCCGGCGGCCAAGGCCCGCATCCTGCCCGTCTCGTTCGGCCTGACACCGGCGATCGAGGGCGACACGATCACCTTCACGCTCGACCGGCCGCGAAACCTGACGATCGAGGTTGCCGGCATCGAGCGCGTGTTGCACCTGTTCGCCAACCCGATGGAAACCAGCCGGCCGAAGCCCGGCGACCCGGGCGTGATCTATTTCGGCCCCGGCGTCCACGACCTGGCGACCTTGACGGTGTCCAGCGATACGACTTTGTACCTGGCCGGCGGCGCGGTCCTGCGCGGCATCATTCCGCCCAGCGAAAAGCCCATCCAGGAGAGCAACTGGATGCACAACAAGGTCTACCAGAACTTCATCCAGCTCAACGGCGCGAAGAACGTGCGGATCTGCGGGCGGGGCGTCGTCGATCTGGGCGGTCTGCCCTGGCACGCCCGCACGGCCATCGTCCTCGGCGATGCCCGGAACGTCAACGTCGAAGGCATCACCTTCCTCGACGCGCCCGCCTGGGTGGTGGCCATGTTCGGGTCGCGCGACGTTCGCGTCGACAACGTCAAGGAGATCTGCCGCCGCGAAAACAGCGACGGCGTGGACGTCTGCAACAGCCAGAACGTGCTGGTCGAGAACAGTTTTCTGCGGAACAACGACGACGAGGTTTGCGTGAAGACCACCGCGCCCGCCCCCGCTCAGCCGTCCAGGAACATCCTGGTGCGGAACTGCGTGGTCTGGAACGAGCGGGCCCGGGGGCTGGGCATCACCTCCGAAACGCGGCGCGACGTTTCCGACGTCACGTTCACCGATTGCGACGTCATCCACGACTTCTCGCAGAACGGCGATTGCGCGGCCCTGGCCATCCTGGTCTCCGACTCCGGCGCCATGCGCAACATCCGCTTCCAGAACATCCGCGTGGACGACGTGCAGTCACTGATCCGCTGCTGGATCGGCCAGGACATGTGGGGCCACGACCCGCAGCGGGGCCACGTCGACGGCGTGCTGTTCAAGAACATCAGCGTGACCGGCCCGCACTTCCCGACATCCGCGCTGACCGGCTGCGACGCCACGCACCTGATCCAGAACGTGACGTTCGACAACCTGCGGATCCAGGGCCGGGCCATCCGCACCCAGGAGGAAGGGCGGATCTCGACCAACCCCTTCGTGAAGAACGTGCTGTTCCGCGACGGGAAGTGAGGGCTCAGCCGAAGTAATCCGGCGCGTTGCCCGGCTTCCACTTGATGTTGTGACCTTACTGAGCGTGCGTACAGTATACGAACTCCCTGCGAACCCGTGCAAATGCGGCCCGAATCCCGGGAAGATCAGCCCTGCGAACCGTCCGTTTTGCAGTCCTCAACGGGATCGTCTCTAGCTCGTTTTCCTGTCGCCTCGCTTGCCCCCACCATTTGGGTTATTGTGCAATAATGAGGGGCCAATTATAAGTTATGGGGTTGAACCCATCGGAATCTGAGGTGAGCGCGGATAGCTATTGAACTGTGACAGCATTGGTTCCTTGGCTCCGGTCAAGGCGATTGGCCGTAACAGAACTCTGAAAAAGGGGGGGCACTGGCCATGTGGACGAAATCGCTGTTCGGTCACAGGGTGCGCGGTGTCAAGCGTCCGAGCCATTCGGTTACATCCCGGAAAGACAATCGCCGAAGGCGGTTGGCCTTCGAGCCGTTGGAGGACCGCCGGCTCCTGTCCAATCTGTTGGTCACCAGTAACGCGGACGACGGGTCGGCCGGAACGTTACGGGCCAAAATCGACCAGGCCAACAGCGATGGCAAGAGCAACATTGCCGACGCCATCTACTTCTCAACAAGCCTTGCGGGCGACCAGATTACGTTGTCGCAGGGCGCGCTACCACTGAACGCCGGCGCCGCGGTGACCATTTGGGACACCGACCAGAGCGGCAACACGGTGCCGATTACCATCAAGGGCGCCGGGACCAATTTGCTTCAGGTGGCCAGCGGCGCC
>JBEKTY010000119.1:0-30437 GCA_049515555.1 Thermoguttaceae bacterium
GGCTCGGAGGCGGTTTCCGGCCATCTCGATCGGGCCTGGGCCTCCCCCGATCCCGGTGCTGAGGCTTCAACGGCGGCCGTTTGCTCGAAGGAGGAGTGTGGCCACAGCGCCTGCGAGCCCTAACCGGCCAGCCGCAGGGCGCAGTGGCCGGGGCGGATGGGATCATCGTAGAGCAGGACGAGGGTGAACTTCTCGATTTCGATGAGGTTGTCCACGACCGGGCCATCGGTCAGGTAGCCCATCGCGGCGAAGGGCCGAGGTTGGGCACGGCGGTGTCGGCCGCCGAATCGACGACGCCACTGATCAAGTGGCGTGGGCTGCCGGGCTGCTATCATCAGTGCTCCTTATGTTGCAGGGGGAGAATTCCTAGAAGAGATCGAATTGCCGCGCGATTGCGGCCTTCCGGGCGTGAGCCGAGGCACCGCGACCGCTGCGCCGGGGACGGTGAGCTTTCATCGCGGCCTTGCCCCACAAGAAGAAATCATCCTCGTCGTCATCCTCGACAAGCCTGTTGTCGGCTTGGGATTGCGCTGCACCGAGCTTCTCCCACATCCGCTCGGCATCGCCGAAGTCGATGTTCTCGACGAGAGACTTGGCCAGCTCCATCGTCAGCGAACCGCTGTCGGCCGACATCGCCGCCAGTCCCTCGGCGGAGAACTGTCCCTCCAGAGCCAGCGAGGCATCGAGCTTCTGGGCCATGAGGTTCATGGCCCGTGCCTGCATCGTCTCACGGTAGTAGAGATAGTAGACCCGGCAGGGATGCCGTTGGCCGATCCGCCACGAGCGGCGGGATGCCTGGCGCAAAGTGAACAAGTCATATCCAGTTTCAAAAAATACGATGGAAGGGAAGTTGTGCCCGCCCAGCGCGTCGAACAGGGTCAGCCCCGTGCGTACCGGCTGGGGATGGGAGATAATCACGTCCACGCCGGGGGCGTTGCGGGATATCCATGCGCTGCGGCTGCGGGTGGGAACCTTGTCGGCGTCCAGCACCCTGACCGTGTACCCGGCCTCCTGGATGATCTTCTCCAGCCGTCCCAGCACCGGATGCGTGCTGGTGTACGTACAGAAGGTCCAGACCTGGCGGCCTTGGGCCTTCTCCTCGGCCAGGATCTCCAAGAGCTTCCGTTCCTTGGGCCAGAGAGTGTCGCGATCCAGTGTGGGCGGCGTCGTCACGGCCACGAAACGACCATGGGGACCGCCGCTGCCGTCCACGTAGCCGATGGTCTTCCAGTCATAGGGGTAATCGGGATAGGCCAGCAGGGCATGAAGCATGCCCGAAAGAAGCTGGTGGTTGCCTTTCCGCAAAAGCTGCGCCACGGCGTCCTTGAGCTTGGCCTCCATATCCCGGTACGGCTCCGCCAGATCGGCGCTCATCCGCACGGGTGTCGGATGTTCGTCGTAGCTGGGTAAATCCTCCGCCACGTCCTTGAGGGAGAGGAAGATCGTGTTGCCGATCAGGTGTCGGCCGTAGAGCGTGGGCATGATGCCCGGCTGTTCGGCCTGCCGCCTAGTCACGCTCTTGCCGTGGCTGCGGCGGTTGTCGCCGTCGCCAGCGATCGTCTTCTCCGTGACGATGGTGTCTACCCGCCCGTAACGGCGTGCAAACTCCATATCATCTTGCCAGGAAAGTCCCTCGGCCTTTAGGCTCCCCGGCGACAACCGGAACAGGAGCGACCTGACGTGCCCAGCCTTGCCCCCGATCAGCGTGCCGGTCATGGCGATCACCTTGCGGCAAGAGGCCGTGAGCGCACCCAAGGCGTTGGCGCGGGCCGAGTCTGCTGATTTCTCCTCGTGGACCTCGTCGCACACCAGGTAATCGAAGACGCCCCGCAAGTGCTTGTGGATATATTCGGCCGGTGCCCAGACGCGCGGCTTGCCGATGTACTGCCACAAGGCCGCACCGCAGGGCCGCACGACGGGTTCGCCATCGGCATTGAGGCGGCGGGTGGGCACTTCGGCCGTACACCGCTTCCGCGAACGCTCCAAATCCTTGAGCGTCAGAAAATTGCCCCCGGCGCTGGCTTGGGCCCGCAACTGGGAGCCACACTCGGGACAGCGTAGGATGCCCTGGCTGTCTTTCACGGCGGCTGGCCGCCAGTACGCGCCGTTCTTCGCCAGGGTCTCGCCCATGATGAGCCAGGTGGGGTGGGCCGCTTTCCCGTGCGGCCAAGTAAGCAACTCGGTCCACTTCTCCAGGACGTGGACCTCGATCGCGCCCTGGGGGAACACCCGCTCCAGTTCGACCCGCCAGGTCTCAACCAGGTGCGGCGGGCACATGACGATCGCGCGGTACGGTTTGCCGTCCGCATGGGCATGGACAGTGCAAGCACCCATTTGGGTCTTGCCGGTCCCGCACTCGCAACAGAGGAACACGGACTTCTGCCGCTGCAAGGTTTTGACTGCCGCCGTGGCGACGTGGGCCTGGGCGGGAAGCATGGGCCGTTTCAGGTCGAGTGTGACCACGGCGTCCGTGGCCGGGACGTGCAGCGGCTCGAACGCCTGCCGGGCGCGATCGGCCACCAACGGGCCGTAGCGATCCAGGTACTCATGGAGATTCGTGCAATTCATGGAAAAAGCCTCGTGGTCATTCGTCTCAAAACAAACTCGGTTGTGGGGAGGTTTCTTTCGGCACGGCGCTTGGCCTTGGCTTTCGCCGTGCCCTGGCTACCCCGACCTCAATCGCCGGAAAGCCCCGCTGCTGCAAGAACGGGAGCAAGGTCACAACTGCCGGGGGCAGCTGCTCACTGGCCCGATAGGGCAATCGCAAGAGATGGCTCCCTTGCATCTCGGCCAACAGCAATAGGATGTACTGCGTGCCGATTTCAGACGGCAGGGGCCAGTGGACGTGGTAGTACGAATGGGCAATCGCGCGGGCCCAAGACCATGGGCCTCCCACAGCGAGAGTGCCCCCATTTCTCGGATCGCTTTACCGCTTTGCGGCATTTCTTTATACTAGGGTAATGGAACTCGTCGTCGATGTCTGCATTTTCCTGGGCATCGGGCTGGCGTTGGTCGCCATGCGGTGGTGGCTCTTTGGACCGCCTGACGATAATGATCGAAGCAACGCACCGTGGGATTGAATGGACACCAACTCCCAAAGGTCAGGCCACACAATCCGAGCTTGTTTTACCTTTCGCCCTTCCGCAGCCTTTTCTGGCAATCCCCAAATCCCGCCGAACAAGTCCTAAGCCGACAAGCGGCACGGGCTTTCTTCATACGTGACATTAGAAAACATCTGCCCGCACTTCCTTGACCAGCCTCTTCTTCGGCCAGCCGGGAAGCGAGTATTCTTCCGCCATCGTCCTTGCTCCCTCAACCGGCTAAGACTAGGCAACGGTCCCTGACGCCTTGCGAGACGATTTCGTCCAGGGCCTCGGGATCGGTCTTCAGCACGCCGACCTCCGCTGCGTAGCCCTTGGCGACAACGATGCCGTTGCCTTTGGTCATCGTTTCCTTGAGCCACGGAATCCACGGCCGCAACAGCGGGGTGGTGTAGCTCGGGCCGGACAACTCGGCCCACAGGTGGTCGTCGCTCATGTTCGGCATGAGGCCGGGAATCCGGGCCAGGGCGACCAGGTGGATGACGCCGGGGGCCAGCTTCGCAACTGCCGCCGTGTAGCCCACGGGCTTGCCGTTGAAGTCGCTGTGCGCCCGGACCAGCCGTTCTGTCGTGTCGCCGATCTCCAAGACGAACTCGGCCTCCACGTCGGGCTGGTAGAGGGTGGCCCGCACGGCCTTGGCGGCGGTGTCCGGGCCAGTGGCGCTTACGAGTAGCAGTCCCGGATAGTCCCGCGAGTGCCGCCGATGGATTCTCACGCTGCCGCCGTACTCGGCGGCCCAGGCCGCCGCGTGGCAACGCAGGCGGAACTCGCTCTTGCCGGTCTTGACGACCAGCGGGGGCAGTTCAACCTCGTCGGACATGGATATTCCTTTCGCTCTGTCGGTAATGGGTCTGACAGTACAACTTGGCGGGCCGCAGCTTCCGATGGTGGGACATCACGCGCCAGGCACCGTCGTTGACGAGGGCAATGAAGATGGGATCTCCGTCATCTGGGAACCGCTCGATGCGGTAACGCTTGCTCCGGTCGGTCCAGCGGAGCCGTCGCCCGAGGATGCGGTGCCGAGACTTGCTCGGCTGCTTGGGCCATTGCAGGGTGGGGCTCATCTTCCATCACTCCACGTTCGTGATGTTCCCTTGGGAGTCCAAGACCCGGATCACCAGCCTCGGGCGTTCGGAGATGACCGTGCGCGTAATGGTGTTGCCCTTGTTGTCCTCGCTGGTGTCGGACGAGGCGACATAGCTGTCCTTGGCAGCCGTGCCCCGGATAACGTGCGGCGGTTCGTCGGCCGGGCAGATCAGCCCGTCGATGTGCCCGCTTGCCAGGAGCATGGCGCGGTGACCGATGCCGGGGCTCATCGGCGGACGAGGGCGATGGTTTACACTGTCGGCCGGGCGCTCGATGTGGAACCGTAGCGGGCTCTGCGCCACAAGCCGGGCCAATTCCGTGTCGGTCGGTTCTGATTTGCGGAACGTCTTGGGCCGTGTGCCGGGCGGCAGCCGGTAGACGACGTGCGTATCCATCCGCTTCTCCAGCCAGTCCCAGCCATGCCTGCCGTTGACGGCCTGTGGGGGTTGCTTCCGCTTGTAGCCCAGGATGACGGTTTCGCCGTACTTGCGGACCGCCTCGGGAAACGGCATGGCCGAGACCTGATAGAAGTGCTCCTCGAAGAACTCCGCCGTCTGGTAGCTGTCGGCCACGTCGTGCGGGCAGACCAGGGCCAGCACCCCGTTGTCCACCAGCAGATGGGCAGCCCGTTCGATGAACTGTGTTTCCACGCGGCCCTGTTCGCCCGTGGCGTAGTCGTAGGGAGGATTTGCCCAACAAAAGGAGAACGAGCGGTAGCTGATCGCCGTGCGCAGGAAATCAGCCGGGGCCAAAGCCTGTCCTTCGGGCAGCGAATCTCGCACTGTGGCGGCGCGGTCCTCGGACAGTTCGATGCCGTAGGGCACGGCCCGGAGCCCCTGGGCAAGTTGCACCAGTGCCCGGCCTTCACCGGCGCACGGGTCGAGAATGAGACATTCGCCGGTGCTGGGCGGCCTGAGCCGTTCCAGGACGGCGGCGACGGCTTCGGGAGCGGCGGCGTAGTAGCCGCCTTTGATCTGCGACATGAGGCGGGCCATTGTTTGCGTGAACTCCTTGGGAACAGTTGGGGATCAATACTCGCTGGGTAACATCAGTGCCCCGTTGACCAACCAGAGTTTGATCGAGGGCAGCGGGAAGTCGGTGTGGCCGATCTCCTGCCGGACCAGCACCGGCGCGTCCGTGTCGGCTTGGCAAGTGGCGACGGCCACCGGCGTCTTCTCGCGGTCCACCGTGAGCGTCCAGATTTGGAACTCCTCTTGTCGCAAGCGGGCGGTTTGGTGCGAGGCCACCAGGTCGATAAGCCAGAAGGCCTCGGCTTTCTCGGCCAGGAACTTCACGCCATCCGTATAGTTGATGCGGCCTGTCCAGTGCTTCCACCAGTTGTCCGTGCCGCAGAATTGCGCCAGATCGGCTTCCAGTGCGGCGGCGTCTTGTTGTGCCAGCATGGCTTGTCCTTTCCGGGATAGGTCACAGGAAATTCGCCTCCAACCACGCCGCTTCCGCGACAAGGGCCTCGCTGCGAAGGTTGTAGGGTCCAAGGCGCGGGCCATTCACCGGCCCCATGTCGGCCCACCAGCTTCCCTGCTGGTCGGGCTCGACGTGGGATGCGCGAGAGATGGCGGGGCTGCCCAGTGCGGTCAAGTCGATAGTCTCGGAGTATATGCACCGGACAACCCCGCCAGGCTTTATGACGATCTGCATGGCGATCACCGTCACTTCGGGCGGCGGAGGATGTTCCGCCTGGGCTTGTCCACCAAGAGGCCATCCAGCACGCTCTGAACCCGCGACATCTCGGTCGCAACGTGCTGCCGCAGCCCTTGGTCGTCGCGCAGCATCTGGGGCTCCACTCCCCGGATGACCTGCTGGGCGTCGGCTACCAGTCGGTCCAGTTGCTCGCTGGAACGGACGTTGAGCTGGCGGAATCGCTGGAAGAACTCCGTGAGGTTCTCCACGGCCGAGTCCCTGAAGACGCGGGGCTTCCCATCCGCTTCACCCGACAGCCGCTCGGTCAAGTGCGACACCAGCTTGGCCAACTCGGCGGTGAACGCCTCTTCGGCCAAACGCACGGCCTCGTCGAAACGGGCCTGCACCCGCTGGCACTCCTGCTCGTACAGCTCGGGATTGAGCTGCGCAAGGTAGCTCGGCGGCTCCACGCTGGGGAAGTCGAACTCGATGCCGAACAACCCGGCGAGCGACGACGGATAGTCGGACGAGTTGTAGAGGCTGCCCAGCCGCTGCCGGGCCGTGGCCTTCAACTCGCTGAAACGGCGGTCGAGGGCTTCCACGGCCTCGGCAAGCTCCTCCTGGAACTCCTGCATCTTGGCCGCGAAGTCTTCCACTCGATCCTGGCGGATGAGGCGGATGCCGGGCTCGGGATACGGCAGGCTCATCGACTTCCAATAGCCGATGACCTTGCCGCGAACGGCGGTGACCCGCTTGAAGGCCGGGTGGGAAACGTCCAGCAGCCGCTTGCCCGCGCTCAGGAACCGCGCATCCGTGCCGAACGGTTCGGCAGCCTCGGTCCGTTGCTCGACGGTGAGCGATTTGCGCGTGCCGAACCAGCGTATGGAAACGCGAACTGCCGCCATCGTCCCGCGCAGGCGCTGCGTAGGGGACGTGGCGGTACGGCTGGTGGCTTCATTGGTGACTGTGCTCATGGATGGATACCTTTATGTTGGAGGTGAAGACGTGCGTGGGTTAGCGGCGGCCCTTGCCCTGCGCGACACAAATGAACGTGCCGCACGCAGCCAAGATTCCGAACAAAGGCCAGAGGCCCAGGATGGGACCGACCAGTATCCCCGTGCCGATCATGGCAAGAGCCAACTTGACGGTCGAGTCATCAACACCTCGCACAAGCAGTCCTTTCAGAAAGGGAAAAGGGGAACAATCAGACGACGGGCCCGCATGGTTGGGCCTTTCGGCACAGCCAGTACAAAGCCCGTCAATACGTTACGATGCTTCGGAGAATGGCTGAGAGACGGTGGAACGTGCCTTGTGTTCCGATAGCTTCTGGACGATGATGGGGCCGCCGAACTTCGATTCAGCCCATGCGGTGAGGGCACCAAGGGGCTGACCCTCGAAGGACCGGGCTATCGGCGCGGCTTTCCGAATGATCGTGCCGCTAAGGACAAGCCGTACCGTGAACTTGGGACACGAAAAGTAGACTGTGCTCATGTCGCTCCTGTTGCTCGCCCGCTTTGCGCGATCGGGCATGGTTGGTTTCAATGAAGGCGGACATCGTGTCCGGCGGCGTCACGCGAAACGTATAAGCGTTTAAGTGACATGCGTGTCGAAACCGTTCGCCTAGCCGATGTTCAGCTCGGGCAGCACGAACTCCTCGCCCGACCGCGAGACGCCGTGCAAGGCCCCCGCGTCGTTGCCTTCGCTGTCCCGCGCCACGTACACGGTCGTTCCGTCGTCCAGCAGGAGCAAGACGCTGCTACCGGCCCACGCGAGCCGCTGGCACTCCTGGGGATTCAGGTAGCGGACCTCCACGATCCGCCGGTTCAGCAGCCGTTGGCGGGCCGTCGTAGTGCAAGCAGCCATGAACTGGTCATGGCTGGGTTGCGTTCGTTTCGCCATCGTCGTTCTTCTCCTGTTCGCGGGTCGTTACGAGGAAGACGGCCCCGTTGTCGCTACGGTCCAGGACCGCACCCGTCGCGGGAACGGGTTCCACATCGGGCAGGCACACATAGATGCAAGTCTTGCCGCCCAGGGGCGATTCCTGTTTGGCCTTTTCCATGAGGGTCGTAAACTGATCGAGCGTGACGACGGATGTACAGCCACTCTCAGCAGCGGAGGCGGTGGCCTCGAACGTCTCCCGTTGATAAGCCACGAAGTCGTAAGCGTTCTGCCAGCGGATCGTGTCGGCGGTGACAAATACCGCTCCACCGCCAAATTCTCCTACGCGAGGCTTCGAGCAGGTGGTGGCGTAGGTGAGCGACCAGCATTGGTCTGGGCGGAAACGCTTGAGAAACTTCTGCACCAGATGGGCCAGCCCGTCGAGGTAGCCCCACTCACCGGCGTGGACCCACAGGTGCCGTCCGCACCCGCCTTCATCCGTGTTGTGGCCGAACTCGTACTCGAAGCCCGGTCCATCCAGGTCCGTTTCCTTGACGTACTCGGCGCACTCCGGCACGTCCCGATAGACACGGCAACCGCGCCAGTCGGCCGCTGTCGGGTCCGGGTCGTCGGGCGCACCCTTCTCGACATGCTCCCCATCGCCGGAGACGGCCACCACGACAAGCTGGTCGCGGAGCCATTGCTCCTCGGCGTCGGTCAGGTGTGGGAGCACCTCCGAAAACTCCAGATAATGGTCTGCCATCGAAGGCTCCTTACGTCTTGATCTCCCGAATGTCGCGGATGCTGGGGATGCAGTCGCCCACCGAGACGCCCCGTTGGCTGAGCGCCTCCGCCAGCTCTTGATACTCGCCGTCCTCGGCCGGTAGGCCATAATCGTTGGGCGTCTCGATGAAGACCAGGCTGCCTGCGACCGGCTCAGCGGCACCGTCGAACAGCTTGACAATGGCGTCAGCGGCGCTATCCGCCTCCACACGGTAGGTGATGGCGTGCAGCTCGTACTGCTCCACTTCGTAGGTTGGCATGGGTTGTTCCCTTCGATAAATCAGCCAGCGGCCGAGCAACTGCGGATCACCAGCGGCAGCACCAGAATATCGTTTGCTTGGGCGGCATCTTCGACCGCTTCTTCGTAGTCGCTATACATTTTTGTGCGAAGCAGAACATCGGCGTCGCAGTCGTAGAGCACCCAGCGTTGCGACTCTTGCAAGCTGCCTTCCTGCT
Organism: Thermoguttaceae bacterium; assembly: GCA_049515555.1. GTDB lineage: Bacteria > Planctomycetota > Planctomycetia > Pirellulales > Thermoguttaceae > JBEKTY01. Next base: position 8,946 of record JBEKTY010000119.1, read on the forward strand.
CGCCCAGCACGTCGATGCCAGCGGCTTCCAGGGCCTCCTCTGCATTTGTCCCGACGATTTCATTGATCGGGGCCGCAGGCATTTCCGCGACATGGACAACTTCGCCGCCCGCTTTGAAGAGCCCCTCCTCGGCGGCGGGCTGGCAGTCTTCCGCGTCCCAGTCCAAGAGCACCAGTCGCACCGGACTATCGGTATGGGCTTCCTGCAAGACGCCCCCGGCAATCTCCACGACAACCGTGGGCCGGGACTGCGACGGGTGGTTAGCGCTGGGGGCCACGAAGAACTGGCCAAAACGAGGCTCCGCATATTCCTCCATGATGCCCGGCGTGGAAAGCACCGTCTCCAGGAGACGGTCCGCCGCTGAGGCGATGGACTCGGCGTCGGTAACGTCCGGGTCAAACTCGACATCGACGGTGAGCGTGGTTTTCATGGCGTGTCCTCCTCCTCTCGCTCTGTGATGTGTGCATAGGATGGTCATCAGTTGTTCGACGGGTCCTGTCGCCGGACCTTGCGGCCTGGCTTCGAGACAAAGCCTGCGCCATCGGCGCGATAGATGCCGCCGTCTTCGGCATCCAGGCATCTTCCCGATGCCCACTGCCGCAATCGCTCGACGCTCTCGGCGGCCGTCACCGCCACGGGCACGACGTTTTGGGCCGCCGCCGTCAGCGGCAGATCCAGGAGCGCCGCCAGACGGCAACAACTTCTCACTTCGGCCCCTGTCCACTGGTCGTCCTTGGGCCGGGCCTGGTCGGCGTCCAGCTCGAACATCCGCAAGTAGATTTCCCAGATGGCATCCTTTTGCTGACGGCCGGGGAGGTCCAGGAAGAATATGCCGTCGAACCGCTCCGCTCTTGAGAACTCCGGTGGCAGCTTCGAGATGTCATTGCACGTACAAATTGCGTAACTGTCGCTGGTGCGGTCGTTGAGCCAGGTGAGGAACGTGCCGAAGAGCCGCGCCGTGACACCCGAGTCGGTCTGGCCCGAACTGGCGACACCGGCCAGCGCCTTCTCAACCTCGTCCACCATGACCACGCAGGGCGACATGGCGTCGATGATCTTCAGGGCCTGGCGGATGTTGGCCTCCGTGCTGCCGACGAGGGACCCCATCAACGAACCGATGTCGAGGATCAGCGTGGGGCGGTTCGCCTCGCTGCCAAGACATTTTGCGAATTGCGACTTTCCACAGCCCGGCGGCGAGAGCAGCATCACGCCCTTGGGACGCTTGAGCGGGTTGGAGTGGCCCTGACGGCGCATGGAACGAAGGCAGAACGCCTTCATCGCCTGGAGACCGCCCAGGCTGTCGAACCGCTCCGTGCCCCGATAGAGCTGAAGCAGGCCGCTTTTCTTTAGCGTCTGGCTCTTGAGATCCCAGATGGAATCGGCGGCCAGGTGGCCATGTCGCACGAGGCTCAAGCTGAAAGCGCCCTCTGACTCGAACCGGGTCAGGCCGCAGGCGGCGTCGAGCACGGTGCCCAGCTTGTCGCCTTCGGGCAACTCGCCATCTTCGGTGGCAATGCCACGGGCGATCTCTTCAAGCTGCTCGCGGCTGGGAAGATCGTGCTCGATGACGACGAAGAGCTTCTCCAATTCGACCGGCACCTGGACCAGTGGCGAAAGCACGATGACGAAGGTGCGGTTCTGCTTGCCGGTGGTAATCTGCCGGGCGAGGGCCTGGACGATCTCGGGCGATGACAAGAATCTGTGAAAGTTGGTCAACACAAGAATGGCCGAACTGGCGGCCGACGCCAAGCTGTTGATCGCGCGGATGGCGGCCAGCGGATCGCTGCCCCCGGCGTCGGCCGGCTGGCCATTGTTCTGGCCGGGGAGCTGCAAGCCCTGCTCGATGTCCCACGTCGCCAGCCGCCAGTTCTGCTCACGGCAGAGCTGGGCGATTTCGCGGAGGGCATCCTCGTGCTCGTGGCTTTCGATCCACAGGCCCGTGAAGCAGGCCGAGATGTACTCGGCTAGACGTTGCGCAAGTTGCATGGAGAATACCTCCTGGTAGGATGTTGGAATGGTTGGAAAGGATGAGACGAAAGACGGCCTGCCGCCGCTGCCGGGCACGTATGCCCTGGTGCTGAGATTTTCCAAGCGCGTGGAAGTTCTGGTCGGCTGACTGGGCGTGCTGGAAGCGCAGCCGGGATACTACGTGTACGTGGGCAGCGCTCTTCGGCGTCGTTACAATCGAGTGCGATGGCGTACCGCGACTGGGTGGTGCGGCAATGATGCAAGGCGGCTTACAACTGCATCGGGCCAGGCGAAAAACGGCGCGCACATGAACTCGCCAAGAGATTTCTCGGCAAATGGAGCGACTTTGTGGAGATAAGACAATAGATGACAATAGGTGACACGTCCCCATGCCCGACTTGAATCACCAGCATCACGATCAGTTCCTCCGCCTATTTGCGGAGCATGAGCCTGCGTTGCGCACGTTCGTTCGGTCGCTGCTGCCGTCGCGTGGCGACGCCTCGGAAGTCATGCAGGAGGTGGCGGTGGTGCTGTGGCAGAAGTTCGCGGAGTTCGACGCCACGCGGGATTTTCGGAAATGGGCCTTCGGCGTCGCCCGTTATGAAGCGCTGGCATATCTGCGGGATCGGGTGCGGGATCGCCATGTGTTCAATGACGAACTCGTGGGCAGGTTGGCCGAGGAAGCGGCAGTGGCCCAACAACGGCATGAGGCGCAGCGTGAGGCGCTGGACACATGCTTGCAGAAACTGCCGGAGAAACAGCGTGCATTGGTGCTCGGCGCTTACGCCAAGGGCACGCGCATCGACGAACTCGCCGCCGAGCGCGGGCAGACGGCGATGTCGCTTTACAAGCTGCTGCACCGCATCCGGCGGGCTCTGCTGGAGTGCGTGCGGCGCACCATCGCACGCGAGGATCTCGCATGAAGAACCATTGGCACGAACAAATGCAACGATATGCCAGTGGACAGGCGAGCGCGGAGGAATCCGCTGCGTTGCAAGCGGCGATGAACGAGGACGCGGAGCTACGCGCTTTGTATCTCGACTATATGAATCTCGATGTGGCTCTCGGCGCGGCGGCAGAGGCGGCGATGGGCGCTGAGAACGGGATGGGCGGAATCGCGATATTCCCACGTTTGCCCACCCAGTCGTCACGGCACTACTGGCGTCGGCTTGCTGCTGCGGCAGCAGCATGTGTGGCTTTGGTCGTGTTTGGCATGCTGCCCAGGCATCGCAACCCTTCGCCGACGCCCCCGGATGTCGTCGCCGCCTGCTCTGTAACACAAGAAGCCATCGCACGGCTTTCTGTGGCCCCCCCCTCAGTGTTCCCCGCGTGGGCGTCGCCCACCGCTTCAATGCTCGATCAACCACCACCTCCACAATGGGACCAGCGATTATGACACTTGATTCCATGCCGACACGAACCATGAAACGTATCGCCTTCGTTGCCCTCCTCGCCGCGTTATGTCCGCTTCTGGCTAGAGCCGACTCCAAGACGGCCACCGACCCGTTTGCAGGCGCGTTTTTTCCACCGGAACTGGTGTTTCTCGCGCGTGAGCGCATCGCCCTGACTCCGCAGCAACAGCAGGTGTTGCGCGATTGCGTCGAGAAGACGCAGTCGCGGTCCGAGAGAGTGCGAACAAAGTTGGAACGCGAGATCGCCACGCTCGCGACGCTCGCGAAACAGGAACGGGTGGATGAGGCAGCGCTGCTCGCGCAGCTCGACAAAGTGCTCGATGTCGAGCGCGAGTTGAAGCACCTCCATGTCGGGTTGGTGGTGGCGATCAAGAATCTGCTGACGCCAGAACAACAGGCCAAGCTGCGCGAACTTGCGAAGGACGGCGGCTCACAACTCACCGAAGTGACGCGCAAACGGCTCACTGAAAAGGTCGAGCGAGTGAAGCAGGGCGCGCAGCAATGGGCGGCCAGCGGGCGCGATCCATCGGCCATCGCCAAGACGATGGAAGAGAAGGTCAAGCCTTTGCTCGACGCAGGCAAGGTCATCGAAGCCGAGGCCGAACTGGATCGCGTGCTTCAACGCCTCAAAGCGGATGGGAAATGAGAGTGTGCTGCGCCGGTGGGAGATACCACGGGCGCTACGCGCGCTGCCGCGTTTGCTCGACAGTCGTCGCCTGGTGGAACTCGGTGGTAAGCTGCTCGCTGGTTCGCTGGCCGAGGGCCTGCTCGATGAAGCGAGAGGCGTCACGGCACGTCGCGCCGGTGAATCCCTTGGTCGTGACCGTAGTCTCGCCCTTAGCAGTGATGGTGACTTCGATGATCTTTGTCATGCCACACCTCCAACCTGGATCGTCAATTTGATCGAGCCGTCCGCCAGGGTCTGCTCGGTGCACTGGTGCCCGCGTTTCCGCGCTTCGGCACGGGCACGTTCCACGGCATACGCTTGCAGGAACTTGTCGAGTTCCGCGTTGCTCCCCCACCTGCCCGAAAAGTTGTCATATTTCGCCTGGGCCGTGGCCGTGTCGAAGACAACCGGATAGACCCAATCCGGCAACTGCACGGCCAGCCCTTCGACTTCGCCGCTGAAAAGTTCGACCTTGCCCTGCACCGGCGCGGGCAGATTCAGGCGTTGGCAGGCAGCTCGGACGCCGGCGGCGTCACGGACCTGCACGTTGAGAGTCACGATATGGGACATAGGACCTCCTGAAAGGGAGAACGAGAACGCTGTGCTGCCGATGGGCAGCGATTGCTGGGCTACGACACGTTCTGCATGCCCTGGCGGGCTGTGCCTGCTACAATAGGCACGTTCCGTCGCCACCATCGCTTTCCTGACGAAAGGGCACGCCAATGAACAAACTGCTCCTTGCCTCGCTTCTGCTTACGACCATGGGCTCACCGCTGGTCGCCCTGCGCGCCGCCGAGCCCATCAGCGCGTTCACCCCCGGTGCCCGAATCCTGTTTCAAGGCGATTCAATCACGGACGGCAATCGGGGGCGCAGTGCGGACCCGAACCACATCCTCGGGCACGGGTACGTCTTCATCATCGCGGCCAAGTACGGTGCAGCGTTCCCGGACTTGAAGCTCGACTTCATCAATCGCGGCGTCAGCGGCAACACCGTGCTCGACCTGGAGAAGCGCTGGCAGAAGGACACGCTCGACCTGAAGCCCGACGTGCTGAGCATCCTCATCGGCGTGAACGACAGCGCCAGACACGATCAATACGAACAGGTCTATGACAAGCTCATCACCCAGGCGAAGGGGGCCAATCCGAAGCTCAAGCTGGTGCTCTGCGCCCCGTTCGTGAAGCCTACGGGCAAGATCAATGGGGGTATCCGCGAAAAGCAGAGAATCGTCGCCAAGCTCGCCCAGAAGCATGGAGCGGCCCTGGTGCAGTTCCAGCCAGTGTTCGACGAGGCGGCGAAGCGAGCCCCGGCTGACTACTGGATTTGGGACAACGTGCATCCTACGTATCGCGGCCACCAGCTGATGGCCGACGAATGGGAACGAGTGGTCCGTGAGTTCTGGAAATAGACAAGCGTCGAAGTCGATCCGCGCGCGGGCGGATGCTGGCCAAGGTGCTCTTGACCGCTCGGTTCTGACGACAGTGCTGCTTGAGGTCCTTCACCAGGCCGCTAGTTTTGTACATAATGTCGTGCAGGGCGGTAGAGGACGCAGCGATCCTGGAAGGTGGTGATTGACGGTCAACATGAACCGCTCATAGATTGGTTGCGGTGGGCGGAACGGTTCAGGCCGTTGGGAACGTGTGTCACTGCGTTCCGCCGCACCTATGCTTTGCTGACGGAGGTTTGGCCCATGCTCCGGAAGGTATGGCAGACCCATGGGTTCAGCACTATTTGTCGGAGGATCAACAAGTGTCCCGCCAATCCCCGGGATCTGCTTTTCTGATCGGGTTGATCTTGCTTGCCGTGCGGTTGTGCTTGCCAGATGTCACGCGGGCCGACGACGCGGAGGAATTCGTCCGGCTGGACGGCGAGGCGTGGCAGCAATGTTCGACCGGCAAATACGCCGAGATGGAACGTACTGCGCAGAAAATGAAAGAACTTGCCGAGGGCGGGCTCAACCGGCAGCCCCTTCGTTTGGCCGACGCACTGCGGTACCTCGGTATTGCCGTAGAAAGCCAGAAGCGTTACACGGAGGCCGAGCCGCTTTACAAGCGATCATTGGCGATCCGCGAAAAGGCCCTGGGGCCGGATCATCTCGACGTGGCGAAGAGCTTGAACAACCTGGCGCGTCTCTACTGGAAAATGGGCCAATACGCAGGGGCGGAACCGCTGTACCGGCGAAGCCTGAAGATTTGCGAGTCGCGGCTCGGGCCGCACCATCCCGACGTGGCGCAGAGCCTGAACAACCTGGCCGTCCTTTACGGCGACATGGGCCAATACGCCAAGGCCGAGCCGCTGTACCGGCGCAGCCTCAAGATCCAAGAGTCCCAGCTCGGGCCGAATCATCCCGACCTGGCGACGAACCTGAACAACCTGGCGAACCTGTACGAGGACATGGCCCAGTACGCGCGGGCGGAACCGCTGTACCAGCGGAGCCTCCGGATCCGCCAGTCCCAGTTCGGGCCCGATCATCCCGACGTGGCGCAGAGCCTGCACAACCTGGCGGTCCTGTACTGGAACATGGGCCAATACACCCAGGCCGGGCCGCTCTACCAGCGCAGCCTCAAGATCCAGGAGTCCGCGCTCGGGCCGGATCATCCCGACGTGGCGCAGAACCTGGGTAATCTGGCCCTCCTTCACGCGGCGAGCGAGCACTGGCCCGCGGCCGTCGCCGAGACCGACCGTGCGCGGCGGATCGTCCGCCGCCACGTGGCCCGCACCTTACCCGCCCTTAGCGAAAAAGAGCAACTTGCCTTTCTCCAGACACAAGATGAAATGCGGCTTCACATAGCCTTGTCGCTGGGGCTACACGAGCGGGCCGATGCGGAGATTGCCATGCGGTCGGCGGGATGGGTCCTCAATGGCAAGGCCGTGGCCCAGGAAGTGCTCGCCCAGCGGGCCCTCCTGGCCACCGAAGGTACCGACCCGACGCTGGCCGACCTGGTCAAGCAATTGCTGGCCGTCCGTAGCCGACTGGCTTCCATGAGCATGACCCTTTCCAAGGCCGGGCAAGAGGCCCACTACCGCCAGCAGTTGCAGACACTCAACCAGCAGGAACAAGAGCTATCGAGGCAACTCGGTCAGGCCACCGGCCGCGACACCAGCGGTGATCCTTGGGTCGAACCGGCCACCGTGCGAAAATCGCTGGCCAAGGATGCGGTCCTGATCGAAGTGGCACGTTTTCGCGTGTGGGGCTATAAGGAGAAAAAATGGCTGCCGCCGCATTACGCCGCTTGGCTCATTCCGGCTGAGGGGCAGGGCCAAGTCTCAGTCGTCGATCTGGGTGAAGCCCTGAAGATCAACGATGCCGTGCAGACCGCCCGAAATGCCTTGGAGAAGGCCGCAACGACCATCGCCAAGTCCGGTGAGGCCGAGGCTGAATCGCAGCTCCGACGTGCGATGCACAACGTGACCGAGCTGGTCTTCGAGCCGCTGGAAAAGCATTTTGGAAACGCCCGGCAGTTGATCGTTAGCCCCGACGCCAGCTTGTGGCTGATCCCCTGGGGGGCCCTTCCCTTGCCCGGTGGTCAGTACACCGTTGAGAAATACCAAATCCATTACGTGATTAGCGGCCGCGACCTGGTGAGCCCGGCCACCGGCGCAGGGCAGAAAACCAGCCAGCCGATCCTGTTTGCCAATCCCGATTACGACCTGACACCAACCAATGTGGAAGCCGCCACGCAGGCCGTGTTGCGCATCGCGACTCCTGTGGAACAGGTGGCCAGCAGCCGGGGTATGCGGAGCCTGAGCACTTTGGGACGGGTGGGGCGGCTGCCCGGCACGGCCGACGAGGCGGCCGCCATCAAGCCCAGCGTGGCCCGCTACGCCGGTGCCAAGCCCGTGCTCTACGAGGACCGATACGCGCTGGAAGGCGTTTTCAAGGCCATGCACCGGCCGCAGGTGTTGGTGCTGAGCACCCACGGCTTCTTCTTCCCCGATCAAGAGGTAGAGCACCATGACGAGCGGTCGGCAGTGTTGGCCGAGGAAGGATCCAAGGGGCGTGCCGTGCTGACCACCGGAGGCAAGCCGCTGGAGAACCCGCTGTTGCGGTGCGGTCTGTTGTTGGCTGGCTGTAATCAGTGTGCGGCGGAGGCGTCGGCGCAAGTAGACGACGGGATCTTGACCGGCCTAGAGATCGTGGGAACGGATCTGCGGGGGGCGGAGTTGGTGGTGCTTAGTGCCTGCGAGACGGGTTTGGGCCAGGTTCGCAATGGCGAAGGAGTGGCGGGTTTGCGGCAGGCGTTTCAGTTGGCCGGGGCCAAGGCGGTTGTCGCCACGCTGTGGCAGATCCCGGACGAGGAGACGGTGGCGCTGATGACCGACTTCTTTACGAACCTATCGGCAGGCAAGACTAAGGCCGAGGCGTTACGCAACGCCCAGTTGGCCCAGATCAAGGCCCGTCGTGCGGCCCGCTCCGCAGCCCATCCATTCTACTGGGCCGCATTTACCTTGACGGGAAAGTAAGTTCGATTGAGAAGCGGGGATCGTACTCCTGACGGCACACGGCGAGCCGTTACACACTTGTTACATCCTGCCTCGCCGTACCGGCTATAATGAGCAGGTTCACTCTTCGATCCGACTCGTTCACTGAAAGGACCAACGCATGGGAAGACTGCTCACAGCGACGATATTGATTGCCCTCACCGCATCGACGCTTGACGCTCAACAATCCCCGAGCGTTGACACTCCCAAGATCACCGTCACCGGCGAAGCGCTCGTCTACGCCAAGCCGGACAAGGTCATCCTCAACTTCGGGATCGAGACGCGCGACACGCAGTTGCTCGTGGCCAAACACAAGAATGCCGACATCTGGAAGAAGGCTGCTGCGGCGATCAAGGAAAGCGGCGTGCCCGACAAGGACGTGCAGACCGACTACCTCTCCATCGAGCCGCGATACAAGCCCCCCTACGACAGCGTAGATCCGCCGATTGGTTACGTGACTCGCAATATGTTCGTCGTGACGCTATCCGATCCGGCGAAGGTGGAGTCGCTGATCTCGCAGATGCTGGAAGTCGGCGTAAACCACGTCAACGGCGTCGAGTTCCAAACCACGCAGTTCAAGCAGCATCGGGAGTCGGCCCGTAAATTGGCGCTCAAGGCGGCGAGGGAGAAGGCCGAGAAGATGGTGGCGGTGCTGGGATGCACCATCGGCAGGCCACTGGCGATCAACGAATCCTACGGCGGCGGCTCCTGGTACTTCTCCAGTTGGTCCGGCTGGGGCTATGGGCGGTCGTCGGGGGGCATGTCGCAGAACGTGATTCAGGACCAACGTGGATCGGGCGGTGAAAACCCCGAGTCGATGGCGTTGGGAAAAATCTCTATTCGGGCGGGCGTATCCGTGACCTTCGAGCTGAAGGACGGCAGCGCCGAGACGAAGAAACCCTAACGGCACACAGGCTTGATGACCGTGGCATGCCGGGCAGGAATGAGCCGGACACGCAGCTCGGCGTCCGGCCCATCCCGCCCCACCTGACCATCAGCTACGCGGCGGCGGGCCTGCCATCCTCCGCCTCGCCGGTGAACTCGCGCCACGACTCGGCCATTTCACGGCGAAGTTGCGAAACCCTGCCCTCGCTCACCTTGAACTTGCGGGCGGCGTCGTGGGTGCGGTTGCCGAGGGAGAGGAACCGTGCCACCTTGCGGTCGCGACGGCTGAGCGTATCGAGCCACGCGGGGAAGTCGATCCGGCTGGCGGCCAACTCGGCGGGGGTGCAGGTGTTGTCGGAGATGAGAATTTCCTCCCAGCAGTTCTCTTCTTCGTCGAAGTGGTCGAGCCTTACGACGGTGATGTTCTTCGCGCGCTGGCAATAGCGGGAAGAGATGTCGTTGCAGTTGAGGCTGCCTCCCGTCATGCGCCCGTCCCTCACCTGGGCCACACCGTGGCGGGCCAAGACGCTGGCGTAGGCGAGATCGAGCTTGTTCAACTCGGCCAGGCGGGCGACGGCGCAGCAGGCGTTGCAGATCGTGGCCTGAACGCACTCCTCGCGGCCCTCGGGATCGAGGTGACGAAAGGCGATGCGGGCGTGCCTACGGATGGCGGGAAGCAGCCGCAGGAAAAGGGCTTGCCAATCGGGAGACGAACATGCAGTGCAGATCATTCGGGGTGACCTCCTGATAGCTACGGCCACCCCGTGACCGGGGCGGCCACGCGGGGGAATGGGGAAGCGCGAACCGCCCTGGCATTTGCAGGGCAAAATAACGAGCGGGACCACAGCGCAACGAGCAGCGCGATCCGAAACGCGAAAACCCCATCAACCGACCGGAAATGGTCGATCAAAGGGGCTTTCGGGGCGAAAATGATGGGTTGCAAGAGCTAGGCTTCGCACCCTGTACTTATGACGCGATTTCGACCCCGATTTGCGCCTTGCACCGCTTGGAACAGCCATACGTAGATTCTCGCGACGAGCTACGCTAGAATGGGGGGCGTCCCGCTCTTGCGAGGAAGACTATGGCGGTTGCCCTCGAACAGTTCGTCAAGCAGCTTGCCGATTCCGGTGTCATCGCCCCCGGCAAGCTGGAGAACTTCATTCCGCCCAAAGCCTCGCCCAAGGACGCCCAGGAACTTGCCCGGCAGCTCGTCCAGAGCAAGCACCTGACGAAGTTCCAGGTCCAGGAAATTTATTCGGGGCGGGCGAAATCGCTGATCCTCGGCAACTACACGATCTTGGACAAGATCGGTGAAGGTGGTATGGGACAGGTCTTCAAGGCCGAGCATCGCCGCATGAAGCGAACCGTGGCGATCAAGATGCTGCCCAAAGCGGTAACGAAGGATGCGGCTGCGGTGGCACGCTTTCAACGAGAGGTCGAAGCCGCAGCCAAGCTCAGCCACCCGAACATTGTCGCCGCCTACGACGCAGACGAAGCCAATGGCGTCCACTTCCTGGTCATGGAATACGTCGAGGGCCAAGACCTCTCAGCCCTGGTCAAGGCGAATGGCCCGCTTCCGGTCGCTAAAGCGGTCAACTACATCCTGCAATCGGCCCGTGGCCTGGAGTTCGCCCATGGGGAGGGCGTCATCCATCGAGACATCAAGCCCGCCAACCTGCTGCTCGACAAGAAGGGCACGGTCAAGATTCTGGACATGGGCCTGGCCCGCATCGAAACGGGCGGCAACGCACCCAGTCAGGCCGAACTGACCGGCACCGGGGCGGTGATGGGCACGGTCGATTACATGGCCCCCGAGCAGGCCCTCAGCACCAAGCACGCCGATGCCAGGGCCGACATTTACAGCTTGGGCTGCACGCTGTACTACCTGCTCACCGGCAAACCCGCCTACGAGGGCGATACGCTGATGGCAAGGCTCCTGGCCCATAGGGAATCGCCGATTCCTTCTCTGGGGGCCGACGTGCCGGAACAGGTTCAGGCCGTCTTCGAGAAGATGGTTGCCAAGACGGTCGAGGAGCGCTACCAGACGATGAGCGAGGTTGTGGCCGAGTTGGAGGCGATCTTGGGTGTATCGGCCGGTCGGTCGGCTGCCCGCGCGTCGGAAGAGCCCTCCAGCGCGGCCTTGGCCCAGAGCCTGGCGTTTTTGCAGGAAGACAAGCCGGTCGGTGCGCTAACCCGGCAGAAGAAGCCCACGGCCGCGGAGCGAGCCCAGCCGCATATCGGCCCGGAACGCAACACAGGCTCGAAGATCCTCGGCAAGGCCCTCGGAGCGGTCGCCAACGTTTGTCGCAAGCCACTGGTGCTGGTGGGCATTGCGGGCGGTCTGGTCTTGCTGCTGGGGGTCATCCTGACGATCACCCTCCGCCACGGGATGCTGACGGTCGAGATCGACGAGCAACTGGGCAAGGACGTGCAAGTGGCCGTTAGCCAAGGCGGCCAGAAAGTTCAACTGGTGGATGCCAAGTCGGGCTGGACGCTCAGCCTCAGCGCGGGCAAGTACGACCTTGCCGTCCAGGGTGACGCCGACGACTTCCAGCTTGACCCCGGCAGCATTACCGTTACGCACGGTGGCCAGGTAAAGGTCAAGGTGACGCTCAAACCGCCCCCGCCCGCCGTCGCCCCGTTCGACGCCACGAAAGCTAAAGAGCACCAGGAAGCGTGGTCAAAGCACCTGGGCATGCCGCTGGAGATCACCAACTCCATCGGCATGAAGCTCGTGCTCATTCCGCCGGGCGAGTTTCAAATGGGCTCGCCCAAAGAACTAATCGAAGAGGAGTTGAAGAGACCTGATACTGAGCAGTGGTACAAGGAGCGTGTGCCGGGCGAAGGGCCACAGCACCGGGTGCGGATCACAAGGCCGTTTTACTTCGGTGTGTACTTAGTGACGCAGCAAGAGTACCAGCGGGTCATGGGGACCAACCCCAGCGAGTTCTCGGCCACGGGCAAGAGCAAAGAGAAGGTAGCCGGTCAGGACACGAAACGGTTTCCTGTGGAGTGTGTGTCGTGGGACGATGCGGTGGAGTTCTGCCGCAAACTGTCGCAGATGCCAGAGGAGCGGTCGGCGGGGCACAGGTATGTTCTACCTTCGGAGGCGCAATGGGAGTATGCCTGCCGTGCGGGGAACGCGGGTCGGTACGGCTTCAGTTTGGGCGGCAAGGCGGTTCCCAAGGAGTACGACGAGAACGGGCTTTCCGACTACGGGTGGTTCGGCAATTCCGCTGGCATGACGCACGCAGTGGGTCTCAAGCGGCCTAGCGCATGGGGATTGTATGACATGCACGGGAATGTGTGTGAGTGGTGTCAGGACTGGTACGACAAGGATTATTATACGAACACGTCTACGGATGATCCGCTGGGGCCTCCCGGAGGCTTGCACCGCGTGCTTCGCGGCGGTAGCTGGTACGGCCCGGCGAGGCTCTGCCGGTCTGCGTTCCGCGACCGCGAGGAGCCTGGGAACCGTCACATTAGCCTGGGCTTCCGCGTCTCCCAAGTTCTGGCGGACACTGCGGCTGGGCACGCAAAACTGAGCCATGCCACCAATGCCGCACAACTTTCCGTTGGCTCGACCGCCAACAAGCCACTGGCCCTCGTCGATCCCACCTTCCAGCGATGGATGAAGGAGGTTGCCGCCCTGCCCGCCGAGAAACAGGTGGCGGCCGTCGCCAAGAAATTGCAGGAACTCAATCCGGGCTTCGATGGGAATGTCAAAGGTCTGGGACAACCCGCGCCCAACATCGCGAACGGCGTGGTCGTCGGGTTCGAGTTTAGCACGGACAAAGTGACGGACATTTCGCCGGTGCGGGCGCTCGAACGATTGAGGTCACTCTATTGTGGTGGTACCTGGGGTAGTGACAGAAGCGAGTTCTCCGACCTGTCGCCGCTGAAAGGGATGTCTCTCACGAGCCTGGATTGCCACGACACGCAGGTAACCGACCTATCCCCGCTAAAAGGGATGCCTCTGAGAATCCTTGACCTCCACAGTACACACGTATCCGATCTATCGCCGCTCAAAGGGATGCCTCTGACCAACCTGCAATGCCAGATCACGCCGGTATCCGACCTGTCGCCGCTCAAAGGGATGCCTCTGGCGATCCTGTGGTGCGTTTGCACGCGGGTGTCCGACCTGTCGCCGCTCAGAGGGATGCCTCTGACGAGATTGTTCGTCTACGACACACAGATATCGGACTTGTCGCCACTTGAAGGGATGAACTTGACTGAGACTCATTTCACGCCCAAGAACATCACCAAGGGGCTGGACGTAATCCGCCAGATGAAGAGCCTCAAGACCATCGGCATTAGTTACCAAGAAAAGGACCAGTTCCAGCCCGCCGAGTTCTGGAAGAAGTACGACGCCGGAGAGTTCAACAAGTAGATTCTGTTCCGCTGCGTGAGATACATATGCCGGTTATGTTGCCCGAAATCCGCGTTGGTCAGCCCCTTCGACACGAAGCCCTGACCGTTTTTCCCCTGTTCACCAGCCGGGCCAGCGGCTTGGAATACCTCGTGTCCGACGAAGCCATGGAGGGCGGTTCGGTGGCTGTGGAAGAAGTGAGCGAAGCCGGATCGGTGCCCACCTTGACCGTCGATAATCGCGGCGACACGCTGGTTCTTTTCATCGAAGGGGAGGAGCTGCGTGGGGCAAGGCAGAACCGAGTCTTGAACACGAGCGCGCTGGCCGCCGCCAGGAAGAAGACCACGATTCCGGTTTCCTGCGTAGAACGCGGGCGGTGGGGCTACAAGACCCGCAATTTCGAGTCGAGCGAAACCCGTTCCTCCACCAGCATCTTGTATGCGATCAAGTCGTCCGTGGCCAAGTCTCTCAAGGCAGACCAGGGGCACCAGTCCGACCAGAAAGAGGTCTGGGCGGAGATTGACCGAGTTCAGAATGCTCTGGGGACTGCTTCTCCCACCAGTGCACTCAGCGACACGTATGACTCGTGCCAGCAGCGGATCTCGGAGTTCCAAGAGAAACTCCCCTACGTGGAAGGTGCCACGGGGCTGGCCGTTGCCATCGGCGACAAGATCGTCGCCCTCGACCTGTTCGACAAGCCCGCTACCTGCCGGAAGGTCTGGAAGCGACTGCTTTCCGGCCTGGTGCTGGATGCCCTGGAAGCCCAACCCGGCGACATGCAGGTTGAGGTTGACCAGGTTGAGCGGGTGATAGCCAGTGTAAGCAACCTGCCGTGGGAAAAGGCCGACCAAGTTGGCGAAGGCGAGGAATACCGGGCTTCTGCTGACGGCCTATTGGCTTCGGCGCTGGTCTACCAAGGTGTGCCGGTCCATGCCAGCGCCGTGGCCGAACGGAATTGGTTGACGAACGGGTGGTAGGGTTTGCCGTGGGCCGGTGGCCGCCCTTGCTCCCTTGCCACCTCCATGACGCCCCCCCATTCGTGCACTCCGACCGCCGTTGCCGATTGCCCCCCTATGTTGCTTTCCCTGGGTGTAATAATTAAACTAGTTGTCACGGGGGCCGGGTTTGGGCCCCATCACGACCTGAACGCCGGAGGTGCGGAAGTAGCCAACACAACACGACAAACAAGCCATACCTTTTCGCCGTCTCGGGAGAACTGCAACACTTTCAAAGCAGATCGGCGTCTGGGCTGGCTCTCTGTATGGGATTCTCAGCGTTTGACACGGTTCCACGGCGACTTTCGCCGCAGCTTCTGGGAGACAAAACCATGACTCGGCTGGTTGTTCGGTTGGCCACTTTGGCATTATTGATCGCTCTTGTGCCTCAAAGCTATGCTGACACTCCTTCGATCGTCATCAACGAAATCATGTACGGTCCGCTCACGGGCAGCGCGTATCAGGACCAATACATTGAGCTGTACAACACTACCGCCAACACGGTGCTTCTGTTCGATCCCGCCAACCCTACATCCACTTGGGAAATGAGCGGCATCTACTTTTGTTTCCCCCAGATGTCACAAGTGGCCGCACATTCTTACACCCTGCTTGTTGGCACTTCATCTGCAACTTTCCGGGCGGCTTACAACATTCCCACTTCCGTCCCGATTCTTGGACCTTGGAACACAGGGCTGGTTCCGGAGGATACGGTAACGTTATCGAGGCCCTTACCACCAGACCACGGCTATGTTGGGTATGACATTGTTGATACTGTCACCTTTAGTGACCAATCACCTTGGCCATCAGCCAACGGCAATGGACTGTCTTTGAGCCGACTTTCTCCGGATCTACCGGCTGATGATCCCGCAAGTTGGGTCGCAGCGTCGCCGACTCCAGGTTTGATGAATGTTCCTGAGCCCGGTAGCATAAGCTTGGTCGTTGCCGGTGCCTTCGCCCTGCTGGCCCACGCATGGCGGCGGCGGAAGGCAGCTTAGAACCGAGGGACGCGCCGATTCTACCGCATAAACCGTGGAGAAGCGATTGGGCGCGTTGCAGGAGGCCAGTGCCGCGAAATTGGACGAAATACGGAAGGAATTCACGGCCAGCGCGCAGAAAGCGCGCGAGGAGGTCAGCAAGACGATAACCGATTTCATCAACTGGCAGCGGGGCCAGTTCGCCGCCATCGCGGAGCAGTTCAAGAACCTCATCGAGTCCAACGAAAAGCGGTTGGGCGAAGTCCGCACTACCCTGGAAGCCAAGCTCAAGACCATGCAGGAGGAAAATGCCAAGCAGTTGGAGGAGATGCGGAAGGCCGTGGATGAGAAGCTCCAGGGGACATTGGACAAGCGGCTGGGCGAGTCCTTCAAGCTGGTCAGCGAGCGGCTGGAAGCCGTTTACCGGGGCCTGGGCGAGATGCAGACTTTGGCAACAGGGGTAGGCGAGCTTCGCCAGCGGGTCGCCCTGGTCGGCGGTCGATGATACCCGCCCGTCAGGCCATCTAGTAGCCCGAAATCACGGCCGTTTCCCAGCCCGCTCCGACGGAGAATCATAAATGGCGAAGAAAACCAGACGAGGCCAGAAACAGTGCCCGAAATGCCAGGCGTGGGTCAAGGGGACCAGGGCCAAAACCTGCCCCAAGTGCGGTCACCAGTTCAATGGGAAGCAGAAGCCAGCCCCCGCTCCTGAACCGGCAGCGGTCCCGGCCGAGAAGAAGGCCGGGGACACCATCACCATCAGCCAGGTCAAAGCAGTGGTGCAGACGGCCCAGGCTGTCGGCGGATTTGCCCGCCTCAACGAGCTGCTCGGACTGATCCGGGAAGTCGGCGGGATGAAGAAATTCAAGGACCTGCTGGAAGCGATGGCGGTCGGCGAGACGAGTGCACCGGGCAGGATGACCAAATTGTGACCGCCCAACCCACTAGCTGCCAGCTGCCACCAAATGAGGTAAAATAGCGTCACGCAATCCGGCCATCACGGATACCGACGCGATGCTCAATGAAACAGAGCGACTTGTAGCCTCAACGAAATCCGTGGGGAGCGACGACACGATGTCTTCACCACCGGCAGGAGGCCCAAGCACAATCAACGGTGTCCTCTACCAGATGCTCTGGTGTCTGTTCAGGGCTGCACGTCTGCACATATCGAGCCTTTCCCTCGACGTAACCGGCCAAGAGATCACCCAGGCGACACTTCGCCTTGAACCGAGTGGCGGAGGAGGAGACCTTCAGGAGATCACCGTAAACCACAAGGTTGTTGCCCAACTGAAGGCCCGCTCCAATGGGGGAACTTGGTCGCTACGAGACGTGATTGAGCAGGTGATTCCCGACCTTTATCTTGCTATAGACCCAGGAGTCCCAGAGACCGAATATCAGTTCATCACCGAGGGGCGAATGGGCGCATGGCTACAAGTCTATGCCTTCTTCCAGTCACTTTCAACGCGGTCGATACCCCCTGGCGATGCCCTCGCCGCCTTGGACAACGCGAAAGCAATTCCATTCCGTGGCGTAAGGCGGCGAGAAGATCCGCCGACCGGGGACGAGGAACCCTTCTGGTCGGACGGTCCATATACTGAACGCACGCTTTTCGAGCGAGTTGTTGAGGAGGTCCGTAAGCGACCGACGATTGCTCGACGCGAAGAGCCACTTGAGACGACGCAGCGCAATGTCTGGCATCTCCTGGCCAATTTCACGTTTGTCGGCGGCCAGACGCAAGGCCACCTGCGGCAGCAAGTCGATTCACTTCTGCTCGCACTTGTCAACTTCGATACTGAAGTGAGCGAAAAGCGGGACGCGATGCTCACCAGGCTTGCACGCCATGCCGCTCAAGGCAGTGCGGACGTGGACAGTACGAAGTTCCTGGCTGAGTATAGGCTGGACGCGGTTCCGCTGACGAACTGGTTGATGCTCCGTGAACGCGGGCAGAAACACCTTGAAGGCGAGTTACGTCGCCGAGGCTACAAGCCCGACGACGACGTACGCAAGGATTTTGCAGCAAACGCAATGGCTCAGTGGCCGAGCAGTTCACCTATGCTGGTCCTTTCAGGGGAAAGTGGGCAGGGCAAATCTTGGTTGCTGTTCGCCCTCGCCAACAGACTGGCAACGGAGAAGGAATTGACTATTCTAGTGGATGCGACCGGCGATGCCCAGCGAGACATTGACCATGTTGCTGGCCTTTTCTGGCGAGAGATCAAGCGTAATGACACTGGTCCGGGGCTGGATCGGATCGCCGCCCGGCGTCGAGAATTGATTCATGGCCGGGCCGAACGCTGGCTGACGGTCTTCATTGACGGCGTACAGGACCCCTCCGAGGTAAAGGCACTGGCGATTGCCCCCTGGGAGGATTGGAACGTCCGGTTAGTGGTAACATGCCAATCAGACTTAGCAAGAATGTTTGAGAGACAGGGGCGGGACCGAGCGGTCGTCTTCGAGGTCGGCGATTTTACCGTCCCCCAACTTCAGCTATACCTGGAGGACCGTTTTGGAGACGAGTGGTCCAACATTCCCGCCGACCTCCGCGATACGATCCGGCGTCCGCTGCTTGCCCAACTCTACTCTGCGGTTGCGGCCGACCGAAGTTGGCGGCCTACCAACGAGTACGAGCTTGTTTCAGCGTACTGGAACCGTCTTCGTCAAAACGAGCAAGCTCTGAATCCGCTTGACGTGGTCGGGTTGCAGCGGCTCGCCAGGGGCCTGTTGGACCGAGCCCCGTACCCTTGGGGACCGGAGCAGCTTGCAAAGGCGGATCTTGAAAACGCGACGGTCGCCCGGCTTGTTCGGCTGGGTTTCTTACGGCAAACGGAGGCCGGGCAGTTCGAGTTGTGGCACGACCGGATTCTTAACTGGGCAGTTGCACAAGGGTTGGTGGCCGCTCTACGCACGAATGAAATGGGGGCCGAAGCGTTTTGCAAGCAACTGCAAAGCCTGTTCACAGGCGATCAGACCTATAGCGGGAGATTCTTGGGATACGTCCCCATGGACGCTGTATGGGCCATTGCAGACCCCGAAACCGGCCTGCCTTCGCTGATTGACCAAGTGGTTCAGGCATTGGAGGCTGCGGGGTGGCAGCACGCTGAAGTCCTCTACGATCACCTGCTTCCTACCGTTGGACCACGCATCGTCCCGACCTTGTATCGACGATTTGCCGCTGTAAGCGCCAGCGGGGACGTCGTGCTGGAGAATCGGATCGTTGGGGCCATCACGACTTTCGCTGAACCATATACTGCCGACCGTACCGCCGATCTTCTCAAGACCGGAGCCCCTTCGGCGAAGCGGGCAGCGCTAACAATCCTAGCCAAACGGCCAAATCCCAAGCTGTTGGACACGATCTGGCAATTGCGATGTCAGACGCAGGCGAATGCTGCTGGTTTCCTGCGAGAAGGTGACTGGAAAGAACTACTGAACGAAGAGTGCTATCACGCCCTGAAGGCCGCAGTACGACTTGATCGGCTTTGGCTGGAACGAGCCATCGTTCAGGCTGATCCGAAGCAGGAGCCAGTACATGATCTTGCATATCTGCTTGCCTCGTTAGATGATGCAGCCGACTTGTGGCGAGCCCATAAGTCGGCCCTCTTCGCCAAAGTCCAGCCTCCGAACCATCGTTCTCTGGCTCTCAATATCTATGTCTACCGTGATGCGGACGAGGTTGACTGGCTCATCAGGCAAATCGGGCGATCCGAGGATCTTATTGGAGCCTGGGCGTTTCGGGCTCTGATCAGAATCAACCCCGACTTAGCTGTGGAGCATCTCGGTGAGTTGCCGGAGCAAGGGCTTTACCTTATGGCATCAACTTCGCGATCTGGCCGTTCGCGGGCACCTTGCAGGACCTGATCCGCGAGCGGTCGTTCCTCGTGGTCGAGAGCTACCCGGCCGAGGCGTACCGGCACCTGGGCTTTCCGCGCTCGGGCTGGAGCAAGCGGCAGGCATCAGACCGTCGAGCGCGAGGAATGAAGATCCTGGTCTGGGCGGCACAGCGGCCGGTGGTCTGCGATGTCGGCCTGGTCGAGCAGATTCAATCGGGGTTCGGCGACGGCCCGGACGGCGAGGACCCGTTCGATGCCGTCGTCGGCCTGTTACTGATGATCGACGTGGTTCTGAACTATCGGTCCGAGGGCGTGCCGCAACACGACGTTGTCCGCCGGATCGAGGGTTGGATCTTCGGGCAGCAAATACCCCTAAAACCTGAGTACCTCTGATAGTGAAGGAGCCAATCTCGTGGAAGGCCTTAACCTGGCTCTACTAAAAGCGGTCGTGATGACGTCCATCAGCCTCGCATCGTTGGAGCAACTGCTAGACGAGAACTGCCGAAGACAGTGGTTCGACGTGATGTTCGGTGATCGGGCCACGCTCGGGAGAAATGTTCGCAGACTACTTTCCATATTTCTGGGAGCATTCAGAACTCTCTACCGCACGCCGCCGGGTAGGCCCATTGGGCAATGGCAATTGAAGGCAGACGTGGCGCTCTGGCACTTTGTCACAATCGCCTCAGTCTTGGCACTCATTTGTTCGGCGGCCTACGGCATTCTTCATATTGGCGGACAACTCGATAACATACTTGCAATGGTTCTGGCCGGGGCGTTTGTTAGTACAATCGGAATCCTCGCCTGCCAAGCTGCTGGCGATGGCTTTTGGAAGGGCGGGGGTCTACCGATACTCTTCTTCCTTGTTCTCATCCTAATTCCTGCGGCGGTCTTTTGGGGACTATGTGATTGCAACTTTCCCGACTCCCTAAAGCAGGGGGCGATCACGCGGCAGGCTGTAGATACTGCATCCACTGACGTGATCCTCGTGAAGGTACGGTGGTTGCCGCACCAACCCCTTCCCTTCAGCCTACTCGGCCTGGGTATTCTGTTTGGAAGTGTAGCAGGAGTCTTGACAGGGTTATCGCTTGGAAGAGCCAGGGGAGTATTTGTTGGAGTGGGAGCGGGGCTTATTGGCGGCTTCATGGCAGGGATCGTGGGCCACCACGCCTATGTCGGTTGGCAAAGCAGTAAAGCACATGAGATCTTCCAAACAATGGGAGCGATCAGTCTATTGCTGCCGATCTTCGCGTACTTTATGTCGCAGGTTCTGCGGCAAGAAGAGGGGCAGCAACAATGGCACAGCCGCGCATTGCGTTTCCTACAATCCTTTCGTGCGATTCGTATTCTGGGAACCTCTCTGGTAGTAATTGTTTTGCTCAGCGTGTTCTTTGCTTGGAGCAGATTAGTAACCCTCCATGAAGTTGTTCAGGCCGTGTTGGGTCCCCAGTGGGTCGATTTGGCGCTCAACATACTGGCCGATGCGTTTAGCATGATCGAGACGTACTATATTCTGGTGTTGGCGGCAGTAGCACTCGCGTATTTTCGCGGGGTAAAGCTGCTCCTAGTGCTAGTGGGGATTGTCCTACTCGATCTCGCTGCGTCAAGTATCACATTCTTAGCAATTCCTTTATGCTCTCGATCTTGGGACGTGTTCCCAGCGATCGTATTTCAGCCTCCGCGACCCTGGATTGGCATACTGTTCTGGGCATCGCTATCCACGTCCGCAATATTCTACCTATTCCTGCTCTCCTCAATAGCTGTTACAGCGGTGGAGCCGGTCCGGTTGTTTCTCGCAAAATGCGTTAAACCACACCTCTCCCCTACTCGTCCGGGCCTCGCGGTCGCTGCGATGCTCAGCATTGTAGTGTCAGTAATAATTGGGGTGAACATGCTTGTCCAGGAACTAATTGCTCTTTGG
>JBEKTY010000120.1:0-26747 GCA_049515555.1 Thermoguttaceae bacterium
TTTCTACAGCAAGACTTTTGGTATTGAGTCGTTTCGATGATTCGAGGCATACTGTCATAATGTTGACCATGGCTGTAAGGGCTGGCCAGTCCCTTGTTCGTGGATTTCTGTCAGGAGGACATTCCGATGACAAGGGACGAAGTGCGCGCAGCGGCAAAGCGGGTGACACAATGGCATGAGCGGTTTGTTCCGCTGTTTGGCCGGAGGGAAGCGCAGGAACACTCGCGCGTGTACCTGAAAGGGCTGCTGTCCGATCAGCGGCGCAAGAGCGTTGAGCCGATCGCCCTGCAGTTTGCACGTGGGCCCAATGGCGCGGCGGCCACGCAAAACGAGGTGGTGGCCGTGCAGGGATTCATCACCGAATCGCCGTGGGAGGTATCTAAGGTGTTCGCCGAGATCCAAGCGGTGTTTGCCGAGGAATTGATGCCGACGTCCGGCCAGGGCCCGATCGGCACCGTGGGCGTCATCGACGAGTCGGGTTTCGTCAAGGCGGGCACGGAAAGCGTGGGGGTGGCGCAGCAGTGGTGTGGCCGGCTGGGGAAGGCCGCCAACTGCCAGGTCGGCGTATTCTTGACGGGCGTCACTCCGGGCGGCACGGCGTTCTTGGACGCCCAACTGTTTCTCACCGAGGAGCGGGCCGCCGACAAGGCGCATCGCAGGAAGACCCACGTTCCCAAGGAAGTGAAGTTCCAGACCAAGCCGCAGATCGCCGCGGAGATGATTCGGCGGACTCTCGCAGCCGGCAAGGTGCGATTCGACTGGATCACGGCCGACGAGTTGTACGGCGCCAGCGGCGAGTTCCTCGACGCGCTGGAGGCGATGGACCAGCGGTACGTGGTGGAGGTCAAGAAGAACGCGATCGTGTTCACCGTCGATCCGGCGACGTTGCCCGGCGCCTTCCCCGGACCCAAGCAGCGGAAGAAGTTCGGTTCCTACCGCTATCCGCAGGCGCAGTCGGTGGAGAAGGTGGCGGCGAGTCTGCCGCCGGAGGCCTGGCAACCCTTCGTCTTGCGGGAAGGGGCCAAGGGCCCCTTGGTGCATGAGTTCGCGGCGATGCGGGTTTGGGCGATGCGTCATTACAAGCCAGGGCCGCCGATCTGGCTGTTGTTGCGTCGTACAACGGAGAAGACCGACTTGAAGTACTACGTTTCCAATGCCAGCCAGCAGACGCCTTGGCAGAACATTGCCTTGGCAGGCGGGGCGCGGTGGCGCGTGGAGGAATGTTTGGAAGACGGGAAGATGCACTTGGGGATGGCGGACTACGAGGCCCGCTCTTGGAACAGTTGGCATCATCACATGAGCCTGGTGGCGCTGGCGCATATGTACGTGACACTGACCAAGCGCGACGTAAAACGCGACGTACCCGAGTTGACGCTCGATATGGCCTTGCGAGTTCTGCGTTCAACGTTCGCCCGGTCGACGCTTAGCGAAGACGAAGCGATCGACCTCATCGACTACCACCTCGAACGCAACCGCGTCGCGCATGAATCGCACCGTAAGTCGTGGCTGGCAAAGCACAAACAATTGGCCGAGAAACTCTTGCTGTAGAAAACATTGAAAGTCTGACCCCGTTGCGATTTGGTTGCGATTTCCGGTGCCCTGCACCGGTGCCCTACACGACGTCCGAGAGCCTCTTTCGTCGTCATGGGTCAATGCCTTTCTTCAGCACGGCGCCGCTTCGCCATGCGGATACCGGTAATCGGCACGCGGGTTGGTGGACACTCGCCGGGTCGAGCCGTCTTCCAAGCGGTAAACGTAGAGCTGGTTCTTCCCGGTTTCGCCGGAGTGATATACCACCACTGACTCGCCATCGATCCAGCGCGGATAAGCAAACCAGATCGGCTTGCCGGCCTGGTTGGCAATCGCCTTGAGATTCGTGATCGTGCGCTCCTGCGCATCGAAATCCGCGATGTACAGCGTGTGGCCAGGTTCGGTGAATTTGGCTCCGGCCAGGCACTCGAAGCAGATCTTCTTCTCGCTGGGAGAAATGCTGGCCCGGTGCATCTGGCCCTTCGCCCCCAGCTCCCACCGAATGCGTTCGTAGCTGGGCTTCCCGTCATCCCTGCGAGTCATCAGGAAAACGCCCCAACCCAGCGTCGGGTGAGCCGAGTTCACGAGAACTCGGCCGTCCGTAAGGCACGAGTGCGCCCAGGTGTGAAAACTCTCATCGGTAAGGGCGACCTCCTGTCCGGGGCGATTGCCCACCTTGCTCTGCATCGCGTGGAAGCCGTTCGTTGTGTCGTTCTTCCGGTTCCAGATGGGCGTGTTGAGGCCATCCCGCGTCCAGGTGGGATTGAAATCGGTGCGGGTGCCATCGCTCAGTTGGTGAAATCCCGTGCCGTCCACGTTGATGATAAAGATCGCGCTTTTCCAATTGACGGTGGCGGGATCGTCCTTGGTTCGGCGGAAGCAGACGAGCATGTTGCCCGTTTTGGACCAGGACGGTTTGAAGTCCATGTGGCCCGTCGTCAGCGGCTTTCCGTCCGGCTTGCCGAGTTCATTGACATGGATCTCGCCGTTCATGTAATACGAGATCCGTCGGGTGCGCGGAGGGCCCGCCTCGCCGGCGCGGGCCACGACTGGCGCGGCCGCGGAGGCCATGCCGACGGAAACTGCCACCATGGCGCCTGCCTGCGTTGCCTCTTTCAGAAACTTGCGACGGGTAAGTTGTTCGTTCAGGTTCTTCATATTAGGATCCTCCCTTGGTCGCATCCACGGGGTCACGGCATCCACGGGGTCAGACTTTCAATATCTCTACAGCAAGACTTCGGTTAATCGTCTACCACATGTTGTGTTGATAGCATTGCAGTCAGTACAAGACGTTGTAGGCATTTCGGCGAAGTCTTGCTGTAGAGATATTCAGTTGCCACGTGGGTGGAGCAACGTGGAGCAGCAAATCGGTCACAAATTGCGACACTTCCCGGTGGAGGTCCCTGACCACTGATGGCAATGCCAGTCCCAAGAGTCGGCGATGGTCATAACTGCGAAGTCCGATCCGGCTTCAACACCAATCGCGTCAATAGCATCTGGATTTTCAAGCCCCATACGCTTATCGTCTCCTAAGAAGTTCTCCCCTTACTTCTGTCCCAAAACGTACTTGCGCCACTGCTCGGCCAACTGCTTCTCGTCCCAGCCGTAGACCTGCTCGATCATCTTCATGGGGGCTTTCTCTGCGCGCAGAGAGGTAACCAGCTCGCCGAACTTGTCCGGCTGCTTGGCCAGGAGGGCCACCAGCGTCCAGGCTTCGGCGTAGTGCGGCAGGAGCATGTTGCTGTTGGCGTCCATCGCCAGGAGCCGGCCTGGGGCGGACACCTCGCGGGTAATCATCCGCCGCTGGACCAGGTGCAGCCAGGCGCGAGGGTCCACGCCGAGGTCGCGGTTCTCGGCATAGACGTGCCCGAAGATCAACACGGTGGGAGAGCCCGCCACGATGCTCTCGGCCCCGTTGGCGAAGCCGGTCACGAGCGGATCGGTCTTCTGGTACTCGGCCAATTGCGTGAAGTACATGTAGCCGATGGCGGCCGCCGTCAGGCGGTGAACGTAGTCCGGCTGGAGCCCCTCCATGCAGAAGACGCAAACATCGGAACAGAACAGGCCGGGGCCCTTCAGAATCCGGGCCTTCCACTCCGCGAAGAACTGCGGCGGCTGGTCTTTCCATTGAAAGCGCTCGGGCTGCTGCGCGATCAAGCCGTTGATCCACCGCTCATACTCGTAGCGGCGGGCGATGAGAAGGACGTGGGCCGACCGCTTGTCCAGCCCCGAGCGGATCGGCTCCTTGCACTTGCTCTGGAAGAACTTCTCCACCTTCTTGACGTCCGGCAGGAACACGGCCTGGGCGTCCTTGGCCGCCCACAGCGTGATGTGCTGCGACGGGACCGGCTGCACCTCGGCGCCGCTGGCCTTCGTGACCTGCGTGATTTGCTCCAGGGTCGTATCGCGTTGGGCGTCGGTAGTGCGCAACTCCTGGCCGGGGACCAGCGCTGCGGGCTTGTCGCCGCCCGCGGCTTTCTTGCCCGCCCCCGAGGAATCCTTGGCAACATCCTTGGAAGAATCCTTGATGCTCTGGATCTGGTCGGGCTTGAATCCCAGGCGGCGGAGCTGGTTCTGGACGGCCGGAGTGACCTCGAAGCCCACTCCCTGCCGGGCGGCCTTCTCGGCGATCTCTTCGTGCGACAGGCCCTGACGCCGCATCCGCGCGATGTCTCGCATCGTCAGCAGCGCGGCGTCGTCCTGGTCCTGACCGCGGGCCGGCAAAATTCGCAAAGGGGACAGTCCCATTTTCGTCGGACGAAAACTGGGACAGTCCCCAAAGTTCGCCGCGATAACCGTCGCAACGACCAACGCAATGGGCAATGCCCGGCGATCGAATGGCATGCTTCGGCTCCGCGGACGACTTTTCACGTCTGATAGCTCCCGCTCAACATTGTTGTAGCACAAAGCGTGGCCGCCGTCGATTAGTTTCCTGGGGCCGGAAGCGGTCGCCCGCGGGCGGCCCCAGCCATGGCTGGAGCGTGGAAAGTAGCAGGCACACTTCGTGTGCCGTCCGCCACGCTTCGTGTGCCGTCCGCCACACCTTTTTCCGCTTCAGCGGACGGCACACGGAGTGTGCCTGCTACCTTGACGCGGGCGCGTGAACGCTTACTTGTCGCCGCGCGCGCTGTCTGCTAAGATCACCCGTCTGGCGCGGCTTCCGGGCAAGAAAAGAACTGATGGTAGGTGAGGGGTTATGCGGAAGGCAACAAGGCTATTTGCAGCGGCGGTGATAGCGGGCGGAGTCGTCGTGGGCCTCGGTGGGCAATGGGCGCCCGCTGCGCCGCCGACAAGAGAGCCCGTCGCGGGCGGCCGGGGCTATGACCTCGCCTTCTCCACGTACTTCGGCGGGAAGATGGACTGCCGCGGGATGACCGTCGACGCCCAAGGCAACGTCTATCTGGCCGGGTCCACCTGGGACGCGGAGTGCCCGACGACCGCGGGCGCCTATGACCGGACGTTCCACGGCGAGGCGGACATGGCCATTTCCAAGTGGTCGCCCGAAGGAAAACTCCTTTGGTCCACGCTTGTGGGGAGCCCGGGGCACGACCGTCCCTATTCGGTCAAGGTGGACAGCCAGGGCTGCGTCTACGCGGCGGGGATCGGCGGCGTGGGAATGCCCGTCTCGCCCGACGCCTTCCAGCCCCAACCGCTGGCCCGCACGAATAACGCGAAGATCCCCGGCGAGGAATACGTGGGGGCCAACGGCTACATCGTCAAGCTCAGCGCCGACGGCTCGCAGGTCCTGTGGGGCAGTTACGTCGGCAACAATATCGAGTGCCGCGACCTGGCGATCGACGACGAAGATAATCTGTATCTGACGTTCGGGTGGTTGAAGGATTCAGCCGGTGAGTTACCCGCAAGTTGGTTCGCCCACGCCTACTGCAAGCAGCCCCATGCGGGCCGCACGCCGCCCGGCCGCGTCGAGGACCTTGGGCTTATGAAGGTTTCCGGCGACGGGAAGAAGGTCTTCTGGGCGACCTATATCGGCGGCAGCGGCGGC
Source organism: Thermoguttaceae bacterium (assembly GCA_049515555.1). Taxonomy (GTDB): domain Bacteria; phylum Planctomycetota; class Planctomycetia; order Pirellulales; family Thermoguttaceae; genus JBEKTY01. Next base: position 5,534 of record JBEKTY010000120.1, read on the forward strand.
AACGCGCTGGAGGCGAGCCTGGCGGTCGGCCCCGACCACTGCCCGGTCGTCTTCACCGGCACCTCATCCCGCGACATGCCCACGACTCCCGGCGTTTTCAGCACCAAGCCCAACTCCTCCTGGTTGGGCAAGTTCTCTGCGGATGGATCGGGACTGATCTTCGGGACCTACCTGGGCGCGGGGAAGGTGTCGGTCCCCAGAACACACGACGTGGCCCTGGATTCCAGCGGCAACATCTTCGCAACCTGCTGCGTGGACGGCGGCTGGCCCACCACCCTTGGCGCCTTCCAGCGGAAGTACGGCGGCGGCCAGACGGATTTCGGCATCGTCAAGCTCTCGCCCACGGGGAAGTTGCTGGCGTGCACCTACCTCGGCGGCAGCGGAGACGAAATCAACGGCCCGGATACCCTCTCGGTGGGCCGCGACGGCAGCGTCCTTATCACCAGCGGATGGGGAACCACGTCACCCGATTACCCCGTTACGGCGGGGTGTTTTCAGCCGAAGCTCCGGGGAAAGAACAATGCGCTGTTCTCGCTGCTGTCCAGCGACCTGGGCACGCTTCTGTATTCGACCTACATGGGAGGCAACGGCGCCAATCTTCGCGCCAACGCCTTTGGCCCGGACGGCTCGATATGGGTCGCCGGCCACTCCCCGGGGCCCGACTGGCCGCTGAAGAACGCCTACCCCAACGCCCGCAAGGCCGGCCTGGTGCTGGCCAAGTTCTCGCCCCGTTCGGCGGCAGGGTTGCCGGGGGCGGCGGTGCCGGAGGGGCTGGGCGTCAACATCCACTTCACCGATCCGAAGCCGGGCGAGCTGGAGATGCTCGTGCAAGCAGGCGTCCGCTGGGTCCGCATGGATTTCGGCTGGGACGGCACGGAACCGGAAAAGGGCAGATATGACTTCAGCCCCTACGATCGCCTTTTGGCCGCCCTGGATAAACATCACCTTCGGGCGATGTTGATCTTGGACTACTCCAATCGCCACTACGACCAGGGGCTATCGCCGGCGAGCGACGAGGGGCGGGCCGCGTTCGCCCGCTGGGCGGCCGCTGCCGCCAGGCACTTCCGCGGCCGGGGAATCCTGTGGGAGATGTACAACGAGCCGAACATCTTCTTCTGGAGACCGAAGCCCGACGTCAAGCAGTATGCGAAGCTGGCCTTGGCGGTGGGCAAGGCCCTGCGCGAGGCGGAGCCGGGCGAGCCGTACGTGGGCCCGGCCACCTCGCTCATCGACTTCCCCTTCCTGGAAGAGTGCTTCCGCTCCGGGCTCCTGGAATACTGGTCGGCGGTGACGGTCCATCCCTACCGCCAAAACGGCCCGGAAACGGCAGCCGGCGAGTACGCCCGTTTGCGGCAGTTGATCGAGCGCTATGCCCCGCAGGGCAAGAAGATCCCCATTCTCTCCGGTGAATGGGGATATTCGTCGGCCTGGAAGGACTTCGACGAGCTGCGCCAGGGCAAGATGCTCGCGCGGCAATGGCTCACGAACCTGGCCAACGCGGTGCCGCTGTCGATTTGGTACGACTGGCACGACGACGGCCAGGACCCGAAGGAGCCCGAGCATCATTTTGGCACGGTTCGCAACCAGTACGATGCGTCAGGGCAGCCGGTGTACGAACCCAAGCCGGCCTATCTGGCCGCGCGGACCCTTACAACGGCCCTGGATGGTCTCCGTTTCCAAAAGCGTGTGGCGCTAGACTCTACGGAAGACTACGCCCTGGTGTTTGCCAAGGGAGACGAGACCCGGTTGGCAGTTTGGACGACCTCCGCAGCGCCGCATGCGGTGCGGATTCCCACCGCTCCGGGCCGCTTTCGGGTCCTTGGACATACCGGCCAATCCTTGCCGCCCTTGACCGCCGATTCCGGCGGCCTGCGGATGACCGTCTTCGATTGGCCCCAGTATCTGATACCGCAACCTTGCAAACGGGCGGAACCATGATAGAATACTGTGGTTCGCGGCAACTTGAGCCCATCTCAACGCATACTCAGGGACCAGAGGCCGGAGATTCAACTCGTTTCGCCCCGATTTTGCCTTGGGACGTAGCCGGAGCAACGCATGGGCCGGATTCGAGAGTACATCCGCGTCGACGGCAAGAGGTTTTGGACACTCTTCGACTCCGGGGCTCGCAACACATATATTGTCCCTGCCGTCGCCTGCCACCTCGTGACCACGAAGCTACCGAAGTCCTTCAAGTCGGCCATGGGAGGCAAGGTCCACAAGACCGCGACGGCCGCCCTCCTGGTTGCCCAAGTCGAGGGACACAGTATTTCCACAAATGCCATGGTCATCGACGAAATCGGCAACGATGAGGATGCCAAACCCATTCAGGTGCTATTCGGCGCCTTGGCGATGCAGCAATGGGGGATCCGTCTCGTCCCCGAGGAAGAGCGGCTGGACCTAACGCACTACCCCAAGGAATTCGTCGAGTTCTAACGGCCAGTCATCGGTGCGGAAGGGCGATGCGGGCAGCCCTTCTTTGTTGTACAGGTTGCACAGCGGGCTGACGAACTGCTGGAAACCGTATCGCGCCGCCACCGGGGCCGCCACGGCCGGGGCGCTGAGCACGACGGCGCCGCCCTCGATCGCAGCCTCGGCCGGGACGAACTTCCGGCCGGCGCCGGCAATACTGAACCCCACCAGTTTGTCTCCCTTGGCGATCAACCCGCCGCCGGTGGAATCGAACGTGATGCGGAGCTTGCCGCCTTCCCGCCGGCAGGATTTGTAGATCGGCCCCGAGGAGACGATTTTTTCCCCGTAGACCAGGGCCCGCGCCGCCAAGGCATTGCGATGCCCGACCTCCTGCTTCCGAAGGGGATGGATTTCGCCCGGGCCGTATCCGTCGTGGCCGTGGCCGCCCTCGCCAGGTTTATCGGCCAGGTCGATCGTCACGGCCAGCGCGGTGTTTGAGACGGATCGGGATACGTTGAGTTGGGCCTCGCGTATCCATTGGAATCTTATCTGCCCTTTGTCCCAGTCGGACGTTTGCCAGTTGCACAACTGCGTGATGATGAAGGGCAGGTTCTCCTGGCGCGATTTCGCCCGCCAGTCGGCGATGAGGCTCTTGAGCTTGTCGGCATAGAAGCGGTCGGCGGCGTTGTGTTCCCCCTGATTCCACAGAACGCCGCACAGGGCGTACGGGAAGACCGGGGCCAGCAGGCTGTTGAAGCAGGCACTGGCGTAGTTGTAGGCCTCGTGCTTTTCGCCGTTGGCGGCGGTGATGGCTTCGGCATAGGCCGCGGTGGGGGCGGTCAGGCCTTCGGGAACCGCCGGCAGCGGCGTAATTTTGACCTTGTCACGCGCCATCTGCGCCATGGGGGCGACGACCCAGCGCTCCCGGGGAATCGTCCGCAGCGCTTCGGCGCTCATCCAGGCCTCGATGGCCGTGCCGCCGCGCGCGACCTGCATCAGGCCGATGGTGACTTTCTGGTCCGCCTGGATTTCCCGGCCGAAGAAGTAGCCCAGCGCTGAAAAACCGCCCCAGGCGCCGCGGGCAATGGTCTCCGGCGTACAGACGTTCCACGCCGCCTGGTGTTCAGCACAGTATGCGTTCTGCCGAACCGCGTAGTTGTGCATGGGCTGGGGGCTAAACTGCTGGGCGGCGTGCCAGAGCCTGATCTGGGGATGATTGGCCTCGGCCAGCACTTTGGGGGCTTGAGCATAGATGCCGTTCAACTTGTCGACGCCCATTTCCATGTTCGATTGCCCGCTGCACAGCCACACGTCGCCCACCATCACGTCGCAGGCTGCCCGCCGGCCGTCCAGTTCGAGCACCAGCGGTCCGCCGGCCGGAAGGGGAGCGAGCGTGAGCAGCCAGCGCCCGTCTCGATCGGCCGTGGCGGTCCTGGTCTGCCCGCCTAGCGCCACCGTGACTTTCTGGCCGGCATCCTTGGTCCAGCCCCATACGGGCAGCGGCTTGCCGCGCTGCAGAACCATGTGGTCGCCGAAGACGTCGGCCAGCCCGCTGGTCAGACGCACGATGCTCAGGTCATCGACGTACAGCAGGGGGTCCTTGATCTGCTCGCGCTCTGCTGCCTTCCACACCGTCAACATCAGCGGCCCGCTGTTGTCGCCGCCTTTGAAGTACTCGACGAACTTGATCTTCTGCCATTGCCCGGTGACGCCCCAGAAATTATTGGCGCGCAGGGCATAGGTGCCGAAGAAGCCGCGGGTACCCGGCCGGCCGCGCACCCACGCCGAGACTTCGTACAGCCCTGGTTCGTAGGAGCGGACCCGCGGGACCGGGGAAAGAAGTTCGATCGTGCGTTTCTGAGGCTGAATCCGCAGACAGCGTTTGCCGCAGTGGGCCCCGGCGGGATCCTCCACGATGGCGACTTCTTTCGCGGTCAAGGCCGGTTCCGTCTCGTTGGCTCGGAATCGCAAGCTCCATCCCGGTACCAGCTTTTCATCGGCACCGCCGCCGGCGGTATCTTCAAAGGATGGATTCGCCAGCAGGTTGACGTTCCCGGGCGTCGCCTCCGCCAGCCCGCTCCGAGGGCCGAACAGCCATGCCGATGTGAGCAGCAGCAGGAATGGCCATGCACGGCAGCCGCCACGGGCGTGACAGCCAAAGGACTTACCTGGAAGGGACGCTTCTGTACGCCGCCGCGCGGCCGACGCCGCAGTCAGTCGCTGGAGGCCGGCCATGACCGCGGCAAAGATAATCGCGCGTCGAGCGAATCGTTTTCTCATGGGGGGCTCCGCAACCGTTGTCGTCGGAAGTGTGCGGACAATTTGCTTACGCCGTAACCGTTCACTGTCCCGCGCCAAGGTAGCAGGCACACTCCGTGTGCCGTTCGCTGAAGCGGGCAAAGGCATGGCCGACGGCACACGGAGTGTGCCTGCTACTTTCATGCCGTGAACGGTTGCCTTACGCCACCTTGCCAGTTTGCACGGTTTCCCCGCGGAGGTCAAGAGCTTGTCTCTTGGGCAGGCGGCGGCCGATGCTGATGTTCGCAGCGCCAGCCAGGCGGTACAATGAAGAGTTCGGCACGGGTCTCCCGACCCCGCCGCGGCTCGACCGAAGGTCTCCGCACGCTCGGGAGACCTTCAAAGCGGCGGTGTGGCTCGGTCGGAGACCGGCCACAACGCCGCGCCGTGGTTAGACACATGGACCTGCAACTGAAGGACAAGATCGCGCTGGTCACGGGGGCCTCCGGCGGCATCGGTGCGGCTACGGCCCAAGTGCTGGCGGAAGAGGGCGCCGACGTGGTCGTCGGCTACCATAAGAGTTGATTACTGCCATGCGCCGGGATGGACGGTGCTGCGGGGCTTGCCGTCGCGATCGCAGGAAGGCTGGTTGCACAGTTCGCCCCGGGGGGCCCGCGGCCGCTCGGGCAGATCTCCGCCCGCAAAATCCGGGATCGTATGCCCCTGGGCTTCCCGGAGCGACTCCCCGACGTGGCGGTAATTGCCGTGTTGGGGGTCCAGCAGGCGAGGCTTGAGCTGGTTGATCGAGTTGTCCTGCCGCAGGCTCTTTTCATCGCAGCCCAGCGGGGCGCCGCTTGTTGGATCGAACAGGGGATGGTTGGGCGGCCCATTCCAGATCACGTTGCCGCGGATCAGCAGGCCGTCGTCGGCCCGCGCCTCGCCGGGCAGGTTGCTGCCGGCGGGGGTCTTTACCGGGCGGGCAATACCGAAATGCCCGCGCTCCGTCTGGAAGCCGTCGTCGTTGAGGACCACGTTGTTGAAGACGTACACGTTCTTGGAGGGAATATTGTCGTCGTAGCGGCGCGGGCTGCACCAGCCCCCGGCCTTCAGATACTGGTCGCACTCATCGTTCCAGATGCCCACGCCCGGGCCCCGCCCGCCCAAGCCGACGTGGATCGCGTTGTGCCGCTTGCCGACGCGATAGCAGGTGTTGTAGGCCACCAGGCAGTTGTAGCCGCCCCAGACGGCGACCGCGGGCCCGCCCGTGTCGTGCACCACGTTGTTGACGAACTTTACGTCGTACGCCTCGTAATGGATCCAGGGCTTGACCATGTATTGGAACCCGGTGCCCTGCCCGGCGCAGAAACCGCTGGTGCGCGAGTTCCAGATCTCGTTGCCGGCGATGATGAAACCCGCCGAGCCTCCCTTGACGTAGATCGCCTCGCACAACGAGTGGTGGAACTTGCTGCGGACGACGTGGCCGTATTGGCAGGCTACGTAATCCAGGTCCACGGCCTGCGCACCTTCAAACTCGCTGTCTTCCACGTAAAGGTATTGAGACTGGGCGCCTTTGAAATTCACCCAAGGCAGAGTCTCCTTGGTCGTGCCGGGGGCCAACCCCAACACGTTGCGCACCAGGACGTGATCGCTATTGGGCACGTGCAGCAGGATGTCGCGCGAGAAGTCTTGCGGCTTGATCCGGCCCGGGACGATCTTCACGCCTATCACGTACACGTAGCTGCACCGCGAGATCGCCAGCGGCGGCAAGACGGCCTTCAGCGGGCCGTCGGCCGACTGGATGACGATCGGGTACTGGAAGGTCGCCTTTCGGCCCTCGATCCAGTCGCCCGGATGCGGAGCGGTGAAATACTGGCCGGCCGCGAGCATGATGCGATAGCCGCTCTTGGCCGTTCGCGTGTCCGGCGGCAGCCGGGAAATGGCCGCCTTCACGGTCTTGAGGGCCCGGGCCCGCGTGCTGCCGTCGGCCGAATCGTCGCCATGCACCGGATCGACCCAGATGTCGCCGAGCGTGGGCTTGCCCGGATCGTAGGTGGGATTGGCGTCGAACACCTTGGCGACGCTGCCTGCGGGCGTGGCGACCCGGCCTTCTTCCGCCGCAGCCGCCTTGCCGGGAACCGATAAGAATGCACACGCCGCCAGGGCCGCCATGCCCCGTCTTGAAAGCCAACGGCACGAAGAGGTCTTCATGATATTGCTCGCTACGGGAAGTGGTAACTGGAGCTTTGTAAATTGGGGTGAGCACCGCACGAACGGTCCCCCTCTCCCTCCGGGAGAGGGCCGGGGTGAGGGGAAGCTACGCTCGACACAAAAACTGAAGAGGCAGGGTCCGCACCTATCTCCCCTCACCCTAACCCTCTCCCGGGAGAGGGGACCGGGCATGCGCAAGTTGCAAGGGTCCGACGGTAACAGCAACGCTTCACGAAGATGTCCGGCGGCGGGGCCCGTTCCGCCGCGCGGCTGTCAGGGGAACCGCACGTCGTAATAAGCGGCTTTGTTGCGGCCGTCCAGCGGCACGACCGTAGCGCCGTCCTCGACGGTCGCCTGAACGTCGGCCGTCTTGTAGCCGTAGGGCGAAAGGGCCGTAACGGTGCACGGCCCGCTGCGGGCCAGGCGAACCGTCCCCCGCACGCCCTCCATGAGCACGGGCGGCTTGCCGATGGCGATCAACCGCTGGCCGCCCCGGCTGTAGGCCATGTCGGTGTTCCGCGAGCGCCCCACGGCGGTGATCAGGATGTGCCGGCTCTCCTTCAACGGCTTGCCGTCCCAGCTTGCCACCAGGATCGAAGCGCAGCGGTTGGAGCTGCTGATCCGGCAATCGGCCAGCTTGACCGGCACGTCGGCCAGGAAGCCCACGGCCGCCTGCATCCGCGGCGTATCGGCGGTGAGATATCCCCGGCCGTAGTTCCAGTACAGCTCGCCCGTGACCGAGCGGATCTCCTTCTTCTGCATGTCGAGGTACGGGCCCAGGTCGATGGAGAAATCGCCCGTGTCGGCCGCGCAGAACTGCACCCCCGTCTTGCCCACCGCCGCCGCATAGTAGCTGGCCAGGCTGCGGGTGTTGATGCCCTGCTCGGCCGACATTTCATAGGGTCCCGAGATATCGACCTTGATGGCCACGTCTTTCATGGCCTGGGCGCTGAAGGTTTTCTGCTCGGAGAGGTTGCGGGCGAAGACCAGCGGCCCCTGGCGGACGTCGCCCCGGCGGATCGCCTGGGCCAGGGCCGGATATTGGCACAGGGTCGAGGGCTCGTTGACCGGCCACATCCATTTGAGGAACCCGCAGAAACCTCCGCCGCCGCCGTCCAAGGCGAAATGGATGGGCACCTCCCAGCCGTTGAGGCACTGCCCGTAGAAGGTCATGATCGGCGGGGCCTCCAGCCGCCACTGGTTGGGCAGCACGTTGGCCCACTCGGAAATGCCGTAGGGCATGCCCAGCACGCGCTCCATGCCCAGCTTGAGGATGTGCTTGGGCTCGGTCAGCGCGGCCTCGTGGTTGAACGCCATGCCCTGCAGGATCTGCCAGCCGCCCGGTCCGCCGCCATAGTAGTGGTGGCGGTCGATGTAGTCCATGCCCGGCACGTTCGAGTACAGCTCGGGGTAGAACGCCGTGCCGACGCCGAACCAGCCGGTGCCGCAGATCGGCTGCCGCACGCCGGCGGCCCGCAGGGCGTCCTTGGTCTTCTGGAAATACCCATTGTTCAGCGCGAAGTAGAATCGCAATTGGTCGCGGGCCCGCGGGGCCTGCTGCGGCTTGACCTTGTTGAAGCTCCAGATGTTCAAGCGCTTGACCGTGCCGTCGGCCAGCCGCTCGCCGGCCTTGAGGTCGTCGCCCCAGGCGGCGGCCAGCTTCTCCTGCGAGCCGTACTTGCCCGCCAGCCAGCGGGCCCAAAGCTGGTCCAGCCGCTTCGCATAGTGCGGCGCAATGCCGTCGATGGTGTAGAAGAACACCCCGTCTTCGTTGGTCACTTCGATCTGGGCGATGGCGGGGTCCGCGCCGTACATCGTGCCGCCCCGGTACGGGTTACGATGGGTCATAATGGCCCGCTCCAGGGCGATGTTGGCCTGCATTACTTTGTCGTCGAAGAACGTAATGCCCGCCGAATCGAGCACCGGCGTTTCGCCCGGCTGGGGCCGGCGATTGGCCTTCTTGTCGGCATAAGCCACCGACTCGTCGAAGGCGTCCGCGCCGTCGCCCTTGGTCAGCTTGCGATACCAGAGCATGGTGGGGCGGCTGTAGATCCCGCGCTTGGCCAGCTCGGCGATGAAGTAATCCAACTGGTCCATTACCGCCGCGTTGAGGTGCCCGCTGTCCGGCCGGCTCCAATCCACCGCCGAACCCTGCTCCGGGCCGGTCACCAAATGGCCGATTCGCACCAGGTTGAAGCCGTACTTGGCCAGCCAGCGGGCCATGTAGGCCGATTCCTTCTTGTCGCGCGGCGTGCCCTGCATCGTGGCCACGAAGCGCGCCGGCCCGCCGTGCTCGAACACCCAGCGGCCGTCGACCGTCTTCAGGAACCCCTCTCGGCCCGCCGGTGCGTCCAGCGAACCCGACTGGTCGATCGGCGTCGGCTGGAACTTGTCCTCCACTACCTCGACCGGGAACCACTGCGAGCGGTCCAAGGTGGGCAGGTCGCTCTGGAGGTATTCGGGCGGGGGGATGTCTTTGGGGTCGGGCAGCCGCACGGGCTGGTCCGAGGCCGTGATCGCCGCCACCACCACGATCCCGTCGGCGTTGAGGCTCTTGAGCTCGATCGCGCGGATGACCTTCTCCGGCTGCGGGTTGTCCCAGCCGAAGACAAGCATTCCCACGTCGTCGGTCTGGGCGTTGGGCACGTGGATCGCCGCGCGATACTTCGCCCCGTGCGTCGGCCACCACCAGTTCATGATCTCTTCCTTGTCGCGGATGGGGATCTCCGCCGCGGCGCCGTCGGCATAGCGGACCACGTAGGTGGCCATGTGCCCGCCGGACCAGGCCGCGGCGTGCAGGAAGTACAGGCTGCGGGCCTTGCCGCCCACGCGGACCGTGGCCGACAGCGGACCGGCGGGAAACTTCTTCGAGCCCAGCGTGAGCACGGCCTTGCCCTCGTTGCGGGCCGGGTCGATCAGCTCGAAGGGAATCCCCAGCAGCGGCCGCGTTCCCACGCTGATCTGCCGCATGTCGTTGTCGCCCTGGTCGGTCCAGCCGCCGCGGCCGTCGCCCCACACCTCGTCCCGCCAGTCCATGTTCACAATGGGCTTGAGGTCCAGCATCTGGAAGCCGCCCTCGGCCCCCGCCCGCCCGGCCATCGGGCCCACCATCACCGCTGCCAACAGTCCAACCAGCGTGTAGCGCGCGATCATCTTAATGCTCCAAGAGGTTCCCACGGAGAGTGAACGGTTTTCTCATGTTAGCAATATGCCCCACGAGTTTCCAGTTGGCGGACTACCTTCGTGCGACCAGGGCCACGGTTGGGCCGACCGGCCGGATTGAGCCGGTGTAATAGTCGATCCTGGCCCGTAACGATGCGGCCTTCCGACGCTCTCCGCAGCGGGTGCCCACGGCCTTTGTACCCCCCCGCAGATGGTCAGAATCCTGCGCAAAACCTTTGACACTCTCGCGAGTTGTATTATCATGGTGGGTTACGGGGTCTATCCATCGTGCAGGTCACTCACGCTTGCGGATTTCTGGGCGGGCACAGCACAGAGTCAAGGTCGAGGCTTCCCGTACACATTCCGTTATTCCTGGCAGCCGGGAGTTGAGACATGAGCCTCACGCGCACAGGCCGGTTCTTTTTCGGCAGGCATCGTCGAACGAGTGCCAATCGCATTTCCAACACACGGCCCGCAGCTCCTTACACACGCAGACTTGGAGTCGAGCCGCTCGAAGACCGCAGGCTGTTGTCGGCATCCTACACCATAACCGAACTGGGCGCTGGCTCGGCGTCCGGCATCAACGACAGCGGGCAGGTTGCGATCTCGTCTGGAGATGTTTTTGTCTACAGCAACGGCACGATGAAAGACCTTGGTGTATCGTTTGGAGCCACCGGCATCAACGAGAGCGGGGAGGTTGTAGGCACCAAATACGCAAATGGGGAGCACTATGGCGTTCTTTACAGCAATGGCACGATGACCTACATGGGCTGTTTTCCTGGCACCTACTCCTCCGACACCGAGGCGTACGGCATCAACGACAGCGGGCAAGCCGTGGGACTTTGTGTGACCGACAGCGGGTATTATGACCATGCTTTCCTTTACACCAACGGCGGGATGACCGACCTGGGCACGCTTGTCCCCGGCGGACAGCAAAGCGAGGCGTGGGGCATCAACAACAGCGGGCAGGTCGTGGGATGGAGTGATACCGCCAGCGGGCTTTGCCATGCTTTTCTTTACAGCAACGGCGGGATGACCGACGTCGGCGCGCCCCCCGGCTTCGACCAGACTCAGGCTACCGCCATCAACGACAGCGGGCAGATTGTGTCCGTGGCTTACGACGCCAGCGGGTATGAACATGCTTTTCTTTACAGCAGCGGCACGTGGACCGACCTGGGCACCCTCCCCGGCTATACCGAGATGTGGCCCACCGCCATCAACGACAGCGGGCAGGTCGTGGGCGGTGCCTATACCGCCAGCGGGGCTACGGGGCCTGAACATGCTTTTCTTTACAGCAACGGTACGTTGACCGACCTGGGCACCCCCTCCGGCGACGACCGTAGCTGCGCCACCGGCATCAACAACAGCGGGCAAATCGTGGGCTACGCTTCTAGCTTTTCCAGCGTCGCGGTTCTTTGGAGCCCGAGCAGTGCGATTACCAGTTTTACGCCGCCGGCGGCGATTGAGGGGAAAGCCGTCACCAATGCGGTTGTGGCCGCGTTCACCGATGCCAATCCACATAACCCGACCGCCACGATTACCTGGGCTGACGGCACCAACTCGGCGGGAAAGATCCTGAAGAACGCCGATGGCAGCTACACGGTCGAGGGGAGCCATACCTACGACGAGGCGATTCCCGCGCCCGGCAAGTCGTTTACCGTCTCGGTCAGCGATACCGGCCTGAACGATAGCAAGACGGTAAATGCGACCGTGGCCGATGCGCTGCTGCACCTCAACCCGGTTGCCAATCCAATAGTGATTACCGGCCTGACGCCGCCGGCGGCGACCGAGGGAAAAGCCATTACCAATCAAGTCGTGGCCACCTTCACCGACAGCAATTCGGCGGCGAACCCGACCGCAACCATCACCTGGGCGGACGGAACGCAAACCTCCGGCACCATCCTGCCGGGCGGCGGGGGTGGTTTTGCTGTCCAGGGCAGCTATACCTACGCCCAGGTGATCGGTTCCCCGGGCGGCTGGTTCTACGTGACCGTGCAGGACCAAAAGGGCGCGAGTTGTACCGCCTGCGTGCAAGGGGTGACCGTGGCCGACGCGGCCGTGAAGATTACCTCCGTCACGCCCCCGCAAGGGGCCAGCGGGGGGCCGGTAACCGAGGGGCAGTTGATCAGCAATGCCGTTGTGGCGTACTTCACCGACGACGATCCTAAGAGCGTTGCCGCGAACTTCACGGCCACCATTACCTGGGCCGACGGGCAGCAGACCCCGGGAACTGTCGTGGCAAGCACAAGCAGCGGCGGTTTTCAGGTTAAGGACACCACTTATGACTACGCCGAGGAGATTCCGCCGTCCGGCGGCTCGTTCACCGTGACCGTTAAGGACAATGGCGGCGCCAGTGACAGCATGACCGTACAAGGGGTGAAGGTGGCCGACGCCCCGCTTACGATCGCCGGCGTGACCCCGCCGCCGTCGACCGAAGGCGTGGTGATCCCTTACACGATTGTGGCCCATTTCACCGACGCCGATCCTCTTGCACGGGACACCAGCAATTACACGGCTCAGATCACCTGGGCCGACGGGAACCAGACCCAGGGCCTGATCGCACCCGGTTTCCAAGGCGGTCTTGACGTTTGCAGCCCCATTGGCGGTTACACCTACGCCGAGCAGATCCTTTCCCCGGGCCGACCTTTTACGGTGAAGGTGTGGGACGGGAAGCCGGACAATAGCTGGGCCGCCAGCGCCAGCATGACCGTGTCGAGCACCGTGGCCGACGCCCCCCTGACGGCCGGCGCCATGACACCGCCGGCAGCGACGGAAGGGAAGGCGCTGGGCAAAGTCCCACTGTTCCACTTTACCGACGCCGACCCCAACGCGCCGGTCACGGATTACACGGCCACGATCACCTGGGGCGACGGCAGCACCTCGACGGTCAATAGCAACACTGGTGCAGCGGGACAGATCGTGGCCGGCGCCAAGGACGGGTTCGACGTATTGGGTTCCCACACCTATGCCAAGCTACTCGCCAATGCGACCTTCACGGTAAAGGTTGTGGACGTTGGCGGAAGTTCGGTAAGTGCCACCAGCGGCTTCGGTGTTGGCGACGCGCCCTTGACGGCCGGCGCCCTGACACCGCCCAAGGCGAAGCAAGGGAAGGCCTTCAGCAAAGCCCTGCTGTTCCACTTTACCGATGGCAATCCCAAGCCGTCGCTCACCGACTACACGGCCACGATTGCCTGGGGCGACGGCGCCCGATCGACGGTTACCAGCACCGCCGGCTCGGCGGGACAGATCGTGGCCGATGCCAAGGGCGGGTGCGACGTGCTCGGTTCTTATACCTATGTCCAGGCATTAAGCAATGCGACCTTCAGCGTCCAGGTGACCGATGCAGGCGGGCAACAGGCCAGCGCCAGCCAGAACAACTTCAGCGTGGCCGCTGCGAAAACGTCCGGCGGCGGCTCGATCGCGGCCGCGTCGGCAGTTCAGGTTGTCTCGCCCGCTTTGGGCGCGGCTAGGGACGGCGTCGAGGCCGGCTCTGCCGCCACGCCGGTCTTCCCGGCGGTAGCGTCGGCGACAAACGGCGCCGCATTCCAACTTGCGTGGGCAATGGTGGGCGTGCCGCTGACAAACGCGGTCCTCGCCCATTTCACCGACGACGACCCCAACGGCAAAGTCACCGACTACCAGGCGACGATCACCTGGGGCGACGGCAACAACTCGACGGTCTCTAGCAGCGCTACTTCAGACGGGCAGATCGTGGCCAATGGCAAGGGCGGGTTCGACGTGCTCGGCTCCCATACCTATACCCAACCGCTTGACAATGCGACCCTTGGCGTGGCCGTCGCCGAAACCGACAATGTTGACGCCAGCAAGGTGCCCACTTCCACCACTATTTGCGTGGTTGCGGCGCCCGTGACGTTGGTTTCCGTAACGCCTCCTGCCACGGCTTCCCCCGTGACCGAAGCGAAAGCGTTCAGCAACGCGGTTGTGGCCCATTTCACTTGCGTCGATCCCAGCGCCTCGCCCGGCGACTTCACCGTCACGATTGCCTGGGGCGATGGCAGCAGCTCGGCGGGACAGGTCGTGGCCGGTGCAAGCGGCGGGTTCGACGTCCAAGGCAGCCACACCTACCAGGAGGACATTTCCAAACCGGGCGGCTTGCTCACGGTTACGGTAACCGCCCCAGGGGGCGCCAGCGCGACCAAGACGGCGAGCGGGGTAAGCGTGGACGACGCGGCGCTGACGCCCGGCGCGTTTACGCCCCCAAAGGCCGTCGAAGGGCAACTGTTCCAGGGCATCGTCTTCCGCTTCACCGACGCCAATCCCGACGCGCAACCCGAAGATTTTACCGCCACGATCACCTGGGGTGATGAAACGGGGCTCTCGAAAGGACAAACAGTCACTTATGTTAATAATCGCAACCCGGACGGATCCTACAGTGCTATCGCAAGCGGATTCATCTCGCCCGATTCCGCGGGCGGATTTGACGTGTGGGGCGCGCATACCTATGCCGACGAAATCCTGCCCTCTACGACCTTCAAGGTAGAGGTGAAGGATGCGGGCGGAAAGACAATCAGCCAAAGCGGTGTCGTTACCGTAGCGGATGCACTTCTGACCGCCGGCGCCTTTACGCCGCCGAAGGCGACGGAAGGCACCGCGCTGAGCAAAGTCGTGCTGTTTCATTTCACCGATGCCAATCCCAAGGCGGCGGCCAGCGATTTCGCAGCCGTGATCGCCTGGGGCGACGGCAGCAGCGATCGGGTGACCAGCTCGGCCACTGCGGCGGGATCGATCGTGGCCAACGCCGCGGGCGGGTTCGACGTGCAGGGCTCCCATACCTATGCCGAGGAGCTCAGCGGGGCGACTCTCGCCGTAGGCGTCACCGACGTGGGCGGATCGGTCGTTAGCGCGCGAACCACTACCTTAAGCGTCGCCGACGCACCGCTCAAGGCCGGCGCCCTGACACCGCCCAAGGCCAGCGAAGGCAAGCCGCTGAGCGATGCCTTGCTGTTCCACTTTACCGACGCCGATCCCAAGGCGCCGATCACGGATTACACGGCTACGATCAACTGGGGCGACGGCACCCCACCTTCGATAGTCACGAGCGCGGCCAGCTCGGCGGGACAGATCGTGGCCAACGCCAAGGGCGGGTTCGACGTGCTCGGTTCCCATGCCTATGCCGACGAACTCGGCGGGGCCACGTTCGGCGTACAAGTCAGCGACGTCGGCGGAGCCAATGTTGGCGCGCAAATCACTACGTTCAGCGTCACTGACGCAGCGCTCAAGGCCGGCGCCCTGACACCGCCGAAGGCGACCGCCGGGAAGCCGCTGAGCAAAGTCCTGCTTTTCCGCTTTAGCGACGCCGATCCCAAGCCGTCGCTCACGGACTACGCGGCCACAATCACCTGGGGCGACGGCAGCACTTCCGTGGTCACCAGCGCCTCCGGTTCGGCGGGACAGATCGTTGCCGACGCCAAGGGCGGCTTCGACGTATTGGGTTCCCATACCTATGCCGCGGCACTCAACAGCGCATTCTTCAGCGTGCAGGTGGTCGATGCCGGTGGGCAACAGGCCAGCGCTTTCAAGAGCACCTTCAGCGTGGCCGCTGGCCCGCTAAGTCAGTCGCAGTCGGCCGCCGCGGTCTCGACACCGTCCACGGCGAAAACAGCTTCGGCCGGCCATAGCGTGGCGGCGCAGGACGCGGCGCTGATGGCCGTGTTGGCAGACTCCGGCAGCGGTACGACCGATATCGGGACGAAAAAGGGTCCCTCTCTGTGCCTGCTGCTTTCCACGCTGTGAACGGTTACGGCGCGTGGGGCAGAAGGTCGATGGCGTCCAGGCCGAAGGCGTATCCCGCCGAGGCCGCGTTCTTCCCTACACTGTGGAAGCGGATGCGGTGCCGGCCGGCCGTGAAGGTGTGGGTTCCCAACTCGAGGGTCCCCGAGGGCGAGACGCGGCCGCAGTACAGGTCGAACCGCGACTCCAGCCACTTTCCGTCGAGCGCCACGCGAATGGTGCCGAAGTCGGGGGCCGCCGTCGCCAGCACGCCCAAGCGATAACGGCCCGGGCGTCGGACCTCGATGGCCAACTCCACGAAGCCCTCGTTCTCCGCGCCACAGAAGAGCTGTTTGCCCTGGCTCCACATGGCCCGTCCCCACTCGCTCATGTCCTGAGCGTGGCATCGGCAGCGGCCGGAGGCCACCACGGGCAGTGCTTCGGCCTCGAATCGCTCCAGGGGCACTTCGGAACCGGGCGGCCCCAGCCCCAGCCACAGGGCGTCGTTGGCGTAGGTCCTTGCGTAGGCATACGACATGCTGCCGTAGCCGCCGTTGCCCCAATGCGGTCCCGCGCTGTTGCGAAAAAGGAACACGCCGCCCTTGTTCTGGGGGTGGTCGATGTAACCGACCAGCGCAATGCTATGACCGTCGAATACCGCGTGGGGCGGCGGCACCTGGATCAGCTCGTGGCCTTTGAGCACCTTCGGCCAGCGCAGACCGCAGGCCACCGGATGGCCGTGGACCAGGGCTTCCTTGACGGCGCGAAGCTGCACGTCGTCCAGCGGCCGCTTGAGGTCCCAGCGTTTGATCCAGTGCACCTGCCAGCGATGGCTCTGCTGAGAGGCGTCAGCCAGGGCGGCGGCCGACGGGGCCCGCCGTGCGCCGCCCGGGCCGGCCTCGGGCATAAGCGCCTCGCGGCAAATCCCCAGTGCGTTCAGGCCGCAAACCGCCTCGTAGAACATGGCCTGATCGTGGTCCTTGCCGGTGGCCTTCTTCGCCGCCCAGATCAGGAACTCCGTGGACCGCTCGGCGTCGGGCCGCGGCTCCCGCACGGCCAGCTCGAACTCGGCCAGCGACGCGATGGCGTGCAGCGAGCACGTGTCCGGCCCTTGCACCTGCGGCATCAGCCCCAGCCGGTTGAACTCGGCGGTAAGGTCCACCTTGCCCGGCAAGACGGATTGAGCCGGAGCCAAACGGCTGCCGGCCAAGCCTATCAGGATGGCCAGGCACAACGTGCCATTTCGCATGGGGTGACCGTTCACAGCGTGGAAAGTAGCAGGCACACTCCGTGTGCCGTCAGCCGTGCGTCGTTCCGCTTCAGCGGACGGCACACGGAGTGTGCCTGCTACTTTGGCGCGGCCCGTGAACGGTAACCGCATGGGCTGCCTCACATTTCCATAGGGCACGCCGATTGACGTGTCACTCGAACACGGCCTCGGCGCTCTTTTCCGAGCGCTCGAAGATGCCGAACGTAACGGGCCAGGTGATGTTCTGCCAGCTTTCCGAGCCCGGCAGGTCGTTGTCGTCCAGCATGAAACCCAGCCGGAAGGTCTTGCCGCTGGCGAACTCCACTTCCATGTCTTTGCTTTCCATGGGCTGCATGGCCGAGCGGGGGATGACGAACTCGAAGAGGATCACTTTGCAGCCGCTCATGTCGATGCCGTAAGCGGCTTCGATCAGCTTGCGGTCCTCGATGTTCTTCGCGTTGTCGAGCACTTTGATCACCCGCGGGGCCACCTCCGGCGGCAAGAGCTGATTGAGCTTCAACTGCGGGGCCCAGCCGGCCCGCCACGTGTCACGCCATACCACTTCGCCATGGTCGGAAGTCCGCGTGACGTTGTACTTGAAGCCGCTGGGATAGGTGTTGATGCACATTTCCAGGCAGTCGTGGGTGAAGAACTTGGCCAGCGGCTGGTGCATGGTCACTACGTCGTCGAACTTGATGGCGTGCACGTACAGCCGGTCGCCGTGGTAGGCCAGGCGGATGATGGCGCTGTTGTCGGCGGGATCACGGCCGCCGCCCGTATCGGGAGTCATGATGATGGGCGCGATTCCCAGCTTTCGCCACTTCTCCGGGTCGCCGTCCACGGGCAGCGGCTGGGCCAAACGCCTGATCACGACCCGCGGCGGCGGCGGTACGGGCCAGGCGGGCACGGCCCGGGCCGGCTCACGCGCCAGCGCGACGGCCGTCTGCGTGCCGATCCTTACCGGCAGCGACTGGCGAACGATCCGATCGTGCCCCTTCAGGGCCAGCCAGTGATAGGCCTGGCAGCAGTAGTCGCCGATCACCAGGTACGGCTGGCCGTCGTTGCCCGTGAAACCGTGGGTCTGCCGGTGGTTATCCAGCCACATACCGGACCAGCCGAATTCCGGCGGCATGCCCAAAGTGCCCGTGCCCAGGCCGTCGCGGTCCATGGTCTCATATTCGCAGATCGCGCCGCGGCCGGCGAAGGTCACGCCGCCGATAGTCGTGATGCCATAGAAGCCCATTTTCAGGCCCGGCGGATTCAGGGCATAAAGCCAGCGCAGGCCGCCCTGGGGGTCGAACCCGGCCATGCTCGTGGCGTTGGCGTGCTCGGTACAGAGGTCCGGGCCGGCCCCGCTCTTAGTAGTGATCGCCGCCGTGAAACTGCCGTCCTCGTGCATCGACATGTCCTCGGCGATGCTCACCACCTCTTCCGTCTTGAAGTCGTAGGGCGAGACGTACTTCGGCTGGCCTTCCACCAGGCCCAAGAGGACCCGGCGATGGGCGAAATCGAATTGCGGCACATTCCGGCCATCGAGCCCCTTGAAGGGCACCACCACCACACCGCGGCGCAGGGGGATGACCATGGCCCCGTCGCGGCGCGGGTCGACGCCCGACAGGGCCCGGGGCTCGAACAGCCGTTCGGTGATCGGCTTGCCGTTTTTATCCAACACGGGCGTAGTCGGCGCGGCGTCGTCGATGTTGCCGCTGCCGTGGGCGTCGCGCTGTTCGAACAATCCTTTGTCGTTGTAGCCGTAGGCCACCAAGGCGCGGACCGTGCCGTCAGCGTCCAGCCGGCAGACGACCATGTCGCGCTTGTTGTGCCCGAAGAGGCCGAAGTTCCTGCCCCCTGCCGTGAAGAAGCACAGCGGCGCCAGGTTGGGCATCATGTACTTCCAGCGCGAGCCCGGCTCCCAGCGGCGGTTCTTGGCGTCGAGGCTGATGTTGTATCCGCCGCCGATGTTGAAGAACTGCGTGCGGTCGTCGGCGGCGAACCAGCCCCACGAGATCCCCTGCCCCCACATGGCCAGGTGCTGCCGCTTGACGGCGCCGGCGGCGGAGAACAGCAGCACGCGCGGCGGATCGGCCACGGCCAGATCGTTCTGGCCGTTCATCGCCAGCCACTGCGGCGACCAGAACTTCTCGGGCTCGATCTTCCCGTAGCCTTCCCCGCCCGAGCCGAGGGTGCGCAGCAGCTTGAGCCGGCCGGGGGCGGTGCAGTCGAAGACCGTCACCTTGTTGGCGGTCGGCGAGTAGACGGCCAAGCGCCCGGCGCCCACGGCCAGCAGCCGGGGATCGGCCACCGGCTGGGCACGGCAGCGCACCTGGCCCGACGCATCCAGGGCCAGCAGCTCCTTGCCCTGGCTGATTACCCAGAGGAGTTTATTGGCCGTATCCGCGGCGAGCTGCGTGGGCGCCGCCAGCGGCCATGATCCGTCCACGCCGAGCTCCTCGCCGGCCAGGCGGAGCAGCTTGTTGGCCTTGACGTCGGCCACGTAGATCCGATCGCCCAGGGCGGCCATGCCGCTGATCTCGGTGAAGGCGCCGGGGTACGATTTCTCGAAGCTTCCGCCGGCGAAGGTCACGCCCCGGCCCGTCTCCGCATCCAAACGGATCAGGCTGGCCGGCTTGCGCAGCACGTAGACGCGTCCGCGTCCGTCGGCCGCCATGCCGGTCGCCTCGCCGCCGCCGGGCAGCGACCAGCGCACGTTGCGCATGTCCGCGTCGTAGCCCCGCACATGCTGCCCGTTCTCGAACCCGTGCTGGGCCAACACCAGGCGATCGTCGGGATCGAAGGCCATCGTCATGGGCGAGACCGAGGCGCGCATGCGGACCTCGTTGGGCAGCCGCAGGCTCGACTCCAAATCGCCGTTGCCCGCCGCGGCCTGGTACTCCAACCGCAAATCGGCCTCCGTGACCTTCAGCACATAGTCGCCCGCCGGGATGGGCCGGCCCTGCCAGTCGCGGCTGGGCAGCCAATAGGAATGCGTTCCCTTGGGCAGCGGCAGGTTCTGGAACAGGGAGCGGACGCAAACGCCGCCCGGCGTGTACAGGCCCGCGCTGGTCACACCCGCGCCGGATTGGACCGTCAGCGCGCCGTCGGCGGGGCGCGGGGGCGTGAAGGCCGTCTCGTATGCGCCCAGGTCTGCACGGGCCTGCCGCGGCTTGCCGTCGATGTCTTGCCCCGGGGCCTGCACGCCGGCCATCTCGCGCACGCCCCAGCCGGAGGTCGTGGCCCGCGCGGGGGCCCAGCTCATCCGCGATACCGGCCGATAGTCGGCCTGGCCCGGCCCGGCGAACTCGACGGGCATCATCAACGAATGCCGATCGCAGAGCGAGAGGTCGCGCCACGACTCGACCTTCTTGCGGATCACCTGGCCCGGCATCCGCCCCACGAAGTGGCACACGTAGAGGTTGTGGTCCAGCGCGATGTTCCGATTGCCGGCGTCGTAGTTCACCCCCAATTGCGATCCGCAGATGAGGTTATTGAACAGCGCCAGCCCCTGGTTGCCGATCAAAATCAGGCCCACCGCGGAATTGTCGGCCAGCGTGGCGTTCACGAGCGACGAGCGGTGCGACTGGCTGAGGACCGCGGCCACGCGGTTGTTCGTCACAAGCAGGTTCTGCAATCGGCATCCGTCGGCGTTGCGCAGGATCAGGCCGTTCATGCACTGGCGGACGGCGACCCGCTCGATCGTGACCTTCGAGGCCCCGTCCAGCAGGATGCCGGTCTGCCGCGCACCGGCGACGGCCAGGTCCGAGATCGTCGCAAGACCGGTCCCGCGGCAGATCAGGCCGACATCGTGATCCCGGGCGTCGAGCAGCGTCTTGTTGTATCCCGCCCCGCGCAGGCTGACGCCGGGCGGCAATTCGAGCCCGCCCAGGCGGAGCGTTCCGGCCGGCAGGGTCACGGTTATGCCCGGCCGGGCGGCGGCCATTTTCCGGGCCCACTCGTCTTCCGCGCCGGCCCGCCGCTGGCCGCCGCAGGTCCACGCCGCCAGAATGATCGCCGGCAGAAGGACTCGTCGCGCAAATCGCATGGTTATGGTCCTTTTTGATCCCGTTCCCCGTAAGGAACCGCGAAGAAAGAGGTTGACCAATTAGTATTACTGCGCAAGTTCAAGGCCATTTGCAGCGGATGAGATCTTTCAGGTAGATGCCCATTTTCCGCAGTTTTTTGCGTGTTCGTTTGATGTGCGACTCGCGGGCCGTGGCGATG
>JBEKTY010000121.1:0-24959 GCA_049515555.1 Thermoguttaceae bacterium
AGGTGTCCGAGGAAGCAAAGGCGAGCGTCCGGCTGTTGCGACATACCGTCCTACCCAAGTGGAACTACACCATTCGCCACCACAACCCAAACGGCTAAGTTATTTCTTAACAGCTTCTTACGATCGCTTTGGTGCAACCGCGGCCGGGCGAGGAAATTGTGCTTCGTGGCACGGTGGCCGGCAGCGAAGAAGCTTTTGCAGCGGAAACGTTTTCCCCGGCCCAGGAGCGGTTCCCTTGCGTGCGAAACAGCATCGGCCCCAGCCTCAACCGCCGCAACAACGCCGTCTACGACCGCCGCTGGGATTGGGTCCTTATCGGGCCCGGCGACGGACAGACGCGCATCAAGCCGCTTGCAGCGAACCACGTGCTCGGCACATTCTCTTGGGAGAACCGCGGCAAGGCGATCACGCTGATCTTTCGTCCCCGCTTCTACCAACGGCATAAGAACCTCAAGTATTTCGAGCCGTGGAGCTACCGGATCTGGCCGAGTTCGGTCACCGGCTGGTGCTCCTGGTGGGCGTACCAGGAGAAATTCAACCAGAAAGACCTCGACCAGATCGTCGAGACCCTGGCGGCACACAACCTTCCCGAGTTCGGTTATCGTTACGTGCAGATCGACGATTGCTACGAGCGCGGGCGGGGCGACGCCTCCGTCTGGCTCCGCTGGAACGAGAAATTTCCCGGCGGTCCGGCATACGCCGCGAGGAAGATCCGCTCCGGCGGCATGGATCCGGCCATTTGGGTCGGGGTGAACAACAACGACGAGCGGTCCGTGCGCGAACACCCCGATTGGTTCGTCCGCGACGCGCTCGGCCACCCCTTCCGCGCTCCCTGGATTGAATACGGACTGGACGCCACCAATGCCGAGGCGATGGAGAAAGTCGTTTTGCCGACGTACCGCGGATTCAGGGATCTCGGCTACCGTTACGTGAAGGTCGATGCCCTGCGACATCTGCTCTACGACTGCTATCACAATCGGCCGGACTACCTGGCCAAGCGACATAGCAGCCCGGCCGACGCCTTCCGCCGTTTCTTGGGCGGCATCCGCAAGGAATTGGGCGACGACGCCTATCTCTTGGCCTGCTGGGGCGTGCTGCCGGAAGCGATCGGCATCGCCGACGGCTGCCGCTTGGGCACCGACGGTTTTGGGCCGGCTACGCTCCAACAGTACAACTCGTGGAACAATGTCGTCTGGCGCAACGATCCGGACCACTGCGACATCCTCCCGGGCGGCCGGAAGGACGGACCGGTAACCATCGGCGGCACGACCGCCTTTCGCCGCGTCCCCGGCGAGACCTTGCAGCGGCCTTGCCTGGCCTCGCTGGCCGGAGCGATGCTCATGCTGAGCGACCGGCCCAGCGTCTATGCCGATGCCGACAATCTCGAAGGCGTCAAGCGCAGCGGCCCGATCCTCTTTACCCGTCCCGGCCAGTTGTACGATTTTGATCCCCGCAAGTCGGACAACGTCATCCGCGTGGAGCGGACCTTGGTGAAGGCGGGCGGACCTTCAAGCCCGATCGACGCCGAGCAGTGGGGCAAAGTCTGCCCCTGGTGGCTGCTGGAGATCGACCGTCCCTTCGACCACTGGATGGTCGTGGCTCATTTCAACTGGGAGAGTTCTCCGCTGGGGTCCGTACGGGTGAATTTCGCCGACCTCGGCCTGGCTGCCGACCGCGATTACCTGGTCTATGAGTTCTGGTCGAAGAAGTTCCTGGGCGCCAGCAAAGGATCGTTTGTCACGGCGCCCGTGGAGCCGAAAGGATTGCAGATCTACGCCGTCCGCCGCGCCCTGGACCGGCCGCAGATCGTCTCCACCAACCGGCACATCAGCCAGGGCGCCGTCGATTTGCTCGACATCCGCTGGGACAAGGCGACCGCGACGCTCAGCGGCCGCAGCCACGTCGTGCGAAACGATCCTTACGAGCTGGCCATCCGTGTTCCCGCGGGCTACACCCCGGTTGCCGCGCAAATCGCGGGCACAAATGCGGCGCTTCGGCTGGACGGTGAGCTGGTGGGGATCCACTACTCGCCGACCACCATGGGCGAGATTGACTGGCAAGTGAATTTCAAACGGCGAGTCGGGTCCGTCGAGACAAAACAAACTGACGAACTTTAGGTTCGTTTTGCTGAGGCCAGCTTTCGCGGACTACGTGCAGCGTTCGTCCGTCTGATCTGAGGAAAGGAAATGGGCCTGTGAAAGATTCAGGCGCGAAGCGATTCTCGGGCGTCTTCGCTCCGGGTGAAATGGCCCCTATTGGCCACGCTCCGGTTTGTGCGGCGTTCGTACCTACCCTACGCGGCGGATGGCGTTGTTGCCGCCGTCGGCGATGAAAACCTGTCCGGCGGCGTTCACCGTCACGCCAAGCGGACTGCTCAATTCCGCGGCGGTGGCCGATCCGCCGTCGCCGGTGTCGCCGCCGGTCCCGCTGCCCGCGATGGTGCTGATAGCCGCATTGGCGGTGCCCACTGCGGTGATCTTGCGAACCACGTTGTTGTTGGTATCGGCCACGTAGAGGTTGCCGGAGGCGTCGATCGCGATGGCCAGCGGGAAGGCGAACTGGACGCCCAGGGGCGGCCCGCTGTAGCTGGCGGCGGTGTTGGTCCCGCCGCCGGCCACGGTGCTGATATTGCCCGTGGCCTTAAGGACCTCGCGGATCACGTTGTTGGTCGTGTCGGCGATGAAGATGTCGCCGGAGGAGTCCACGGCGATGCTCTGCGGCTCGTTCAGCGTGGCGGCGGTGGCCAGTCCGCCGTTGCCGCTGTTGCCGGCGGTCCCGGTGCCCGCCACGGTGCTAATCACACCGCTGGTATTAACCTCGCGGATCACGTTGTTGGCCGTGTCGGCGATGAAGATGTCGCCGGAGGAGTCCACGGCGACGCCGGCGGGATTATTCAGATATGCGGCGGTGGCCAGTCCGCCGTCGCCGCCGTAGGCGCCGGCCCCGGTGCCGGCCACGGTGCTGATGGTAGGACTGGCGGTACTCAGTCCGGCTACCTTGCGGATCACGTTGGCGCCGTTGTCGGCGATATACAGGTTGCCGGCCGAATCCAGCGCGATGCTGTTGGGGAAAGTCAATTCGACGCCGGAGGCGCCGCTGGCCGGCCCGCTGAAGGCGGGGTTGTTGTTGGTGCCGCCGCCCACGACGGTGCTGATAATGCCCGTCGTGTGATTGACCTCGCGGATCACGTTGTTCTTAGTGTCGGCGATGAAGATGTCCCCGGCCGAATCGACCGCGACACTGAAGGGCGTATTCAACTTGGCCGCAGTGGCCGCCCCGCCGTCGCCCGTATAGCCCGAGTTCGAGCTCCCGAGGGTGCCGGCCACGGTGGCAATGTTCGAGGTCGCCGCGGAGACCTTCAAGGTGTTGCTGGTGTTGGTGACGGCCTTGAGATTTGTGTCGCCGGGGTAGGAGTAGGTGATCGTGTAGGGCGAACCCGCGGCCGTCAGGGCGGACGTGCTGAAGGAACTGGAGAAACTTCCCGACGCGCCGACTGCCGCGGTCTGCGTCACGCCGTTGAGGGTCATCGACACGCTCTCGCTGCCGTCGGTGGGCACGAGCGAAATCGTGCCCGAAAGCGTTGTGGAGGCCGTCCCGACGGTAATCGTCGGCGCCGCCAGGCCGCTGAAGGCCGGCGTCGCCGTGCTGGTTACGGTCAGCGTGCCGGTCACGTAAGTGATGCTATAGTTGGGGTCGACCGCCCCGCTGGCGGTGATGGGGTACGACCCGACGGGGCTGGCCGACGTGGCCGTCGTCGTCACACTGGGCTGCGTGCTGAGTTTGGCCGAAGAGTCGCCATTGACGAAGCCGCTGTAGCCCACGGTCAGCGTGGGCAGGGCCGCCCCGAGGGCCATGCTCTGGTTGTTGGCCGTGATCGTCAGCGGGGCCTTCGTCACCGTCAGCGTGCCGGCCACATAAATGATGTTATAGTTGGCGTCCACCGCCCCGCTGACCGTGATGGGGTACGTTCCGACGGGGCTGGCCGCCGTGGCCGTCGTCGTCGGGGTCGGCTGCGTGCTGAGGCTGGCCGAGGTGTCGCCGTTGACGAAGCCGCTGTAGCTGACAGTCAGGGTGGGCAAGGCCGACCCGTAGACCATGCTCACGTTGTTGGCCGTGATCGTCAGCGATTGTGCATCGAGCGTGGCCGTGGCTTGGGCCGCGGCGCCGGTGCCCGCGCCGTTGGTCAGCGTCACCTTGTAGGTCAGCGTGCCGTTGGGCAGCGTGGAGACGTTCACATTTTTGACGTCCTGCGTGGCCGAGGAAACGGTGCCGCTGCCGGTGACGGAAGGCGTGCCGCTGTTGCCGCTGGAGGTGACGGTGTAGTTGTAGGTGGCGCCGACCTGGGCCCCGCTGAAGGTGAAACCGGCCGTCGAGAGGTTCGAGTTGGTAATCGGGCTCGCGCCGGCGTCGGCGGTGATCGAGTAGCCCGACGGAGCGCTCTGGGTCAGCGTCGCGGTGGCCTTGGCGGCGGCGCCCTCGTTGCCGGCCGTGTCGGTCAAGGTGACGCTGTAGGTGAGCGTGCCGTTGGGCAGCGAGACGACGTTGATGTCGTTGACATCCTGCGTCTGCGAGTTTACCGTGCCGCTGCCGGTGACGGAGGTGGCGCCGCTGTTGCCGTCGGAGGTGACGGTGTACTTGTAGGTGGCGCCGACCTCGGCCCCGACGAAGGTGAACCCCGCCGCGGGGGCGGTCGAGTTGTTAAGGCTTGCCTCGTCGGCCGTAATCGTGTAACCCTGGGGTGCGGTCTGGTCCAGCGAGGCCGTGGCGACGGCCGCCACCCCCTTGTTGCCGGCCGTGTCGGTCAGGGTAACGTTGTAGGTCAGCGTGCCGTCGGGGAGCGTGGAGACGTCGATGTTGGTCACGTCCTGGTCGGCGGCGGTAATCGTGCCGCTGCCGGTGACCGAGGTCGCGGCGCTATTGCCGCTGGAGGTGACCGTGTAGTTGTAGGTCGCGCCGACCTCGGCGTTGCTGAAGGTGAAGCCCGCCGCCGCGGCGGTCGAGGCGCCGATCAGGGTCCGGTCGGCGGTAATCTCGTAGCCGCTGGGGGCAGTCTGGTCGAGCGTGGCCGTGGCGGTCACCGTTTGCCCGGTGACGCCCGCCGTGCCGGTCAGGGTGACTTTGTAGGTGAGCGTGCCGTCGTTGAGCGAGGAGACGTTGATGCCGGTCACGTCCTGGTCGGTTGTGGTGACGGTGCCGCTGCCGGTGACGTCGGTCCCGCCGCCGCTGCTGCTGACGCTATAGGTGTACGTGGCCCCGACCTCGGCCCCGCTGAAGGTGAAGCCCGTCGATGCGGAGTCGGCCGCGCCGATCGCGGCCTTGTCCACCTTGATCGTGGGATTCACGGAGCTTGTGGCCACGGTCACCGTCGAGGTGACGGGCAGGCTGCTGCCGGTCCCGTCGTTGACCACGACCTGGATCTTGCGGGCGCCCAGCGTGGGCGGGGACTTGCCGTCGCTGTAGGTGACGCTCTCCAGCGCGGTTTGATAAGCGCTCACGTTGGCGACGCCGGTGAGACTGAGGACGCCGCCGGAGTAGGGATGGACCGTGATAGGCGCGCTGGCGGTGGCCGCAAGGACCTCGGAGTCGCCGGCCGCCGGGTCTTCGAGGGTCACGGTCATCGAGGCCAGGGTCGAGCTGTCGGGGCTGGTTATCGAGGCCGTGCTGGAAGCGATCAGGGCGGGGGAGCCGCCCGCGGCGAAGGTCGTGGCGAAACTGCCGCCGCCGGACCCCGTCAGATCGACGGAAGGCGCGGTGTGAACCTGGTCGAGAAGCTTAATTCCCGACGGTGTGGAATTCAGGCACAGCCCCCAGGTCATGCGGGACAGATGCAGTCCCTGCACGCTGAAGTCGTAGCCGGTGCCGTTCTGGGCGGCGGTGAGCTGGAGCTGGATCTGATCCATTACCCCGGCGGTGCCGCCCACGGTGCCGCCGAGGCTGCCGGCGGTGGCCTTGCCGTCGAGGAAGGCCGGCGGCGGGGTCTCTTGGATCTGATACCAGCCGGCGGGCAGGTTCTGGAAACTGTACGCCCCGCCAGCTTTCGTTTGTATGGGCGACATGTCGGTGATTTCGGTCCAGTTGCTCTGGCCGTCTGCGCTGGAGAACAAGCGGACCGTTACGCCTTCGAGGCCCATGTCGCTGGCGGACCACGTGCCGCTGTTGGTCCGGTTGATGTAGACGTATCCGGCCAGGCTGGCCGTGGACTGGGTCAGCTTCGCCGTGGCGGTGGCCGCCGTGCCGCTGCCCACGCCGTTGCTCAGCGCCACGCTGTAGGTAAGCGTGCCATCGGGCAGGGCCGCGACGTTGATGTTGCTGACGTTCTGCGTGGCCGAAGTGATGGTCCCGGTGCCGGTGAGGCTGCTGCCGCCGCCGCTGGAGGAGACGGTGTAATTGTAGGTGGCGCCCACCTGGGCGCCGGCGAAGGTGAAGCCCGCCGTCGAGGCATTCGAGCTGCTGATCTGGCCCTCGTCGGCCGTGATCGTGTAGCCCGTGGGCGCGGTCTGGTTCAGGGTCGCCGTGACGGAGGCCGCCGTGCCGGCGCCGGCCCCGTTGGTCAGCGTCACGCTGTAATTGAGCGTGCCGTTGGGGAGCGCGGCGACGTTGACGTCGCTGACGTCCTGCGTGGCCGAGGTAACCTTTCCGGTGCCGGTAACGGGCGTTCCGCCGGCCTCAGAGGAGATGGTGTAATCGAAGGTGGCCCCGACCTCTGCGCCGGCGAAAGTGAAGCCGGCCATCGCGGCGTTCGAGTTGTCGACCGTGCTCTGGTCGGCAGTGATCGTGTAGCCCGAGGGTACGGTCTGCGTCAGTGTCGGGCTCGCGTCGGGGGTAGCCGCGGCGCCGGCGCCAGCGCCGTTGCTGAGCGTTACGTTGTAGTTGAGCGTGCCGTTGGGGAGCGCGGCGACGTTGACGTCGCTGACGTCCTGCGTGGCCGAGGTGACCGTTCCGGTGCCGGTAACGGGCGTTCCGCCGGCGTCGGAGGAGATGGTATAATCGAAGATGGCCCCGACCTCCGCGCCGTCCAGAGTGAAGCCCGCCGCCGCGGCGTTCGAGTTGTCGATCGTGCTCTGGTCGGCGGTGACGGTATAGTCCGAGGGGACCGTCTGATTCAGGCTGGCCGTGGCGCTGGCCGCGCCGCCGGCGCCGCCCTGGCCGGTGAGCGTTACTTTGTAGCTGAGCGTGCCGTTGGGGAGCGCGGCGACGTTGACGTCGCTGACGTCCTGCTGGGCGGTGGCGACGGTGCCGCTGCCGGTGACGGAGGTGGCGCCGCTATTGCCGCTGGAGGTGATCGTGTAATTGTAGGTCGCCCCCACGGTGGCCCCGGTAATCGTGAAACCGGCCATCGAGATGTTCGAGTTCGTGACCTGTTGCTCGTCGGCGGTGATCGTATAGCCCGAAGGCGCCGCCACAACGGTGAGCGGCAGCGCCGTGGAGGCCGTGCTGGGCAGGTTCGCCGTGTCGCTGAGGTTGCCCACGGATTCCGGCGTGTCGAGCGTCTGCGTGGCGGTGATCTGGTGCACTCCGGCGGTGAGCGGGACGGTGCCGTTGGTCGTCACGGTGGCCGACGTGCCGGAGGCCGTGCCGCTTCCGATCAACGTGCCGTCGGAGAACACCTGGACCACGGCCCCGTTCAGGACCCCGTCGACCGTGAACTGCAGCTTCTCGCTGGCGCTGTTGTCCAGGTCGGTCTGATCGCTGCCGCTGCTGGAAGCCGC
Source organism: Thermoguttaceae bacterium (assembly GCA_049515555.1). Lineage (GTDB taxonomy): Bacteria > Planctomycetota > Planctomycetia > Pirellulales > Thermoguttaceae > JBEKTY01. The sequence continues at coordinate 7,710 of JBEKTY010000121.1, forward strand.
CGCCAGCGTGATCCCGGTCGGCGGGGTGGGGTCGATGTGCACCGGAACGAGTTGCGTGTCGGCGGAGTTGGCCTCGCCGGAAGCGGGACTGGCCGCGGCCACGCCCACCTGCACGCTGTACACGCCCGGCGTGACGCTGCTCGACGTCAGCGTCGCCTGGCCGGTCGCGCTGTTCACCGTCAGCGACAACCCGGAGACGGCCGGCGACACGCTGCCGCTGAACGTCATGGCGGCGCCGCTGGTGTTCACGGTGGGAATGCTGAAGCTGACCGAGTCGCTGGACGTGGCCTGGAGCGCGCTGATCGGCCGCGACAGGAACGGCGGATCGACCGTTGTGTCGTGGGCGACGTTCACCGTGAACGACTGCTGGGACGTTGCCCCGGTAACGCTGTCGGTGGCGGTAACGGTCACCGTGGCCGTGCCCGTGGCGCCGGCCGGCGCAGACAGCCGCAGCACGCCGTTCTGCGTGTCGGTGTACGACGTGACGCTGGTCATCTTCACGGTGTTGTTCGGGGAGCTGTCTTCGCCGCTGGTGCCGGTGTGGACGGGAACGTTCTCGATCTGCTGCAGGACGCTGGATCCCTGAGTCAAGAAGCCGAAGATCGTGTAGCGGTAGTCAAGATAGCGCTCCGGCGCGGCGGTGATGAAGAACTGCGAGCCATTGGTGTCCGGCCCGCTGTTGGCCATGGCCAGCACGCCCGCACTAGTGAATTGCAGGTTCTGGTTGATGTTGTCGTCCCACTTGAACCCCGGCCCGCCGCTCCCGTTGCCGTTGGGATCGCCGCCCTGGATCATGAAACCCTTGACGATGCGGTGGAACGTCAGGTTGTTGTAGAAGTTCTTGGCGATCAGGCCCTCGATCTCGCTGACCGCGCTGGAAACCTGGTCCTGGAACAACTGCAAGATCATGGTGCCCGAGACGTTGTCCGCCGTATCGCTGACGACGATCTTGATGCTCGGGTTGCCCTGGGGGACCGTCGCCGTCAATTGCGGATTGGAGACGCTGCTGTCGGTCAACTGCGAATTGCTCACCGCCACGGTGTAGTTAATCGCGTTGCCGGCGGTATCGCTGCCGTTTAGCGCCACGTTGAGCGTGGTGCCGGACAGCAACGATTGTGCGGCCAGCGACGGCAGCGTGATCGACAACAAGTGCCGGGATTCCAGCGATTCGATGCGGGGGCGGCGATGCCGCAGACTTACGTGTGCTGAACGCCGCTTGCCATGGTTGCCGCGCAAGAGCCGTGCCAACAGCTTGGTGATCATCTTCTGTTCCGCTCAGTGGTGTAAGTTGCCCCTCAAGACTTCATTCTAACCGCACGCGACGAATCCCCCAAAAACATTCAGTCCGTCGCGGCCGAGGTGAAGAATCACCCTAGTATCCCCACCACGAGCCAGGGGAGCAAAGGACGTGCCGCTGGCACCCCGGGGCGGCGGACTCGGATCGCCTATCATCCTGCCGCGAAAGCACTTATTGCCTGCTTCCGTTCCACGGGCGCTACCCCGGCCAGCCGCCGATCAAGCCGTCGGCCTGTTGTTTTCGCGATGCATGGGTTGCCGAAAGGCAACGCACGGGGACAGGCCCGCTAACGGCTGGGCGGCTTTGTGCAGGCGGCTGGGAAGCGAGTGGGTCGCTTGCTCGGCGACCTCAGCCCGGTTCCCCACCAATGGAGTAGGCAGAGAATGCCGCCCACGATCGCACCGGCCAGCGTTCCACCGGGGACCGCCCCTTCATACCAGCCCCACAAGCCCCCCAGCGCCACGCAGACCACCAGCAATATCAACCTGGTCTGCCGTTGTTTCTGCTTTGCATCGAGTCTGAACTCGCACGATGGGCAAGTGGAAACCGAGCCGCTTACGGCATGGCCGCATTCCGGGCAGTGCGTAAGAGCCATTGTTGCACCCTCCCGCGGGGACCGCACAAAAAACACGCCGATGGAAACTAGTGTTGTGTTGCTGTCGGGCTGGCCCCATTCCCCGTTTTCTTGCGATGTTGCCGGCCTTCGCCCACGGGCCACAGCAGTTCCCCGGCGAGACCCCTGATGAAGAACGCGCGGGAGAAAATGCTAAGAGCGATCCCGGCTGCTACCCACAACAGGATGTCGCCCGGTGCGACACAGACGGCCAATGCCGCCCCCACGAAGAACCCCAGGGCCAAGACGAAAATCTGCTCGATGTGGTATCTGGTCATGGTTCGCCTCCCGGAAGAGCCTGTTGAGAGCCATCCATAACCGATCAAGACACTTTTCATTGTACCAACGTCTGCGGCGTTTGCTATGCAGCTATTGGGGCAGTCGCACACCGGCTATCCGGCGCAGGTGGCTTCCCCGGGGCGTGAGCCTTGCCGCCCGCGTTCTGCTCACATACCCGTCCGCCTGCCTTGCCTGGCGGGAGCGGCGAGTCTAGGATTGTTTTTGTATTGTCCGCGGCTTGGTAGATGTGCCAGAAACGTGCGGCCGCGTCGGCCGCCGCCAAGCCCGGGAAATCAGTCGAAAAGGTGCATTGATGAACAGAGCCAAAGGTTTGTTTACGGTCGCAGTCGCGGCACTGGTCTTGGGCTTTACGGTTCACGCCATGGCCGCCGATGCGGCAAAGACCGTCAGCGGCAAGGCAAGCTGCGGCGGCTGCTCGGGCGTGGTCAAGGGGTGCTGCGTCATGCTGACCGACGACGACGGCGGCCGCTGGGTGCTGCGGGGCGACAGCGCCAGTCTGAAGGCCGCCTTCGGGGCGCGGCACAGCGGCAAGACCATGACCGCCACGCTGGCCGGCAAGCCCGACACGAAGAAGGGCGCCGACGGCAAAGAGTACAAGGAAGTTAAGGTCTCGGACGTCAAGGTCGCGTCGTAAGGGGCCGCGCCAAAATACGTTTATCAGCTTTGGGTGGCACGCCCTGAGCGCAGCGAAGGGCGTGGCGGACCCGCAAATCACGCCCTTCGCTGCGCTCAGGGCGTGCCACCCTTATTGAAAGATACGCATGTTATCTTGGCGCGGTCCCTAAGGGGCCGCCCGCCGGCGGCGTCTCGATAGGGGCGGAGTTGGACCTTGTGATCCGGCCATGACTGCGATCGACGCCGCCGCGGGTTACGGTTTTCCCGATGCCGGAGTTGCCGCCGCGGCCGGCCTGTGGGGGCTGGACCCGGCCGTAGCCATGTTGAACCATGGCGGGTTCGGGGCCTGTCCCATCGCCGTGCTGCGGCGGCAGGCAGAGCTCCGCCGGCAGATGGAGGCGGAACCGGTGCGGTTCTTCCTCAAGGAGCTGCCGCCGTTGCGGGATGCCGCGCGGCAGGAGTTGGCCTCCTGGCTCGGCGCCGGCCCCGAAGACCTGGTGTTTCTGCCCAACGCCACGGCGGGCGTCAATAGCGTGCTGCGGTCGCTGCGGTTCCGGCCCGGCGACGAGCTGCTGGTGACCGATCATGGTTACAACGCCTGCACGAACGTGGCCCGTTACGTGGCCCGGCGCGATGCCGCCAGGCTGGTGGTGGTGGCCGTGCCGCTGCCCGTCGAGTCGCCCCGCCAGGTGATCGACAGCGTGCTGGCGGGCGTGTCGGGCCGGACCCGCCTGGCCATTCTCGATCACGTGACCAGCCCGAGCGGCGTGGTGTTTCCGATCGAGGAGTTGGTGCGGCGGCTGGGCGCCGTGGGGGTCGATACGCTGGTCGACGGTGCGCACGCGCCGGGGATGATCTCGCTCGATCTGGGGCGGATCGGGGCGGCCTATTACACCGGCAATCTGCACAAATGGGCCTGCACCCCGAAAGGGGCGGGATTCCTGCACGTCCGGCCGGATCGCCAGGAGGGCCTCCAGCCGCCGATCATCAGCCACGGTTACAACCAGGCCCGGCCCGGCTATTCGCGGTTCCAGGACGCCTTCGACTGGATGGGAACCGACGACCCCACCGCCTGGCTCTGCGTGGGCGAAGCGTTGGACTTGTTGGGCCGGCTGCTGCCCGGCGGGCGGGAGGCGCTGGCCGATCGCAACCGGCGGTGCGTGCTGGCCGCCCGGCGGATGCTCTGCGGGCGGCTGGGCGCGGCCCCCCTCTGCCCCGAGTCGATGATCGGCTCGATCGCCGCCATGCGGCTGCCGGGCGATCCGGGACCGGCCGTCGCGCTCCTCGACAGCCACCCCCTGAGCCGGGAGCTCCTGGAGCGGTTCGCGATCGAGGTGCCGGTCTACACCTGGCCGGACCCGCCCTGGACCCTGCTGCGGATCTCGGCCCAGGCCTACAATCATCCCGGTCAGTACCGGCGGCTGGCCGACGCCCTGGAGGTGCTGCTGGCCGCCAAGATACGTTGACGGGTTCGTTGAAAGATGTGCAAGTTATTCTTTCGCGGTTCCTTAGTTGCCGAATCGGGGCTGACCCGTTTCCCCGATCCGGTATAATAAGGGCACGTTCGCCGGGACCATTTCCACAACCAAGAGCGCAAGGCATGTCGATAAAGACGATTTCCGTGGCTGAGTTGCACGAGCTGCAAGCCGCCGGACGGCCGGTGGAGCTGGTCGACGTCCGCACTCCGCCCGAGTATCGCGAGGCTCACATCGAGTTTGCCCGGAACGTCCCGCTGGGCGATCTGCAGCCGGTCGACGTCGCGGGGGGGCGTGAGGCGGGCGGCGGGCCGGTCTATCTCATTTGCCGCGCCGGCGGCCGGGGCAAGCAGGCCTGCGAAAAACTGCTCGCCGCCGGTCTGCCCAACGTGCTCAACGTCGAGGGGGGCACGCAGGCCTGGATCGAGGCCGGGCTGCCCGTGGTCCGCGGCAAGAAGGCCGTCTCCCTCGAGCGGCAGGTTCGCATCGTGGCCGGATCGCTGGTGCTGGCCGGGGTTGCCCTGGGAGGGCTCGTCCATTGGGCCTGGTACGGCCTGTCGGCCTTTGTGGGGGCGGGGCTGATCTTCGCCGGCGTGACCGACCGTTGCGGCATGGCCCTGCTCCTGGCCCGCCTGCCCTGGAACCGCGGCCCCCGCCCGGGCCAACAGCCGTCCTGCGGCTGCGCCACGGCGAAGGATGAAGTCAAATAGAATGCCCGGCAAGGTTTCGCAGCAATGGGCCGCCTTGGCGAAGAAGGCCGAAGCGGCGCTCCGCCAGCGGTGGGCGGCCTCACCGCTGCGGATCCAGGTCGGATCGGCCACCTGCGAGCAGGCGGCCGGCGCGGAAGACGTGCTCGACGAGTTCCGCAAGCACGTGGCGGCCGCCGGGCGGACCGACATCCTGCTGCATCGCACCGGCTGCACCGGCCGCTGCAGCCGCGAGCCGATCGTGGGCGTCATGATCCCCGGCGCCCTGCCGGTCAAGTATGAGCGCGTGGACCGCAAGCTGGTCCACGAGATTTTCACGAGCCATGTTCTGGGCGGCCAGCCGGTGCTGGGCCGCGTGCTGGACGGCCCGTTGGAGCACGCCGCCCGCCGCGAGTTGCTCCTGTGCGGCAGTGCCCGCTGCGGTTGGGACGACGCCCGGCCCTTCCGCGCCGTGCTGGAAGAGCAACTCCGCGCGGCGGGCCTCGGCCCGGACGAGGTGCGGGTCACCACCGGAAGCTGCTTCGGGGCCTGTAGCCTCGACGACGCCGGCCGCCGCTCGCACCTGCTGGTGCGGCCCGACAAGATCCTCTACCGCGTGGCCGGCGAAAGCGACGTGGCGGAGATCGTCCGCGAGCACCTGCTGGGCGGCCGGGTGGTCGAGCGGCTGAAGGTGCCCGGCAAGACCATCGGCCGGAAGTTCCTCGAGCTGTACGGCGACGTGGCGTTTTTCAATCGCCAGAGCCGTATCGCCCTGCGGCACAACGGCGTGCTCGATCCGGAGAGCATCGAGGAGTATTTCCACTACCGGGGGTTCCAGGCCCTGTCGAAGGTCCTGGAGCGGGGCAATCCGAAATGGGTAATCGACGAGATCGGCAGATCGCGGCTTCGCGGCCGGGGCGGCGGCGGCTTCCCCACCGGCGATAAATGGGCCATGGCCGCCCGCGCCTCCGACCTAACCCGCTATATCATCTGCAACGCCGACGAAGGCGACCCCGGGGCCTTCATGGACCGCAGCATGCTCGAATCCGACCCGCTGAACGTGGTGGAGGGCATGATCATCGGCGGCTACGCCATTGGCGCCGCCCGCGGGTTCTTCTACGTCCGCGCCGAATACCCCATGGCCATCCGCCGCATTCAGACGGCCATCGACCAGTGCCGCCAATGGGGGCTGCTGGGGCCGGACATCCTCGGCTCGGGCTTCGCCTTCGACCTGGAGATCCGCCTGGGGGCGGGGGCCTTCGTCTGCGGCGAGGAGACGGCGCTGATCCACTCCATCGAAGGCGAGCGGGGCCAGCCCCGCATCCGGCCCCCCTATCCCACCGCCAGCGGCCTGTGGGGCAAGCCCACCGTGATCAACAACGTCGAAACCTTCGCCAACGTCGCGGCCGTGGTGATCTACGGCGCCGATTGGTTCAGCCGCATCGGCACCGCCCAGAGCGGCGGCACCAAGGTCTTCGCCCTGGCCGGCAAGATCACGCACACCGGCCTGGTGGAAGTGCCCATGGGCACCGCGCTCCGCCAGGTGGTCTACGAGATCGGCGGCGGCGTGGCCGGCGGCAAGCAGCTCAAGGCGGTGCAGACCGGCGGGCCGGCCGGCGGCTGCATCCCCGCCAAGGACATCGACTTGCCCATCGACTTCGACAGCCTCAGCCGGGCCGGCTCGATCATGGGCAGCGGGGGCATGATTATCCTCGACGAAGACGACTGCATGGTCGACATCGCCCGCTTCTACGTGGCCTTCTCGCAGGACGAGTCGTGCGGCAAGTGCACCCCCTGCCGCGAGGGCAGCGTGCGGATGCTCGAAATCCTGGCCCGCATCACCGCCGGCCAGGGCTGCCTGGAAGACCTCGACGTGCTCCGCCGGCTGGCCACGCTGATGAAGAAAACTTCGCTCTGCGGGCTGGGCCGGGCGGCGCCCAATCCCGTGCTCAGCACGCTGGAGCATTTCCGCGACGAGTACCTGGCCCACGTCGTGGACAAGAAATGCCCGGCCCACAAGTGTACGGCCCTGGTGCACTTCGAGATCGACGCGGCGAAGTGCGTGGGCTGCACGCTCTGCGCCCGGAACTGCCCCGTGCCCTGCATCGCCGGCTCGCGCCGCGAGCCGCACGAGATCGACCAGCTCCGCTGCATCAAGTGCGGCAAGTGCTTCGAGGTCTGCCGCTTCGACGCCGTGAAGCGGCTTTAAGCAGGAGTTAGAAGTTAGGAGTTAGGAGTTAGGAGTTAGAAGTTAGAAGTTAGAAGTTGGAAGTTGGAAGTTGTGAATCCATTGGCAAAGGCTCGCATTTGCCGCAAGCTGTGGTGTGCCGCTTGCGGTTTCGCAATCGCATCATTCTATCATTCTAACTCCTAACTCCTAACTTCTAACTCCTTTCCGTAAAATAAAATGGCTCGCAAGAAAAAAATCTCGCTCAGCATCGACGGCACGCCCCTGGCGGTGGCCGAGGGCACCACGATCATGGAGGCCTGCGAGCAACTGGGCATCCGCATCCCGCGGCTGTGCTACCACCGCGACCTGAGCCTGGCCGGCTCCTGCCGCGTATGCATCGTCGAGGTGAAGGACATGCCCTACTACATGACCTCCTGTAGCCAGCAGGTGTGGGAGGGAATGGAAGTGCAGACCAACTCGCCCGACATCCGCCAGGCGCGGCGCGACATCGTCGAGCTGCTCGTGGACAATCACCCCATGGACTGCCAGACCTGCGAGCGCGACGGCCACTGCGAATTGCAGAACCTGGCGTACTCGATGGGCGTGCGGGCCCGGCACTTCGAGGGCCGGCGGAAACGCTTCCCCATCGAGCTCTCCAGCCACTCGGTCGTCCGCGACAGCGAGAAGTGCGTGCTCTGCGGCCGCTGCGTGCGGGTCTGCGCCGAGATCCAGGGCGTGTACAACCTCAGCCAGCACGGCCGGGGCTTCCACACCGTCGTGGCCCCCGCCCACCTGGCCAACATGGACGATTCGGTGTGCATCCAGTGCGGGCAGTGCATCAACGTCTGCCCCACGGCGGCCTTCCTGGAGAAGCGCTCGGCGGGCGGGGTGTGGGCGGCCCTGGCCGATCCCCACGTGCACGTCGTGGCCCAGACCGCCCCTTCCATCCGGGCCGCCGTGGGCGAGGGCTTCGGCCTGCCGCCCGGCACGCCCGCCACCGGCCAGATGGTCACTGCCCTGCGCCGCCTGGGTTTCGACGCCGTCTTCGACACCGATTTCGGCGCCGACCTCACCATCGTCGAGGAGGCCCACGAGCTGCTCACCCGCCTCAAGGAAGGCCCCCTGCCCATGATCACCTCCTGCTCGCCGGGCTGGGTCAATTTCCTCGAGAAGTTCTATCCCGCCCTGATCCCGCACGCCTCGACCTGCCGCTCGCCGATGACCATGCTCTCGGCCCTCATCAAGACCTATTACGCCCAGCAGAAGGGGCTCGATCCGCAGCAGGTGTACGTGGTGGCCGTCATGCCCTGCGTGGCCAAGAAGTACGAGGCCCGGCGGCCCGAGCACACGCTGGACGGCCGGCCGCTGACCGACGCCGTGCTCACTACCCGCGAGCTGATCTGGATGATCAAGTGCTACGGGATCGACTTCACCCGGCTGCCCCCCGGCGAGTTCGACGCGCCCTTGGGGCTGGCCAGCGGGGCGGGCGATATATTCGGCACCACCGGCGGCGTGATGGAGGCCACGCTGCGGGCCGCCGGCGAGCTGGTCACCGGCAAGCCCGGCGACCGCCTGGAATTCACCGAGGTCCGCGCCGTGGAAGGGCTCCGCGAAACCTACGTCGCCATCGGCGAGCACAACATCCACGTGGGTGTGGCCAACGGCCTGACCAACGCCAAGGTCCTGCTCGATAAGGTGCTCTCCGGCGCCGAGGTCTTCCACGTGATCGAGGTCATGGCCTGTCCCGGCGGCTGCATCGGCGGCGGCGGCCAGCCCTATCCGCCCGAGGGCGCGCGGGTGCTCGACCCGGAATTGCTCCGCAAGCGGGCCGCCGCGCTGTATGCCATCGACGGCGGCAAGCAGCTCCGCAAGTCGTACGAGAACCCGGCCATCGAGGAGGTCTACGACGCCTTTCTGGGCGGGCCCGGCTCGGAGAAGGCCCATCGCCTGCTCCATACCCACTATACCGCAAAGCTGCCCCGAGGCATCTGATGAACCCAACGGCCGCCGCACCGACCGACAACTGGGACCGCGTCCAACACTCGGCCCGCGAAATCCTGGGGCCGGCCGTGTGCGGCTTTCTCGACCAGTGCTTGGCGGGGCCCCAGCCGCATAGCCAGCTCATCGCCGTGCTGCACCGCGTGCAGGCCGAGTACGGCCACCTCAGCCCGGCCCGCCTGGACGCCGTGGCCCAACTGCTCCGCGTGCCCGCCGCCAAGGTGGCCGGCGTGGCTAGCTTCTACCACTTCTTCCGCCTCCAGCCCCGCGGCAAACATATTATCAACGTTTGCCTGGGCACCGCCTGCTACGTCAAAGGCGCCGACCGCATCGCCCAGCGCGTGCAAGACGAGCTGGGCATCACCTGGGGCGAAACCAGCAAGGACGGCGTCTTCACCCTCGAGCAGGCCCGCTGCCTGGGCACCTGCGGCTTGGCCCCCGTGCTGATGGTCGACGACCAGATCCACGGCCAGATCACTGCCGACCAGGTGCCGGCGATCATCGAGAAATACCTCAAGGCGGCCCAGGCCGCGCCAAAGTAGCAGGCACACTCCGTGTGCCGTCCGCCATATCTGTTCCGCCTCAGCGGACGGCACACGGCGTGTGCCTGCTACTTTCCATGCCGTAAACAGGCATACGCGGGACTATCCCCCTCGGCCGCACAATCCCTACTCCTTCGCCCCCAGCGGCAGCACGTCGTCGCCTTGCGAGCGAACGTCGACGATCCGCCGGCCGTCCACGAGCACTTGATACTTCGTGCCCGCCCGGCCCTGAACGTGCGCCTGCCCCTGGCCGATCGTCACCGGAAAGGGGGCCGCCACGCGGCGCCCGCCGTCGCTGGCAACGGCCAGCGAGTCCAGTTCCCCATCCAGCACCAGCCGCAGGCTGACCCACGCGCAGGGGTTGATCCGCCACGGGTTCCGCTGCTGCGTGGCCAGGGCGAAGCTATCGGGCAGCAGGCCGGCGTCGGGCCCGGACCTGTACTGCATCTGCTCGCCGGCGATCAAGATGCCGCGGGCCAGGTGCTTCCAATCCAGCGACTGCTCGTAGGGCGCGAGCAGCGCCAGGGCATAGGCATACACGCCGCCGCACCATTGCACGGGCAGGCCCATCCAGTTGGGCGCCTGCCAATTGGTCGCGCCGTACACCGGCGGTGTGGCGTATAGCATTACCGGGTAGCGGCTCCACAGGTAGACGAAGGGCACGCCGGAGAGTGCCCAGCGGCGGGCCTCGGCCAGGTACGCCGCCTTGCCCGTCAACTCGTAGCCCCGCACGTAGGCCCACACCAGGTAGGCCGAGGCCAACACGTCGGGCGTGTGCAGCGAGACTTCCCACACCTGTGCGCCGCGGGGCACGCAGAAGCGTTTCATGTATTCGAGCGTGCGCAGGCCCGCCGCCAGGGCCCGCGGGTCGCCGGTCAGCCGGGCATAGTCCAGCAGCGTGGCCGCCGGCCGGGCGCAGTGCCCGCTGGCCGTATCCTCGAAATGGCCCCGCCGGTACTTGCCCTCGTAGCGGAACGAGCCGTCGGGCCGCTGCTGCCCCAGAATGCCCTCGATCTGCGCCGCCTTGTAGGTCAGCCACTCCTGGGCCCGGCCGGTGACGAAGAAGATGCACTCGTTGGGGATGTGCGAGCCGCCGGGCGCGAGGGATGCAAGCTTGGGCGCCTCGCCGGTCAGCCGCCACAGGGTCGAGGCCGCGTCGCAATACGGCTGGCGGGGCCAATTCGCCTCGACGCAGTGCCCCCAGCCGGCCTCGCTCCGCAGCGGCCCCCGCAGCGCCGCCGTGCACAGTTTCCACTGCTCCTCTTTCGACCGCGGCTCCTTGGGCAGCGGTGGCAGCCCGCCGCGCTTCACCGCCCACAGGATGCTCTCCTCGAGCCGATCCCGGCCCAGGCGGAGCGTGGCCCGAATCCGCCGCCCCCGCAACGCCATGCGGTGGTCCGGCGTTCCGTCCAGGAAATTCGGCGACGCGAACACCGGCTGCAACGACATATCGCTCCAGGTAATTGCCGCCGACACGCGATCGGTCACCACGGCCATCAGCGGCAGCGTGACCTTCAGCGGGTCGGGCATCGAGCGGACGTGTTCGGGGGTCTCGATGTCGAGCGTCGAGGAGCTTCGCTCGCCGCGGCCGAGGTACTCCAGGCCGGCCAGCAAGCCCTGCTCGCTGGGCCCGATCGGCCGCAGCACCGGGCCCTCGCACGGCCCCGGGCCGTCGATCGCTACGGCCAGCTCCGCGCCGCTCAGGCTGAGCTCGACCGCCAGACCGTCGCCGGCAAACCGCACGGGCGAAGGGGACCGACCTCGCCGGCCGCCTTGGGGCCCCTGGGGCGCCTCGCTCGAACGCTGAGGGTTGCCCTCCTGGAGCTTGAGGGCCGGCTGCCGCCCCTCGACGTGGACCAGCGGCTCGAGCACCGCGACCAATCGGCCCTCTCGCTCGATCCGGGCCCGCGAGCCGTCGCAGGCCACGCGGACCGTAAGCCCCGGCTGGCCCCCGGCCGTGTCCGGCAAATCGAGCCAATCGGCCGCCCCCGGGGGATCATAGGCGAAAAGGGCCAATACCAGAAGCGACATGCCGTGCATGGCGAAATTGCCTCCTTTGCGGCCGCGGCCTTGGCGGCCCACCGCCCATAGGGTCTAATTCTTGTAGCGTGGGTCGAGTCGTAGGGTGGGTCGAGCGCAGCGAGCCCCACCATAATCCCCAATTGCCAAGTCCGCAATCCCTAAATCCCTAAATCCCTAACCGCCATGCCCCATCGCAATCTCGCTTGGCTGATCCTGATCGCCGCCTTGTCGCTGGTGTGCTACCAGAAAGTACCGGCCAACCGCTACGGCCGCGTGGCGGCCCGGGCCATGGATTACGTCTCGCGCCGTTACTATCAGCCGGTCGACGACCTGCAATTGTTCGAAGGGGCCATGAAAGGCATGACCGGCCGGCTGGACGAGAACTCGGCCTATATCAGCGCTGCCAAGAAGAGGGAATTCGAGGAGGACATCACCAAGGAGTTCGGCGGGGTGGGCATGCGCGTGGGCCTGGATCCCAAGACCAAGCAACTCGTGGTGCTGGCCCCGCTGCCGGGCACGCCCGCCCAGCAGGCCGGTATCCGGCCCGGCGACAAGATCCTCAAGATCGACGGCCACGGCACGCAGGGCATGTCGTTGGCCGACGCCGTGGACCGCATGCACGGCAAACCCGATACGCCCGTGAGCCTCTTGGTTCTTCACCCCGGGACGCCGCAGCCGGTCGAGATCACGATCGTGCGCAGGATCATCCCCGAGGATACGGTCGAGGGCGACACCCGAGGGCCCGACGGCGCGTGGAACTTCCTGCTGCCGGGCCCCGAGCGGATCGGCTACGTTCGGCTCAGCGGCTTCGCCGAGTCGGACCGCGCCGAGCCCCTGCCTGGCAAGCCGGCCAAGAGCACCGCCAACGACCTGAAAGCGGCCCTGGAGCAGCTCGCCGGCCAACAGATGCGGGGCCTGGTCCTGGATCTGCGCGACAACCGCGGCGGCACGCTCAAAACGGCCGTCGAAGTCTGCAACCTGTTCATTCCCTCCGGCGTGATCGTCACCACCCGCGGCCGCGACGGCCAGATCCTCGACTCCTATCAGGCCCAGGGCCGCGCCCCCTACACCGACTTCCCCATGGCCGTGCTCATCAACCAACAGAGCGCCAGCGCCAGCGAGATCGTCGCCGCCTGTCTGCAAGACCATCATCGGGCGGTCGTCGTCGGCCAGCGCTCCTTCGGCAAGGGGACCGTCCAGGAAGTGACCGATCTGGGCGATCGGCTGGGGGCCCTGAAAATAACGCACGCCACCTACTGGCGGCCCAGCGGCAAGAACATCCACCATCGCAAGGACGACGCCGACGGCGCAACCTGGGGCGTCGTGCCCGACCACGGCTTCGAGGTCGTCGTGGACGACGAGGAGGCGGCCCGCTTCCACCGCTGGCGGCAGGATCGCGACCTGCCCGGCACACTCCCGCCCGACGATTCCCTAAAGCACTTCACCGACCGCCCCCTGGCCCGGGCCATCGAATACCTGCGGGAAAAGGAAGGATGAAGGATGAAGGATGAGGGATGAGGTCCGAACGGAATCGACCTAATCGGAGAACCAATCCTGTGACTAAGACCATTCGCCGTACAGGGCTTGTCTGGATCGTCAGTCTGGTTTCAACTATCGGCCCTTCAGCCCGTGCGGAACCAGACGCTGCACACGCGGCGCCGTCCGCCGCGGTGCTTCCGGCCACAATTACGCTTCCGGCCAAGGTTTTGCGGGGCTATGGCGAACTTTCGGCCGTGCTGCACCGCATCGAGACCGCCGCCGGCGCCGCTTCGCTGACGCGAATCACTTGCCAGTCGCCGCAGAAAGCCCTGCTGGTTCAGGCGAAATACCTGTCGGACGTGGGCCTCCTGCCCGGGAGCGACGCCGACGTGCTTGCCGTCGGCACGCGGTCTGTCCCCGTGCGGCGCGCGCCGGCCGGCGGCCTCCTGGCCTGCTGCGCCGCGGGGCGTGAGGTCCTGATCCTGGCCGCGCCCAGCGGCAAAGCCCTGGCGAGTCTGATCGAGCGCCATGTTCCCATATCTATAGGGGCCGGCGCCTTTGCCCCACACGTTCAGGTCCCCATGTACCTGGACCGCTTCGACAAGTACGGGCTGCTGGTTTATTACGGGCCCTGGATCACCCCGCCCCACGATGAGAACTACGACTACCGGGTCGATTTCAGATTCGCCCGGGACAGCAAGTTCGGATTGATCCTTTGGCAGACGCCGCTGCCCGACGACACCGCCGAGGGAATGAATAACGAGAAAGCCTGGGACTGGATCCAGGAGGAGTGCCGCTCGCTTCACGTGCCGCTGCACTTGAACCTCTCGTTCAGTTGGCCGATGCTCTGGCTGGGCAACCGCTACCGCGAGGAAACGATGCTCAAGGCGCCGCAATTCGTGGGCGGCTTCTACGGCGTGGCCCACGACTCCTGCGGAGTGGGCGCCGTTTCATGGCACTCGCAGCAAGCCAAAGCCGTAACCCTGGGCATATTGCAGCAGACCGTCCGCCGTTATGTGAACGACCCGAATATCGTGGGCTGGCTCGAGCCGCATTCGGAAACCGCGGATAACCCCCAAGGGCTGCTGATCGACTGTGGTCCCGTGGCGGACCGCTCGCTGCGACGGTATCTGAAAGAGCGCTACGGCCGACCAAGCGCGGTCGGCCGGCGCTGGTACGGCGATGCGGCCCATTATCAATCCTGGGAAGAGATCCGCGCCCCGGAGCTTGCCCAGTTCGTGGGCTTTGGTCCCGAGGCCATCGACCTGCGCGGCACGTGGCGCGTGAAGTACGTTCCCGCGCCCGACGGGCATCTCTATACGCGCGACGAGTCGCGCCGCCTGGGGGGCGAAGTGATTCCCACCGCGCCCGTGCCGCCCGAGTGGTATCAGCCCGGCTTCGACGACCGCGCCTGGGACGAGCTCCTGGCCCCTGGCAGCGATCGGGCCATCGAAATGACGTGGAGCCCCATGGTCTACCGCCGCACCGTCGACGTGCCGGCGGCGTGGCTCGCCGCACATAAGAGGGCGTGGCTCTACTTCTGGGTCATCTTCGGCCGCGACTTCGACCGGCACCTGCTGTACGTCAACGGCCGGCAGATGAAGCCCGATCCGCACCTGAAGATCGCCTTTGACGTTTCGGCCGCGCTCAAGCCGGGCCCCAACACCATCGTCCTCCAGCCGCACCGGGGCATCATGTGCTATCGCTCGTATCTTTCGCCCCAAGCCCCGGCCCAGTATCCGAACCTGGGCCAGCAGCAGAATGCCCGCTGGGTGGACTTCCGCAAATGGCTCATGTGGTCGCGGGCCCGGCAGATCACGCGTGGAATCGAGATGATCCGCCAGATCGATCCCGATCGGCCGATCAACCTCATGGCCCCCGACGACAATGCCGGCGCGATCAAGCAGGTGGGCGAGCCGTTCGGCGCCTTCTTTCACAACACCGGCTATGCGGCCGGTTTCTGGGCCGAATACAACCCGTTGCTGATGCGCGGCTCCGGTCTGCCGGCCACCGCCGAACCCGGCAACGGCGCACCGAACGTCCGCGATTTCATGGCCTTCTGGGGCCGTTGGCTCTCGGAAGGGCTCAACGGAGTCCACTATTTCCAGCATCTCGGCGAGATCACCTGGAATCCCGAGGTCCTGAAGCAATTTCAAACCGGCCGCACGATGTACGAAATGATCGGCAAGTACCACGTGCCGGCGGCCAAGGTGGCGATCCTCTTCGGCGCCGGCAACGAGCAGATTGCCGGCTACCCCTGGACGCAGAATCCGGCTCAGTTTCAGCCGGGCGGATATTGGCGCGTCAACCCGGCCATGGACCTCATGAATTACTGTGCCCGCGACGCCGTGACCGAGGAAGACTTCGGCACCGAGAACGTCGACAAGTACCGGGTCATCATCGATTCCAACACGTCGATCGTAAGCGACGAGCTTCTGGCCGGCATCGAGCGATGGGTGCGCGCCGGCGGCGTGTTCGTAACCTACGGCCAAACCGGCCGGCACACGGAGACCGAGCCCGACCGCTGGCCCATCCGCCGTCTTTCCGGCTATAACGTAACCGCCATCGCCGATTGGGGAGCCGGAAAAGAGTTTCGACGCACGCCAACCCAAACGATCTACACGGGCGATGCCTGGCTGAAGCCCACCCGGGCCGCGGGCCTTCAGCTTAACCGGGCCGCGGCCGAGTGCCAGGACATACTCGCCTGGTCCGACGGAACCGTGGCCGCCGGCCTGCGGCCGCTCGGCGCCGGCTGGGTGCTCACCCTCGGACCCATGGTCGGCGGCGGCGACGTGGGCAAGCTGTTGGCCCCCATCATCGAGCATTTCGACGCCGCCAACCTCGTGCCGGCGCATGCCGCCCTGCCCGGATTCAATCTGCACACGCGGCATTACATCAGCAATACGGGCCTTTACGACGTGTGGGTGATGTACAACGAGATGGGCAAGCCCATCACCACCGACCTGGTGTTCCTGCCGGGCTTTCGTCCCGCCTCCTTCGTGGACGTTGTGACCGGCCGATCTTTGGAGATCACTCGCGATCCGTCCGGCGACAAGGTTCGCAACATCACGCTCGGGGAGCTCGAGACACGGATGTGGATTTCACCGCGTCCGGGCCTCGCTACCTCGCCGCTGGAGTGGCTCGATGTGCAGCGCAACTGGTGGGCGGGCGCCGCCACGCCCGATCGCCAACCGCTGCCCACCCCGGCCGAAGATCAACGCTTCAGCGTCGATCTGACCAAGGACTGGACCTTCCGGGCCGCCGACGGCCTGACCGACGAGCGGTCGGCGGCCCTGACGCAAGCGGCGGTCGATGATTCCACTTGGGAGAAACGCGACCTGGGAATCTGGAGCCTGCCGGACCATCCCGGCATCAAGCACGCCGTGATGCGCCGCAAGTTCACTGTGCCCTCTGGCTGGACCGCGGGCTATGTGGGGCTGTGCGTGGCGCAAGGCGCAGGCGTTTTTGTCGAGGGTGGACGGATATCCGTGGACGGCCAGGCCCTTCGGCCGCAGTTCTATCGCGACGGAATCTACCTCGATCCCGCCAAGGGCTTGTTGAAGCCGGGCACATCGCACGTCCTGGCGCTGGATATCAAGTCGCAGCAGTCGGTGGCCGGCCCGCGGGGAAATGCGTGGCTCTATTATATTCCCGAGCCGCAGCAGCGCCAAAGCCTCTCCGGCGAGTGGCGGCGATACACCAATCCCCTCCGGGCTGCCGGCACGGTGCAACTGCCCGGTCCGTTTCAGGGCCAGTACGCCAGCCGCAGCGTAGTCATCGATCAAGCCCATGCCAGCCAGAACGTCCTCGTCCATGTCGACGGGATGGCCGTGCAAGGGGTACTGCTGAACGGGAAACTAATCAACCGCAGCACCCGGGTCTATAACTCGCTCTTCTCGATCAACGTCACGCCCTACGTCAACTTCGGGCAAGAGAACCTGATCGAGCTCGTTACCCGCGGCGATCCTCAACCGACGCCGATCAAGGTGGTTGAGATCCGGTATTACGACAAGGGTGTTTATCCGTAGTTCCTCCCTCGGCCTCCATCCTTGA
>JBEKTY010000122.1:0-24417 GCA_049515555.1 Thermoguttaceae bacterium
TGGATGATCGGCTCGTATCCACCAGGGCGATAAGCGTGCGGATCGGAAGCGTGGGCAGTCGGGAACACGAGCCGGCTGGCAACGTCCAGCATGAAACGGCGGGCGTTGTCCGCCGACCGTTTGCCGATCAGGAAGCTCGGCATCAACTTGGTTTTCCGGTCAACACACGTCCAGAGGTAAATGTCGCCTACGTCATAGGCCGCTTCGCGCTCGGTAATTGTCAGGCGAGCTTGTTTTTTTGCCACGTAGGTCCATTGCTCATCAAATTGCAGGTGGGTCAAGGTGAGGTTCTGCATTCGCTTGTCCAGGAACTCGCGGCAAGCATCCCCGAAACGGACAATGAGCCGGCAAATCGTGTCCCGGTGAATCCGGGTAATCCGCTCGGTCGAACGGATGGAGTTGCCCTCCAGCAGCAGTTGCAAGGCCAGCTTTGCCATCTTGACCGGGAGCCGCATCGGCCCGAGTTGTCCTTGGGGCCTCTTCACGATCCACGTTGCGCCGCAAAGCCGGCAGCGGAATCGCTGGTTGCCATGTCGATCATGGCCAAAACGCTTGCTATCCTTATGTGAACATAATGGGGCTATCATACAACCGACCTTTGCAGTTGCGGCCGGTCGGCGGTAGAATACCGTTGCTGGACGAGTATTCGGGCCGATGGCCTGGGTACAAAGTCGCCCCGCTGGTGTTGACGCATCGGCGGGGTTTCTTGTTGATTGTCATTTTCATCCTCTATATATATTGTAGCAACAATAAATAATCCGTCAAGGGCTATTGCAACGGATTTTATTGTTGCTATAATAAAGGGCATGACTGCCCCGCGTGGACGACCATTCGCAGCCCCAGAGAATCGCAAATCGGCGGAACTGCGGATACGCCTCACTAAAGCTGCACGGGCAGCCCTAGACCAGGCTGCGGCGGCAGAAAGAACATCTACATGGGCGCGGCGAATCCTATTGAGGGAGGCAGCAAGAAGAAGCGGAGGGCGGGGGAGTCCAACCCGGTCGGAATGATCCGGCCCCCTACGGCGGGGTATAAAGCCGCTGCGCCGGCAAGACGCGGGCCGCCCTCCGTTTTTTCAGATTGCCGCTTGCTCACGCAAGAGGAAACGTGGTAAAATGGAAAAGAGGGCATCCGTGCCCCCGTAGTGCTTCCTTGCTGGCCGAAGCTAACCACCGCCATCGCGGGTCAGTCGTATCGGCCTGAGAAGGTCGCACAACCATGCGCGCATGGCAAGGGCCCTCCTTTCCCTTTTGAGTGCGGCC
This sequence comes from Thermoguttaceae bacterium, assembly GCA_049515555.1. Classification (GTDB taxonomy): domain Bacteria; phylum Planctomycetota; class Planctomycetia; order Pirellulales; family Thermoguttaceae; genus JBEKTY01. Next base: position 1,263 of record JBEKTY010000122.1, read on the forward strand.
GGATGGTGGGTGCCCATCAAGACAATCCCACCACCCAGCCTAGTACGGGGCTTTGCCCTTCGACCCCGTGACCCGCCCCTTTGGGTCACGGGGTTTTTTCATCTTTTACGGTCCAGGTTTTCCCGTCCTTGTCATAGTCAAAGTATTTGCTGGTTAGTAGCGCCCCCACCGTTCCAGGGGGGATTCCAGATTTTGCCTTAGCGTCACGGCGGCTGATTGGGCCATTGTCGCGGACAAAATCAATTAGCTGTTCCAGCCGGGTCTGACCGGCAGCCGCCTTCGCCCTTCTGCCGGGTGTTCGCAATTGTCCGGCTGCACCGTTGTCGCTGGGGCCTGATCTCAAGCCCGCGAGTACATCGGCGGCAGCACGCATCTTCTCTGCGGCGTCCAGTAAGGTCTGGCCTGCCCGCTGCATTTCGCCCGCTTGCCGTATAAGCTCTTGCGGCGAAGCTGAAACCAAGTGTTGCATAACCACCTCCTTTTCGCTTAATCTTAACCCTTTGGCGCCTGATTGTCTAGAGCCGTAGCGGTAAAATCCGAAAATTGTAACCGTAGCCTTAACGGCCCCCACTTCTTGGTTATAACGTATGCGGCCGCCGGATGAATCCTGATCGTTGATTGCGGTTGAACTTCTGACCGCTCGGATTTATGCTAGACGCACGATCAAACGCCCCAAGGAGACGGCCAATGACCAATACCCTCTACTATGGCGACAACCTGGACGTGCTCCGGCGGCACATTGCCGATGAGTCCACAGACCTGATCTACCTAGACCCGCCCTTCAATAGCGAACAAAACTACAACGTGCTCTTTCAGGAGCAGGATGGGACTCGGGCAGCTTCGCAAATCCGCGCCTTTGAAGATACTTGGCGGTGGGACCAAGGGGCGGCGGCAGCCTATCAGGAGGTTGTCGAGGCTGGCGGGCAGGTGTCCCTCGCAATGCAGGCGTTTCATACCGTACTGGGCCCCAGCAACATGCTCGCCTACCTTTCCATGATGGCACCCCGCCTCAAGGAATTGCATCGCGTTCTCAAGCCTGATGGCAGCATTTACCTACACTGCGATCCTACGGCAAGTCACTACCTCAAGACACTTATGGACTCGGTTTTCGGACCAACAAACTTCCTAAATGAGGTCATTTGGAAGCGGACCTATGCCCACGGCGCGCAAGTCCGCTGGGGACCGGTTCACGATACCTTGCTGTTCTACGTCAAATCGGCGGAGCATTGCTGGAATCGAGTTTTACAGGCCCACGGAGAGGCATACCTTTCGACAAAATATCGCTTTCAGGATGAAAGGGGGCGGTTTCGGCTCGTGGTCCTGACGGGCCCCGGGACGACCGAGGGCGAATCCGGGAAGCCGTGGAAAGGATACGACCCTACAGCCATCGGCCGGCACTGGGCGGTCCCAAAGAAGCTGCTAAAGGAGATTCTGGGCTGTGATCCGCCAGCGTCGATGTCGCTGCATGACAAGCTGGAATATCTGGACGAGAAAGGCTTTATCCATTGGCCGAAGAAAGCCGGCGGTGCGACCGGAACGCCAGAAGTAAAGCGTTACCTTGATGAGGGCTCGCCAATTCAGGATGTAATCACGGACATTTTTCCCATCAATTCCCAGGCCCAAGAGCGACTCGGCTACCCAACTCAAAAGCCCGAGGGACTATTGGAGCGGATTATTAGGGCCAGCAGCAGCGAAGGAGATACGATCCTTGATCCATTCTGTGGATGCGGTACGGCCGTGGCCGTCGCCCAGAGGCTAAACCGCGCGTGGATCGGAATTGACATTACCTACCTGGCAATCTCGCTGATAAAAACCCGCTTAAGCGATGCCTATGGCCCAGCCGTCAAGGAAACATACCAAACTGTAGGCGAGCCGGTTTCCGTACAGGATGCGGCGGCGCTTGCGGCTGAGGACCCCTATCAGTTTCAACTATGGGCGCTCGGCTTAGTTGATGCCCGCGGGAAACTGAAGAAGGGAGCCGATAAGGGAATCGACGGAAGAATCTTCTTCCACGATGAGCCGGAGGGGGGCAAGACAAAGCAGGTTGTCCTCTCAGTGAAGGCAGGGAAACTCCATGCAGCCTACATCCGGGACCTCTTGGGTACCGTGGACACCCAGAAAGCCGCGATGGGGGTTCTAGTCAGCATGGACGAGCCGACGAAGAATATGCGGTCTGCCGCGGCATCCGCCGGCTTCTATGAATCGGGCTGGGGGGCTGGGAGCGGGACAAGGCATCCCAGGTTGCAACTATTGACGGTTGCCGAGCTACTGGATGGCCGGATGATTGATATGCCACCCCGACAGGACGTGCGGACTTTCAAGAAGGCCCCGAGGGCCAAGGGGAAGCAGGAGCACCAGCAGACCGATTTCCTTGGCTAATCCAGAAATGGCCGGATGGGGGGCTCGCCTCAGCAACACAGCGTTAGGACACTACCCCCAGGATCGGCCGAGGAATAACGTCAGCAATATTACTGTGGTCGGCACACGCCCTGTGCCGGATTTCCGCACACGGCGTGTGCGGTCTACATTGAAACGCGGAAGTTATTCCTCGGCCCACCCTTACTTGGGCGCCAAGGTGCAGGCCAGGCGGCGGCCATGGTGCATCGGAGCGGCCTCGATCTTGGATACGTCCTCCAGTTTGGCAACGATCCCGTCCATGATCCGGCGGCCTTCATCGATGTGCGCCAACTCCCGCCCCCGGAACAGCACGGTCACGATCACCTTGTCCTTGTGCTCCAGGAATTCGCGGGCCCGATTGACCTTCACCTCGATGTCGTGATCGCCCGTCTTCGGCCGCACCCGGATCTCCTTGATCCTGATCTGGTGGGTGTGGCTCTTGTGCAGTCGTTTCTTCTGCTGGTACTTGAACTTGCCGAAATCCATGATTCGGCAGACCGGCGGCCGCTCGTTGGGCGCGACTTCCACCAGGTCCAGGTTGACTTTCCGCGCCGCGAGGATCGCTTCCTCGGTCGCCAGGACCCCAATTTGGGTCCCGTCCTCGGCAATCACGCGGACCGGCGTAGCACGGATCTGCTCGTTGATCCGCTGCGTTTGCTTCTTCGATGATTCTGTAGCCACTGTCCTCCCACTCGTTATCAGGTAAAGATGTCCGGAAGAGGAGTTAGGAGTTAGAAGTTAGGAGTTAGAATAGCGGCCGTGCCCTTCGGCTCTTGTCCGCGCTCTACCTTCCCAGCCCCAACTTCTGACTCCTAACCCCAAGCTTCCAACCCCAAATTCCTAACTTCTAACTCCTAACTTCTAACTCCTAACTTCTCTCTTCTCCCCGGCCACCTGGCGGATCGTCTTGGCGTCGATCTCGGCGCGGAGCCGGGCTATGACGGCCTCCAGGCTCATGGTCCCCAGGTCGCCTTCCAGCCGATCGCGGAGCGTGACTTCGCCCTGCTCGGCCTCGCGGCCCCCCAGCACAAGCATGTAGGGAATCAGCTCCAACTGGGCGGCGCGGATCTTCGAGCCGATCTTTTCCGCCCGGTAGTCGCCCGCGACGCGCAAGCCCGCCGCCCGCAGCCGGCCCTCGACCTGCCGGCCGTACTCTTCCACCTTCTGGCTGACCACCATGACCCGCGCCTGCTCGGGGGCCAGCCACAGCGGAAAGGCCCCCGCAAAATGCTCGATCAGCATGCCCACGAACCGCTCGAACGACCCGAACGGCGCGCGGTGAATCATCACCGGCGGATGCGGCCGGTTGTCGGCGCCGATGTACTCCAGTCCGAAGCGTTGTGGGCTGGGCAGGTTGTAGTCCAGTTGCACCGTGCCCAATTGCCACTCGCGGCCGATGCAGTCGGCCACCACGAAGTCGGCCTTGGGGCCGTAAAAGGCCGCCTCGCCCCGCTCGACGCTCAGTTGCGGCAGGTCCATCTGGCGGCACACCGCCTCGAGCTCGGCCTCGGCCCGCTGCCACGTCTCGGCACTGCCCACGTACTTGTCGCTCTGCGGATCGCGAAACCCCAGCCGCACGCGATAGTCGGCCAATCCCAGCGTGCCCAGCACCAACTGCGTCATACGGATGCAGGCGCGGAACTCGTCAGCCACCTGTTCCTCGGTGCAGAATATGTGCGCGTCGTCTTGCGTGAACCCCCGCACGCGGATCATCCCGCTCAGCTCGCCCGACTGCTCGAAGCGATACACCGTTCCGAACTCCGCCAGCCGCAGCGGCAGGTCGCGGTAGCTCCGCGGCTTGGATTGGTAGATCTTGATGTGGTGCGGGCAGTTCATGGGCTTGAGCAGATACCGCTCCTGCTCGGCGAGCCAGGCGGCAAAGGCCTCGATCTTCTCGGCCGGAGCGGTCAGTTTCTCGTAGCCCGCAATCTGCGGCCGTACCTGCGGCGGCAGGTCCTGGCTGGAACACCGCTCCAGGGCCGCGGCCAGGGCCGCGTCGCTCAGGCCGCCCTTGCCACGCTGCGAGAGCAACTCCTGCACCATCCCGCCGGCAGGATGAAAACTCAGCGGCGGGAACTGGCTCTCCGCGTAGTACGGAAAATGGCCCGAAGTCTGGTACAGTTCGATCCGCCCGATGTGCGGCGTATCCACCGCCTGGTAGCCGGCCTTCATCAACTCGGCCAGCAGGAAATCGCCCAACTGGCGGCGCACGCAGGCCCCCTTGGGCAGCCACAGGATCAGCCCCGAGCCCACCATCGGATCGATGGTAAACAACTCGAGCTGCTTGCCCAGCACGCGGTGGTCCCGCCGCTTGGCCTCCTCGACCTTGTGCAGATAACCGTCCAAGTCCTGCCGGCTGAACCAGGCGGTTCCGTAGAGCCGTTGCAACTGCTGAGCTTTGGCGTCGCCTTTCCAATAGGCCCCGGCCAGCGAGAGCAGCTTGAAGGCCCCGACGGCCCCCGCCGCTCTCAGGTGCGGCCCGCGGCACAAATCCATGAACTCGCCCTGCCGATAGAACGACACCGCGGCCTCGCCCGCCAGCCCCGTCTCGATGTGCTCGACCTTTAGCGACTGGCCCAGGTCGCGGCAGAGTTGGATCGCCTCCCCGCGCGGCATCTCGATCCGCTCGAAGGGCTCGTCCTCCTTGACGATGCGGGCCATCTCGGCCTCGATCCGCGGCAGATCGGCCTCCGACAGCGGCTGCGGACACTGGAAATCGTAATAGAACCCGCTGTCGACCGTCGGACCAAAGGCCAATTGCACGCCCTCGAACAGCCGCATCACCGCCCGGGCCATCACGTGCGCGCAGGAGTGCCGCAGGATGTCCAGGGCCTCGGGGTCCTTGGCCGTGATCAGCCGCAAGGAAACCTGCCCCTCGTCGGGCAGGTAAGAATCGGCCCCCACCAACTGGCCGTCTACCTCCGCCGCAATGGTCGCATGGGCCAACCGCGGCCCAATCTCGGCCGCCACCTCGATCGGCCGAACACGGCGAGAATACTCTTTAACGCTGCCGTCGGGCAAAGTGACTTTAAGCATGTTCTCCAAAATGCCTACGCCACCGGAAATTGAATCACCACCGGAGACTGTCGCCAGCGGTCCCCTCTCCCTCCGGGAGAGGGATAGGGTGAGGGCCAAGTTTCGTCTGACAAAACGGGGACTGTCTCTTCAACGCCCGCCGCCGGGCCGACGGCGTTCCAAATATCAAAGTATAGCTCCGATGACGGGGTCCTGGCAATAGTAGGGTTGCCCGCACCGACGGCATGGGATTTTTTGCGATGGTTCGGTCATTTCAATTCTCTCCGTCCAACGGGACGCCCGTTTGACGGCGAAGCCGGTCGCCCAGCGACGCTGCAAACAGGCGTTGTTGGGGGCGGCCACTACTTGCAACGGAACGCCTGACAAACCGCCTCGTGTTGTTTCTTCTCGATCCATACTGACCGCCAACCCGAATCACCGCAATTCCACAGGACATAGCCCTCGTCGGGGTCGATTGTGTTTCGGGCAAGAAACTGCTCGGGCTTGCCTTTGTACTCGCGACTGCCCCACGCGAGGGGAATGATATCGTTTACGTTAAACCCCTCGGCTTCCAGCGTTTGTCGGGTAAGATCTACCGCCAATTCCTCTGTCAGCTCGGACTCAGCAGGCACGCTGAATTTATGCTTGTGCGGGTTGAGATTCCGGTAGATCGCGGGCGCAACCACAACGAGCCCGACCAGGAGAACAGCCGCAACGCCAACAAGTGTTATCTTTACGACTCTCGTCATGTGCTCGTCGCCGGCCAACGGTTCGCTTGCCCAACGCCGCAGCCTCCAACTTCATCAAGTCTGAACTTCCAATCCATGGTGGCGCGCTCCTGTTCGCGGAGCGGGAGCCGTGCTCGTCACGCGCCAGCGTGACCGCCGAAGGCGGCTTTGCGAGCTACGGCGTGTTGGCGGCTGCGGGTTACGTCCGGATCGTCCTCGCTAAACGCCTTGTTACAATGTTCCTTAGCGACTGGCTGCAACGGCACACGCCACGCCCACGGTGACGAGTGCCACCCACCTGGTGATGGCCGCTTCGTAGTCGCCGCCTGGATTGATATAAAACGAAGACAGGTTCATAGCGCAAGCCCAACGTTGCGGCTGTCGGCTGCTAGCGATCCTTACGGATTCTCTCAAGATAACTCTGCCCCCATTTCTCAATCCCACCGTCAACAGACGGGTCGTCGGCGTCGTACGACGTATTCGCTCCTCCGTTTCGGCCATCGGGGAGGATCCAGCGAGCAACGACCTCGGTTGCCTTCGGATGGTACTCGACCACCCCGATCAGAAGCGGCCACTCATTCGGACCGGAAAACGTGGTCGCTAGTGCCCGTCCCTTGTCGGCAATCGCTACATGCCGAAGATTCTCCGAATCCAGCCAAAACAACTCCGCTCTTGATGCCTCGTCAAAACCATCCCGTGGGATCACCCGCAGCATGGCACGTCCCCAGCGCTGAGAAATATCCAGAACAAGCGCATCGCGTGTCAAATCGATATGGCCGGGTCTGGCCTCAATGCGTGGGATATGCAAGGTAATAATATGGCTCGGCCAAGCTTTGATCAATCCCAGCGCGAGAGCGGCCACGGCGGTTACTGCGAGTAGCGACCTCAAGAAGAACTGGGACCGGAACCTGCCCCTCTTGATAATAGCGAGACACAGCCATGCACCGCATGAGAGCACCAAGAGAACGACAACTATTCCAAGGGGGCTCATCGTCGTTTTGCTCTTTCTTGGGTAACGGATTGCCTGCCCGACGCCGCCCCGATGAGCGGGGCCAACGTCGGGCTTCGATTGATTCCACTACTCCTCGGTCCCCTACACCGCAGCCAACGCGTGCCCGTAGGGCCCTGGCGGGCGGGCGGTGTCGGCGGCGGTGAACTATCGGCGTTGTCATTCAATTACCCCTAGCATCTTTACTAGAAAGATCGCCGCGCAGGGAACAAGGCCGAGGACCATAATCAGGACGGTGCGCCTCTGGTGATACCGGAGCCAATCAGGTATGCCAACGACGAGAAGCCCAATCGTCGCAGGGAGCAGAACCCGCCAGAACAGGCGTTCTTGCACCTGGCTTGCGTACAACAGGTGGACGGGGTTCACTGCATCGAAGGTGCAGAGCCAGATGATAGGTGCGCCCCAGAGGCTCGCCACGAGCAGCCACGCGGAAATGCAAAGCACGCATGGTACAATGCGCCATCTGCCGTAGGGTATCCAAGGCCAGATGGCCGCGCATCCGAACGCTGGAAAGCACACATGCAGTACCCAGAGGTTCCGGCTCGTCAACCCAAAGCAAAGCAATCCGAGGGCGACCGCCATGACGGCTGCGCCGGCAAGTAAATCCGTGATGCGAAGTTGAAGGTGCATACGATATCACGCCTCCCCGCGGGGTTCTAAACTGCGGATTGTCTGCCGGGGGGGCCTCGGGACAGACTCCGCTGCCGTGGGTTGCGCGAACCCTTTCACCGCGCCTCATTGTACTCCACGTAAAGGTGGGCAAGGTGGATCTTCCGCCGCCAGCCCCGCCTCTACGGACCATGCCAATACTAGTCGCGTCCCCGTTTTGGGCACCGCATCGCAGGTTGCCAATTCTAGCTGCGTCCCCGTCCCACCCCCCCCGCCGAGAGCGGCTCAGCGCCCGCCGGTATTGCACGGCGATGCAGGCTCTTACCCAATCCCCGATATCCTCAAGAGACCAACCAGAAGCGCGGAAAACCATCCCAGCCAGACCATACCATTGAGGACCTTGCTCGATGGAACGACATTCCAGTTCCACTTGCCGTTTCGACAAATTGCATTCAGGCCCATAAAGGGCACCAACAGGATTAGGAAACCATCGTAATGCATTGGCCATGGACTCCACCTGGTTGAGGTCGATCGCATTCCGCATCTATTTTCTACTGAAGCAATCCAGAGGAAAGGTTACAGCGAAACGCCCAAGATCCCTGGCGGGCCGCTGAAAAGGAGTCGCAACTGCAAGCAGGACAAGAGGTAACGGATCTCCTCGTCGATCTCCTCGGGGGATGCGAGTCGCCAAGCGGCGACCCGCTCTACGGTTGCGGCGTGCCGGGCGGCTGAGCTATGGGCCAGTTCAGCGTACCCATTACGCTACCCAACGGTAGACGCCACACATGCTTATCCGCCCCCACAATGAACAACTCTCCCTGGTCGAGGGAAATGCCGGCAAACTCGCCGCGCGGTTGGCCAGAAAAGAAGCCCTCACCGGGTATCCCATCCGCTCAAGGAGTCAGTTCAGCGTGACTTGGCCTTAGCTACCGGGCTCGATTTTGAAAACTCTCGAATCACATCCTCAATGGTCAGTTTTTCGTCGATCGACTCCCCCAGGGCCTTCATCTTCGAGACCATGCGCTGGTACTCGACGGCCTTGCCCGGAGGCGGTTTGGCGTTGCGAACGGTCTCGGGGGTCAGGTCGATCAGCGCTGGGACGGTAAACGTCACCAAGAAACGCTTGTCCTCGATCGTCGCGCGTAACATCGATGCCAAGGCGGGCATCGAGATTCCCACAAAGGAATACAAGAAAGTCTTGGGGACCTCACCGTCGGCGGACTTTTTCGATGAGTCGGGATTGGTCAGCTTTCGTTGGGCAGCGTCAAACGCCGCCTTCGCTCGTCGGCAATCGTCCGTGGCAAGTGCGGCCGCGAACTGAATCGCGCCCCCGTTGCGCGAGTACATGGGTGTCCTGGCCTTCGCCGCTGCAAGCAGCATAGCCAGGGACGAGTCCCCAAGACAAGTAACCGGATCGGTGACCCTCTTCCCCGGCACGGTCGTGAACGGATCCCCCGCCCCTGGCGATAACGTGAAGAACTCAATCAACTCGCGCTGCAGGTCGCCCCACGACGCGCGTTGTCCGCCCGTATGCCTACGTCGCATCTCGGCCTCGATGGTCCCGATCATGGCGTGGCACATTCGTTTATTGGCCTCGACAATTTCCTCGTCCAGGGCTTTGCCGGGGATGGCAACGCGATGATAGTAGCACAAGTTCTCCTGTGGGCTCAAAAACAGCTTGCCCGGCACGATCGAGACTTTGTCGAGGGCAGGGCATTTCTGTGGCTCTTGCTCTTGATGATTTGGAACCATCAAGCAATAGGTGCGGTTTGCGAGTCGTTTCAATGCGAACTCATACATCACCGCTCCGTCCGAGTCTGCCGCTCGCTCTTCGCCCTTCCACGGCTCCAATCCCAGCGTTCGGCAGGAGGACAGGCAGCCCACCAGGGGTATGATGCGATCTCGTTCGCGCCACGTTTCGGCACAATGGTCCACGCCGGAAATGTCCGCATAGATCCTCAACTCATGGAACGTGTCGGTCTGACTGTCGTACTTGAGCAGGGTGTAGGGCCGTGCGCCGATGCATCCGCCGAGCAGTGTGATCGCGGCCAACGACAATACGATAGACCGGAAAAGATGACACATGAGCTGTCGCCTTCCCAATTCACGGTGCCTCATTATACCACACGCAGAGGGGGGTTCAGGGTGGACTTGCCCCCAGCCAGCCCTGCCTCTACGGAGCATGACGGCATTTCTCGTTTCTCGGCGTGACTGGTTTCTATTCACTACTGAAGTATTCCGGAGGAAAGGTTAGAGCGAAGCGCTGAAAAGGGGTCGCAACTACAAGCAGGGCAAGAGGTAACGGATTTCCGCAATAGCACAAGCGGTTCGTCGGCAGGGACGATACCCGCCACCACCCCGAGCCAGTCATCGTTGAGTCTGCATTGATTTTACTGCTCCACGGCCCTGTCCAACACGCCGCCTCCACCCGGTTCAGCCGGTCCAGCCCGCCAAATCGCTACGGTCAAGGCGATCAGGCATAGAAGGACTAAGAGAAGGATCGCATTATATAAGCAGAATTGTCGTGGCGATGTGGAACGAAGGATGTCTTCGGGTAGGCCGTCACCCGGATTACGAGGTATGCGACCGCTCTTGAGCCGAAGAATAAGTGGGATACCGATGCCGAGCATCAGAATAACAAATACCGCAGTGCTAAGCCAAAGCCCGGTAGTTTCACTAACAGCAAGCATGCCAACCCCAAGCTGTGCAACGCGCGTTTGCGTGGGACATCACCCGAAGGTCTCCGTCATGGCGGTTTTGGTCATCGACTCCGGTGGAATTCGAGTGACGGGCAAGAGCACGCACGCGGGCATGGCGGCAAGCAGGAGAAGCAAGACGGCCGATCGAGCGATCATTGATCTAACAGCCATTGTCGGTCCTCCGGCGGGGTCCTAAACTGCGGATTGTATGCGGGGGCCTCGGGGTAGAGCCCGCTGCCATGGGTTGCGCGAACCCTTTCACCGCGCCTCATTGTACTCCACGTAAAGGTGGGCAAGGTGGATCTTCCGCCGCCAGCCCCGCCTCTACGGACCATGCCGATACTAGTCGCGTCCCCGTTTCAACCCCCGTTTCACCCCCCAACGGCCACGGTGGAGCAACATCGCACCTCGCCCCATGTGTCCAAAGCCCCCGCCTTCGAGGCGGGGGTGGCTCACTTTGCGCCGTCGCCCTGTCGTACCAAGCCCTCCAGGATTAGCGTTCGTGGGGTATCGGCCAGGCTGTCGGCTCGCCGCTCCGGCTCTTTTGAGCTCGGCTTCGGATCGGTGGAAAAACGGAACGCCTCGATGGCGGCCTTCAAGCCGGGTCCCGGCTTCAGGCCGCCAACGAACCGATCCCACTCCTTCGCGTGCGCCGGGCTCAGCGCGCAGTACCAAACCGCGTATCCCGCCAGCAATTCGTCCGTCAACACGACCTTGCCAAAGTGCTGTTCTTGGGCCGGGCGATCAGGCGTGCTCCAAAAGGCAAAGCATGCGGCCGGGAGGGTCTGATCCGGGGCGAGTGTCTTGCTCCAGATGACAGCGGCGGCCTTTTCATCCCACTTGCCGTTGGTGTGGAAGGGCTTTTTGCCGCTCAAGAGTTTCAGGTCCAGCGAGTCGTGCTCGCTTCCACAGATATTGAACCCGATCGTGCCCTCGATGCCGGACAAGGCGAATAGGTCCTCCAGCATTGAATCGGCCCCGTGCTCCCCCCCGCCGTGCTTCTCCAACGAGGCGTACAGGCGCGCGTCGCTACCCAGGAAGTCGAGCGACGCCGGAATCGGGTGGTCGTCGGGGATGCCCATCTTCCACGCCAGAAATCGCTGGACGTGGGGCAACAAGGGCGTCGCGTCATAAAGCAGCCCGCTCTGTGCCATTGCGGCGACCTGTTTTGGCGAAAAGTAGCCGCGTTCGATCAAGTATTGCCCGGCCCGCACGAGGAATTCACCGTTGGGCTCCGTTTCCACGCCGAGAGCCGCGATGGTCTCGCGGGTCCAAGCGTAGGCCGCAATGTTCCTCAGGTCGCGCCGGAACTCTCCGTCGAGAAACTTCTTCAGCCGGGGGAAGTTCGGGTCCCGCCCCAGCTCCGCAGCCAGCCACCTCGCTACCAAGTCCGCGAAGCGGTCCGCCGCCTGGCACTGCTTGGAATCACGGAATTCGACCTGGGACTTCGGCCGGGCCGCTAGGCCAGATTCGAGGTCGTCGCTGCCTCGAAATCGCTCGACGTAGGACGACGTGCTGCCAAGCGGGGAATTGAACCGTGTGTAGGAACCGGCCCCGCCCATGTCCTCGGGCGTCTTGCCCGTGAACCGGCCGCTGAACACCTGTTTGGCGGCGCCGGCGGGCGATTCTCGTTTGGAATAGAGCTTGCTGATCCGGGCCAACTCGCGGGCAGAAAGGGGCTGGACTTCTGGGCTGCCTGCGCCACCGACCTTCCAACAGGTTAGTTTGCGCTGAAACCCCTCGCCATCGGGCCGGACCTCGATTTCGAAACGTGCGTGCGGACTCCGGCACCCAGCTAAGACCAGGACCGGGATCAGGATTGAGCGGAGTGCGGAGAGTCTCATAACGATCCTCCTTTACGGGACAAGGGCAAGAGGGGGGCAAGAGGGTAGAGTCGAGAGGTGGCGCGGTGGGGCAGGCTTCGGCATAATCTGTTTCGGGGTTTCCCCGTCTGTGTCTCAATAGCCGCATGCCGTGCTCCGTTTCCACCTCCCGCTCATCGAACCGGACGGGCGGATCTCCCGCATCCGGCTCTCCGACGGGCTTCACCGTCCGGCCCACGATCACGCCTTGCGGCGCAACCTTCGCCGGACCGTACAGTCGCTTCCGGGACGCTCGGGTTCTCTTGTGTTGCTAGGCCGAAGCCAATCGCAATCCCTTTGCCCCTTCCGACAACGTGCCCGAAGTGGGGCCCCTTCGCTCGACCGGCGTTACCCGGCTTCATCGCTACTACGGGCCTCTCCGCCACCGATGCGACCGGGCCTGGCCCTCGCGGGTTGCCCGTTGCGGTTGCCGCCGCTGTCGTCGTCGATTTCCCGTGCTTCATGTGCATTCCTTCGATACATGCCGTCGTCTCTACCCCGGTGGAATGGCAAAGTGCAATTGTCGCTGGCTTCCCCTGCCACACTGGCCTTCCCCGAATGTCCGGCGGGTCGGCTTCCACATTAAAGGTTTCGAGGCCTCAGCGAGCGTTCACTTGCGTTACGGCCTGCATCTTCGCGGGGTCACCAAGTGACCCTTTCCATCGAAGGCTCCGACGAATTCGTTGCCTCCTCCGCCGCTTCGATTGCTACTGGGCAAGCGACCCTTCCCGGGCGGGACTTCCACCCGCTAGAATACACACGCATTCACGGCGCACGAACATCACTCATTTATGAATTTCTGTGCTTGCTCTCCCTCAGTATCAGTCCCCTTTTCCGTCCCTTTTCCGTCCCCACATTTTCGTTCCCTTGTCTTTCCGTTCCTGCTGCGACCCTCCGCCGGTATTCCTCGCAAGGGCAGACGCGAGGTTGGATGCCAGCAGGCCAAATAGTACGCCAACCACAATGACAGGCACGGCCAGAAGCGGAAGTAGGCCCTCGGAGAGAGCCGAAGCGGTCCATGCGTGTTCTTGCAGCGCGTGCTGCGCGCCAAGGTGTGCCCACACGTACAACATCGACAACAAGAGAGTGCCGCAGGCGAGGATGCAGTAGCCTCGTATCCTCCTGCCGTTTCTGGAAAAAGCCGCTGCTGCGCAGCCAATGCATGCAAACGGCGCCAATAGGAAAAGGCCGCCAGTGGGTTGGGCAACCTTGTAGTAAACGGCTTGCGAAACAGCCCTGCTCCACGGCTCACGCGAGACAGACATTCGGGCAAACGCCTCCGAAGAAACGACGACCAGCGCCCCGAGGAGTAATCCTAACGCAACAAACCGAAACCCCGGACTTCTGAGAAACATATCCCCTCCAATAAGTGGTATTGTGTCGCCCGATCTCAGCCCTCAGAAACCGCTCATCACCGCAAAGCCAGCGGGGTGGTCTTGCGCGTTCCTCTCAGCATCGGCGAGTTCCACGCACCCGGCGGCAGCAGACTTTGCGGTCTTCCCTGCGGGCGGCGAGCCGGTGATCCTCACCGCCCGGTACATGTCAACGCGGTATACGGCAGTCGGGCCGCTCACCAACTCGGTCGTCACGAGCTTGCCGAGGGGGACAGGGTTGCCTTTCGCCGGGCAGACATCCAGCGACTTTAATTCGTCACTACTCCTGCCCCGAGCCGCATCCACGGCCTTAGTCACCTCGGCCAGAGGCACGCCGAATTCACGGCACTTCGCCCGGTCGATTTGCACGTGCGCTTGCTTCTCCTCCGGCCCCGGGAAGCTCTCGGGTCTTACGATCGCCCCGTCCGCGGAGAGCCGCTTGAGAACAGCCTCGGAGAACTTTCGTAGGGCGTCCCCGCCGACCTGGCCCCGATCGACGAGCGTGATGGTCACGCGATTCGCGGTCTTCTCCGTGGCTTTCGCTTCCACTGCGACACCGGCGTGCTGGACCGCTTCGGGCAACATCGGCTGCGCCAGGGCGACACGGTTCTTTACCAGCGTCAGCGCGACCTTTGGATCGGCACGGGACTTAAAGCGCACCCAAGCGGTGTAGGTGCCGTCGTTGCGAGACTCGGACTCGAGCCGCAGCATCCATTCGACGCCATTGATTTGCTGCTCGATGGGCACGGCAACGGTATCCGCAATCACCTCAGCACTTGCCCCGGGGTATTTTGCCGTTACCACGACGGTCGGCCCCTCCGCGCCGCCAAGCCGTGCCGCATCCGGACCCTTTTCCGCCAGTTCCTTGATCGCCTGGGCAGCGAATTTCTCTCGGGTCTCTCTCACAAGCTCGGGATAAACGGAATTAGAAGGTGTGGGCTGATCGTGCGGCTCCGAAGCAGGCGGTGGCGAACTCGCCTGGGACTGTGCAACCCCGACTGGCTGTTTCAGGTAAGCGTTCAAAGAATCGATTGTGTACTCAACCTGCTTAGAGTCGCAGAACTGCCTGGCCTGGTCCACGGACACGTCAACCCATTGCTGGCGAAACCTACCGTCGATCAGTTCAAAGACGTTGGCAGACGATGGAAGAGGCTCGGCCCGATCCTCCGATACGGCAAGCGTGATTGTAGGCTCTGGCGGTCTGACGCTCACAGATATTAGTTCTCGCGGTTCATGCGTGCCATCCTTGACGAACGCTATGTATCGGACGATGCCCCCTTGTTCGCCCCATTGTACGCGCCAAGTCCCCCTCGCCGTCGTAGTAACATGGCTGCCGTGAGTAACATGGCTGCTGTGTTGGAATTCGTGCTTGCTGAACGCCTCGTACCGCATGGTGAGGAAAATGACATATTGTATCAAGCACCAAACAAAAAGTACGACCAGTCCGATCAGAGCAACCCTGCCAGCCCTGTGCCGGCGGCCGAGGATACCGAACACCAGCGCCAGGCATTCGCACGACAGGAAGAAAGTCATCCCGGCCTCTGCCTTCAAGGTGGCGAGCGCCGCGCCGCCGAGCAGGCCAGCCATGAACAGCCCCAGCGCGATCCAGGCGAACGCGACACCGGTCCCGTTCGGCGGTGGCCGGTCGGCCGCGGATGGGGCCGGCCTTCCGGTGGCGGGAGCGGCGTGCCCGCGCGGACTTGCACCGACCGGTCTATTGATCGCGCGCCATGCCCAGCGGACGATCGGGTAGTCGATGCCAAGCGCGAGAAGGACCACAGGAACGATGATGAGGAGGCTGCCTGGCTCGCCCGGGTCGATGAAGATGTGCGCGGTGCGAAGCAAGAAGGCCAGAGCGATGCCCGTAGCCACCACGATGACTGAGTCCAAGATCAGCAACGGGAACAACATTGCGTCGAACAGGGCCAGCCCCAGTCCGTACAATCGTCCCGCGGAATGTCGAATCTGGGAAATAGAGACCGCGCCCAGGATCGTGGTGCCCAGCGGCGCGGTGACGGCCGACGCAGAAGCGACCACGGCAAGGAGTATGGCAATCGTATTGAGCACCTGTTGCTGAAGGGGCGGCACCGGGAGCGGTTCGGGCCCTGCCGACGGAACTGAAAAAGACCCCAAGAAATAACCGGGAACCATTAAGAAAAAAATTGGCGCCCAGACGGCCCCCGCGATGGCCAGGCGCGAGAACCGCGGCCACGCCGAGGGCCCGCCGCCGGCAGCAGGTAAAGGCGAACGGCGACGGGCGATGAGACGCGTCTCGGCGAACGCCGCCCGCACGTCGCGCTGACTCAGCACGACCAACGCCCAGATGCCGATCGGCAGGCCGACCAGGCAGGCCGGCGGAGAAATGATGGCCAAGATGCTGACGAGGATGGCTAGGCCATACGCTCTCAGCCGCCTCGTCTTCAACGCCCCGACAATCATCAAGGTGCTAAGAACAGCGGGGACAAGAGCAATCGCGACGAGCAACAGGATTCCCGAAAAGACGCCCTGCTGGATGGGTGGCTCCCCGACGCCGTCTCGCAGGGCGGCCCGAAGAGAGTAAAACAGAACAGCGAGAACGACCAGCGGAACCGCCAGCCAATTCAGGATTCCTGTGACCAGCAGTCCGATGGCCGGGCCTTGAACCTGGAGGCGAGCATGCTCGATGGCGGCATCACCGGGCGCGTGAGACGCCGGCATGCCACCGGCTCCGCCGGCGCTTGGACGAGGCGCGCCGGGATGCTGCGGCTCGGACCCGTCGCCGGCAGCAGGCAAAGGCGAAGTGGCGATCGTCTCCACGCGACTCTTGAGTTCGCTCGCCTGTTGATATCGCCGCGCGGGTTCCTTCTCCAGCGCCCGCAGCACCACCTCGTCCAATCGCACGTCGATCTGCACCTTCGTCGAGGGCGGGGCGAAACGGCCCAGCGGCAGCTCGCCGGTGAGCATCTGGTAGAATACCACGCCCAGCGAATAGATGTCGGCCCGGTGGTCCACTGCCTGCGGATGCTCCAGTTGCTCGGGGGCCATGTAGTGCGGCGTGCCCATCACCTGACCGACACCGGTCAAGGCAATATCCTTGGGCTGGCGGCCCATGAGCTTGGCCAGCCCGAAATCGGCGATCTTCACCCGACCGTTCTTGTCCAGCAGGACGTTTTCGGGCTTGATGTCGCGATGCACCACCCCGGTATTGTGGGCGTATTGCAGGGCGTCGCAGATCTGCGGCACGATGGCCAGCGCCTCTTGCGGCGAAAGCTTTTTGGCATCCAGCAATTGCCGCAGGTTCACCCCGTCCACGAACTCCATGAGAAAGTAGTACATGCCGCCGCTCTGGCCCGAGTCGTGGACCGCGACGATCTGCGGATGACTGAGCAGGGCCATCGCCCGGGCCTCGCGTGCAAACCGCTCGGCAAAGGCCGGATCCTGGGCGATCTGCGGCGAGAGGATTTTCAGGGCCACCAGCCGATTCAAGTGCTTCTGCCGGGCCTTGTAGACCATGCCCATCCCGCCCTGGCCCAATAATTCCAGGATTTCCAGGTCCGGGAAACAGGGCGCCAGTTCTGCCGGCGTCGGCGGCACGTAGGCGGCCGGGCCGGGCGGGCTCCCCCCGCCGCCGCTCTGCGTCTCCAGCCCCCGCTTCAGGAGACACGCCGGGCAGAGCCCGTGGGGCACGTCGGCCGCCATTTCCGCGCCACATTGCGGACATCGGTGCTCTTGGTCCATGACGGCATTTCCCGTTTCTCGGGCGGCGTGGGCATCTATTCTATACTGAAGCAATCCGGAGCCGTAGGGTGGGACAAGCGCAGCGCAGTCCCACCAGAATTCGTGCGACTAATGTTGGTGGGACCGCGCTACGCTTGTCCCACCCTACGGTCTTGACTCGTTCCGCAAAAGGAACTATTTACAACTGAAGACGACGTGCTGCCGGGCTCCGCTCGCTGGCCTCACTTGTCCGCCGGAGCAAGGCAGACGCGGAAGCCCAGGTGGCCGTAGCATTCCCCGGGCGGCCAGCCGAGGCGGCACGCCGACCGGCAGTACCACGCCGGGTAGTTCCAGCTACCGCCCCGAACCACGCGGTTCCCGCCCGAAGAAGATCCCGCCGGATCGTCTGTCGCCGACTTCGCATAATAATTGTTGTCGTGCAAGTCCTGGCACCACTCCCACACGTTGCCGTACATGTCATACAGCCCCCAGGCGTTAGGCCGCTTCTGCCCCACAGGGTGCGTCTTACTGCCTGCGTTGGTATTGAGCCAAGCGTACTCGCTCAGCACCTTCCCTTCCACTGCCAGCGGGAAAGGATTGGGCTGGGCGCTGAAGCACCACCGGCCCGTATTCCCCGCACGGCACGCATACTCCCACTGTGCATCCGTCGGTAGCTCATACCGTCGCTTGGCGGCCTTTTCCCGAGGCGACTCCGACAGCCTCTGGCAGAACTCCACCGCATCGGCCCACAGCACTTGCTCCACGGGCCTTCTCGGATCGCCCAGGAACTTGCTCGGATTGGTGCCCATCACGCGCTGGTATTCCTCCTGCGTCACGCACGCCGCGCCCAGCCAAAAGGGCTTGGTAATCCGCACATGGTGCCGCGGCCCTTCGCCCGGCAAATGGGCCATGTACCACCCGTCATCGCCATGTGCCTTCGACTCCTCGTCGATCAGCTCTTTCGGCGAGCCCATGTCGAACTCCCCGGGCGGGATGAGCACGAGCGTCATGCCGATGGAGTTGGCTTGGACTACGGCTACGTGAAGGTACTTGGCCCACCGCGTCTGGTGCTGCTTGGCGGTCTTTTCGTCGAACGGCGCAACCGCCGGCGGCGGGTGGAGGCGGGCGGCCTCGGTCTTCGCCTCCGGCGCCGGCTCGTCGGCCGCTTGGGCAAGGCGCTTTTCAACCTTCAATTTCGTCAGGTCCGGCGCCAGGTCCGGCATCGCCTCCTGGTACCAGTGACCGGCACGCCGCCGCATGGCGGCCTTGGTCTTGCCCGCGGCCTTCTCGGCCAGGTCCCACCATGCGTCTCCCCGCGCGACCTTGTCCGCGGTCTTGGAAGGTTTCGACGCCAGTTCCTCCGCGGCCAGCGACTTCAAGGCGTCATCGCTCCCCTTGGCCAAGAGCTTCAGGCCGTCGTCCCAATCGCCCTGCTGGAAGCAATACCAACGGCCGACCGCCAGGCAGGCCGCCGGGTCGTCGGGCGCGGTCTTCAGTCGCTCCTGGGCTGTGAGAATCGCCTCGCGTTCGTGTCGCGCCTGCTGAAGGCGCTTGGCGCATTCGGCTAGGGCCGACTGTGCGGCCTTAATCGCCTCCGCTTCCTGATTCGCATCACTGAACCTCTTTTCTCGTTCGGCTTTGTCGGCCGGCGTGCGTGCGCGGGCCAACGCCGCCTTTGCCACCCGTTGGGCCGTCAGCGTCTGCGTTGCCAACCTGACCAGGGACTTGCCGGCCGCGTCCAACACGTCGAGGGCCTCGCCGATCGCGCCGCCGGCCGCAGCCTCTTCGGCGAACTTGACGCACGACGCGCCGATGGCCGAAAGCTGAGAAGCGCCGCCCACGGAACCTTGGGCCAAAAGCTGCTTCAGGAACCGTGCCTTCACCTGAGAGGGCCGGATGTCGAACCCGGCGGCGACAATGGCATCCACGGCTTCCAGCATCAGGTCCGCCGCGCCCGCGTCGCGGGCAATCTCCCCGGCGCTGCGCAGCAGCACGAACTGCTCGGCCCGGTTGGCCTCGTTCTTTCTACCGTCCTCCAGCAGTTTTCGGGCCAAGGCAGCCTTGGCCGCCTGGTCCTTGGCCTCGCCCGGCTTGTAGATCTCGTCGATCTCGGCCATCAGCCGCTTCTGCTCGTCCGCCGAAGGCGGAACAAGCTTCTTGGCAGGGGCCCGCTGCCCGCTGGGCTCCGTCTTCTCGAGGGGCGAATGGTTCGAGGCGGGCCGCGCGTCCTTGTCTTCTTCAGGTTGGGGCTTGGCCTGGGCCACTGCCTCCGGCTCGGGTGGGTTCACCAGAGGCGCGGCTTCCGGATCATCGGCCTGCGACGTTCCCTTAGGCCCGGCGGCAGCCGGGCTGGGAGTCTCGTGCTTGGAAGGCTGGGGCGACCGCGGCGAAGCCTCCTTCGCGGGCGTGGCCGATGTTGCCGAGTCCGCGGCCCTCGTAATTTCTCCGTCGCCCGGTGCGCTGTCGTGCTCGGCGGCCAGCCACACCGCCGCCAGTCCGACGGCCGCCACGGTCAGCGCCGCAGCGGCAACGAACGCCATAGGCTTGCGCCGAGACTTCTTTCCCCGGCCATTTGAGGAGATCCCCGAGGAGCTCGGTATCCCTGTCTCGAACACCGCTGCAAGCCCCGGATCGAGAGGATCGGCCTGGGAGTCCTCCGCGGGTCCGCTGAAAGGATCGAACTTCTCCGACATGACTTCCTCCGGCATTCTCGCGGGGCTCCGCCTGTGAAGGTACAACGCCGCCCATCCATCTTCTACTGAAGCATTCTGGAGGAAAGGTTACAGCGAGCCGCCGAAAACTCCTGGCGGACCGCTGAGAAGGAATCGTAACTACAAGCAGGACAAGAGGTAACGGATCTCCTCGTCGATATCCTCGGGGCACGCGACCGTCTGGGCGATTTCCCGTCGCAACAGCTCCCGATAACGCCGCCGGAGGCGGTGGGTCGCCGTCTTGACGGCCCCTTCGGTCATTCCCAGTTCCCCTGCCACTTGACCATAGCCGGACGAAGGCCGGTCCGCGGTCAGGAAGTGCTTCAGGCCGTCGAAGATGGTCTGTTTTCCCTCGGCCACGAATTCCGCTTGCAGCCCCGCCAACACCCGCTCCAACACCGTGAGCACCCATTGCCGCTCGAAGAGACGCTCGGGAGTCAGGTTGTGGAACGGCTCCAGACCGTAACGGCTTTCGGCCGCTGGTGTGTCCAGGGAAATGACGACCTGTCCGCCACCGCGCTTCAGCGACCGGGAGCGGTCCCACTCGTTGGCCAGAAAATGCTTCAGGGCAGTCAGCAGGAAGGCGCGAAACTTGCCCTTCCGGCGATCCACGTCCGCCAGGTAGTTCTTCGCCATCAGACGGGCAAAGAACTCTTGAGTCAGGTCCTCCGCCTCGTGGGCATCGTACTTGCGGCGTCGCACGTAAGCGTAGAGCGGATACCAATAGGTGCGACACAACTCGGCCATCGCCTCGCCCGCACGGGAGGGCGATTCACCGTCCGCAGCCGCAAGAACGACCGTCCAGTGCGTGGCCGCAAATCCTCCTGCATCGGAAGGACCGGAGGTAGGCGGCTGCTGGGGCATTGCACGCGTTTTCGCTCGGAGACCTGTCCAGGACCTCATGCCGTAAGGCGGAAAACCTTCCTTTGCCTGACGCCGACTCTGTTTTCCCCTATTAGAACAGCGGTTACATTGCCATTCAATGATCCCTCAGCATCTGGTAGGTCTTCAGGCCGCCGGAGAGATTGCGGGCGTGGAAGCCGTGTTGGGTGAGGATGCGGCAGGCGTAATAGGCCCGCTGGCCGGCGGCGCAGTGGACCCACAGCTCGCGCCCGGCGGGCAGCTCGTCGAGTCGGCCGCGGAGTTCCACGAGCGGGATGGCCGTGCTGCCGGGGATACGGGCGGCAGCCACCTCGGCCGGATTGCGAACGTCAAGCACCAGCGGCGGCAGATCGCCGGGCGGGCCCTCAGCCGCCGCGGCGGCTTGGCCCGGCGCGGGCCACTCGGTCCAATGCGCCAGCTCCACGTCGCCCCGCAGAACGTTGGCGGCTACGAAGCCGGCCATGTTCACCGGGTCTTTGGCGCTGCCGTATTGCGGGGCGTAGCACAGCTCGGCCTCCTCGAGATCGAAGACGGTCGCCCCGTGCTGAATCGCGGTGGCCAGCACGTCGATCCGCTTCTCGACGCCGCCGCGGCCCACGGCCTGGGCCCCCAGCACGCGGCCGTCGCCGGGGGCAAAGAGCAGCTTGATGGTCATGGTCTGTGCGCCGGGGAAGTAGCTGGCGTGATCGGGGGCGTGGACGTAGATTTTCTGCAGCGGGAGGCCCGCCCGGCGGAGGCCCTTTTCGCTGGCGCCGGTCAGGGCCAGCGTCAGTCCGAACAGGCCCACCACGCCCGTGCCCTGGGCGCCGCGGAAGCGGCTGGGGCGTCCGCAGATGGCGTCGGCGGCCACGCGGGCCTGGCGGACGGCCGGCCCCGCCAGGGCCACCAGCGTCGGCTGGCCGGTGACGAAGTCGGGCACTTCCACAGCGTCGCCCACGGCCCACACGGCGGGGTCGCTGGTGTGCATCTGGCGGTCCACGGCGATGCCGCCCAGGCTGCCGATTCTCAGCCCGGCGGCGCGGGCCAGGGCGACGTCGGGCTTGACCCCCGCCGACACGAGCACGATGCTGGCCGGGATCCGGTCGCCGTCAGCGGCGGCCGCGATGAGGCCCAGGGGCCCGCCCGCCTCGATGGCCGTGACGGCATTGCCCAGCATCAGCCGCACGCCCTGCCGGCGCAGCTCCTCGTGGACCGGGGCCACCATTTCCGGGTCCATGGGCGGCATTACCTGCTCGAGCCGCTCGAGCACGGTAACCTCCGCCCCGCGTCGGCAGAGGTTCTCGACCATCTCCAGGCCGATGTATCCGCCGCCGATGACCACCGCCCGGTCGATGGCCCGGCCGGCCATCCACTCGTGGATGCGGTCGCAGTCGTCGAGGTTGCGCAGGGTGAACACGCCGGGCAGGTCCAGGCCCGACACGGGCGGGCGAACCGGCACCGCCCCCGGCGCCAGCACCAGGGCGTCGTAGGGCTCGATCGCCTCCTGCTCGGTGTGGAGGTCCCGCACCACGACCGTCCGGGCAGCCCGGTCGATCGATCGCGCCTCGCTGTGCGTGCGGACCTCGATGCGGAACCAGTCGCGGAAGCGCTCGGGCGTGGCGACCAGCAATTGGCCACGTTCGGGAATGACGCCGCCCAGGTAATAAGGCAGACCACAATTGGCGAACGAGACCGCGCTACCCCGCTCGAGGATGAGGATTTCGGCCCGCTCGTCGAGCCGGCGGAGCCGCGTAGCGCAGGCCGCCCCGCCAGCCACCCCGCCCACGATCACAATACGCTTGGAAGCCATACGATCCTCCCGATTCGGAAAGAACCACAAGAAGCAAAGGCTCAATGTTCAATGAAGGCATGGAAGGCCTATCGGGCGGGCTCTACCCATTTTTCTGTCCGCCATTTTTCTGTCAAACAAAGGGCAGTACACCTTCCTTGACAGAAAAATTAGGGACAGAAAAATGGGAAGATCCCATCGGGCGAATTGTCCCATTTTTCCGTCCCGGCACCGGGCGCATTGAACATTGAACATTTCCGCACTTGATCATTTTGAGCTATGGCCGGGCGTGGAGCGCTTCGACGTAGTCCTGCCATTGGTGCGCGAAGCCCTCCAGCGGCCCGTCCACCAGTTGCTCGAAGCGCACCGCGGGGCTCACGCCGGTCCGGCCCGGCGCCACGTAGCG
>JBEKTY010000123.1:0-24317 GCA_049515555.1 Thermoguttaceae bacterium
GCCAACGAACCAATCCATCCGTATGTCGTGGTAAGGGCGATGGCGGCAATCTATTGCCCGCACGACTTACCCGAGGAGATCCAGTCGGTCGAAGAGGCCGAGGCATACGCCGCCGCTCTGTGAAGAAAGTGGCATGTCAAGTGCTGCCTCGTCCTGTCTCGCAGAATCAGCGTTTGGTTTGCAGAGGACGGCAGAATCTACGATGTGACCGAGGCCGTCCCCGGTCAGTCGAACACCCCGGTTACGTACATCGGCGGGAAGACTTGCCTGATGAAGCCAGTCGAGCATGGGATTGCCATCCAGCAGGTCCACTGGCCGAAGAAGGGGGAGGTGAAGTGAAAAGGTGGCCCTCGGCGGCGATGTAGGCAACCGGCGTTTGGGCAAGCTTGTACTGTCCGAGAAAGGGCCGCTCGATGTCGCACAGCCCAGAGCATGGCGAGGGGGAGTGGCCAGGACTGGGGCGGAAGCGTTCTTGTCTTTTCACGCTCCCACACTATCACTTGCCTCTCGTTCACTTTCCCTGCGCAATTCTGATGGCTCTGCTGGGGCATTCTCCGGCATCGAGCCAGGCGAGCCGTCATTTACATGACGGCTCGCCCTCTCAAAGCTTCCAACCCGAAGATTTTCCACTGTCGAAAGTCCCGGCCACCGTCTTTTCTTCGGCCGGCTTGGCGCTGGCAGTGGCCGTTCACACAGTGTACCATAACCACAGAGTTGGGCAAAAGCGGATGGGTCGCCTCCCCGATTAGGTGATCGAAGGACTGGTCATGGTCTTGGGTGGCATCAGGTGAGCCGCATTCCCAACTACGAAATCCTGGGAGGGACCGAGAAGTGATCTGCCCCTACAATGACGCCGACTTCGACACCATCTACTCGATCATCAACGAGGCGGCCCAAGCCTACGGTGGCGTCATTCCCGCCGACCGCTGGCATGAGCCGTAAAGGAGGAAGTGTGGCCGCTCATGTTTGTCCCTGGTGGTCGGCTTGGTTCACCATCGACAATCCGTTGCGCCGCTTGGTTCACGATCCCCAGAAGATTGTCGGGCCATACGTCAGGCTCGGCATGACGGTCCTGGACGTGGGCTGCGGCGTAGGCTGGTTCTCGATTCCTATGGCCCGGATGGTGGGCAACCAGGGCCAAGTGATCGCCGTCGATCTCCAGCAGCAGATGCTCGGCATGTTGCGGCGGCGAGCAGAAAAGATGGGCGTGGCCGGCCGCATCCAAACCATCAAGTGCGAACCGGATCGCCTGGGCGTCGATACCCAGGCTGACTTCGCCCTGGCCTTTGCCATGGTTCACGAAGTCCCGGATCAACGCCGCCTGCTGGGCGAGATCCATGCCTGCCTCAAGCCCGCTGGGAAACTGCTCGTTGCTGAACCTCCACTTCATGTTACCAGCAAGACGTTCGCCAAAGAGGTGGCCGCCGCCGAACAAGTGGGGTTCCGAGTGGCTGAGGAGCCTCGGGTTCGATGGTGCAGGGCGGTGGTGTTTGGAACAGCACAGGCAAGTGGTGTCGAATGAGAACACAGTCCCTAATCGCTCTGTGGTGGGCAGCCCTCTGCGATCCATGCCTTCAATTCGTCGAAGCTCCACCGAACGGACCTCCCGATGCGTACTGGTTGAGGAATGCGTTTGTTGGCCTGCATCGTAGCAATTGTTCTCGATGAAACCCCGAGCAAACGTGCGGTTTCTCGGCTATTCAGAAGTAGCCCCCGATCTGTTGGTGGCTGCTGACCGGCGAAGATTGCATTCTGACATGCTTTGATTCGGGCGGCATGCTTTTCTTCAGGGGAAGGTGCTTGTGGCTGCCTGGGTTGGATTCGGTTGAGTGCTTGAGCGAGCAAGTCAACCAGGAGGTGAACTGCGTTCTCGTCCAGGGTAACGCCAAGTTGCAGTTGGCGTGCGTTCATGGAGGTTCTCCTTGTTTCGGACCTGCGGTTGCGGATCGCCATGAGTAATAATGGAAAAGAACCCGGCAATCTTCTCCCAAGCGACAACCGCCTTACAACACAATTTCCAGGAACACCGCACCCAGCAAGGGATTGTGTCGATACGGCGGGATCTCCGTGAACCCAAGAGATTGGTACAGCCGTGCGGCTTCCTTCAATGAAGTCAGGCTGTCCAGTCGCATTCTAACGAAGCCGATGGTTCGAGCCTCCCCGATTATGCCTTCAGCCAACCTCCGCCCCAATCCATTGTGCCGGTGTGCAGGCTGCACATAGAGCCGTTTCATTTCGCAGACGCCCTGCTCCAGCTTCCTCAAAGCCACGCAGCCAACGGCCCGACCATCTACGACTGCCAGAAGGAGTCGGCCTTCAGGCGGGGCATACTCACCAGGAAGCCCGTCAAGCTCGTGCTGAAATCCTTGGAAGCAGAGATCGACGCCAAGCCAGTCGGCGTACTCCAAGAACAAGTGCCGGGCGGCAAGAAGCTGCTCTTCAGATTGGACGTGGACAAGTTTCATCGGGCCTGGAGCGAATCCTTCCATCAACTGCCCCGGATCGACACCGGACGGCGGTCCCCATCCTTCAAGTCAACTGCCACGTAGGTCACTTCGGCTTCGGTAAGTTGCACGGCCTCGCCGTGCCGATCTGCCTCGACCGCTACGTGCATGGTGATCGACGTTCGGCCCACCCGGATGACGTTGGTCCAGAAGCTCACGATGTCACCGACAAAGATGGGCCGATGGAACTCGACACTCTTCATGGCGACCGAGACAATCGGCTGATCCGGCCAACCTGCGCGGCGAATTTCGTGTTGCGCCCCAACAGCGCCCGCTTGGTCGATGTGGCTCAAAATGACGCCGCCGAAGATCGTCCCATACGGGTTCGTGTCTCGGGGCATCATGACGACCTTGACGGCAAGGTAGCGTTCATCCGGTGGCATGGGAACATCCTTCATTAGTGGATCTCAAAGCCTGGCCCGCCGTGACCCTGCATAATACCACATCCCGTATTGGAATCCGATAGCCTTCCCGGCATCGGGCCAGGCTCGCCGTCATTTACATGACGGCTCGCACTCTCGACACTCCCTAATCCATCGCTTGGCGCCCTGAAAAGCCCCTGGAGCAACCGATTCTGTCGCTCCCTCGCTCTATTATGGTGGAGGAGCCTCCCATGCAAATGCCGTTCGGTCGCTACAAAAGCAAAGAAATCTCGGCCATTCCGCCGGACTACCTGAAATGGATCTGTGACAACCTGACGATCAGCGGCGACCTGGCCAACGAAATCTACGAAGTTCTCGGCACGGGGCCAGACCCCGAACACATCCAGCGGTGCCGAGCAGCACTTGCGGAAATGGCGAGCGACATTACCGACAAGCAGGTCATGCAGCTCTACGGGTATGCGGAATGGATACTGAGCCCAGATCGGGAAGACTGAAGACAGGGAGGTTACGGCGGTGCAGATGGACCACGATCCTCGCCGGGCGTCTGCTCGCAGCGTAAAGATGCTCCCGCTCCCGGCCGCCGGAACATTGCCCCGGCCCACAAATGCGACAGTTCCCTACGCCGATCCTGTGCAGGTTGAACGCCTGCCGGGAGTTGCTGGCACAGGCGACGATCCACGAGCCGTGAGGCGAGTGGATCGGAGCGAAACCATGCTTCGGGCCAAGTGTGCCAGGACTGGCACAGAATAATCCTTGTCTTCAAGCCGGACCAGCACTTGATTCTCCTTCGCTTTTTTCTTCGCAGTCCGAGCGTCTCTGGCGGGCAGTTTCCGCAGACTGGAGTAATTGCCAACACGGGCGACGATCCATGAGCCGTGAGGCGAGTGGATCGGAGCGGGCCCAGCACCCGACCGACGCCCAGGCATGCCCCACCGGTAAATGCCCGCCGACTGCCAGGGAATAGGCGCAAAGCAGCAGTTGCCGGGCAACACCAGCTTGCGCCTATGCGTCCAGCCTGTGTCATCCTAGCGGTCCCGGCGCCGACGCCGCTTCCTATCGCTGGAACGGGATCGACATATCCAGGCACAGTGAAGCGGTCTCTCGCTCATCGGCGTAATGTTGCTGCCACATTCGCCTATATTCCAACTGCTCTTCAGTCAATTGCTTCTTTGGTCCTTGCACCAGTGGCTTACGCTTAGCGATGCCTAGCTGCTCCTTGAGTTCTGCTATGATGAAGCCACTTGGATTAGCCACCCTCTTTTCTGCGAGGTAGTTCGGTGAGTAATCCAGGATCAAGCAGTGCCCTTCCGGGAACTCCAGTCTGTGCATCTTTTCCTTCCAGAGCGCAAGTATCCTCGGAATGGCACGAACGTCACAGCCGAGTCTCTGCAAATGCTTTGCGTAAGCAGGGTCGTAGTCCTTCTCCGTAGGACGCCGAGTTCCCACTGGCATACCCTGCGCAGCGTCTTCTGCAAGTTCGCCCAGAAAAGCACTCTTCTTCTGTGCTACTTTAATGGTACCAGTAATACCCTTAATACTTGGGTCGGAATCTGCGACATCTCGTGAGCAATCTGCGACATCTCGTGAAGAATCTGCGACATCTTGATGAGACATCTGCGACATCTTTGTTGCAGGACATTCTTCCTTGGGGAAGACTTCTGCGACATCTTGGGCTGCTGACGACGAGGCACAATTATTAACGGGTGGCTTTTTGCCCTTAACTGCCTTAATACTTGGGTCGGAATCTGCGATATCGATGGTGAAGTAACCGTCAGGCAGTTGTGCCAGTGTAATCGTCCCCAGCGTTATTAACGCACTCATAGCGTTCCTCACGGTGCCCTTCCACAAGCCAAGCATCTCCGACAACCCTCTGTAGCTTTGCTTTCCCTTCAACGTCGCAGCCTTTGCCAGCAGCACGGATTGAATGGCGGACATGCCGGGCGTGAAGGCCACCACGGTATAGGCGATTTGATTCAGCCAGCCTTCCCCCTTCTTTGATGCCCAGTACCTCGCATCGTCGGCAGGCTCAATCAGATCAATTCGTGTGATTCTCCTCTTGCCCTTTTGTATCGTGCAGAGATTATCCTTGACCAGGGTGTGGATGGCAAGGCGAATCGTGTTGTCGGATAGGCCCGTTAGCGCTACGATCCTTTGGGCTGTCAGGACTTGCCTACGCCTTGCAGAATCCATGAGCACAGCCCATACCAAGCGAACATGGAAGCGGTAAGGGCACTCGAACCAGTGCGGAAAGAAAATCGTAGAACTGTCTGATTGCGGCGCAGGAAAAAGTTGTTCGCTGCCGACTCTATTATTGTAGGACATTTATCCTCCTTCTGTTTTTGGGTTTGTCGTTCTACGACCAGGCGGCGGCACAGCAGCAACACACTACGGCCAGCGCCTTGTCGGAGTAAATGAGCGTGGAGCAATTCGCCTTCCCGCAGTGCGGGAAGGCGAATTGCGATTCACGCCCACAGTGTTCGGTTCATCGCT
Organism: Thermoguttaceae bacterium; assembly: GCA_049515555.1. Classification (GTDB taxonomy): domain Bacteria; phylum Planctomycetota; class Planctomycetia; order Pirellulales; family Thermoguttaceae; genus JBEKTY01. Next base: position 5,378 of record JBEKTY010000123.1, read on the forward strand.
CTCTCGGCTCCTTTCCTTGCTTTGTCTATGGCCTGTTGGAACTCGGCATCGTGGTAGCGCAGGGTCTCGGCAACGTACTGCGCCTCGACGAAGACCCTGGGGCGTGATGCTCCTGGCATCCGAGCCCACCAAGAGCCACGCCAGATACTCGTCCGGCAGGTCCTTGATGGGCGTCCCCCTGTGCTTTCCCCAGGGCATGGGCATCGTACCGTCGGCCCTTTCTCGCAGCACCAGCCATGCCTCGTCAATGATGTTGGTTTCGGGATCGGCGGCAAACCCCGTCTCGCCCTTGAGCATCCAGTTGAGGTAGGAAGACGGGATCGTACTCATCTCCTCCCCGGCATACTTGCCTTGCGTCATGTGCATGTTGGGGCGTCCTCCCTGTGTCGCTTGAATTCTTCAATATCGGACTGACGGTACAACCGCCAGCCACGAGGCGTGATTATCGGTGGGACCAGTTTGCCGCTCTTGTGCCAGTTGAGAATAGTCTTCTCGCAGACATTGAGTAGGCGGGCCACGTCGGTCACGGTCAAAAGCATTTCATTCATAGATGTCTCCTTCCCCCTATAAGAGTAGGGTGTCCGTACATCTATCGGCCGGAGATGAAAAAAATGTGAGCGAGCAGGACATTTTCTTGGACGCCATTTCCACTATTCCACGATTCCGGCGCAAAGCAGAGAAACGCACACCGAGGCACTATATGGGAGAAGGGGGCGCAGAGAAGAGAAGCAGGCACGCCCGCAAGTTTCCACCGTGGAAAGTGCTTGTGCAGCCCGCCGGTGTCAGGAGTTACAGGTCTCGCCCAACTCTCTCCCCGAGCCGGGGAGAGAGTTGGGCTTGACTATGGCAAAGCGTTGCTCAACGTCGTGGCAACGTCGAAGCGACGGAGGCGAATTCTACACCTCGGAAAGGACGAGGTCCGCTGCGGAGCCGCCGGTGCAAACGCCGGGGAAGTTCAGCGCCGGCACGCCCCCGCCCAGTTCCTCCAAGCGCCAGCGGACTTGGGGATCGTCTTGGTCTCGGGCGACCGAGGTCACGGCGTTCATCAGCCCGAAAACCGAATGGTCCCCGGCCTGAAAGAACGTCTGCACGATCTCTTCTTGTAGTCCGTGCGGGATCGTTCGCCGCAGGGACGAGAACAACAGCAGCCTGGAAACGTCGCCGCCAAGCTCCGTCACGGCGGCGTCCCTGAGCTTCTGGGCGGCGTGGACAAAGACCTCGGCCGCACAACAGGCACGCACCGCCTCACGCAACCGACCATCCACGGCCTCGATTGCATCGGTCGGGGCGGCGAAGCCCACACGCCGGATGTGTCGAGTCTCGACCACCTGGGGCATGATCGCTCCGTTGCGGCAGACCTGACGAAAGAGGTACGGGCAGACCTCGATCCTCTGGCCGGCGGCCTTCACGGCAATGCCACCCTCGACCACGTCCTTGGGCCGCACCTCATCGGCCTGGGGAAGCAGCGCCCGGAGGAACAGGCGGCGACCATCGTGGAAGGTGTCCGAAACCGTCCCCCCGAGGAAGGCCAGTTCCTCGGTGACGGTAGCAACGATGTCCTGCGTAGCGGGAAGAAGCCGAGCCATGAACGTCCTCCTTGTTTCTTGGCGGAAAAGGCGGGCATGCCCCCGAGGCTACAAGCATCGAGCAGTTCCCGCCCGAAAGCCAGCATCTCCGATTGTGGCATCTATTATATCCCCAGCCACCCCGGCCGGCCAAGAAATCGGGAGGCCGCCGAGAATGGCCGCCGGACCGCCAGTCCAGCTCCCCGGTAGGGAATATGCATGATGTCGTGGATCGTTGCAAGGACAGACCCGACAAGCAATGGCTTGTGCCGATGGACCTGCACAATTGACGGCAGTGGGCCCAGCCGTGGTCCCGCAAAACGCCGTGTATTCCCAGGACCAGTGCTGAATCGGCCGAGTTTCAGACGACAAACGGCATTTCTAGCGCCCGGCTCCACGTAAATCTTGCCGCCGACTGATGTCACATTACAGTACCCGTTGCTGTTAGCGGGAAGGATGGGGCGAAACCTGGCGGACCGTGGCAGACCTTGGCTGATTTTGGCGGAGCCGACTGATGTCCTCCTCACATCCCCAACGCACGAGGAGACGATCATGGGCTGGCTTTTCACCCCTGGTAGCACCCGCCGTGGCCTGATCCAGGAAAGAACCGAGAACTGGGAGCGCACCACAGAAGACGGGATGCTCGTCAAGTCCGTCTGTCTGGCCCACTGCTACCGGGGTGGCATCGGCTCAGGCGTGTTGTGGAGCGTTTGGGAGCGGACCTTCACCAGAGACGGGCATCCTGTGCAGCCCACGGAACGGTGGATCGGGTGCGATTTGCTGCGGTACCAGCAGCAGGACCAAGGCTGGGGATACAAGGACATGGAGGAAAGCATGCACCCCTACTACTACTCGTGCCCGCTGGGCTACTTGGAAATGGTTCCCATCGACCAGTTCGGTGGCAACGCCGAGTGGCGGGAGGGCGTAAAGGCCCACCATGAGCGGCGGCGGGCGAAACGACTGATGTCTACACCTCGCAAGTAGACATTGGTGGCCGAGTGAAAGGACCAACATGCCAAAGAAACCTAAGACCAAGCGATTCACCGTGGACGTCAAGGAAGTGTGGTGTCACTCCGTCGAAGTGAAGTTGCCCGCCGATGCGACCAGGGACCAGATCGTCGAAGCCGCCCAGGCCAAGCTCGAAGAAGGTGACGAAGGCAGGACGGAGTACGACTACACGCTGGACCCCGACAAGTGGAACGTGCGGGATGAGGGCGGCAACTACCTGTAGCGGTGCCTGGTAATCCTGTGCAGGCACGCCACGGCGACCGTGGCGGACAGCGGCGGCGGACGAAGCGACTGATGTCTTCAGCACGTGACCAATACCTCATCGGAACCAATCGCCATGACTTTTGACACCTCTCAATTCACCCCGACCCAATGGGACACGGCCCAAGACAAGGCAGCGTTTGCCAAGCAGTTCGTGCGGTTTGTCCAAAGTGACTTCGCTGCCAAGCACTTCACCGACAAGTTCTACCGGCGGCTTTCCAATACCTTCGGCAACATCGCCCACTACAACCGGGCGGGATTCTGGGACGAGTTCTTCACCACAACCGCCGACAAGGTCCGTTTCCTGGAGCAGACCCTCCAAAACCCGTGCTACGGCGATCCGGCCTGGACCTACAGCGACGTGGAGCGGGCGTTGCAGGCGTGGCTGCGGGCCGATGGAACGCTGGAACGGTATCGGCAACGATTGGCAGAGGAAACGGAAGCCGGGGAGCGTGCCGAGTTGGCCCGGCTTCAGGCGAAGTATGGGTGAACGGCTGGCCGAGAGGGGCCCACCACCAGCGGCGGCAGGCCAACCGACTGATGTCTGCCAAGTGAAAGGCAAAGCGTTGGAGAAATTCGTCGTCCGCACGCTCTATTATATCGAGGCCAAGACTCCGAAGCAGGCCGAAGACCTGTGCAGGTCTGGCTAGGTCGCCTACGAAGACAAGACCTTCGAGGAGGGCCACGAGGAGTGGTTCGAAACAGTGTCGGTGGAGAAATGCGGGAGAAGAACATGAAGACCGTTGAAATCACGATGGAAGGCGGGGTGATCCAGGACATAGCCTTGCCCAAGGGCGTCAAGGTGGTCGTCCGAGACTACGACGTGGATGGCGGCGAAGAAAACTTGAAGCAGGACGACAACGGCGACAACTACATTGAAAGCGTTTGGGAGTAGGCCATGCCAGTGTATCAGGTCGAGCAGTACGAACTCCATGTCATGAAGTACCGGGTCGAGGCGACCAGCGAAGCCGAGGCCATCCGCAAGCTCTTTGACGGGGAAGCCGAGCCGGTCGGGCAAAGCCAGGACTTTGTCGAGGTTGCCGAGGATTACGGCCTGCCCGTCGACGAGTACCGGGAGCTTGTCGATGCCCTGCGGAAGATGGGCGTGATGAGCTGGAAACACGAAGTCATCCCGAGCATCCGCAGCATCGAGGAGGTCTGACTCCGGGCGAAGCGACTGATGTCCTCTGTTTGGCAATAACGCCAAAGGAGAAACACGATGGGACTGACGATCCACTACTCAATCGCTGCTGCGAAGAACTGGTCCCCCAAGACGATCCGGGCGAAGCTGGAAGCCTTGCGGCAGTGCTGCTTGGACCTGCCGGTCGAACAGGTCAGCGAGCTTCAGGAGTTCAAGGGCAAGGACTGCGAGCCGGGGGAAGAGAAGGACGATCCTTTCCGTTGGGCGAAAATTCAGGCCGCCCGTAGCCCGGAATCCCCATGGCAACCGGGAACGTCGTTCCGCCAGCAACCTTCCCGCATGCTGGTCTTCTCGGTCTGGCCTGCCCAAGGCTGCGAAGAAATGAACATCGGCGTGAGTTCGTTCCATCGGTTCGTCTGCCCCAAGCGGAAAGAATACCCGGTTCAGACTTGGGCCGATGAGCAGTGCAACAAGCCGGGCTGGTCGTTGGCGATTACCCACCCCCGGTCCTATCCGGGCGCCGCCCGCATACTGAAGGACTTCGCCAAACGGTGGAAGCTGCGGCGGATGACCGGCTGATGTCCTACCAGCGAATCCGAAACAACCAACACGACCAAGAGGTGAAATCATGGGATTGACGATTCACTGGCATTTCCAAGGCCCGAAGACCAAGCCCGAAGCCCAAGCCATTATCGAAAAGATGCGACAACGGGCGATGGATTTTCCTTTCGTGTCGGTCAGCGAGGTCGTTCATTTCAAGGGCAAGAACGCCCAGTTCGGCCAAGACCGTGACGAGCCATTCCGGTGGCTGAAGATTCAAGCCCGAGAAACCGTCTGGAGCGAGGACGGCAGGCTTGGCTGGGATTGCCCGGCCAAGGAAGTCATCGGGTTTCAGATTCTCGTCGCCCCCGGAAGCGAGCCGATGGAGGTGTTCTTGGCAACCTACCCCAAGATCATCACGGTCGATAACGAGTGGGGCAGGCGTAAACGGCTGCGGACCAACCGACATGACTGGTCGGGTGGGGCGTTCTGTAAGACCCAGTACGCCAGTAACTCAAAATGCGGCGGTCTTCCGAACTTCCTTCGGGCGCACTTGAGCGTTGTCCGCCTGTTGGACTACGCCAAGGAACTCGGCATCTTGGCGGAAGTCTCCGATGAAGGCGAGTTCTGGGAGAAACGGGACGTTAAGGCCCTGGCCGAGGAAGTCGGTTCCTGGAATTCGATGATCGGTGCATTCACCGGGGCAATGGACGAACTGGTCGGCCAGAAGGTCGCCGCTCCGATCAAGAGCTTCCCGGACTTTGAACACTTGGAAGCCAAGGGGCGGGACCAGATTGACGATTTTCTGCGGATGCTGGGCAAAGTCAAGACGGCACCGGCGGCTTGAGCGTTTTTCGTGTTGTTGGTTGTTGGGCCGAAGCCTTCCCTCTCCCGCAACGTGCGGGAGAGGGAAGGCGAGGAGCCCCACTGACTGATGTCATAACCATCGGAGGAAGCAATGAATATCGCCGTGTTCCAAACAAAATCGGGCAGCCATTTCTTCTTGGACTACCGGGGACGGTGGAGGCCAATAGCCGACTTGAAGAAGTGCGAGCCGAAGATTTTCGTCGGCGGCATTCCAAATCGTTATCGGCCCCCCGAACCAGCCTTGCTCTGGGCCGAACCGTTCCCCGAGTATCCCAACCTGAGACAGCAGGGCGCACTGACAGACTGATGTCCTATCAGCGAAGCCGAAACAACCAACACAAGCAGAGGTGAAAACAATGGGACTTACGATTCACTACGGCATTACGAGCAAGACACGCTCTGCTGGACGAGCCAAGGCATTGGTCGAACGCATGCGCCAGCTTGCCCTCGACTTGCCCTTCGACTCGGTCGACGCCCAAGTCGGGCATCTTGGCCCGGACGTGTGCCAGCGCCCTCTCGACGATCTGCGGCCCGATGAGAATCTGTTTTCCACCGTCTTGTCCGGCTGCAAGCATGTTCCGATACCCTGGCATCGCAAGCAGTCGGCCAGTGTTACTGTGCAGCCGCTGGAGATCATTTCGTTCTGGACGGTGCCCGGTCCCGGCAGCGAATGGGCGACTTTTGGCCTTGCCCGTTTCCCCGCCGAGATCGAAGTGACCTACCATCCGACAAGCGATGACCGCTTCATCAAGACCATCAAGAAGGGCGGCTTGACCCGCTGGGACTTCGATTGGAGGCGGTGGCGGCGCTGGTTGGAACGTAACGGTCACGACCGATGGGACCACCCCGAGGACGAAAAGTTCCAACAGCAACGAAAGATCAAGACGGTCCTTGGCTCCGGTTGGCGGTATTCGAGCTTCTGCAAGACACAGTATGCCAGTAGTGCCGACTGTGGCGGCATCCCCAACTTCATTCGCTGCCACTTGAGCGTCATTCACCTGTTGGACCGGATTGCCGAGTTGCCGACGATGAAGGTCGATCTGGACGATGAGGGCAAGTACGGCCGTTCGTACTACACGGACGACCCGTGGGCGGAAAAGCGGGTCTACACTTGGCACGATGGCAAGTACGACGTGAAGGCCCTGGTGGAAGAAGTGGGGGAGTGGAACGAGATGATTGCCACGGCGTTCGGGGCAATGAACGATATGCTCAAGGCCAGCGGTTCGCCCGTTGCCTTGGAATCCCCGATCAGCAGCTTTCCCAATTTTGAGCATCTTGAGTTCAAGGGCCAGAACCAGCAACACCTCGGCCCCTTCTTGCAGGCCATGAGGCAATTGGCCGACCGGCAACAGGCGGCGTCCAAGAATATCAGTGGAGCAGCCTGATTTCTTTCTCCGTCTTATCTCGCAGCGAGCCTCTCTCACCACCAGGGTGGCGGTGAGAGAGGCGAGGAGCGCCCATTACCGACTGATGTCTTGGTAGCGAAGGAAAAGGAGTGGTCAATCATGCCTAACGCAATCATGGCTCTTGCCAACTTCCAAATTGCGGGCTGCCTCGACCCGGCAGAGTACAAGGGTGCCGAGTATCCCTGGCCGCACGGTTGGAAGGAACTCCTGGCGAGCGGTATTCAATTCGATCAGGTGGACGTTGATCTGCCGTCCGACGAAATGGCCCAAGCCTACGTCAACCATTTTAGGCTGGACAAGCCTGCGGCCTAATCTAGCCCAGCCCCCTTCTCCGGCAGAATGCCGGAGAAGGGGGCGCATTCCGACTGATGTCATACCGCACAAAGGAGAATCTTGTGCAGACTTTCGTGTGTCCGTTCATGGTTCAGATGCAAGACGAGCGGCGACTGTCTTCCGTGAAAAACATGCGGCGGTTTCTTGCCGACTACGTCATTGTCAACGCCGACCCCGAAGTGGCGGGTAGCGCTCCCCGTTCCGCCGGGGAAGATGCTACCGTATCCCTGGCTGCCGACACTGGCAATCTTACCGAAGTTCCCCCCGAACCAATCATCCCCATCAGCGAGGAGGACTTTCGCAAGCTGGTTGATAAGAAAGACCGGCTGCGGATTACGGTCGCTATTGACTTCGGGAAGTTGGCTTGCATCAGCCAAGACGGCACCTATGACGGCCTCAATGACTGGGTTGACGGAGAGGTGTTTGGGCAACTCCCTCAACTTGCTGCCGACTTGGAGTACCGCCCCCTCTACGTCAAGGGCAATCAGGTATTCTTCGAGGTGGACTGCGACGTTTCCGCCGTGCTGGACGAATTGAACGCTGAGCATTCCGACTGATGTCATAACGCCGGAGGACACGACAATGAAGTTCCCACTCGGACAACTTGTCGCCACGCCCGGCGCATTGAAGGCCATCACCGAGGCCGGGCAGTCGCCCGAGTTCTTCCTGGCGAAGCACGTTGCCGGCGACTGGGGCGAGGTCTGCGATGAGGACAAGCGAGCCAATGACCAGGCCCTCGTAGACGGCAGCCGTCTGCTGTCGGCGTACCGGACGCTTCGCAACGTTCGTATCTGGGTCATAACGGAGGCCGACCGAAGCTCGACCTGTTGTTTGTTACCTTCCGAATACTGAAGCCACGACTGATGTCCTACAGAGGTAACGACAACCAACCCCCAACGGAAAAGGAAATCGCACGATGAACGCCAAAGCTCTGCTTGCGAAGTGCTGGAAGAACGAAGAAGCCGACCTGGCTCCCGGCCGTCATTGCATCGACGAAGAGTTCGTCGTGCGGGTCAGCGGGACCGTGGAGAAGTGCGATGACGAACTGGCGGCCCCCACCGTCAGTATTCCGCTGATCGCCGTCTTGGCCTTGTTCTGGGAAAAGTGCGGCATTGTCCGTGAGCACGCCCTCGCTATGCTGCGGCAAGCCCTACAGGAGGCCATGACCAGCAAGGTCAAGGAGGACGGGCATATCACCGGGCACATCAAGGACATCGAGGCGGCGGTAAAGGCCATCCGGCAGGACCTGATCGCCAGCCTTCCCAAGATGCACCGGGATGGCAAGGTGCTGCTGGACGACTTGCAGGTCGAGATCATGCCGATGGAAGCGGCGGCCGTGCCGGAGTTCGGTGGGGAGTTGGTGGCGGCGTAGGCAAGCCCTGGTCTGGTGCAAGGCCCAGCGAAGCCCAAGCGAAACGGGAGACACGCCCCAACCGAAGCCCGACCGAAACCGCATCGAAGCCCCAGCGAAGCCCCTTTCCGCACAGGTGAAGGTCCAGCGAAGCCCGACCGAAGCCCAGCAAAGCCAGCCCCAACAAAGCCACAGCGAAGCCCCCTTCCGCACCCGCATGGCGGGGCGGAAGGGGGCGTAGACCGACTGATGTCTTTGGGAACAACCCCGGCAGTTGAAAGGATCGGCGAATGAGCTACGAGGTCCAGGTCATCGTCACGTTGCTGGCCGAGATGGCCGAGCCGCATGCCAAGTCCGAAATTGAGAAGGCCGCCGTCCAGGCAATTGAGAACGCTGTTCGGATGGGCGAAGACAATGGCTTTTCCCACGACCTTGCCGACGATGTTTCCTTCAGGGTGGTGGCGGTATCTGAGGTCGCCGACTGATGTCCTGACGTTGGGAGGAACGAGATCATGGTGGCCTTTTGCCGCATCACGAAACGGATGGCGCTTGCCAGAAAATTGCATCCGTCACGCTTCACTGCCATGTCGGGAAAGATGGCAGCAATCGTGGCTCACATCATCGGCCAGCGATGGACAAGCCCCGCCATCGTGGAGCTCGTGGCGACTTCTGACGGCCACTTACTGGCCTGCCATGAGGGTGATTGCGGCTGCAATGACTACCTCGGCACGGTGGCCAACTTGAAATCGAACTGGGCTCGACTGCTTGAAGTGGCAGAATTGACCCCCAAGGAGCGGCAAGAGGCCGACAGGCTTTTCCAGCGGGTGGTGGCCGACTGATGTCCTGAAGATATGGCGGCCAGCGGCTAGCCCCCCTTGCTGAAGCGGTGGCGAAGAGGTAGTACACGACTGATGTCTCTCTGGGAGCATCTTTCCGACTGTCGGAAGAAAGGATCAACAGCCATGAAGGTCCACGGCCTTCCCGAAACCCTCTGGTTCGTCGTCAGTCCAACACCGAACAGCGACCTCGGCGACATCTGCTTCGAGTGCGATTTTGAGCGGTTCGCTCTGCAAATCCGTGGTGGCCTGGACGAACGGAAGATCGTCGGCATCTTCGCCGACGAAACGGAGGCCAAGGAACTGGCCGACAATCTGTTGCGTGCCATCCACCGGCCGACCGAAGAACCTGACATCCGAATCCACAAGTCGCCGTGGCCCGAGTGGTTCGCCACGCAGGAATCCCTAGCGGGCGTCGCCATCGTCAGCAAGGCCACCGGCGAGAAAGTCATTGTCGAGCCGCCGAAGGAATGGGGGCACGACTGGGGGTGGAATTTCACGGCGGACGGATCGGGCATCGTGATGCGCCACACGAAATGATCTCGAAAAGGTGGCGTCTCGATGCAGACCTTTCCCATCTATCTGTTGGAACTTGGCGATGGCCTTGTAGTCTGCTATCCCGAAGACCGGAGGGATATTGACCACAGCAAGTTCTGGGAAACAACCGCCTCTCGCCGTATTGCCAAGCACTACAAGATTCCGCAACGCCTGCTGGTCAACCTTCCTTATTGCCAGCGGAGAGCACGAGTCGTTGGGAACAGGGTGTTTTACGGAGAGAAGCTGGATGCAAAGTTGCTTCGCCTCATTCGGAAGACACTTGGGAATAGCAAGTTGGTGTTCCTCTACGACGAGCATGAAAAGCGATTGCGGTATGACGTGTCCGAGTTCAGAAAACTGATTGGCCGGGCGAGATGATCGCACCTTGGGGGTGGCCGACTGATGTCAACATAACAGAAAGGACGTGGGCGCATGGCAAAGTCCAAGAAGAAGAACGTCAAGTTCCTGGTGTCCGGTATGGTCACCTGGCTTCACCGGAGCGGTAAGGAAACACGCCGCTATATCGAGCAGGGGAAAGTCCTGAAGCTCCGAGTTGACGAAGACCATCTCACCGGCGGGTACAGGCTATGGGACGGCAGTGCTTCGATCATCATGGACAAGGCCAAGGTCGAGATCTCCGACTGATGTCCGAAGAAGAGAAAGGGGACCGGCAGATGAAATTTCGGGTTCTGAGCGATGAACAATTCCTGGCGATGGTTGCGGACAAAGGCAATCCCGCCGAGTTGGACCAGGCGATGCTCGAAATGCGTCGGGAGGGTCGGATTCAGCTGTTCGATGATGGCAGCGGCGACCCGCTGATCGTGAAGGCCGAACGAACGAACTAACCGCCCCCGGCATACCGACTGATGTCTTGAAGGAGAAAACCCAGCGCAAAGCTGCGCTACCTCGTGACCTGTAACCAACGGAACCATGAGCCATCCAGCCGACATTAGCGACTTCAAGCCCACCTCGCTGTCCCACCTCATCGGCCAGCGGAAGGTGATCGATCAGGTCGTGGTGGCCCTCGACGCCGCCCAGCAAGATAGCAAGCGGTTCGACCATGCGATGCTCACCGGGCCGCCGGGCTTAGGGAAAAGCGCACTGGCCTACGTGATCGCTCAAGAGATGGCAACCGGTTTCTGCGAAATCCTGGGCCAATCACTAAACTCGCTGGCTGACCTCAACGCCGTACTGCTGTCTGCCAAGCACCGGGACGTGGTATTCATTGACGAGTGCCATGAAATACGGCGTGAATTCCAGACGACGCTCTACCGAGTCCTTGACACCCAATGCGTTTCCGTCAAGACGAACGGCCCGCCGCAGCCCATTCCGGTTGCCAACTTCACCTTGCTCCTGGCAACGACTGACGAGTTCTGTTTGCTACAGCCGTTGCGAGATCGCATGCGGCTGGTCTTGCGGCTAGACTTCCTCTCGACCCCCGAACTGATCGTCGTCGTCCAGCAGCGCTGTCGTGCCCTCGGATGGGATGTTGACGAGAGCGTGCTGCCGGAGATCGCCAGCCGGTCACGGGGGACACCCCGCCTGGCTCTACGGCTCCTGCAATCGTGCCACCGGGTCTGCCGGTCACTGGGTGAGTTGAAGATCACCGCCGACCACTTGCAGAAGGCGTGCGGGTTGGAGCAGATCGACGACCTGGGGCTTGGGCCGAACGAGCAGCAGTACCTCGGCATCCTGGCCGAAGGTCCGAGCCGGCTGAACGTAGTGGCGTCCCGGTTGGCGCTGCCCACCCGCACCGTGAGCGTGGTCATCGAGCAATTCTTGATCCGGGCGGGACTGGTTACGAAGGACCACCAAGGCATCCGCCAACTGACCGCCAAGGGGAGGGAGCATCTGTTGAAGTCCCGTCCATGAGTTGTCCTGTTCACGGCTTCGGGTTGTCCGACTGATGTCCTGCTTCCGACCGGTTAGTGTCCTGGAAGACCACCAGGGCATCCACCACGTCGCCGTCACAGGGAGGGAACACCTGCTGAAGTTCCGTCCGTAGATCGTCCTGTTTGCGCCGTCTGTTTGTCCGACTGATGTCTCACTTCCGCCCGACAACCGTGTTGAAAATGTTTCCTCCGTGCCTTGGAACCGTCCCATGAATGTTGAGAAAGCGCCCACAAAGATGGCAGTGTCGGTCTCGGAGATGGCGGCCATGTGCAATCTCTCTCGGTCACGGTTCTACGTCCTGCTTGTGTCCGGCACCTTTCCACGTCCTGTGCAGAATGCGTCCTGCAAGCGCCCCCACTACGCCCTGGAACTGCAAGCAAAGTGTCTTGAAATCCGTCGCACGGGCATTGGGTTCAATGGCCTGCCGGTGCTGTTCAACCGGAAGGCGGGCCCGCCGGCCAAGACGAGGGGACGGAAGCCGCCCACCGGCCAACACGCCGAACTGGTCGAGGCCCTCAAGTCCCTGGGCTTGGCCGCCACCGCCGAGGAGATCGGCTTGGCGATCCGGGAAGTCTTCCCCGATGGCACGGAGGGGACCAGCCAGGGCGAGGTCATCAAAGCCGTGTTCCTCCACCTAAGACGACGGAAGTGAATCCGAGAACCAATTTCGCATAAGGGTCAGTCCCCGAAATTCAACAGGCATCTTCGCCACCCGGAGCATACGAACATGGCCGAAAACCAGCCCGATTGCGGATCGCAAAACGGAAAAGCGAAATCGCAGATCGTCTCGGAGATCGCCCGGATCGTCCGCAAGCACGGGCTCGACTACCAAGGCTGGCGGTATATCGCCAAGAAAGTCCGGCAAAAATGCGAGCTTCGCCCGGCCAAGAAGGGCCGGAAGCTGCCCCGAATCCTGACCGCCGATGATTTTCGCCGATTCTACCGGATCGTGGATCAGGCCGACGACGTGCAGCACGCCCTCATGCTCCGACTGGTGTTCTACACGGCGGTTCGGGTGGGCGAATTGTGTAGGATCGAGGTGGCCGACATCGACTTGGAAAACTGCAAGATCAGGATCGAGCAGGGCAAGGGCGGCAAGGATCGGTTCGTGTTGTTCGGCAAGTCGTTTGCCACGGCCCTGCGAACCCACATTGCGGCTCACCCGGACAACCGTTGGCTCTTCCAGACCCGGCGGAACAGCAAGTTCACCACGAGGCGGGTCCAGCAAATCGTCAAGCGGTACGCCGAGCAAGCGGGGGTGAAGGCCACGCCCCACACCTTCCGGCATCAGGCAATTACGTGGCTCACCCGTCACTCCGGCTTGGCCGACGCCGAATTGCAGCTAATCACCGGCCACGCCCGGCGGGAAACGCTGGCGGTCTACCAACACGTTGCCTTGGATGGGGCGCTTGAGGAGAAGTATCAGGGGGCGATGAAAGAAGCGGGGTTGTAGGGCCAGCATCAAGACATGAACGCACGAATCATTGCAATCGGGGATATTCATGGGTATGCGGAGGCCCTGGCTGCCCTTGTTTGGCTCGTCGATCTTCGCCCTGAAGATACTCTGGTCACTTTGGGAGACTACGTTGATCGTGGTCCAGACTCGAAAGGCGTGCTGGATCAGATTATCGGACTACAGGGCCGCTGCCACCTGGTTCCCCTGATGGGCAACCATGAAGAAATGATGCTGGGGGCCAGGGAAGGCCGGTCAGACTTCAAGTTCTGGATGACCTTTGGCGGGGACTTCGCCCTTGAGTCCTATGGCCCAGACCAGTCCTTGCGGCTCGTTCCCCGGCAGCACTGGGCCTTCCTGGAACACTTGCCGCTGGTCTTTGAAACGGAGCGGCACTTTTTCGTCCACGCCAACTACCATCCCAACCGGCCCATCAACGAGCAGGACTCGCAGACCGTGCTTTGGCGGACATTGGAGAACAACGATCTTCCCGCAAAACACTACTCGGGCAAGACCGCCATTGTGGGCCATACTCCGCAGAAAGATGGCAAGATTCTCGACCTGGACCATTTGAAGTGCATCGACACGGGTTGTGGTCATGGCGGACTGCTCACGGCCTTGGAGGTGAACAGCGGGCGAATCTGGCAGGTCGATGAATCTGGAGCTGCCCGTAACGGTTGAACCGTGAAAGGACACCTGCTACGGCACACGATGGCGCACCAGTACCCTTCCGACACCGGCAACGATCTTGTCGGTCTGGCCCAAATCCTCGGCCACGAGGACCTCAACACGACGGCCAGGTACACGAAGCGGACTCAGGGGCAGTTGGGGAAGCGGTGGAGAAGATGAACTATTGAACGTCCATCCACTCCTTGGCCGAATGACTTCTTCATTCCGTCGGTGGTGCTTCGATTTGTCTCCGAAACTCATCGAAGACTGGTTGTAGTTTGGATTTCCAACGTGGAACTGAATCATCTGACACGTCGAACGCAACCTCCAGCCTCCCTAAGTGGCCCAAGAAAGTGAAGCCAGAACTCTGAATCGGAAAAGTGGGCCGACGTGTCTGAACTACGAGCCTCACGCCCGACTGTCCCCGGACGAAGCCGAACCAAGGGCGTGCCCACTTTGTGGACTCCTGCCCCTCAATCTCGAAGTAGAATCCGTACCACTCGTCGCTTGTGCCTTTTCCACCAGCACGGATTCGTCCAGCCTTGGCGAAGACTCCCCAAACCTTGTTCAAGAAGTCTTGTTGGAAGGAATTTCCCATCTTTACGTCGCCAAGCAACTTCGTCGGGTCTGCATTTATCTTCACGTTGGCGATTCGGCGTTCAAGATATTCGTGAAACACACTGGCCACGACCGCCACTTCGCCTGTTTCTTCCCCTGCAAGAGTTTTCAAATCCGTCATTACGGATTGCCAATCGACGATGCACGTATCGCTTAAGATACCCTGCCGTTGAAGTTCGTTGACTATCTCCTCCCGCCTCTGCTTTGGCACAAGCATGAGAACCTTGCATGCTTGCTCAATCCCCCACCGTTCACGGGCAAGACGTTTCAGGGTCGGAAAATACTTCGACGGCTGATTACAGGTGAGTCCTGCCCATAACTTGTTCTCGATTCCCAGCACGGCATTGTCCGCAATCACAACGAGGTCGATGAATCCCATACCACAGTCCGCTGGGTATTCGTCATCGCAAATCACGCCGTTCTTGAAAGAGGGGATTTCCGATGCAGCAAAGTCTTTCTCGATATGATTCAGGAACAGACGCCTAAATTCACCTGAGTTGATGAAAAGGTACTTCAGCACTGCTGATGCAAGCCGTTCTCCGTCGTTGCCTTCGATAGTCTCCAAAAAGTACATCGCAGCACTCGCTCTGAGTGATTACCAAGTGTATCAGGCCATTGCCACCGCACAGGCTGGAGCAACCTTCGCTGATTCTACTTTGTCGGGAAGGAAAGTTCAACGCCTCGCTAAGCAGTCGATGTTCGTAACAACAGGGGCGAGCGATACCCTGTAATGACCGTCCTCCGACTGATGTCTTTCCTCCAACGAACCGTTGGAGGAAAGACCCATGCCCGCCTACCTGAAAATTGACAACATCGGCGTTTGCCCGCCCGAAGGCTTCACGGTGCTGGGCGTCAGCCTGGCCGACACAAGCGACAACCAGGGTGTCATCGGCCAGTTCGGCTCGGGGAACAAGCACGGCGTTGCCGTCTGCCTGCGGAACAACCTGGCCCCGGTCGTGTTCTGTGGAACGCTCCGCCTGGACTTCTTCACCAAGCCCCAGACCGTCGCCGACTCCAAGGCCAGCAAGGATTTCGCCCGGGTCTGCGTGAAGTACGGCGGCACCGATCCCGGCACGGGGGCCAGCCGGTCCGCCACCGAAGACCTGGGGTTTGTGCTGGACTACGGCAAGCAGGATTGGAACGAGGTGGCCCTGGCGCTGCGGGAGTTTGTGTCCAACGCCATCGACCGAAGCATCCGGGAACATGGCGACTGGCGCAGTGTCAAGATCGAGATCGTGGACGAGACCCGTGTGCGAGCAAAGCGGGACCACACGAGGGTCTTCCTTCCCTTGACGCCGGAGGTACTGGCCTTCTACAACACCCTTGGCAAGTGGTTCCTCCACTTCTCGGAGCCGGAGTCCCTCGACAAGGCCATCCTGCCAAAGGCCAACCGCAACCTGGGCGACCGCAAGGCCGCAGTCATCTACCGCAGAGGCGTCAGGGTGAGGGAGTTCGAGTCCTTGGAGACGGAATCCTTATTTGACTACAACCTGAACAACCTCACCATCGACGAGGCTCGCAAGGCTTCGGACTGGGATGTGCGGCACCACTGTGGCCAGGCCCTCGCCAGCGCCGACAGGGAGGTGCTTGCGATCCTGTTCACCCACCTGCTGAACTCGGACCAGCCCGTATGGGAGTTCACCTTCGATTCCTATGCCCTTCAGCCGAATTACCGGGACAGTTCCGAGGAAGGGGAGCGAAAGCGGGGCAACTGGCAGGCGGCTTTTGTGCAGGTCGCAGGGGACAGGGCTGTGCTGACCGGCGAAGGCACGATCAAACAGCTTGAGGGCAAGGGTTACACGCCAGTCAAGGCGCCCGAGGGGATTATTAACGCCGCCGCTCGATATGGCGTGCAGACTCCGGCCAGCGTGCTTTCCAACGACGAGATGTCGGGCCGGATAATAACCGATCCGACCGACTCGACCCAGGCTGCCGTAGATTTCATTTGGCAAATAATCGAATCCTGCGGCCTTAATAACGGGAAGGCCAAGCCACCGGTCAAAATCTTCACTTCGATCCTCGATGGCGGCGTCATGCTCAGCGGTTATTATCAGGCGGGCGTGGTGTTTATTAACGGTGACTTGGCTCCTGCTGGTCTTTCCGATGTCGGAAACTTGCCCGACCGGCTGCTGCACGTGGCTCTTGAAGAGATCGCTCACTACGTTACCGGGGCCACCGACAATAGCCGGGATTTCCAGAACTACTTGCTTGACCTGGCGGTGAAGCTGAGCCGGGTGAAACAGGAGGCGTCATGAACAACGTGCTTATCCCCTGCCAGTGCTGCGGACACATGCTGCCCAGGGACTGGAACTGGTTTGTCTGCGACCAGTGCGGCTTTCGGGTATGCCCGCACTGCCTCGGCAAGCACACAGGCCCTTATGGCAATGGCGGCTACAAGTGCAGCCGGTGCGCATTCGGGCATTTGGAAATGAAAACGGCATAGTCACAATCTGCTGGCGTTGTCGTGGTGTTCGCCGCCCTTGTCCGATTATCGGACAAGGGCGGCTCGCTGGGCTCACGCCGACTGATGTCATGAAAGGGAACCCATGACAAAAGGAGCCGAAAAGTGAACCACACCGACCTCTACAACCGAATCACCGACAAGATCATTGCTCAGTTGGAGAACGGCGCAGCCCCTTGGCAACGGCCCTGGACGACCATTGGCGGCGGGCTGCCGATGAATGTCGTCAGCCGCAAGCCCTACCGGGGTATTAACACGTTGTTGCTCTGGGACGCCGCTGATGAACACGGGTACGAGCCGAATCTGTGGGGAACCTACCGCCAGTGGGACATGCTCGGCGGTCACGTCAATCGTGGTGAGCACGGAACCCGCATTACCTATTGGAATGTCGTCACCGATACTGTGTTCAATAAGAGCACCGGCAAAGATGAGGAGCAGCGTCGCTTCTTCTGCAAGGAATACACTGTCTTCAACCTCGCACAGGCGGGCGGCACGGCCCTCGACCGCTTCCGGGTGGTCCGGCCTGTGCGGGAATTCATCGACTTCGGCCCGGCCGAGAAAGCGATTACCGCCACGGGAGCGGAGATTCGGCACGGCGGGAACCGGGCATACTTCGACACGTTGAACGACCATATTCAGTTGCCCATCAAAGCGGCCTTTGAAAACGAAGCCGCCTATTACGCAACCGCACTTCACGAGCTTGCCCACTGGACCGGCCACGAGTCCCGCCTGCACCGTATCGACAAGCTGGCCCGGTTCGGCGACCGGAGCTACTCCGCTGAGGAACTGGTTGCGGAGCTTGCCGGGGCCTTCTTGACCGCCGCCCTCGGCATACCCAACGAGCGGACCATCGACACCGCCAGCGCCTACCTGGCCCACTGGCTGGAGGTGCTTCGCTCGGACAACCGGGCGATCTTCACCGCCGCCACGGCAGCCAGCGCAGCGGCGGACTACGTGCTGGACTTCAGCCGCCAAGTGGAGGAGCCGGCGGAAGAGCCGGAAACCATTCCCTTCTGACGTGGGTTCGCAAGCCCTCCTTCCCCTGCGGGATGCAGGGGAAGGAGAACCCTGTCTGACTGATGTCTTGCCTTTCGGAGGAGATCATGAAATTCAAGGTGTTGTTTGTGGCGAACGGCTCCATCGTTATCGATGCCAACTCGCAAGCCGAGGCGGAAGAAAAGGCAGAGCATCTATCCGATGAGCAGACGGCCGAGGCGATTGACAGCGTGGACATTCTCGATGTGGTCAAAGAGGGCAAGTAGTCGGACCCGGATCGCTAACCGCCGCCGCCTGATGTCTTACTACTCGACGGGAGAAACAAAATGAACGGTATCTTGATCGGTCGCCCCAACACGCCGTTTTGGCAACTGACTCCGCCCGGTGCTTTGGTGCGAAACCAACTGGGCTACTTCTGCGCTCCCAACGCTGCCGATGCCTCCTACGCCCCGGCACATTGTATCGAGGACTTCATCGCCTACGGCTTCCTGATGTCCTGGCTTTCGCCGGACGACTTCGCCCTCTGGTGGCGGTTGGAAGGGGAGGACATCCAGTGGTTACGGGAATACTTCCTCCGCAGCCTGGAAACGGTGCTGCTGAGCATCTACCTGGGCGCAGTGGAAATGCCCGAAGGGGGCAAACCATATACCGACTTCGACGGCGGCGATTACGACTCCCTGAACGTCGGCAACAGCGATGAGGGCGAGGACGAAGAGGTCTCCCTCCAATGGTTCCCTACGCAGATCGGGGCCGATGGTGTCTTGGCGATGGACCTGTCTTGCTCGGTCGTGGCGAGCGCCGACCGTGAAGCTACCGGCGGCGAGCCCGTCACCATCTGGCTGGGCAAAGACGCCTACCGGAATCGGGCACGGGTCCGGGCCGCTATCGCTTGGGCAAGGCGGGTCAACAATCTCGACAAGGCCGGGCCGGAGCCGAAGGAGTGGCGCAAGCTGAGGGTGCCTATCGCAAGCATCCCGGCCAGTGTCGGCAGTTGCGGAGCGTTCA
>JBEKTY010000124.1:0-24155 GCA_049515555.1 Thermoguttaceae bacterium
TTCTTGGGCATGGCGACCTTCCTGATCTGCCGCAACTCGCGCCCCGGAAACCCTCCGGCAGATACCGCGAATCGCAATGCCCCATTCATACCAGATTACCCAGTATGGCGCAATCGCCCTGCGGTCCCACCCCATGCCAGTTCCCTTCTCCCATTCGCGGGGTGGGGCTGGCGCATGGGCTCACCATCGTTCTGTCGTCGCACGAGGAAGCCGCTCGGTGGTACGGTGACCGCCACCTGCCTTCTTGAGCAGCCACATGATGCCAGGGAACTCGATCACAGAACTTCAGTGAGAGAATCTACTTCTCCGGAGTTGATTAGGGCAAGCAAGAAATCACTCAGACGTTCGATGGCAGGCGACTTGACGTGCAGCCCGATCTCGATGTTCGCATGCAGCCCGTGGTGGCTGAAGTTCGCACTGGTGACCAGCGCCTCTGACCTGTCGCAAAGGAGAAGTTTCGCGTGCAGAGTTGCCAGAGGGTCATCGGCGAGCCGCTCTCGGCTGAAGACCGCCGGCAACGGCGTAACCGCCGGCCACATCCCTTTCAATCTCGACAGCTGGTCCCGCATCCGGTTACCGATGATCGTTACCAGGACCTTGCGGTCAGTTTGGGCGGCGGCGAGCAGTTCGACCAGTGCCGATGCGCCTTCGGTGAAGACATAGCCCACGACGATTATCTCCTCGGACGCTCCCTGGATCATCTGGGTTGCCGTGGCGTAGGTCGTCCGCACCGGAAGACGCACCTGAGAAACATGGCCGATCATCGCGTCGGCAACCGGCCAGATCGCGTGGAGCCCCGCGCGGTGAAGCGACGTGCAAAACCGCACCACCTGTTGGCCAAACCGCGCGCCGAGGCCCGCCTGGAAGTGCTCGCCGGCGTTTGGACGTAAACCCTTATGTCGCAACCGGCAGTGCCATTCGTGTCAAGACACCAAGGTGATCACGGCTGGCGAGAACAGGCTGTGCTCATCGTGATCCCACCAGGGACACAGCCGTGTCTCGCGAGACATCCGTACGAGATTTCCAGTCTCGACGGCAGAATCTGTGGTCGTCCCTTACGATGAGGCGGAAGTTGCCAAACTCTTGCGCCGGCGTTTCAGATAGCCGTGGTTCATGGGGTGGTCGCCATAACACCAACGCCAAGTCGTGCGGACAACAAGACCGGACTCATAAGACGCAGAACGTCTTCGAAAAAACGCTGACTCCTCGGTCGTTTCGACCACGTCTCGGGGGCCACGCATTCACAGTCATCCATGTAGGACTGCTGAAGTGTATGACAGTTTCTCGGCAAATTCAGCTCCATAGAGGAAGAGGGCTACCTCGCAGTTGAGCCAGAGGGTTCGCATGTCGAGATTGACCGTTCCGAACATGGATATCCGGCGGTCTGCCGTCATCGACTTCGTATGGAGCAGGCCTCTCCCGTCACACTTCCGACAATCTCGTAGGAGGGCAATACGAGGTCCGTGTCGAGCACAGACGAGAACCTCTAGGCGTCGTGAATCAGAGCCGCGCTCACGATCCGCTGTGCTTCGGCCACGAGCGCTTGCAAATGCTTCTCGTCCTTGAAGCTCTCGGCGTAAATCTTGTATTCGTTCTCGGTGCCGGACGGGCGAGCCGCGAACCAGCCATTCCTGGCCACGACCTTTAACCCACCGACCGGGGCCCCGTTGCCCGGGGCGCGGGTCAGCTTGGCCGTGATCGGCTCCCCCACCAGCTTCGACTCCTTGACGGCCTCGGGCGACAGCTTCTGCAACTGCGCCTTCTGCTCGGGCGTGGCCGGCGTGTCGATGCGGGTGTAGCACGGCGTGCCGAATGCCGCCGTGAGTTCCCGGTAGTGCTCGCCCGGGTCCTTGCTCGTGCGGGCCGTGATCTCGGCCGCCAGGAGGTCCATGATGGGGCCGTCCTTGTCGGTCGTCCACACGGTGCCATTCAGTCGCAGGAAGCTCGCCCCGGCGCTCTCCTCGCCGCCGAAGCAGATCGAGCCGTCGAACAGGCCCGGCGTGAACCACTTGAAGCCGACCGGCACCTCGCACAGCAGGCGGCCGAGCTTCTGCACCACCCGGTCGATCATGCTGCTACTGACGAGTGTCTTGCCGACCACCGCCCGAGCTGGCCAGAGCGGGCGGTGCGTGAGCAGGTAACGGATGGCCACGGCCAGGAAGTGGTTGGGGTTCATCAGCCCAGCCGAGGGCGTAACGATGCCGTGCCGGTCCGAGTCGGGGTCGTTGGCGAAGGCCACTTGGTACTGGTCCTTGAGGCCGACGAGCCGGGCCATCGCGTAAGGGCTGGAACAGTCCATGCGGATCTCGCCATCGTGATCGACGGTCATGAATGAGAAGGTCGGATCGACCTTCGGGTTCACGACCTGGATATTCAGACCATAGAGTTCGTTGATCGGCTCCCAGTAATGCACCGCCGCGCCGCCGAGAGGGTCTACTCCCAGTTTGAGGCCAGCGGCGCGGATGGCGTCCATGTCGATGACGTTTCGCAGGTCGTTGACGTAGGGTAGGACGAAGTCTTCCTGGTGCGTGGTGCCTGCCTTAATGGCCGTGGCAAACAGCACGCGCCGCACGCCGTTGTTTCCGCCGCGCAGCAGTTCGTTGGCCCGGTCCTGGACCCAGTTCGTCACGTCGGTATCGGCGGGGCCGCCGTTGGTCGGGTTGTACTTGAAGCCGCCGTCCTCGGGCGGATTGTGCGACGGTGTGATGATGATGCCGTCCGCGAGATGCTCCTTGCGGCCGCGGTTGTAGACGAGGATGGCTCGGGAGATGACCGGGGTCGGGGTGACACCCTCGTCGCGCTGAATGACCGTCTCCACTCGATTGCCTGCCAGGACCTCCAGTGCCGTGCGCTGGGCCGGGCTGGACAGCGCGTGCGTGTCCTTGCCCATGTAGAGAGGGCCGTCCGTGCCCTGGCGGCGCCGGTAGTCGCAGATGGCCTGAGTGATAGCCAGGATGTGGGCCTCCGTGAACGTGCCGTGCAGCGGCGTGCCCCTGTGTCCGCTGGTGCCAAAACTGACCAACTGGTTGGGGTCACCCAAATCGGGCAGACGCTCGAAATACTCTCGTTCGAGCCGGGGCAGGTCAACCAGCATCTCTTTCGGAGCTGGCTGGCCCGCAACGGGAGAGATCGCCATGGAACACTTCCTTTGATCGACTGCTGAAAGTTTCGCTAGGACACTGGGCACGGCTCCGCGTTCCAGATGAAGGCCGCGTATTCGGCGATGGTGCGGTCGCTGGAGAACTTTCCCGAGCCGGCCACATTCAAGATGGCCTTCCGCGCCCAGGCGTCCGGTTCAGCATACAGTTCGACCAGCCGCTGGTCCGCCTCCAAGTAGGATTTCAGGTCCGCCAGGTGCATGTAGTGGTCGCCATTGGTCAGCAGCGTGTCGCGCAAGGGGGCGAAGACCCCCGGCTCGCAGCGGCTGAAGTGGTCGCCGAAGATCAGGTCCAGCGCCGCACGGGTTTCGGGCTCGTGTTCGTAGTGCCAGTGCGGGTTGTAGCAACTGTGGCTACTGGCCACTTGTTCCGCCGTGAGACCGAACAGGAAGAAATTCTCCTCGCCTGCTTCCTCGGCCATCTCGATCGTGGCGCCGTCGCGGGTGCCGATGGTCAACGCCCCGTTCATCATGAACTTCATGTTGCTCGTGCCGCTCGCCTCGTAGCCGGCCGTCGAGATCTGATTGGACACGTCGCTGGCCGGGATGAGCCGCTCGGCGAGGGTGACGCAGTACTCGGGCAAGAACACGACCTTGATCTGGCCGCGCATCACGGGGTCGTTATCGATCACTGCAGCCAGGCTGTTGATGAACTTGATGATGACCTTGGCGAGATGGTACGCCGGTGCCGCCTTGCCGGCGAAGATGAATGTCCGCGGCGGCATCTTCAGGTTCGGGTCCGCCCGCAGCCGGTTGTAGAGCACGACGATGCGCAGAGCATTGAGCAACTGCCGCTTGTACTCGTGGATGCGCTTGACCTGGCAATCAAAGATGGCGTCCGGATCCACGGTCTGCCCGGAGGTGGCTTTGAGCCACTGGGCGAACTGAGCTTTGGCCTCGCGCTTGGCCTTACGGAAGTCGTTGCGAAAGCCCTTGTCGTCAGCCAACGGTTTGAGCTTGCTCAATTGGGCCAGGTCGGTGATCCAGCCGTCGCCAATGGCCGCGGTGATCGTACTGGCCAGGGCGGGGTTCGCCAGCAGCAACCAGCGGCGCGGCGTGACGCCGTTGGTCTTGTTACTGAAGCGCTCGGGAAACATCTCGGCCAGGTCCTTGACCGTCACCGTGCGCAACAGCTTCGAGTGGATCGCGGCCACGCCGTTGGTGCTGTGTGACCCGACAATCGCCAGGTTCGCCATGCGAACGTGTTTGCTCGCGCCCTCCTCGATCAAGCTGATGTGTTGGACGCGGCCCTCGTCGCCAGGGAAGCGATTCCGGACGGAATCGAGCAGGCGGCGGTTGATCTCGAAGATGATCTCCAGGTGACGGGGCAGCAACATCTCGAACCAGGCGACCGGCCATTTTTCCAGGGCCTCGGGCAGCAAGGTGTGGTTCGTGTAGGCAAGAGTCCGCTGGGTCAGCGACCATGCCTGGTCCCAGCCAAGGTGCGCTTCGTCCAACAGAATCCGCATCAACTCGGGGACGGCCATCGTCGGGTGGGTGTCGTTGAGCTGGATCGCGACTTTCTCGGGAAGCGTGTTCCAATCGGCGTTGCTGCGCCGGAATCGCCGCACGAGGTCGGCCAGCGCGCAGGCCACCAGGAAATACTCCTGTACGAAGCGCAGCCCCTGCCCCATGCTCGTGGAATCGTCGGGATACAAGACCCGCGTTAGAGATTCGGCCGTGAGCGTCTCGGCCTCCGCGCCGACGAAATCGCCGCTGCTGAATCTCTGAAAATCGAAATAATCCGGGGCTGCGGCGGCCCAGAGCCGAAGCGTGTTGATCGTCTTGCCGCCGTAGCCGACCACCGGGCGGTCGAAGGGGATGCCGAACAGCGTGGCGGTCTTTCCGAGGATGGGTTGCAGGGCGCCGCCACGGAATTCGAAGGAGCACCCCAGCTTGACTTCGACTGTCTCGTGCGGCCGCATGACTTCCCAGGGATCCGGCCGGCGGAGCCAGTGGTCCGGCCGTTCCTGCTGCCAGCCGTCCCGGACGGTCTGCCGGAACATGCCGTACTCGTACCGCAGACCGTAGCCCATGGCGGGAAGTTGCATCGTGGCCATCGAATCGAGGAAACAGGCGGCCAGGCGCCCGAGCCCGCCGTTGCCAAGGCCGGCGTCGGGTTCCGCTTCAAGCAGGCCGAGCCAATCGAGGTTCTTCTGCTTGACCCCTTGCCTGGCGATGGCGTCGAGCAAGAGGTTCGTCACATTGTTTGCCAGGCAGCGCCCGATGAGAAACTCCATCGAAAGGTAATAGACTCGCTTGGGGTCCTCGCGCTCATAGGTCTCCTCGGTGAGCAACCAGCGTTGCGAGAGGACGTCCCGAACGGAGCGGGCAAAGGCCTCGAAGTGTTCTCGCGGGCCCGCGGCGGTCATTTTGACGACGTTATCGAAGAGCAGGTGCCGCTCGTAAAGCGCCTCATCCGTGCCCGCGAACTCCACCGGACCACACCCGTATTGCTCGCGTAGACTCGCCAAACCGTCGGGGCCTGTTGACGCCAGAGGGGCAGCCTTTTGCTTTGTGCTCATTTGCCGTTTCCTTTCTCACGAGATGACGTGGTCATCACTTCAGATTCTTGGTTTCTGTTCGCATGCGCCATAAATGCGCGTATTGGGTTTAAGCAGTCGAGGAGATTGCATGGAGTTCCGTCCGGCAGGCAGCGCTGAAGTCTTTGAGTGGATCAAGCTCATTTGTCTCAAGCGCGGCGCGAATCTGCTCCGGTGTCATGTTGGGCCTCGAATAGAGATCGACAATTCGACGGCAACAATCCTCCGCCTTGCCCAGGACATGTTCGCCGGACATGAGCCGAATGCGGCCCAAGATCCCGTAGAGCGTCACGAATTGTTCCGGCCCTTCCAGCGAATGCACCATTGCATCGACGGCCAAACGCGACGCTTCCGTGATAAATTCCCCATACAAGGTCTCTCGCTCGCGTAGTTTCCATTCGGTATTCGCGCGGATTCTCTGCGTGCGCTGGGTGATCCATGTGGTGCCGATGGAAGCAGCGGCGCCCACCAATGAACCCAGCATGGCGGACAGTGCAGTGATATATGTCGAATCCATAGTTCACCGTCGTTAGGAGGCACTCCTCCGGGTTATCGCTCACGTCGACTCTTTGTTGTCGTCATCGCCGTATGCTTTCTTTTTGACATTCGTTAAAGACGGTAGGCCTCAGCAGAGTTTTACTCGATCGTCACATCGGGCTCCTGATCCATCGTGTTGCGTCAGCGAGAAGACCGAGGCTTCCCAGGGAGAGACATCCAGGTAAAGTCCGCGGGAATGCAGATCGTTGCCCTCCCGGTCGTAAGCGGCATCACCGATCAAATCCTGAAGCCGCCATTGGCGGTTATCGAGGTCCGCGAACGGCAGCCGAACATAGCACTGGCTCTGGTTAGAAGCATAGTTCACCGTCATCAGCAGCCGTTCTGCGCCGTGGCTCTGCCATCCGAAGGCCAGGAAACAATCCCAGGTCGGGTTGCCTTCCCAGGCGGGCGCGCATTCGAGCAATTGCCATTGGCCACCGCGGAGGACTTGCTGACGCAGCACGTTGAGCAGTCGGGCGTAGAAGCGGCACAACTCTTCGTCGACGGGTTCGTTTGGAGCCCGGCACAGATGGGGAGAGATCCGTTTCTTTCGGCCCTCGAATTGACCCTGGTGAAAGAACCGCAGACCGGGGCAGAGAAACGTGACGACTGCCGCGGCCTCATGAACCCGCGGAGAGAAGGTTGCGGCCGGCCGCGGCTCGTCGTGATTTTCCAGAAACCGGGCCAGCTTGTTCTGAAAATCGAGCCCAGCCTGAAGGTGTTCACGCACCGGACGGGCATGACCATCGCGGAGGCGGTCGTAAAGCCGCTTGTCGTAGGTGTAATCGAATCCTTGTTGCTGCATCCTCCATTCCAGGTCCCAGTAGACCTCAGCCAGGAAGCAGAAGTCCGGAAACTGCTGGCGCACTCGCTGGATCGCCTTCGGCCAAAAGGGTTCCGCCCAGATGCCCCAGGTTCGCTGAAAGACGTCCGGGAGCAACAACATGGCCATATCGCAGCGCACGCCGTCGCATCGCTCCGCGACTTTCACCAGTTCCCCGATCATCGCTTCCTGCGTAGCCGGGTTGCCGTAATTGAGTTGAAGGGTGTCCGGCCAGCCCGGAAAATATGGATCGCGTCCGTAGGCGAGAATCAGATCGCCGCGCCTGCTTTGGACTCGCGTATAGTTCGCGGGAAGCTGGGCCAGGTCCTGTTGGCTGCCGGGTACGTAATAGTCGGGATAATCCTCCACCCAGGAATGATCCAAAGCGGTATGATTGGGAACGAAGTCGAGCATCAACCGTAGGCCGCGCTGGCGGAGTTTCTCGCGCAGGCGGGCCAGAGCGGCATCTCCTCCCAGATCGACGTGTGTGGTGTAGCCGGCGATGGCGAACCCGGAACCCGCGATGTCCTCTTCACGCAAGTCGGGTAGCGTCTCTTGAAACTCCTTCCGCCACTTCTGGTTACGACGCGCGACACGCTGCCCAGCCAGGCCGGTTTGCCAAACGCTCAGGAACCAGACCCAGTCAAAACCGAACTCTCTAAGACGGTCGAGCTCCATGTCCGGAATGTCATCCAGAGTTGCTGCCCGGCCCAGCTTGTGGGAGATTTCCGTCAGCCAGACCCGGGTATTGATCTGATAACAGGAAGGGTAGCGCGGTGTTCTCATGGCGTATCCCTCCTGCGCGAATCCCGGCCAAGCACCTGGATCACTTCCTGGAGCATCGTCAGATCTTCCCTGGTGGTGATGACGAGAATCCGGCCGCGTGAACTGCGGCGGGCGACGTCCGCGTCCGGCCGGCAGATGCCATTGGCCGCCGCATCCAATTCCAGTCCCAGGCACTCCAGGCCGGCACAGATGTCTTGCCTGACTTCGCTGATGTGCTCGCCGACGCCGGCCGTGAAAACCAGGGCATCCACCCCGCCCATCGTCACCGTCAGCGCGCCGATCGCCTCTCGAACTCGATGCGTGTAAATCGCCAGGGCCAGTTGGGCTTGCTGGTGGCCCGCCCGTGCCGCTGCCAGCACCTGCCGCATGTCGCCCGAAATGCCCGACACCCCCAACAAGCCCGATTGGTGGTTGAGCGCCATCTCGACTTGTGCGGGCGTCAATCCATGGTGTTGCTGGACGTGCAGCACAATGCTCGGATCGATCGAGCCGCTGCGCGTGGCCATCATCAACCCGTCCAGGGGCGTAAAGCCCATCGTGGTGGCGACAGAGTGACCGCCGCGGACCGCCGAGTCAGAGCAACCGCTTCCAAGATGGCAGATCACAAGTCGTAAGTCGTCCGCCGACCGACCGAGCATCTCGGCGGCCCGGCGGCTGCAATAAGCATGGCTCATCCCGTGGAACCCGAAGCGACGGATGCCCCACTCGCGAGTCCATTTCTCTGGGATGGGATAGGTCCGGGCCTCGGGCGGCAGGGTAGCATGGAAGGCCGTATCGAAAATGGCCACCTGCGGCACACCGGGCAACTCCGCTTCCGCGGTCGCCAGGGTTTCGAGGCTCGGGGGGTTGTGCAGCGGCGCCAGGTCGGCCAGGGCGGTGATGCGCGCGCGGATTTCTGGCGTGATTCGCACAGCGGACGTAAAGGGGCCGCCATGGACCACCCGATGTCCGACGGCCGCCAGGGCGGAATGTTCGGGCAGGGCAGCGGGCTCAGCGTGTACCAGGTCGTGCAGGATGCGCCGCACCGCTTCGGCATGTCCTTTCCAGGAAACCTCCTCAGAGTGCTCCTTGCCGTCCGGGCCCGCGTACTGGTAGTGGATCACCGACCCGGCCCAGTCGGCCAATCCGCGGGCAATAACCCTGCTATCGGCCGCTTCCATGAGCGTGCATTTCAGGCTGCTGGAACCGGCGTTCAGCAATAGAATGTTCATGTTAGACATTCCTGGCCCCGGTGCGGCAGATGGTGCCCACAGCCTCGGCCGTCATACGTTCGCCGCGTGTAGCATTACTTGGCGTTCTTGAACACGTCCACCCATGCGCGGTAAGACGCGGCGATTCGTGCAACCGCGGCGTCGCGCGTGATCGTTTGGGCCCGGTAGTCAACCAGCGGATCCCAGAAGGTAGTGCGGCCGACCGCGAAGCCGATGAACCCGGGAACGGCCGCAGCGGTCGTGAGCCACTGCCGCACCTTGCTGTCGTCCTCGTGGCGGCCCAGGATGATGCACCCGACCTTGTCGCGGCCGGCCCGACGGGCCGCCGCCACGACCTTCTCGCAATCGTCCTTCCGTTCGATGCCTTCGATCTTCCAGACGTCCGCTTCAACCCCCGAGTCCTGCAACTCGTGGATCGCTTGGACCATCAGTGTGGGGCGCAGTTGGAGGTCGTAGGCCTTCTTGTCGCTGCCGAGGCGCTCCAACTGGGCTTGCGTCGGGGGCACGAGCAGCTCGAACATGAACAGCCGTTTGCTCGCGTGCAGGTAGTCCGATAGCTGCCTCAAGCGGGCCGCCTGGCGCCGGTTCATCGCCTTATCGTCGCCGGGATTGTAGCGCACGAGCACCTTGCAGAACGTGGGGCTGAACTTGTCGATGTGGCGGGCGAAGTCCGGACCGTACTCGAAATCGAACTCGTCCTGGCCACTCTTTTCCGCGGGGCAGGCGGTGATGAGCCCCTCTTCCCGAGCGTCGTGCAGGATGGCCGCGCCGAACTGCTCGTCTACGAGGATGCCGGCATGTTCCTTCGGCACCCCGTCCGCCACGGCGGCCCGGACGGCGTCGAAGATCACTCGTTTGACGGCGGCAATTTCCGCCGTCTGTTCCGGGCTCAGCGGTCCCTGCCAGCCAAACAGTTCCTTCGAGAAAGAGGCCCGGTGGTCAAAAGGCAGTACGTACAGGGGCTGGTCGTAACCAATCGTCATGGTCATATACTCCCGAGTTTGTGTCTTCCTCTTGCACGGTTTGCGATTCCCTCCTACGGTCAGCCGGGAGCCGCACCTGGTTGCCACAGTTTCAGGTCCGGGGGCGGGCTGGGACCCAGGCGGGCAAGGCCAGGGGCCGCCTGGTAGATTGCAAAGCCCGCGGGCGGCAGTGTCATCCGAACGGCAAGCGGCCCACTGCTACGTTCCACAGTCAAGGTAGCCGGCGGTGGCGCAGCACTCTTCGGGGCGTACCAGAAGATCAGATGAAACTGGTCTCCCTCGAGACGAAATGTCGGCGCAACCGTCGAATAGGCGGTGACCGGCTGCGCCTCGTCGGTGTTCATTGCGATCAGGACTTCCTGGTCGATGAAGAGGCGCGACCAGGACACGAGCGATCGCATCCGGCCGCCCAGGCAGTGCGGCAGACCGAAGGTGACACCGTCCCCGGAGATGTGATGCAGCGTCTGCCGGCCCCGCCGCAACGGCAGCAACTTCTTGCGGAGGTCAATGAGTGCAGCCAAAGCCCGGTACAGGTCGCCGTCCTCGTTGAAGAAGTGCCGGCCCTGCGTGCAGAAGCTGCCAAACCGGCCGCCGAACATATTCTCCCGAAGTACAAGGTCCGAGCCGTTGGGGCGCCCGCCGCTGTCGAAGCCCTGCTCCGACCCGTAGTAGACGCAGGGGATGCCCATCGTGGTCAATTGCACGGCCATCACGTTGAACGCCAGGTCGCGGAAGCGGCTGTCGCCGCAGAAGCGATACTTGCCGCTGCTCTTGCGGACTTGATCGTGGTCATCCACCAGCGTGACCACCTGGTTGCGGTACCAGCGGTGCCCGGCCGGCGCCTCCAGGATCCAATTGCGGAACACGGAGAAATAATCCGCCGGTTCGGCGTAACCGGTGACCATTCCCTCCAGCTTACCCGGCACATCCTCGATGCCCAAAGCTGCGTCCAGTCCGGTCTTCTCCACCACTTCCCAGGCGTGCTCGCGGCTACCCGATATTTCTCCGACGAGGAGGAAACGTTCCTTGCCGATACTCTGGGCAAACTCCCGGATCACGTCACAGAATGTCCGCAGTGCCTCTTCGCCCATGTGCTTGGCGGCGTCGATGCGGAATCCATCGAGATCGGCGTAAGCGATCCAGAATCCGTAGACGAGGCAAAGGCAGGCGGAAGCTGTAGACGCCTGGCAATACTGCCCGGCCCACTTCACCCAAATGTCGAGGGTCTTCAAACTGAACATGTCCCCCTCGGCATATTCCGGGCAGTAATCCCAGTTCGTGATGTGTCCCTTGCCGAGGAACAGGTCCGGGCGCTGGAACTCTCGGGGCCAAATGGCGCCGTCCGGCCAGGCCGCCTCCATTCGGCCCGGATCGGGCGAATCGAACGGCAGGGTGGGCCGGCCGTCGCGGTCGTTAAAGCCTTTGACGGCGTACGGCTTGCCGTCCCAACGCGGGTCGTTGTACCACTGGCCCGAAGCCGGGTCGTGCGTCGTGTAACGATCCGCATCGTAGGTGAAGACGTTGCCGGTATGGTGGGCAATGATGTCGAGGATGACGTAGATCCCATGCTCGTGGGCGGCCTGGACAAAGTCTCGGAACTCCGCTCGTGTCCCGAAGTGCGGATCCACGTCGAGGAAGTTCTGGATCCCGTAGCCATGGTAGCTCGGCTCGAACGCGACCTGCCGGAAGATGGGGCTGACCCACAGGGCGGTGATGCCGAGCCGCCGGAGGTAGCCGAGCTTGCTTTTCAGCCCCTGCAGCGTGCCGCCCTGCCAGTCGCCGCCCGCGCGGAACCACGTTTCGTAATCGACCCGTCCGGAGTCCTCGGGCCGATACAGCGGTGTCGAGCCGCTCTGCACGGGGCGGTCCGCATTGTCCCGGTAGCCGTGGTTTTCCTTGCCGTCGGAAAATCGGTCCAACAGCAAGAAGTACAGGACCTGGTCCTCCCAGGCGGCCGGGGACGGGGTAAACGTCCGCCGCGTCAGGGAGGCGAAGTCGAGTTCCAACAGGCTTTTCTCAATCTTCTCGGCCATCTAAGGCTCCGGTGGCTTAGAGTAGGATTCCTAGCCAGTCGAAGAGCAATGCGTGCATTTTGCTTCACTCCCGCGGTTCACTGACGTAGTTCCACAGCCGGATGACCGGTTGGTCGCGGCTGTCGTGCTCGAAACCGAGCACGCCCACGCTCGCCGGGCGGCAGAAGAACACCCGCCCCGCGGCCGGCGCCAGCCCGTTCCAGCGGGCCGCGATCATGCGGATGATGTGGCCGCTGGAGAACGCCAGCACGTCGCCCATCATGCCGTGAACCCGGGCGATGAAGCGGTCGGCCCGGGCGGCGACGTCTTGGGGAGTTTCGCCACCAGGGCAGCCGTCGCGAAACAGCTCCCAGCCGGGACGGTCTCTCAGGAGATCGCTGGTAAGCGTCCCCTCCAAGTCGCCGTAGTCCCATTCGATGAGATCGGAATCTACTTCCGCTACCGATCCAAAGCCGGCTAACGCGCACGTCTTGGAGGCACGTTGCAACGGACTGGTGAAAACGTGGACAAAGGAGAACCCCCGCAGTCGCTCGCCC
This sequence comes from Thermoguttaceae bacterium, assembly GCA_049515555.1. Lineage (GTDB taxonomy): Bacteria > Planctomycetota > Planctomycetia > Pirellulales > Thermoguttaceae > JBEKTY01. The sequence goes on from JBEKTY010000124.1 coordinate 12,610, forward strand.
AACTGGAGTGCGTGTTCCTCTCCCCGTTCATTCAACGGCAAATCGGTCCGGCCGGTATGCTGGTGAGAGTCGGTCCAGGCCGTGTCGCCGTGCCGTGCGAGATAGAGGTTGGGCAAGTCCGATGACATCGATTACCTCCTCAGGAGACTTGGAGGCCCGATCAGACGTTATCCCCCGCGGTGTCGCTGGCCCGCGGCCTAGCGGCTTTCTCCTGATGCCCCCACCGCCAGTCGGTGATTTCCGGCATGTCGTCGCCGTGCTTGCCGATGTAGTGCTTGTGCTCGATTAACTTTTCGCGCAGCGCCTGCTTGAAGTACGCGGCCCGAGCGCCCAACTGCGGCAGTCGGTCGATCACGTCCATGACCAGGTGGTAGCGGTCCAGGTCGTTGAGGACCACCATGTCGAACGGGGTCGTGGTCGTGCCCTCCTCCTTGTAGCCGCGCACGTGCAGGTTCTTGTGGTTCGCGCGGCGGTAGGTCAGGCGGTGGATCAGCCACGGGTAGCCGTGGAACGCAAAGATGATCGGCTTGTCCTTCGTGAAAAGACTGTCGAAGTCCTGGTCGCTCAGGCCGTGCGGGTGTTCGCTCACTGGTTGAAGCTTCATCAGGTCCACCACGTTGATCACGCGCACTTTCAACTCCGGGAGGTGCTTGCGGAGCAGGTCCACCGCGGCGAGGGTTTCCAACGTCGGCACGTCGCCGCAGCACGCCATGACGACATCGGGTTCGCCCCCCTCGTCGTTGCTGGCCCAATCCCAGATGCCGATGCCTAACGTGCAGTGCTTGATCGCCTGGTCCATGGTCAGCCACTGCGGGGCCGGCTGCTTGCCCGCCACGACCAGATTGACGTAGTTCCGGCTGCGCAGGCAGTGGTCGGTCACGCTCAAGAGCGTGTTGGCGTCGGGTGGCAAGTAAACGCGGATGACCTCCGCCTTCTTGTTCACGATGTGGTCGATAAAACCAGGGTCCTGATGGCTGAAACCGTTGTGGTCCTGACGCCAGACGAGCGAGGAGAGCAGGTAGTTCAAAGAGGCGATCGGCCGCCGCCAAGGGATGTCGTGGCACACCTTGAGCCACTTGGCGTGCTGGTTGAACATCGAGTCGATGATGTGGATGAACGCCTCGTAGCACGAGAAGAAGCCGTGCCGGCCGGTCAGCAGGTAGCCCTCCAGCCAGCCCTCGCACTGGTGCTCGCTGAGGATTTCCATGACCCGGCCGTCCGGGTTCAGGTGATCGTCGTAAGGCAACGTCTCGGCCACCCAGGCGCGGTTGGTGACTTCGAGCACGTCCTGCCAGCGGTTGGAGTTGGACTCGTCCGGACTGACCAAGCGGAAGTTCTTGCTGTCAAGGTTCATTTTCATCACATCGCGCAGGAACTTCCCCATCACCCGCGTCGCCTCCGCATCCTTGGCGCCGGGGCTGGGTACCTCGACGGCGTAGTCCCGGAAGTCGGGCATCTTCAGGTCCCTGAGCAGCAGGCCGCCGTTTGCGTGCGGGTTCGCGCTCATGCGCTTCTCGCCCCGGGGCGGCAACTCCGCCAGCTCCGGGATGAGGCGGCCCGTTTTGTCGAACAGCTCTTCCGGCTTGTAGCTCTTCATCCAGGTTTCAAGGATCTGCACATGGCCGGGCTTGGCCATGTCGGACATCGGCACCTGATGCGAACGCCAGTAACCTTCCGTCTTCTGGCCATCGACCTCCTTGGGACCGGTCCAGCCCTTGGGACTACGGAAGACAATCATGGGCCACAGGGGGCGTTTGGTGAAACCGTTCTTGCGGGCGTCCGCCTGAATGGCCTTGATCTCGCCGATGACGCGGTCGAGGGTTCCCGCCAGGAGTTGGTGCATTTTCGCCGGGTCGTCTCCTTCGACGAAATGGGGCGTGTGACCGTAGCCGCGCATCAAAGCGTCCAGCTCATCGTGGCTGATGCGGGCCAGCACCGTGGGATTGGCGATCTTGTAGCCGTTCAGGTGCAGGATGGGCAGCACACAGCCGTCGCGGACGGGGTTGAGGAACTTGTTGCCATGCCAGCCGGTGGCCAGTGGCCCGGTCTCCGCTTCTCCGTCGCCGACGACGCAGGTAACGATCAAGTCGGGATTGTCAAAGGCTGCCCCATAGGCGTGCGACAGGGCGTAGCCCAGTTCACCGCCTTCGTGGATAGAGCCGGGCGTCTCCGGGGCGACATGGCTGGGAATGCCGCCGGGGAACGAGAATTGGGTGAAGAGCCGTTTCAGTCCGTGCTCGTCCTGGCCGATGTTGGGGTAGACCTCGCTGTACGTCCCTTCGAGGTACGCGTTGGCCACGAGCGCCGGCCCGCCGTGACCGGGGCCGGAGATGTAAAGCATGTTGACGTCGTAGAGCTTGATGACCCGGTTCAGGTGAACGTAGAGGAAGTTCTGGCCGGACGTGGTTCCCCAGTGACCCAGCAGGCGCGGCTTGACGTGCTTGAGCTGCAACGGCTCCTTCAAGAGTGGGTTGTCCATCAGGTAGATTTGGCCGACGGACAGGTAGTTCGCAGCCCGCCAGTAGGCGTGCATCTTGCGCAACTCCTCGGCGGAGAGCGGCTCTGCCGCCGAAGCCTCACTGCCATCGCCGGTCGTCCGATTTACGTCGGTGCTTGTGGCTGTCATACGTCATTCCTTGTCCGAGCGGCAGCAGGGTTGGTTAGTAATGAGTCGCGGGTCGTGAGTGGTAATCGCTGCCATCGTTATCACTCACCACTCGACCGCTCATCGGCCGGTATCCCGTCAACTTGCCACCTTCTGGGTCACCCGTGCCTGCGCGTACTTCTCCAGCTTGCGGGCGTCGGCGTAGAACTTACGGATGCCTTCGGCCAGCTTCTCCGTGGCCATGGCATCCTCATTGTGCATCCAGCGAAACGTCTTCTCGTCCAGATGGATTTTCTGCGCGTCGGACGCTTTGGCCGTGTCCACGCTCAAACGGCGGGGAACCGTGCCCTCGGTCTTCTCCATTTGTTCCAAGAGATCCGGGCTGATGGTCAGCAGGTCACAACCCGCCAGACGAACAATCTGGTCCACCTTGCGGAAGCTGGCGCCCATGACCTGCGTCTTGTAATCGAACTTCTTGAAGTAGTCGTAAATCTGCGTAACAGACGCGACGCCGGGGTCTTCGTCGACGGGAATGTCCTTGCCCCGGCGCTCCTTCCGATACCAGTCATAGATCCGCCCGACAAACGGCGAGATCAGCGTCACGCCGGCCTCGGCACAGGCGACGGCCTGGGCGAAGCTGAACAGCAGTGTCAGGTTGCAGTGGATCCCTTCTCGCTCCAGGTGTTCGGCGGCGCGGATGCCCTCCCACGTGCTGGCGATCTTGATCAGCACCCGCTCGCGAGCAACCCCCGACTGCCGGTAGAGGTCGATGAGGCGGTGTGCCTTGGCCAGCGTGCCCTCGGTGTCGAAACTGAGACCGGCATCGACCTCGGTGGAAACACGGCCCGGCACGACCTTGAGGATATGGCAGCCAAAGGTTACGAAGAGCTTGTCCATGAACAGCTGCGTATGAGCGGCCTCGTCACCAGGCGAGCCGAGGGCGAAGTCGAGCGCCTCATCGACCAAATCCTGGTACTGCGGCTTCTGGGCCGCCTGCAAGAGCAACGAAGGGTTCGTGGTTGCATCTTGCGGCTTATGCTCCGCGATGGCTTCGATGTCGCCGGTGTCGGCCACGACCGTCGTCCAGCGTTTTAGGGATTCGAGCATATTCATGCGGTCACCTCTTGCGGGGTCAAAGTTTTGCAGAACGTCATCTGGTCAGGAGAGTCGGTTCCGTTGGATTGGGCTCGGCCGTTTGCCGCCAGGTGTTCCAGAAGCAAGCACACCGTCTCAACCGAGTCGGGGGCACCTGCCGCCGACGCGATCTCCTCAGCGGTCTGGGGCGTTGCGGAAAGGACTGAGAGCACCCTCCCTTGTAAGGCCAGGATCGATGCCGCCGCCTTCTTGCCGGCCTCGACGCCGGGCTGGTGATAGGCGTTGATGCCGATCAGGCTGGCGTACAGCCCCACCGCGCGCTCAAACAGGGCGATCAGCCCGCCCACCGTCCGAGCATCGACGCGCGGGATCGTGATGGTCATCGACTCGCGGTCGTTCTCGAACAGTGCCGTGCGCGTGCCGAGTAAAAACCCGTGTAGATAGTCACCGGCCGTGACGCCCGGCTCCACCTCTTGCGCGGACCCACCTGACTCCAATACGCGAATGAACGTGACGAAGAAGTTGTTTACGCCGTCGCGAAGCTGTTGCACGTAGGCATGTTGGTCTGTCGAACCTTTGTTGCCGTAGACCGCGATGCCCTGATCGACGCGCTCGCCTTTGACGTTCAGACGCTTACCGAGCGACTCCATGACCAACTGCTGCAAATAGCGGCTAAACAGAAGCAGGCGATCTTTGTAAGGGAGAACGACCATGTCCTTTGCGCCCTTGCCGCCGGTGGCGTGATACCACATCAAGGCCATCAGCGCTGCGGGGTTTGCCCGCAGATCGTGCCGGCGGGTAGCCTCGTCGCAAGCCGCGGCGCCAGCAAGCAAACCGTCGACGTCGAGCCCCTGGAGCGCGGCGGGCACCAGTCCGACTGCCGACAGCACGCTCGTGCGCCCACCGACCCAGTCGAACATGGGAAAGCGGGCGAGCCAGCCTTCCGCCTCGGCGGTGCGGTCCAGTTTCGAGCTGGGCATCGTGACAGCCACAGCGCGCTTAGGGAAATCCAGATCCTCCTTGCGGAAGGCTTCGTCCACCAGCAGCATGGCGTTGCGAGGCTCCGGGGTGCCCCCGCTCTTGGAAGTGACGATGCAAAGCGTTTCATGAATCCGGCCGGCCGGACCGTGGAGGATGCGGGCGATCCCGTCAGGATCCGTGTTGTCGATGACATTGACCTGCATCGGGTCGCTACTCGGGTTGCCGAGGGCGTCGGCCACAAACATAGGGCCGAGGGACGAACCGCCGATGCCGATGGACAGCACATGGGTGAACCGAACTCCCGCGGGCGTTCGAATGGTGCCGTCATGCACGGCGCCAGCGAACCGTTTGACCTCGGCCAGGGTGCTACGGATCTCGGCGGCAATTGCCGGCGATGGAGCCAGGTCCGGTGCGCGGAGCCAGTAGTGCCCCACCATGCGTTTCTCGTCCGGATTGGCGATGTCTCCGCGTTCCAGCGCGTCCATGGCGTCAAACGCCCGCTGCATGGGCGCGGCCATTCGCTCCAGAAAGCCGTCCTCGAACCACATCCGGCTGACGTCCAGGGTCAAGCCAAGCGACGGAACCTGGCACAGGTATTGCCGATACCGTTTCCATAGAATGGGTGTGCTCATCGCAACTCCTCTCAAATGTCCGGACATGGCTGCATCCTAGGCGATACCGGCGTCGGCCGTTGTTGGTTGTTTTTGCGCCGCCTCTCCTCGATGATCCGGAAACCGTTCCGGTCCCCAACCAAAACGGTGTCGGCCATTCCCAGGAACAGCCCGGTGCCTACTACGCCGGGAATCGCGCGGATATCGATCTCCAGCCGAGTCGCATCCGGGATCGGGTGGATCTGGCAATCGAGGATGTGATTGCCGTTGTCGGTTACGAAGAGGCTGCTCCCTCGAAAGTAAGGAACTGGCTCGCAGCCGAGTTCGCGCAGGCGCCGCTCGCATAGGGGCAAAGCAAACGGGACCACCTCGACGGGTAACTTGCCGTGTGTTCCCAATTGCGGGACGAGCTTCTCCTCTCCCACTAGAATGATCAGTTGGCGGGAGGAGGCAGCGACGATCTTCTCGCGGACCAGGTCGCGACCGTAGCCCTTAATCAGGTCAAGTTGGGGATCCACCTCGTCCGCTCCATCGACGGTCAGGTCGAGGATTCCGGCCTCCGCAAGGGTCGATAACGGAATGCCTTCCTTCCGCGACAGACTTGCCGTTTCCTCCGAAGTAGGCACACCGTGGATGCGTAGGCGTCTGGTCCGAATGCGTTCGCCGAGGGCCTTGACGAAGGCCTGGGCAGTGTGGCCGGAACCAAGACCGACCCGTGAATTATCTGTCACCAGTTCCAAGGCCCGTTCGATGATCGTCATGGTGGACCTCCTTTGGCGGCTGAGTGCATTCGCACTTGCTCCCTCGCTGCCGCAACGACATGCTCCGCCGTGAAGCCGAACTTCTTGGTCAATTCCTTCAGCGGGGCCGAGGCGCCAAATGAACGCATGCCGATGCTGTATCCGGTAATGCCAACGTACTTGGCCCAGCCGAAAGTCGAGGCTTGCTCAACCGAGACCCGCGCGGTCACGTCTGGTGGTAGCACACTTTCGCGGTACTCCTGTGGCTGATCGTCGAATAATTCCCACGACGGCATGCTCACCACCCGCGATTTGATCCCCTCCGACTTCAGCCGCTCGTATGCCTCCAGGCACAGCGCCACCTCGCTGCCGCTTGCCAGCAGCAGGACCTCCGGCTGAGCATCCGGTGCATCGGCCAGGACGTACGCTCCGCGGGCCAGTCCCGAGGCCGAAGCATACCTGCTCCGGTCGATCGTCGACACGGCTTGGCGGGTAAGAATGAGAACCGCCGGCTCGTGGTGCAACTTCATGATGACTTTCCATGCCTCCACCGTCTCATTCGCGTCCGCGGGGCGCAGCACGATCAGGCCCGGAATGGTTCGCAACGATGGCAACTGCTCGACCGGTTGGTGCGTCGGCCCGTCCTCGCCCACGCCGATGGAGTCGTGCGTGAAGACGTAAACGACCGGCAGCTCCATCAAGGCGCTGAGCCGAAGCGCCCCCCGGGCGTAATCGCTGAAGATGAGGAAGGTGGAACCGTAGGCCCGCACCTTGACCAAGGCCATGCCGTTGAGCACCGCGGCCATGGCGTGCTCGCGAATGCCGAAGTGTAAGTTGCGCCCGCTGGGACTGTCGGCGAAGAAGTCGCCGGCCCCGTCGAACGTCAACCGCGTCTTGCAGGACGGCCCCAGGTCCGCCGAGCCGCCCAGCAGCCACGGGACTGTCTTGCCGAGGGCGTTGAGCACCTTCCCGGATGCGTCCCGCGTCGCCAGCCCTTTGGCATCCGCCGCAAAGGTGGGCACGTCCTTTTCCCAGCCTTCCGGCAGTTGGCGGTGCTGCATGCGGTATAGCTGCTCCGCCAACTCGGGATATGTCGCCCGATACTGGGGTACCCGGCTAAACCATGTGTCGCGAAGCTCCTTGCCACGCTTGCCGATGCCGTTGCGAAAGTGGTCGTAAACCCCGTCCGGTACATAGAATGTGGCGTCTTCCGGCCAGCCGTAGTTCCGCTTGGTCAATCGAATCTCGTCCTCGCCGAGCGGCTCCCCATGGGCAGCGCTGGTGTCCTGCTTGTGTGGGGCGCCGTAAGCAATATGGCTGTCCACGATGATCAGCGTCGGGCGGTCGGTGGTATTGAGGAAGGTATGGAAGGCCCGCGCCAGCATCTCCTGGTCGTTGGCGTCTCCGACGCGGGTGACGTTCCAACCGTGGCCGATGAAACGCGTGGCCACATCGTCGTTGAAAGCCAGCGCCGTGTGGCCTTCAATGGTTATGTGGTTGTTGTCATAGATCCAGCAGAGGTTGGAAAGTCTCAGGTGGCCGGCAAGGGACGCAGCCTCGGCCGAGATGCCTTCCATCATGCAGCCGTCGCCACACAGGGCGTATACGTTGAAGTCGATCAGGTCCTCGAACCCGGGCTGGTTGAAATGGGCGGCCATCCACCGGCCGGCGATGGCCATGCCGACGCCGGTAGCCAGGCCGTTGCCGAGCGGTCCGGTCGTGGTCTCGACGCCGCTGGTCCAGCGGTACTCCGGGTGGCCGGGGCAGCGGCTATCCAGTTGCCGAAAGCGCTTGATGGCATCCAGCGGCACCGACGCCTCACCGAGAGTCTCGTAATCCTTGCTGACAGCCTTCACTCCCGTGAGGTGCAGCAACGAGTACAGCAGCATCGAGGCATGGCCCGCCGACAGAATGAAGCGGTCTCGGTTCGGCCAGATCGGATCCTGCGGGTCGAATCGCAAGAACTTCTGCCATAGGCAGTAGGCCACCGGTGCCATGGCCATCGGCGTACCCGGGTGCCCCGAGTTGGCTGCCTGCACGGCGTCCATGGACAGCGTGCGGATCGTGTTGATACACGTCAGATCGAGATTATCGGTTGGAACGAGGATCTTGTGAATCGTGTCCATGGATGTCTACTCCCCTCACGCCATCGACCCGATGGTCTTGCGGAAGCGAACGAGGGCGATATTGAACAAGGTTGCGCCGATCAGGGCGAGGGCGAGGAACTGCGGCCAGACGACCTCCAGCCCCCCGCCGCGGAACAGGATGCCCTGGGACAGCATAACGAAGTGGGTGGTGGGCGCCGCCAGCATGATCTGCTGAACGAACTGGGGCATGCTCTCCCGCGGGGTCATGCCGCCGGAGAGCATCTGCAAGGGCAGCAGCACCATGATCATCAGCAGGGCGAACTGCGGCATCGTGCGGGCGAAGGTGGCCAGGAACATGCCCAGCGACGTGGTGGCGAACAGGTGCAGCGCCGCGCCGCAAAGGAACAGTGCGACCGAACCCTGGATCGGGACGGACAGCACACCCTGCACGACGACGGCCAGGGACACGGCGGAGGCGACGAGCACCACCAGCCCCATCGACCAGACCTTGCTGGTCATGATCTCGAACGGAGTCACCGGCATCACCAGCAGGTGCTCGACCGTGCCGCGCTCGCGCTCGCGGATCAGCGCGGCGCCGGTGAGCAGGACCGACAGTATGGTGATCATGTCGATCAGCCCCATCACGGCGCCGAACCAGGACCGGGTCAGGTTGGGGTTGTAGCGCAGGCGCTCCTCCACGTCCACCGGCGGTCGGAAGCTTGTCCGGTAGCGCTGCAGCCACGTCTGCACCTCGCCGACGACGATGGTCTGCACGTAGCCGCTGCCGGAGAACGCCTGCCCCACGCGGGTCGCGTCGGTATTGAGCTGAATCGCGGGGACGCGCCCGGCCAGCACGTCTTGCTGGAAGTTGGGCGGAATGTCGAGGGCGAAGGTGTCCAGCCCGGCGTCCATCCGGGCGTCCATCTCCTCCCGCGACACCATCGTCGGCGGCAGGAACAACGGCGACTGGAAGGCATTGACGATCCGCTGCGACAACGGCGACTGGTCCTCGTCCACGATGGCGATGGGCGCGTTGTGGAGCGAATCCGGCAGCGCGGTCGAGGTCGAGTAGATCGACAGCGTGAAGGCGTAGGCGATCAGCACGAGCATCATCGGGTCGCGGGCCAGGCTCCACAATTCCTTGACGCCCAGGTGCAGAATGTTCTTGGCGCGCATGGCTCAGGCCTCCTGTTTCTTCAAGAACGCCGCGCTCAGCCCGATCAGCACCGAGACGGCGATCAGCAGGGGGAGGAACGAGCCGTACAGGCCGGCAAACGAGAGCGCCTTGTTGAAGGTGCCGCGGGAGATCGTGATGTAATAGCTGGTCGGGTAAATCTCCCCCACCAGACGACCGAACCCTTCCAGGGAGGAAACCGGGTCGGTCAGGCCGCAAAAATTGCCGGCGGGGACCAGGGTGAGCACGGCCGTCGCGAACAGCGCCGCCACCTGGGTGCGCGTCAAGGTCGAGATTAGCAGGCCGATCCCGGTGGAGCAGGCGACGTACAGCAGCGCGCCGGTGGCCGCCGTCACGAAATCCCCCTTCAGCGGCACGCGGAAGAGGGTCACCGCCAGCGCCGTAAGCAGCAGGAAATTGATCATCCCCAGGATCACATACGGGAGCTGCTTGCCCAGCAGGAACTCCAGGCGCGTCGTCGGCGTGACGTAGAAGTTAATGATCGACCCGACGTCCTTCTCGCGGACCACCGAGAGCGTCGCCAGCATGGCCGGGATCAGCAGCAGCAGAAGCGGGATCACCGCCGGCACCATGGCTACCAGGCTCTTGACGTCCGGGTTGTAGCGATAGCGCAGCTCGATTGGGGTCATCGTCCCCAGGCGATAACCGAACTGATACCGGACCAAATTGGACAACCAGAGCAGGTGCATGCCCTGCATGTAGCCCCGGATCGTCTCGGCGCGCTGCGGCATGGAGCCGTCGATCCAGACGCTGACCGCCACCGGCTTGCCGTGCTCCGGGTCCTGGCCGAAACGCTCCACGTCCCGGCCGAAGCCGGGGGGGATCTCGATGACCATGCTGAGCTCTCCCGACCGCATGCGCCGGTCGAGTTCTTCATAGTTGGCGGCCGGCGGCCGCTCGGTGAAGTAGCGGCTTGAGCCGGCGATGTTGGTCGTGTAGTCGCTGCTGACGGTCGTCTGGTCGCGGTCCAGCACGGCATAGTTCAAGTGCTCCACGTCCAGGGTGATGCCGTAACCCATGATGATCATCAGGATCACACTGCCCAGGCCGGCCATCGTCAGGCGGATGGGGTCGCGGGTCAGTTCGAGGAACTCGCGGTGGCTGCAGCTCAGCATCCGCTGCAGGCTGAACCAGGAGCTGGTTCGGCCCCGGCCGGAGTCGGGCCCCGCCGCCGCGCCCGCCTCGGCCGGCACGGCCGGCGGCGCCGCCGGCGCCGGCTCGGCAGCCCGGTTTTTCGCCTCCGCCTCTTCCAGGTAGCCGATGAAGGCGTCCTCCAGCGTCGCCGCCTGCCGCCCCTTGACCACCCCGTCCGGCGTGTCGATGACCAGCACCTTTCCGGCGCTCATCAGCGAGATGCGGTCGCAGCGCCCGGCCTCGTTGATGAAGTGGGTGGAGACGAAGATCGTGACCTTGTCGCGGCGGGACAGGTCGATCAGGTGCTCCCAGAAACCGTCCCGGGCCACCGGGTCCACGCCCGAGGTCGGCTCGTCGAGGATCAGCAGGGCGGGCCGGTGGATCAACGCCACGGCGAGCTGCAGGCGCTGCCGCTGCCCCAGCGGGAGCGAGTCGGGCAGCGCCTCCATGATCTCATCGAGGCCGAACCGCGCGGCGGTTTCTTCGACGCGCCGCGGGATCTCGTCCTTGGGCACGTCAAAGATCTGGGCGTGCAGGACCAGGTTCTGCCGCACCGTCAGCTCGGAGTACAGCGAGAAGGCCTGCGACATGTAGCCGACCTTGCGGCGGACGGCCATGTCGTTGGCGTCGACCGGCTCGCCGAACAGCCCGGCCTGCCCCTCGGTGGGCGGCAGCAGGCCGCACAGCATCTTCATCGTCGTCGACTTGCCGCAGCCGTTGGCGCCGAGGAAGCCGTAGATCTCCCCCCGCTCGATGCGGAAGCTGACGTGATCGACCGCCGTGAAACTGCCGAACCGCTGGGTCAGGCCGTGCGCCTCGATGACCACCTCGTGTTCGCCCGGCGGGCGCGGGGGGATCACCAGCTCCTTGTGGCCGTGGCGCTTCTCCTCCGGCAGCAAGGCTATGAAGGCCGAGTCCAGGTCTTTGGCCCCGGTGCGCGCGAGCAGCTCCGCCGGCGTGCCGGTGGCGAGCACGCGGCCGGCGTCCATGGCCACCAGCCAGTCGAAGCGGGCGGCCTCCTCCATGTAGGCCGTCGCCACCAGCACGCTCATGCCCGGCCGACTGGCCCGGATGCGGTCGACCAGCTCCCAGAATTGG
>JBEKTY010000125.1:0-24139 GCA_049515555.1 Thermoguttaceae bacterium
ATGGAGGTGGGCGCCGGGGAAATATGGTCGCTTTGGAACATCATCTTGCCGCCCGGCCCGACGAAATGCACGAAGGTCTCGAAGTCCCGGCCCATGGGCTCCGCCTCCCAGCGATAGGTAATAGGTAATAGGTAATAGGTAATATAGAATTGCAGGGTTATTGGGTTGACCGCGCTCGCAGTAATCATCGCGTCCGCCATCCCGGTGGTGGACGACCACGACGGTTGACAGCAGATCAAGCGAACCGATTGAAGGAACTGCTTTCACAGGGCGCGACAGCACATGGGTGGTTGAATGATCTTTAAACGCTACGCCGGGTACGTCAGGTAGTTCAGAAGGAATTAGGGGAACACGTATGCACTAATACGTTGCGACGTGCATTAAAGGAACAACTTGGCTGGTCACTCCAAAAACCCGTACAGCAGTTACGAGACCATGACGACGAGGAGGTGGAAAGGTGGAAGAAGGAGGAGTTCTCCCGTATCAAGCGCGAGGCATGTCGTCGCCACGTTCATCTAGCATTCATTGATGAATCTGGTTTCATGCTCGCGCCGAGTTGTCGCCGTACCTACGCGCCGCGCGGGAGCGGGCCAGTTATGAAAGTCACCGATCCACATGCCAAGATTTCCGTAATCGCCGCGATTGTGGTAAGCCCGGAGTATCGCAACGCAGGGCTCGTCTACGAGTTGTCCAATGACTATGCCAATTTCAACGGGGTGAACATCTCAGCGTTCCTTCGTGTTCTCTGTGAGGAAGTAAAAGACCCGATTACCGTGATTTGGGATGCAATTCGCATCCACTACGCTGAGCCTGTGAAAGACCTCCTTACGGGTCGTAACACACTCGTCCTTGATCAGTTTCCACCTAATGCGTCAGGACTGAATCCAGTCGATTGCGTGTGGTCATACATCAAGTACGGACGCCTGCCGAACTATGCTCCGTTCGACTTGCGCGAGTTGCGCAAGACCCTGACGGCTGAATTACGTCGATTAAGAAATCACCCCGATCTTCTGTTTTCATTCATAAAGCGGACTGGTTTGACATTGGGGGGATAATCTTCCTGAGTGACAATACAACATGAATGCCTTGTAGGTACACCCCGACAATACCACAGCATGAAGTAATAGGCTCCAAGGGAATGACCGAGAAAAGGGGGGATGTGAGCGATGAAATCAACGGAAACTGCCCGAGAGTTCTGCCGCCGCCGTGGGATGGAACTACTCGACACGGGAACGCCCGTATCAGCGATAACTGACGCTTGGGGGTGAATATGCCGCGCGGCGTTGGGCTTGAAAACGTTGCGTTGGTGGTGTGCGGTGAAGAGGATGACGGGAAAGTATCTGGCATTTGACATTGAGACTGCGAAGGTGCAGTCAGCCGACGAGGGGGACTGGAAAGCGTATCGCCCTCTGGGGATTTCGTGTGCCGCAGCATTGACGGCTGAGTCCGGTGAAGCGGTGCTTTGGCATGGCGTTACAAAAAGTAGTCGTCCAGCAAGGCGAATGTCCCAGCAGGAAGTGGCCGAAGTGGTCGAGTATCTGGCGAATCAGGTTCGACATGGCTATACGATTGTGACCTGGAACGGTGTTGGCTTCGATTTCGACGTTCTCGCGGAAGAGTCGGGGCTGCTCGACGAGTGCCGAACACTAGCACGCGGCCATGTGGACATGATGTTTCATGTTGTATGCCAACTTGGATTCGGCGTCAGTCTTGATTCCGCCGCGATGGGAATGGGCATATCGGGAAAGCATAAGGGTCTGTCCGGGGCGGTAATTCCGAGGTTGTGGGCTGAAGGAAAGCACCAAGAAGTCCTTGATTACGTTGCCCAGGATGTGCGAATGACTTTGGAACTGGCGAAGACCTGCGAGGCGTGTGGGCGTTTTCGTTGGGTAACTCGCAGTGGCAGTAGACGCGAAATGCCGCTACCGAAAAGTTGGCTTTCGGTGAAGTCGGCTGCAAAACTGCCGGAACCCAATACTTCATGGATGAGCAACCAATGGTCGCGGACGGCATTTACGGCTTGGATGCTGTAAGGCAATGTCGCCCGTTCTATGGGCGTCTGCTACGCCGCCATCACCAAACGCTTTACGTCATCTTCCCACGCCTCCACGCCCCGCACAAAAAGTTCAAACGCCATCCAGTCGCCCCGACTCGATTTCCAACAACACGCTTGCGCGAGGGTACGGTCATGGCCGAGCCATCGCTGGCCCCGGGGGACCCGGCCGCCCGGAAGGCTACCGCAGCCCAATGCCTTCGCCTGTGGCTCGACCTGATGGGCACGTGCCAGCAATTCCTCTTGGCCGGGCTGCGGCGTGAAATCGGCCCGGACGGCGATCTCGCCACGGCATACCGCCGCTGGTACGCCGGGCAAATGGAGGAGCATGAGCGGATGATGGTGCACCTCATGCAGGAATTCGCGCGCCGGGACGGGTCTCATGCCCCCTGAAGCCATTCTTCTCGGCCTGCGGCACACAAAGAGCCTCGACCGCTTTTCTTCCTCTTCACCTGTTCCCCTGCTCACCTGTTCTCCTCCTCATCTGCCGCCCTTGGCAGAGTGCGGCGAAAGCGGACAGCAGGCGGCCGCTCAGTGAATTCATCGCGGGAAACTGGCTCGCCGTTGCGGCGCGGATCGCCTGCGGATCGACCCGCTCGCCGATCTGCGGGTGAAGTTCCGGTTTGTCGAACCACTCGGCCATTAGCGCCGGCGTCATCTCCACGTGGAATTGCAGCCCGTAGGCGCAAGGCCCGTAACGGAACGCCTGATTCGGGCACAGCTCGCTACGGGCCAGATGGACCGCGCGGGGCGGCAGGTCGAATGTGTCGCCGTGCCACTGGAAAACGGTCTCCACCGCCTGGCAGCCGCCCAGCAGCGGGTCGCCCGCCGCGGCCGGAAGCACCTCGATCTGATACCAGCCGATCTCCTTGACGCGATTGGGGTACACCCGCTGGCCCAGCGCTTTGGCCAGCAGTTGCGCCCCCAGGCAGATGCCCAGCGTGGGCACCTGTGCATCGACCGCCGCGGCAATCCAGTCCAGTTCGGGCGCAAGGAAGGGATGCGCACCCACGTCGTTAGCGCTCATCGGCCCGCCCAAAACAATGAGGCCGGCCGAGTCTGCCAGCGGCAGGCAAGCCGGCACTTCGGCGAACAGATCGACGTACCGATAGGCCAAGTGCGCACGGTCCAACACCGAAGCCACCGAGCCCAGCGGGCAGTGCGGCGTATGGCGAAAGACAAGGATCGGCTTCATCTTGCAGACCAACATAGCGGCTTACGGCAGTATCGCAAACCCCCTGGCCGGAGATTCCAGCCCGGGTTCAACCCTCTGCGCTGTTCTGCGTCGGCGGCGGTTTTCCTGTCTTGTCCTGCCACCCCGGGGTTCAACCCCAGCGTGAACCAGGCCGAAAAGATTGTAATTCCGCGTCCCACCCCCTTTCTGTTGGCCGCTGCCCGTGTTATACTGCTTGTAATAGCGGTGAGAAGCAATGTGAGCCCCGACTGATTGCAAGTGCTCTCGTTCTAGTCACCCTGCGATTTGCGTACGGCGGCCTTTTATACTTTGCCCGGGTGAGAACTAGCCGTTCTCGCCGGGAACACGGATCATTTCAGTCCGTGCAACGTATATGAAGGCGCCGCTCTCCTGTTGCGGCTGATTTCTCCCTCTACTATTCGACCGCATTCCTCCTCGACGAGGAGGGGCTCTGGGTGCAGGAATAGCGGCCCAAGTGCGTTTCATTTTTTGGAAGGAGTGGCAGTATGCCGCAAGGGACGATCAAGAAGCTGATCGCTGACAAGGGGTTCGGGTTCATCCAGGGAGAGCGGGGCGACCTGTTTTTCCATCACAGCGCACTGGAGGCAACCAGTATCGAGGCGCTTTCGGTAGGCCAGGCCGTGACCTATGACGAAGGCCGTGGTCCCAAGGGACCCCGCGCCGAGAACGTCAAGCCCGCGTGAACGACACGTCGCCATCATTCGCCCGGCCGTGCGGCGCGCGGCCGGGCGTCTGATGGAACGGACGGGATTATGTGCGAGTCGATGGGTCGAGCCCGAGCGCGCCCCACCAGAACCCGCTGACGAGGTGGACAGGGTTATGCGCGAGCAAGAGCAGAACGCCTCGGCAACGCATTGCGCTGCGGCCAAACGCTGGCCGACGCCGGCAGAAATCCAGCGCCTGGCGGCAGAAATCCGCCGGGCTTGGTCGCCCAAGCGGCGGACACGCCGGTGGGAAACGCCACAAGCGTTCGACACTGACCGGCAGGACGCGAAAGGAGGCAGCCGTGACGCCGGATGAACAACTGGACCGTCTCGCTGCGGAATTGGATCGGCTGAAGAGCGAACACCCCGGCGTGCAGGGGACTCTACGGCTGTCGAAAAACTGCTTACGCTCGTGCACCAAGTGGAAGTGGGAGCAGCACGGCTGGGCCCTCACTGACGGCGAGGCCTGTGGAATCCGCAATGGAAACGACAAGGAGCAACCGGCGGCGCTGCTGTCGGTTCTGAAAGGGCACATGATTCACAAGGTCGAGGTCGTTCCCGGCGTGGACGTGCTGGAGGTTGTGCCGGACCCCTGACCGCCACGTTAGTTGGGCCTTTAGTGCAGCCGGGGGAGTTAAATGCGCAGCCTGTTGTGACCTATGTGACCTATAGGACCTATAGGACCTATGGCGGCCAGCCCGGGGGTTACGTTGTAAGTTGTTGTAACTCCTGATCTTAGTATCTCAAGACTTGCCCCTGCTCGCCCTCCCCCTTGCGCCTCATCAATAAGCTATCCTTTCCCGGGCCCCGGTGTTGACGGTGTTTGCCGGGGACCGCACCCATCGACACCCCCCGAATGCGCACCGGCTGTAACATGGCTCGACTTGCCACCCCAAACCGATCCTCCGACTCCAAAGAGACCAACCTCGAGGAACTCAAGCAGCGGATCCACAGCAAGCTCGTCGACAAGCTCGACCTGACCAAGGTCAGCGAACTGGAGGGCGAGATCCTGCGGCGCGAGATCCGCATGGTCGTCGAGCACCTTTGCGACAGCGAAGACACCCTGCTGAACCGCGCCGAGCGGGAGCAGCTCGTGAGCGAAGTGCTCGACGAGACCTTCGGCCTCGGGCCGCTCGAGCTGCTGCTGAAGGACCCCACCATCAGCGACATCCTGATCAACGGGCCGAAGAACGTCTACGTCGAGCGCCGCGGCAAACTCGAGAAGACCAGCGTGATCTTCCGCGACAACGACCACCTGATGCAGATCATCGACCGCATCATCTCCAAGGTGGGCCGCCGCGTGGACGAGACCTGCCCGATGGTCGACGCGCGGATGATCGACGGCTCGCGTTTCAACGCCATCATACCGCCGCTGGCCCTGGACGGGGCCTGCGTGTCGATCCGGCGCTTCGGCACCAACCCGCTCAAGCTGGAAGACCTGCTCAACTACAAGGCCTTCACGCCGGAGATGGTGATGCTCCTGGAGGGGGCCATCAAGGCCCGGCTGAACATCATCATTTCGGGCGGCACTGGCTCGGGCAAGACCACGCTCCTGAACACGCTGTCCAGCTTCATCCCCAACACGGACCGCATCGTGACCATCGAAGACGCGGCCGAGCTGCTATTGCAGCAGGACCACGTGGTGCGGCTGGAGACGCGGCCGGCCAACATCGAGGGCAAGGGCGCGATTACGGCCAACGACCTGGTGCGCAACGCCCTGCGAATGCGGCCGGAGCGGATCATCATCGGCGAGTGCCGCGGCAGCGAGGCCCTCGACATGCTGCAGGCCATGAACACCGGCCACGAGGGCTCGCTGACCACGATCCACGCCAACGCCCCCCGCGACGCCATCGCCCGCCTGGAAACCATGATCCTCATGGCCGGCTTCGAGCTGCCCCTGAAGGCCATGCGCACGCAGATCGCCAGCGCCGTGGACCTGGTCGTGCAGTCCAGCCGGCTGCAGGGCGGACCCCGCAAGATCACCTACATCACCGAGATCGTGGGCATGGAGCAGGATACCGTGGTCATGCAGGACATCTACCGCTATATGCAGGACGGGGTCGACGAGATGGGTCGGGCGCGGGGCAGGTTCGTGGCCACGGGCATCCGCCCCAAGTTCATGTCGCGGCTGGAATCGGCCGGCATCCGCCTGCCCTCCAGCGCCTTTCGCGAACGTGTGATGTTGGAGGACTAGCGCCGTGAGTCCGCTGGTTATCGGCCTGGTGGCATTCCTCGGGGTCTCCGCCTTGGTGGGCGGCGCGGCCTTGCTTCTGAGCGGCAAGGGCGGCACCCAAGTCGAGCAACGCCTCGATCTGCTGACCGGCAGCGGCACGGGCTCGGCCCGCGAAAGCCTGATGAAGGTCGGCAGCCTCTTGACCCGGCCCTTGGACGACGCCCCCCGCTTCCTGGAAAGCCTCATGGAGCGGTTCGGGAACTTCGAGCAGCTCTTCGAGCAGGCCGACACCTCCCTGACGATCGGCCGGCTGGTCCTGATCTCGGGCGTGCTGGCCCTGGCCGGCGCGGCGGTAATGACACTGGTGGGCATCCATCCCGCCCTCATCCCCGTGGTGGCTATCGCATCGGGAATCCTGCCCACGGGCTGGCTGCTGGTCCGCCGCGGCCGGCGACTGAAAGCCTTCGGCGCCCAACTCCCCGACGCCCTGGAGATGATGGCCCGCGTGCTCCGGGCGGGCCAGAGCCTGGGCTTCGGTTTCAGCGTGGTCTCCACGGAAATGAGCAATCCCATCAGCCGCGAATTCAGCCGCGTGTTCGAAGAGCAGAACCTCGGCATTCCCCTGGAAGAAAGCCTGCATTCGCTGTGCGACCGCGTGCCGAACCTGGATCTCAGGTTCTTCACCACCGCCGTCATCCTGCAACGGCAGACGGGCGGCGACCTGGCCGAAATCCTGGATAAGATCGGCAGCCTGATCCGCGACCGCTTCCGCGTGTGGGGCCAAATCCAGGCCCTCACCGGCGAAGGCCGATTGTCCGGCGTGGTGCTGCTGGCCATGCCCTTCCTGCTGTTCATCGCCGTGTACCAATTCAACCCGGGCTACGTGTCCGT
Organism: Thermoguttaceae bacterium; assembly: GCA_049515555.1. Classification (GTDB taxonomy): domain Bacteria; phylum Planctomycetota; class Planctomycetia; order Pirellulales; family Thermoguttaceae; genus JBEKTY01. The sequence goes on from JBEKTY010000125.1 coordinate 7,038, forward strand.
GCTGTTCACCGATCCGATGGGCAAAAAGATGCTGGCCGGGGCCATCTTCATGCAGGTCCTGGGCGCGTGGGTCATCCGCCGAATCGTCAACATCAAGGTGTAATCCGACTGTGCTTCTCGCAGCCAAACTCATAACGCTGGAACAAGCACTGCCCCTGGCGCTGTTCGGGATGTTCGCGGCGCTGGTCTGGTGGCTGTTGGGAGTGGTGGCGGCCGGCAAGCCCCGCGCCGCCGAGCGCCTGGCCGAGCTGAAGAAACCGCGCATCCGCCACCGCCTCGAGATCGACGCCCTGCTGAAAAAGCCCGATACCGTGGCCAGGGTCCTGGAGAGGACCTCCGCCTTGGCCGAGCCCCTCCAGCCCCGCAGCGCGGCGGAGAAGGGCAAGCTTAAGACCAAACTCTCCAACGCCGGATTCCGCACCGAAGGCGCCGCGGGCCTCTTCCTGGCCCTGAAATTCGCCGGACTGATGGCCGGGCTGATCTTCGGCGGCGGCGCCTTCGTCGGACTCCGCGGCCTCAACCTGCACTCGCTGCTCTGGACCGCCTGTGTGGTCGCCGTTTTCTTCTACCTGCCCGACGTCATCGTGGGCCTGATCGGCCGGAGCCGCCAGCAGGCGATCTTCCTGGCCCTCCCCGACGCCCTGGACATGATGGTCGTCTGCGTCGAGGCCGGCCTGGGCCTGGATCAGGCGATGCGGAAGGTCAGCGACGAAATGCGACGCACTTACCGCATCATGGCCGACGAGCTGGCCCTGACCAACTTCCAACTCCAGATGGGACGCCCCCGCTCGGAAGCCCTGCACGAATTGGGCACTCGGACCGGCGTGGCCGACCTCCGCTCGCTGGCCGGGATCCTCATCCAGGCAGATAAGTTCGGCTCCAGCATCTCGCAGGCCCTGCGGGTGCAGAGCGACTCCATGCGCACCCGCCGCCGCCAGTTGGCCGAGGAAAAGGCCGCTAAGACCGCCGTGAAGCTCCTCTTCCCCCTGGTCCTCTTCATTTTCCCAGGGGTGTTCGTGGTCCTGGTCGGCCCGGCCGCCATCCAGATGGTCCGCGAAATGTTCCCCAAGATGAGCGGCGGGTAATAAGTATCGGCCGACAAACAACTTCAGTACTCATCACGCTCCGCGTGATGCCCTGCCTCTCGCGGAGCGAGAGGAGTACGGAAAATGCGGAACTCATTTCTCGGCCGGTCCTAAGCGGCTGGCCAAGCCCCAAGGCCCAAGCCCCAAGCCCACCTCTAACCCCAGCCACGGCAAAGCGTTGCGCCGTTGCACGAGTCGTCGCGGAGAAACGTGTCGGCTCGCCCGGCTGAGTGCCGATAAAGATTATATGGCCCTGCCGGGTTCAGGTGCCTTGTAACCGGGGACTGCCCTGATTTTCACGGGCGGCACGTAGCGTGTCCCTGAAAACGGGACCGTCCCCTTCGGCCGCAGGGAGGAGTTCGGCCATGACTATTAGGTGGCTCGGCGTGGTCGCCAGGGTGCTCGTGGCGGCGGCCTGTGCCGCCCCCGCCTGCGCCGAAGGCATAGGCGACTTCTTTAGCAGCATCAACCGTGACATCAAACGCCGCAATTGCTGGCCGCTGCCGTTCGTCTATGGCGACCGCCAGGCGGCACGCGAGCCGCAATCCATCATGGTTTGCAACGGTTGGGAGCGGCAGAACATGCTCTCGGATGTCCATTTCGAGGCCGGCGGAACCCAACTTACCGAAGCCGGACGACTCAAGGTCCTGGCGATCCTCAACGATACGGCCGAGCAGCACCGCATGGTCTATGTCCACCGCGCCGCCAACGTGCAGGAAACGAGCGTGCGGATTCGGACTGCCCAGCTATTCGTGGCCCAATCGGCCTACGGCGGCCAGTTGGCCCCCGTGCTGGAAACGAACCGCTCCGACTACGGCAGCCCCGCCGAACGCGTGGACCTGATCAATCGCAAGGCCCTGGCCGCCTCGCCCGACCCGAAGCTCCCGCAGGCCGGCGGCTCGGGCAGCAGCAGCGGCGGTGGCGGCGGCAGCGGTGGCCATTGAGCCCCGGGTGGCCTTCAGATAGCTTGCCCTCGACCCCGCCGAGTTCACCGGCCCGTTGATTTAATCCGGGGGCCCATATTCCGTAAATGCGAGTTATGGGAAGCCGAGTACGACGGCACCCGCGGCCGGCCGCCCATCCCGCCCTGGGGCATGGCGGGAGTGATCCTGTACGGGATGATGCGCGGCATCCGCTCCAGTCGCATGCTGGAGTACCTTTGCGGTCACAACATCGACTACCTGTGGCTGGTCGAGGGCCGGAGCATCGATTACAGCACGATTTGCAAGTTCCGCACCCGTTTCCGTGAACCCTTGAAAGACCTGTTCCGGCAAGTGGTCAGGTTGGGGATGCGGATGGGTTTGGTAACGCTGGTGAAGGTGGCCTTCGATGGCACGCGGGTGAAGGCCAATGCCAGCCGCTTTCATACCTGGACGGCGGAAAAGCTGGAAGCGGCTATGAAGGAGTTGGAGGCCCTGTTCGATGGGGCGATGGCCGAAACAACAAACTAGGCGGGGCGCGAAGAATGGAGAGGGAGCATCCCGCCATGAAATGGGTAGTGGCTGGTTGTCGGGTCCACCGGCAGTAGTGGAGGTTGTACAGGGCGATGCCGCCCGAGCATCCAAAACGGTGAAAGACCGCAAAAAAATGAGCGTAAGCGACCGACATCGCGCTCTGGAAATCGACTAAATCAACGGGCCGATTCGTATGGGACAAGCCCGGCGCAATCCCACCAAGACTTTCAAAGGATTATAATGGTGGGGTTCTCCGCTCGACCCACCCTACAAACCTACTACTTTTCCAATCTCAGAAAGGACCGCAGCATGAGCCACGCAAAACGTTCCCACACAGATCAATCGCGCCGCCGATTCCTGCACCGCTCGGGCGGTCTGCTGGCCGGCGCCGCCTTGGCCGGCAGCATTTCAACGCGGGCCTACGCCGGCGAGGACAACACCATCCGCGTCGCACTTGTCGGCTGCGGCGGGCGGGGCACCGGCGCCGCCGCCCAGGCCCTCAGCACCAGGGGTCCCACCAAGCTCTGGGCCATGGCCGATTTCTTCGATAACCGCTTGCAGTCCAGCCTGAAGAACCTGTCGGCCCAGTTGGCCCCGCAGGTCGAAGTGCCCAAGGAGCGGCAGTTCACCGGGCTGGACGCCTACCGCAAGGCCATCGACGCCCTACGGCCCGGCGACGTGGTGCTGCTGGCCACGCCACCCGGCTTCCGACCCATCCACCTGGAATACGCCGTGGCCCAGGGCCGGCACGTGTTCATGGAGAAATCGTTCGCCGTGGATGCCCCCGGCGTCCGCCGCGTAATGAAGGCGGGCGAAGAGGCGACCAAGAAGAACCTCAAAATCGCCGGCGGCCTGATGAGCCGCCATTACAAACCCCTGGAAGACGCCGTCCAGAAAATCCACGACGGCGCCATCGGCAAGGTCATTACCCTGTGGGCCTACCGCGAGCATGGGCCCGTCGGCTTCACGCCCAAAGATCCGGGCGAAACCGAGATGGCGCACCAGATTCGCAACTACTCGAACTTCACCTGGCTCAACGGCAGCTTCCTGCTGGACTGGCTGATCCACAATCTCGACGTGTGCTGCTGGATCAAGGATTCCTGGCCGGTCTCGGCCCAGGGCCACGGGGGCCGCCAGGTCCGCACCGAGCCCGATCAGTTGTTCGACCAGTATGCGGTGGAATACACGTTTGCCGACGGCACGCGGCTTTTCGCCCAGGGCCGGCACATGCAGAACACCTGGGGCTTCTTCGGCAGCATCGTGCACGGGGCCACGGGCTCGGCCATCCTGGGCGAAGGGCAGTCGCAGCCCCGGTTGTACAAGGGGCACCTGCAAACGCCCGACAACCTGCTCTGGGACTACAAGGGACCGGGCTGCAACCACTACCAGGTCGAGCATGACCTGCTGTTCGACGCCATCCGCCACGACAAGCCCTACAACGAGGCGGCGCGCTCGGCCGCGGCCGCCATGACCGGCATCCTGGGCCGCATGGCCTCCGAGTCGGGCCAGTGCATCACTTGGGACCAGGCCCTGGCCTCGAACCTGGAGCTGGCGCCGGGCCTGGACCAGTACACCCTGGACTCGCCGGCCCCGGTCATGCCCAACGCCCAAGGCCGCTACCCGGTCGCCATGCCGGGAATTAGCAAGGTGCTGTAAGCGGGCAGGGATTTGGGGATTTAGGGATTTGGAGTGGTCGGTCCCCTCTCCCGCGTGCCGCGGCACGAATGGGACAGGTTAGGGTGAGGGCTTACTCCGACAAGACGGCCGTACTTGCGTTTACGATCTCCATGAACCGCTGCTGAAGCTTCTCAGGCAGGAACGACCTGCCAATTAGCTCAAGCGCCGGTCCGGTCGCAGTGATCTGTTCGGCAAGCAGTCGCTCCGACGCTTTCTTGCTAATCTCGCAGTATTCTGCGAAGTCCAGCCACGACCGCCGGGTTAGTTTTGCCTTCTTCCCGCCAATTGACAGTGATAAATCGGTGTCCTTGGGAATCACCAGCCGAGTGCATAGCAGATCGTAAGCGGGGGCTAGCCGACAGATGCCATCGGGACCTATCAAGAGAGATAGATTCTTAAGGTGCTGGTCACCGTTAGCTACCCACCAGGTGAAAAGCAGTATCTTATAGAGCTTGCGAATCTCTATTAACGGCTCCGAGGCATATTTTCGCAAGATTCGAACACATAGCTCGCCCGAGCCCCGGTACTTGTCCTTTAGTGGCGATTCGGAAAGCTGGCAGAAATCTTCAACGTGCAACTTGCTCCCGTCGTCCAGGCGATCGAAGCGTTTTATCACGTAGGCGGGAGTGTGATCCTTCAACCAGACCAGCCCGAAGGGCGGAGTCTCGATGCCCACCAATGACGCCATGAGCATTGTCACATGCTCGTTCTGCGGCACGGACGAATACCTTGCCGGCTCAGGCTTGAGTATATAGCGCCCCCCGCGTGGCGAGATCTGAAGCTCGCTCCGGTCGGAAGACAAGGCCAAAGAGACCTTCTCCTGAACCCCGGAAATCGACATCTTCCCGGCCATTTCAGACGCCAGGCCGTAGAGCGTACTGAGCTCGATGCCATCCAGCCTGGGGAGCCAGCCGACGCCAAACAGCCGCTCCAAACAGACTTGATGGTAGGAATCTGAGCCGCTTGTCCTCTTCAGGCAAACACCGCACGTCGCCATAACTAGCTCGCATCAGCCGGTGCTGGTACTATTTCGACGTCGCCCACGCAATCTGAGCAGGTGGCCAACAGCATTCCAAAAGGATCGTCTTTGGAAATCTTGAGCGTCTTCGAAGAGACTTCGAGCAGCCATCCCTCGGGCAGCAAATTCTCGAAGAATGGGTGCAACCCCTTCCAAACGTACGGCTCAGCCCGTAGCGGAAGTGTTAGAGACACAGGCTTTGCATCCCGCCGCGCCAGCCACTCGGGCGTGTAGCTGAAACTCGTCTGACCGTAGCTGAAACTCGTCTGACCGTCGAGTTCCTCGATCATTCCGACCAACTCGCCCGCCAACCGCACGGCGCCGACCCGCTTGCTCACCGATTAGCCCCTTCGTCTCCTTCGCGTCGCGGCGCCTCGACCGGGCCCAGCATCCGCCCGAAAACGGCCAGTACTCGATTTACGGCATCCATCCGAATCCTTGGTTTTCCTCGTTCGAGCTCCGAGATAAGCCGCGTTCCGACGCCGGCCAACTCGCCCAGCTCACGTTGCGACAACCGACTTGCCATCCGTCTTGCCCGCACGAACGTGCCAACCGCCAGGGGACTTGCCGTAACGGATCTGGTCATACCCGCGCCACCGCTCAATACGCCCCTATCAGCCGCGTCATTCCCGATCGGGAACACAATCAATCAAATTATACCACTCGCCGGCGAAACGGCAAGCGAATGTATTCCCGATCGGGAATGAACGTCTCCGATGTTCCGGAGGAACTTCCTGGCAAAGATCATCACTACGATGAAGACCGGCCATTCCCGATCGGGAACGTTCAACCGCGAGGGAAGGCTGAGGAACGGACCGCCCCCCGCCGCGGCCTGTCGGCGGTCAGCGGCCGGCCGAAGAATAGTCTCGCCTATTTGTAGCCGGCACGCGCCGTGTGCCGTCTCCCCGCACACGGCGTGTGCGGTCTACATTGAACCGCGGAAGCCTCGGCCGATCCCCTTACTTTTCCAGTTCGGCCAGCAGCGCCCCGGCTTCGTCGTAGGCGGCCTTGTAGGTGTAATCCGGCGGGCCGTCGCAGGTGGCCAGCCGCCGGGCTTCGGCGGCATGATGCACCGCGGCCGACCGGTCGCCGCGGGCCAGCGCGAGCTTGGCAAGTTCCAAGTTGGCGTCCGCCCCTTGCAGCACGTATCCGCTGCGCTCGGTAATCACCAGCGCCTCCTCGGCCAGCCGCCGGGCTTCGCCGGGCGCGCCGGTGGCGGCCCGCAGCCTTGCCAGATCAATGAGAATGTCGGCTTCGGCCTCCACTGCGTTGACGCGGCGGCAGCGCTCCAGCGCCTCGTGCAGGTGGTGCTCGGCCTCGTCATGTTCGCCGGCGACGCGGTGCGCCGCGCCCAGAAGCCAGTGGGCGCGAACGTAGTCTCGCTCGTGTGGATACCTGGCGCGGGCCGTCTCATCCGCCAGTTCCATCGCCCGGCGAGCGGGGGCGATGGCCGATTTGAGATCTGCAATTTCAGATTTCAAATTGCCGCGCAACGCGGCGTGACGCAGCCGGAGCAACTCGCGCAGGGTGCGGTAGGCCCACACCACGCCCTGCCCCTGCGCGTGCTTCCGCCTCTCGAACAACCCCAGCGCTGCCGCAAGTTCCGTTTCCGGTTCGGCCCACGCGCCGCGGTAGGCTAGGAGCCGACCCGATTCCGCGTGCCCAATCGCCTCCTGGAGTTCGTCCTTTTTCCCCTGGGCTAGGGCGGTGCTGCGGCGCAGGTTGGCCTCGGCGGCTCGCAGGGCGCCCATGGACACGTGCTGCGCGGCCAGGTTCGCCAGGCCGACGGCGACACCGCCGTTGTTGCCTCGCTTCTGGTCAATGTCGTTCGAGGCTTCAAGCAGCGGCGCGGCGAGGCGCGGCTGGCCGCTCATTGCGTAGGAGCCTGCCAATGCGTTCAGCGCCCACGCATTGGCATCTTCACCTCGCAGTCGTGGCGGGCGGTCTTCGCCATCGGGGAAGAGCGCCCGCAGCAGGTCAATGACCAACTGGTACGCGCCGAGCTGGTAGTAGATTGCCTGTTGCAGACGCTTGTAAAAGAGGCCACACGCCTCGTCAAACTGCCCGGCGCGGACCGTATGATGGTATAGCTCGATCACCGGTGTCAGGTCCTCCAGCCGCGTCACCTTGTCCGGCGGGGGCACGGCGGCGAAGTGATCGCGCAGGCGGGTGTGGGCGGCGCCGCGGTCGGGCGCGGCCAGCCGGTCGTAGGCGTAGCGCCGCACGATGGGGTGCAGGTCGAAGCGGCCCTCCTTAACGTCGTGGTGCAGCAACCCGCGTGCAACCAGGTCCCGCAAGTCGGCGTCGAGGGTTGCGGCGGAATCATCAGCCGTTTCCGCCAGGGCCTTGAGTGCTTCGTATTTCACCGGGCCGCGGAAGCAGGCGATGCGGCTCAACAATGCCTGGCGCGGCGGAGTGAGACTGTCGTAGGCCACCTTCAGTACGTGATTCTGCCGCTGGATCAGGTCTCCGCTAACGTCCAGCCGCCTCGCGGCGGCGACGTCGCCGGGTTGCTGGAAATCGCCCACGATCAGGCCGGCCAGGAGCCGCAGGCTGAGCGGATGGTAGCCGTAATGGGCGCACGCCTCTTCGATCTCGGTGTGCGTGCCGCGGATGCCTTGGGCGCGGAAGAACTCCACGGCGTCGGCGGGCCGCATCTCGCGGAGCTCTTCTTCCCGGCAGCCCTGCAGGAATCCGCCGCCCCGGGCCTCCAGCACCCGCGGGCAAAGCCGTGTGGTGAGCAGGACCTTGGCCCGCACGGCGGGCAGCGTGGCCACGCCGCGCAGGAAACGCTCGGCCAGCGGCGAGATGCAGTCGCAATCGCCGGCCTCGGGCTTCGACACGTCGTCACCTTTATACGCCGCGTCCAATCCGCCGAAGGCCCGCAGAACGCGCTCGAAGCCGTCCAGCACCAGTAGCCGGCCGGGTGTTTGCAGCAATTGCAGGAGCCTTTCAACCCGCTCGTGGGCCGAAAGCGCCTGCACGGCCGCCTCCGGGACGCCCAAGTAGCCAAGCGTGTCGGCCAGGAAGTGGTCGAAGCTGGCGTCGCCCTCGTAGAAGCTCCACCAGACGACATGCGGGAAAGCAGTGGGGGCCACGTCGTGCGTGAGCCAGTGCCACACAAGCGCGCTCTTGCCGAATCCGCCCAGCGCCCGCAGGACCAGCAGGGGATGCCCGGCGTCCGCCGCCAGCCAGCGGCTAAGCATGTCGCGCTCGGCGACACGGCCCGTGAAGTTGGGCGGCATGGGATACGGGTGGGCGAGGAACCAGTCGCCGCGCTGCGGCTCCTTGGGCGGCGCCGGCTCCGGCGGCCTGCCCAGCGCTGTGAGGAGTTGCCGCCAGGCCAGGTCGAAGTCCGCGCCGTCGGTAAAGTCGATGTGCGTCAGGGCGCCAATGCGGAGCGGCTTCTGGCACTCGGCCTTGAGCAACGGGATGAGGCGCAGTTCGCGGTTGGCCGGGTCGAGCGTCTGCAGCATTATGTTCTCGATTTCGCCCCAGCCGCTCGCGATATAGTCGGGCGTGAGCACCAGCAGCGTTTTGCGGCACTGTACCACGCCGCGCTCCATTTCCTTGATACTCGGCGCGCCGCGCGTGAAGTCGCGGAAATCAATGAAGGCATTCAGTGCCGCCCGCTCGATGCGTTTGAGCAGTTCGCCGCGCACCCACGCCTTGTCGCGGCTGCTGTACGAGATGAAGACGTCGAACTGGTATTCGCTCTCCACGACCGCCAACCCTTCCTCCGGCGAAGTTGCCCGGCCAGCCGATCGCCATTTCTCTGAGCATAGGCGGACTCACACCCTATCGCAAGTGGGGAGAGGGCGGGAATGAGAGCAGGAGAGCAGGAGAGCCGGGGAACAGGGGAGCAGGAGAAAGGCAGGAGGGGAGGGTGCCGTGCCTCGGCATACCGAAGCAGGGCCTACGGAACCCATAAGTCCCATTGGTCCTATAAGTCCCATAAGGCCTATCTCCCCCGGCTCAGCTTCCCCATAACTCACCGCGGCGGCGCGCAGGAGCCCAGCAGGCCCGGGATCGGCTGCATGTCCTTGTCCAAAATCTGGCAGCCGAAGGCGCTTGGATCGCCCCAGGGAGTGTAGCTCGTAACCTTGAACAAGACTTCGTTCCAGCCTTTGGCGAGCGTTGCCGGTACAGTCGTGGGAGCGCCGAACCAGGTCCGGACTTGCGTCCAATTCAGGCCGTTGCCGGGTTTGTTCTCGGTGTTGAATTCGAGGATCAGCTTGCGGTTGACCCACACCTTGGCCACCTTGCTGCAGAATATAGGCAAGAGCGTCACGTCCCTTTTTTCAGGGCAGTAGACCCACTGGGCGAAATACACCGGGGCCGGCGGCTGCCAGGGAGTGAAGACCTCGGTTTCGGTGCCCTCCAGGAACTTGTCCCAGTGGCCCCAATGCAGTTGTCCGGCCACATCGATTCCGATATATCCATATAATGAGCGGACCGGTGTCCAGGCGATCGTCTTGCCGTCATAGCGCCGATAGACGGCCTTGGGATCGATCGTGTTTTCAGGCGGATAGACGGTGGCCAGTTTCACGCTCAGACTGTCTTGTTCGCTTTCCTTCCGGTCGCAAAAGGGCCCGACGCCCAGCCACAGCGCAAACAATTTGAAGGCCGCCTGTTTTTTTAGTTTCACACCCTGCACCTCATATTCGACCTTCGCGGTCAGCTCGCCTTGATGGGTGCAGGTTTCGTCGCCGGTCAACTGGAACTCAGCCACGAATCGCTCCCCGGGCGGCAGACCTGCGAACTGTGTCTTGCCAAGTGCCGCCACCCGCCAGCCGCTCGGGGGCAGCGCGACTGAAATCGCTCCGCGCACGGACGAGCCGCCGAAGTTATAGAATGCGACTTCGAACCGTTCGTTGGGTTTGACGGCCGCCGCGCCCGCTCTGCCTATCGATGTCGCGAAGCGGCAACCGCCTACGCCCGTATTGGGAACGGTTTGTTTGGGGAAATTAAGGCGCACGTCACCGCCCTCTTGAACCAGCCTGGCGGCCGCTTTCTGCAACTCGCGGTGGCGCTTGTCCGCGGGGTTCAACGCCGCGGCGGCCTGCCACAAGGCCATGGATTCGGCTTCAACGGGAAATGCGTTGCGGCGAGGCCCAGCCTTGAATGCGGGCCCACCCGGCGGAACCAGGTGAATCGTGCAACCGGCCGCGGCTCTGAGTGCAGCCTGAATCTTGCCGGCCCGCTCGGCGATGTCGGTCAGGTTGCCCGCCGTGGCCAGGGCCTGTACCCGTTTCAGGTCAGGTACCCAGCAGCGCAGCGGCGCGGGCAGGGGCACAACGATGCGCCCGTCTTTGAGGGCCAGTCGCTCGCCGCTATCCAGGTAAGCGTCCAGGGCTGAACCTTCCAGCCTCAGTGCCACGACGTGCTCGAAGTCGTAGAGATTTCGCAAGGCGACGGTGTAGCCGGCGCCGCTCGCGGAAATCCGCTCGACGGCACAACCGTCGCTGCCGCTCCACTTGTTGTTCTTGAGATCCACCGTGAGGTGTTCCGGCAGGGCGTCGAAACCCAGTTCCTTCAAAACGGTTTCGGCCATGAAGACGTGCGCTTCGGCAGAGGGGTGGATGCCGTCTTTGGCAAAGGCCGCATCGCCGCGCTGATCGATGAACCCCAGGCAGGGATGAAAAAGGTCCACGACCTTCAGGCCGTATTCCTTGCCCAACGCCTTCAGCACGTCCGCAAACGAGCCGAGCTGGTCATTTCCCCTCTTGGCTCCTCCGGAGAAAGGCACGGTGCAAATGGGAATGACTTTCGCGCCGGTGCGGCGCTTCAAGGCGCTGATTAACCGGCGATAGTAGGATTCGTAGCCACCCTCCGCCAGTTCCTTAACACCGCTGTCATTCGCGCCGAACATGATGAAGTACCAACCGACATCCGCATCAGCTCCCAGGTCGCTGCGGATCAAGTCGCGATCAATGCGTTGTAGCGCATCTTTGATCGTGGTCGTACCGATGCTGCAATTGAAAAAACGGAGGTTCTTTTCGGGGCAGGCCTTCTGAAGAAGAGGAATAATGTCGTGAGGCCCCCCAATACTGTCACCCACAATCATTATGAGATCGTTGTTCTTGAACGGCAGATATTCGCCGGGCTTGACCGGGGAACCGGCTTCTTCCGCCGTTGACAGCAGGGGCGCAAAACTCAGCAGCAGCGCCACAAGTGCACACACGTGCCGCTTCTTCCACCCGTTGACTTCGCGAAAGTTCTTCATGCTCCCCTCCTCGACGTGCTACCAGGAATCACCTATGAACCGCTGACCTACCGAATGCTGACCGCCCGCGTTGTGGCCGGTCTCCGACCGAGCCACACGGCCGACCAAAGGTCTCCCGAGCCCCGGAGACCTTCGGTCGGCCGTCGGCGGGGTCGGAGCCCCGCGCCCAACTGTGACCGCTCTCTCAATCGCCCTTATCGAGCAGCTCGATCCGCACCCGTTCGATCCGCCGCCGCGTGGCTTCGACCACCGTCATGCGGGCATTTCGCCACTGGAGCTGCTCGCCGGCGACCGGCACGTGCCCCAGCTCGCTGAAGACGAAGCCGCCGATGGTATCGTAGTCGGCGTCTTCGGGCAGTTCCAGGCCGGTGCGCTCATTGATCTCGTCGAGGTGGGCCCGGCCGGGGGCCTCGTACACGCCGGGGCCCGTCTCGCGAATCCCGTCGGCCAGCGCCGGGTCGTGCTCGTCGTCGATCTCGCCCACGATCTCCTCGAGCACATCTTCCATGGTCACCAGGCCGGAGACCCCGCCGTACTCGTCGAGCACCATGGCCATGTGGTTGCGGCTGCGGCGCAGCTCGCGCAGCAGGGCATCCAGGGGCTTGGTCTCGGGCACGAAGGCCGCCTCGCGGAGTAGCTTGGTCCACGGCTCGGCCCGCAACTGGGCCGGCTTGGCCAACTCGGCCAACAGGTCCTTGGCGTGCAGAATGCCCAGGATGTCGTCGCGGTTGCGGCCGTAGACCGGCAGCCGGGTGTGCCCGGCATGGATGACCAGCTCCAGCATCTCGGGCCAGGAGAGGGCGGCGGCCAAGGAGGTCATGTCGGTGCGGGGGGTCATGATCCGCGCCACGTCGGCGTCGCCCAGCTCGATCACGCCTTCGATCATTTCGCGGGCTTCCCCCTCGAGCAGTCCCTCGCGGTGGCCTTCGGTAACGATGGTGCGGATATCCTCGGCGAACGATTCCTGGTCGGCGGTGGGATTTTCGCGGCCGGCCAGCCGCCGCAGGGCGAGATCGACCAGCCGGGCCACCCACACCAGCGGCCACAGGAGCCAGCTTGTGGCCCACCAGATGGGCCAGGTGAGGTACAGGAAGGGCTCGGCCCACAGCCGGGCGACGGCCCAGGGGAGCCAGATTCCCGCGGCCAGCAGCCCCGCCGCGCCGGCCAGCAGGCCGAGGCCCCTGGAGAGCCAATCGGGCGTGGCTTGCGCGGCGGCGGGCCAGGTCCAGGCGATTCCCGCCCCGGCGAAGGCGGCCACGGCGAGGGTTCGCAGGGTTTGGACGGCCAGTGCCACCTGCTCGCGGCGGCGCAGGATTTGGCCCAGCGGATCGGGTCGGTTCCGCCGCCGGTAGATCTCCTTAAGGGCGTAGGGCGAGAACTCGGCCAGCGCCCGGCCGCCGATCGCCGCCAGGCAGGTAACGGCCAGGCTTGCCATTGCAACGGCCAACAGCCCGAAGGAGGTCACGGCAGGGCCCCAGAGGGAAATTCGGAACGCGGACTTCCCAGTTGTGCCAACAGTTCCCGCTCGCGGCGGCGCATGCGCGCCCGCTCTCCCGGCTGGGCGTCGTCGTAGCCCACCAGGTGCAATGCGCCGTGGATCACGTACAACAGCAGCTCCTGCTGGGCGGACCAACCGTAGCGGGGCGCCGCCCGGCAAGCCACGTCGGCCCCCACCACCAGCTCCCCTTCCAGGTACCCGGGGGAGCGCTCCAGCAGGAAGCTCAAGACGTCGGTCGGCCCGCGATGCCCCAGGAACCGGCGGTTCAGGCGGGCTATGGTGCGGTCGTCGACCAGGGCCAGGCTGACGCGGGCCTTCTGCAGCCGGGCCTGCCGCAGCACGGTTCGTACCGCACGCCGCAGCCGCCGCGGCTCGATCGCCGCCGCAGACTGCTGCTGCACAATCTCCACGACGATCGTCCGCGGTCGTTTCAGACCGTCTGTCCGCGGTCGCTTTAGGCCGTCTGTCCGCGGTCGCGTCATGCGGTCCTCGGCTCGGGATACTTCAGCCGTCCATGATAGATGGAAGCCACAGACATGACCAGGCTCCGCTCGATGGTGCCCAGCTCGCGGAGCGTCAGGCCGCTCTCGTCGAACTGGCCGGCTTGCAGGCGGCGCTGGGCCAGATCGCGGACGAGGCTCTCGATCCGCGCCGGCGTGGGATCGACCAGCGTGCGGCTGGCGCTTTCTACCGCGTCGGCGAGCATGAGCACGGCCGCCTCCTTGGTCTGCGGCTTGGGGCCCGGGTAGTGGAACAACGTCTCGTCCACCTCGCCCCCGTTGGGGTCGGAGCCCTTCTTCTCGTAAGCGCGGTCGTAAAAGTACTCCATCAGCATCGTCCCGTGGTGTTGCATTACCAGGTCGATGATCGGCTGCGGGAGGCGGTGCTGGCGGGCCAGGTCGGCGCCGTCCTTGATGTGGGCGATAATTACCAGCGTGCTCATGGCGGGTACCAGGCTTTGATGCAGGCTGCCCTCGCTGCCCTGGTTCTCGACGAAATAGCCCGGCTTGAGCATCTTGCCGATGTCGTGGAAGTAGGCCCCCACGCGGACCAGCAGGCCGCGGGCGCCGATGGCCTCGGCCGCCGCCTCGGCGATCGAGCCCACGGTAATCGAGTGGTTGTAGGTGCTGGGCGCCCGCCGCACAAGCTCTTGCAGCAGCGGATGCGTAATGTCGCCCAGCTCCAGCAGGCTCAAATCGGTGAGAATGCCGAAGATCTTCTCGATGAAGGGCAACAAGCCGGTGATGACGAACCCGGCGGCGACGGCCCACAGCCATTGGCGGGCGACGTCTTCCCAAAGCGGCAGACCCAGCGGCTGGTTGTTGATCATGTTCATGGCCAGGTCCAGCAGTGCGGCCACGCCGCCGGCCAGCAGGCCCACGTAAATCAGCTTGGTGCGGCTGCGGATCCGGCCCAGCGTCAGCGCGGCGGCGGCCATGGTGCCGAACAGGAGCAGGAACAACGGCAGGCCGTGCCCCAGCCCCAGGGCGATGATCAGCGCCAGTACGCCGGATAGAAGCAGCGCCAATTCCTGGCGATAGACGATGGCCATGGTCATGCTGAAGAGGACCAGGGGCAGCAGCTCCGCCCGCCAGGGGTCGCTGGCCGCCGCCAGCGACAGGGCCACCGTGCCCACGGCCAGCAGGAGCATGCCGATCAAGCGGCCCAGGCTGGCCAGCGGTCCCCGCTGCCGGTAGCGCATGTATACCCCGCACAGAATAAAAAGGGCAAAGACGATTATCAGCACTGCGCCGCCGCAGGCGATCCGCTTGGCTAGCGGGCGACTGGCCACAAACGCCTGGTACTCCAGCTTCAGCAGCTCGAGTTGCTTCTCCCCGATCTGCTCGCCGGGGATGACGATCGTCTCGCCGGCGTTGAAACGCTGAAAGACGGGCTCCACATTCTCGGCCGCCTCATCCTGGGCGGCCGCGGTGGCCGCCTGGTCCTTGGTCAGCGTGCTGAGCGGCTCGGGGTGCAGAAGGTGGAATTGCAGCCAGGCGAACACGTGGTCGGCCACCTCGGTCGAGTGGAGCTTTTCCCGCAGAGTGCTGCGCAGGGCGTCGGACTTGTCCTTGTCCAGCAGCACGTCGCTGACCTTGACAATCTCCTGGCGCGTAGGGCTGCCTGCCGGATACACGACGATCTCTTCCTGGTTGCCGGATTGCAGTTGCTCGCGGGGCGTGCCCAGCACGCCGTACTTCTCCAGGGGCGCGAAGGCCTCGGCCACTACCCGCTCGAGTTGATCGAGGTTCTCCTTTCCCGCCAGGGCCGTGCGGAACTCGCGGAAGCGGGCGTCGTCGGCCGAGGGCTTGGGCGCCGCGGCCCGCTTGGCCGTCGGCGGCTGGAACTCCCGCCACAGCCCGCGGCCGGAGTCGGTAAGGGTCTCGGCCTTGGTCAGGTCGGCGATCGTGGTCCGCAACATCGCGCGGAGCTGCTCCAGCGGCTGCCGATCCTGGGAAAAGACGATCCGCACGTTATTGCGAGCCCGGTCGCGGGCAAGCTTGGTGGCCGCCACGTCTTCCTGTTGGAATGTGACCCGCGCCGTGACGAAGCGCGGCAGGACCTGCCCGGCCCGCCAGATCATGGGTGGATCCCAGGCCCGCATCATCACCGCGATGGCCGTGGCGGCGGCCAGGGCCAGGGCCACGCGGCCCAGCAAGTCCCGGCGGCGCAGGCCGATCCACGCCCGCTCCCATTGCCCGGGAGGCAGCTCCAAAGCGGCTACCCGCTCGGATCGCGTGCGTCGTTGCCCACCGCTCGCCATGGCACTCCGTCGCGCGTCGCGCGCCGACTCAGGGGTTGGAAGGTTGCCGCCGGGCCGGCCCGTGCTCGTAAGCGTGCACGATCTTCTGCACCAGCGGATGGCGGACGATGTCTGCCCGCCCCAGCTTCACGCAGGCGATCCCCTCGATGCCCTGCAGGCGATCCAGGGCGTCGATCAGGCCGCACTTGGCGTGGGCCGGCAGGTCGATCTGCGTCGTGTCGCCGGAGGCCACGATCTTCGAGCCGGCACCCATCCGCGTCAGGAACATCTTCATCTGCGAAAGCGAGGTGTTCTGGGCCTCGTCGAGGATGATGAACGCCTCGTTCAGCGTGCGGCCCCGCATGTATGCCAGCGGTATCACCTCGATCAAGTCCTGCTCCCTGTAGCGCTGGATCAGCTCGTGATCCATCATCTCGTGCAGGGCGTCCATCAGCGGCCGCAGGTAAGGGTTGATCTTGGCCTGCAGGTCGCCGGGCAGGAAGCCCAGGCTTTCGCCGGCTTCCACCGCCGGCCGGACCAGCACCAGCTTGCGAATCCGCTCGGCCTTTAGCGCCGCCACGGCTGCCGCCACGGCCAAATAGGTCTTCCCCGTACCCGCCGGGCCGTAGCACAACACCACCTCGTGCTGCGCGATGGCCTCCAGATACCGCGCCTGGCCCGACGACCGCGGCCGGATCTGCCGGCCGGGCGTAAAGACCGAGAGCGGCGGGCCGCCCGGCGAAGTTACGCCGTTTTGAACTTCGGTCAGGACCCGCGCCACGTCTTCGGCCGCCAATTGGCCGTGCCGTTGGGCATGGGCCTGAAGCTGCTCCAGGGCCTGGGTGGCGTTGGATACCGCCTGCTCCTCGCCCCGCACATGGATCCGGCCGCCCTGTGCCGAGATGCTGACACCCAGAGCCTCGCGGATTCGTCGCACATGCTGATCGCATGCGCCGAAGAGCGTGACCAGTTCCTTTGAACTGACAACCGAGATGTCTGTTTCACTCATCCGAATCGCGCCGGCACCCCCGCCGCCGCAGCCGCCCACAGAGAACTGTCACTCCCAATAGTATAACCAAATTGCCGCCCGAGAGACTAGCGGCCCCCATCTTTAGCGATAAAGCATTTGTAATAAAGGGCTTACGACGCTTGCCAGTTGGTGCGTTGCGGCAGCGGCGGCGGGCTCGGGGAGGCCCGCGGTGCCGTCGGCGGTCTTCATCAGCCCGGCAATCCTGCCCGGGGACCAACCGGCCGCAGGATCGTGGTAGAATATTCTGTGAGGGTAATGCTATGACATTCACCATTCCGGATGACATCCTGCAAAAGGCGGGGCTCACCGAGCGCGAAGCGCTCGTCGAGTTTGCCTGCCGCTTGTTCGATGCCGGCAAGCTGCCCCTTTGG
>JBEKTY010000126.1:0-24126 GCA_049515555.1 Thermoguttaceae bacterium
CACACGCCGTGTGCCGTCTGCTGAAGCGGAACAAGGCATGGCGGACGGCACACGGCGTGTGGCGTGCTACCATGGCTGCCTTGCTCTTTGACAATTCGCGTTGAAACGGGGGAGACGCGGCGTCCGCCGCCGCTTGTATTCCTCTCGCTCCGCGAGAGGACCTTGCATCACGCTCCAGCGTGATGCCTACAGCGGCGAGTCCGGCTCCTAATCCCTAATCCGTCGCCCCCAATCCCTCCGCCTTCTCCCTTCCGCCTTGAAGGGGACAGTCCCATTTTCGTCGGACGAAAATTGGGACAGTCCCCGCTGGAACTGGCACGCCGATTGCTCCGGCAGTTTGGGACGTCTCACCCCACAAACGGCGAAAAAACCTATGTGCACGCCGGGTTTGGCGCGTGCCGCTGTAAAAGTGGTTAAATATTCACTAGTGTACTGATGTATCGTTTTTCCCGGGCGATACGGCTGAAGAGGCCGAAATTTCCCCCGCCTTTGGAACGCTCGGCGAGCCGTTTTGAGACGAACGCAAAAACAAGTGCAACACGTACCTCACAAGTTGTATGAACTTGCGTACGGTGGACGGAACCGCTAACGGCAGCCGGCAAACGAGTTACCAACTTGTGCAACACCGGAGCCTCTCAAAAGTCCCGTCAAAGTGTTGCACACATGGAATGTTCACCGCGCAGGTGATCTTCTTCTTCAGAGGGGGAAAAGTAGGGGCGAGTGGCGAGTGGTGAGTGGCGAGCGGCAGTTTTCAGTGTTCAGTGTTCAGTTTTCAGCAGGAGCCGGGACGCCGCGGACTGAACACTGAAAACTGAACACTGAAAACCGAAGGCGGACCGCTCGCCTGCTCAACTTTCACCCCGAGCCGAGGTGTTTGACCGCCCCGGCGAGGAATTGGGCCAGGCGATCGGAGCAGGCCAGGGCGTTCTGCTGCATGGCGAACAGGTCCTTGAGGCTCGCCGGGCGGCGCCACACGGAGCGCAGGGCCGCCCCGAGCTGGCCCCCGGTGGTCTTCTGCGCCAGCAGCTTCTCGACGTCGGGCGGTAGCTCGTCGTCCACGGCATCGCAGACCACGCGGACTGCCAGAAAAGGCACGTTACGCTGGCGGCAGACCTCGGCTACGGCCAGACTCTCCATATCCACCGCCAGGGCCTGATGCTCGGCGCCCAAGGCCCGCTTCTCGGCGGGCAGCCGGACGGGCCGGTCGCAGGTCAGCAGGCGGCCCACCCGCAGCCCCCGCACGTTGGCCAGCCAAGCCGGCAGCGTGGCCGGGTCGGCCGTCCAGCGGCGGCCTTCGGCATCCACCAGGCAATCGGCGACCAGCAGGTCGCCGCGGTGCAGCTCGCCCACCAGTCCGCCGGCGAACCCGGCCGAGAAGACCCAAGTGGGCCGATGGGCGTCCAGGAGGGCGTGCGTGGCCTCCGCTGCGCTGGTGCGGCCGGCGCCCGACTCGACCAGCACGAGCTGCCGGTCGTGACACAGGCCCTGCCGCACGGTCAGGCCGTGGCCGCGCGTCACGCGGACGCCTTGCATCCGATCGACCAGTCCGCCGGCCTCGATGGCCAGGGCGAAAACGACGCCGAAATCGACCCCCGCCCGAAGGCCGCCCGCCGGCTCGGCAGATGGTAAAAGTTCGTCGGTCATTCCCCTCACCCTAGCCCTCTCCCGGAGGGAGAGGGGACCGGGCGTCCTTACGTCATCTGCCAGACGGCCATTTTGAGCATGTCCCGCAGCCGGCCCTGGGCGGCCAGTACGGCGGCCGGCTCGAAGCCGCAGTGCACCAGGCAATCTCGGCAGCGCTGGTCGCTGTCTGGCCCCAGCCGCTGCCAGTCGGTGGCCTGGAGCAACTCGCGATAGGTGGGATAATGGGCGTCGGCGATGAGGTAGCAGGGTCCGCGCCAGCCGCGGACGTTGCGGGTCGGACTGGCCCAGGCGGCGCAGGTCAATTCCCGCTGGCCGCACAGGAATTCCAGGTACAGCGGCGAAGCCACCAGCCGGAACCGCGCCAGCATGGGCCGGGCGCGGCGGAACTTCTCGCGGACCTGCCCACGGGTCATGAACATCCGCTCGGCCGCGGCCGGATCGGGTGGCTGCTCGCGGGGACTGTCCCAATTTTCGTCCGCCTGTCCGTCGCGGACAGGCGAAAATGGGACTGTCCCCTTCGGCCGTACCACCGCCTCGTAGGCGTAGGCCGGCGAGACCATGAAGTCGCCCACCCCCAGTTCGCCCAGATACTCCCAGAGCACGGCCACTTCGTCCATGTCCGTGTCGTGGTAGATGGTGGTATTGGTGGTGATCCGCAATCCGGCGGCCGCGGCGGCCTGGATCCCCTCGACCACCGCCGCGAACGCCCCCTGCTGCCCGACCAGGCGGTCGTGCGTGGCCTCCATGCCGTCCAGGTGCACATTGATGAACAGCCGCGGGCTGCGGGGCAGCATGGCGATCTTCCGCGCCAGCAGCAGGCCGTTGGTGCACAGGTAGACGTGTTTGCGCCGGGCGAGCAGCCCCCGGAGCAACTCCTCGATGTCCGGGTAGAGCAAGGGCTCGCCGCCGCAGACGCTGACGACCGGGGCGCCGCACTCGTCGGCCGCCGCCAGGCACTCGGCGACCGGCATCCGCTGGCCGATCGTGTCGCCATACTCCCGCACCCTGCCGCAGCCGGCACACGACAGGTTGCAGGCGTGCGAGGGCTCGAGCATGAGCACCAGGGGAAACCGCTTGCGGCGGGCAAGTTTCTGCCGCAGCAGATAGCCGGCCAGCGAACGGCTCAGCGCGAAGGGAAAACGCATAATGCCCTACCCTAACCCTCTCCCGGATGCACCGCGGACCTCGGCTCGGCGCGGGCCGCCCAGTGGGCCAGGGCCAGGAGCGGAAAATAGACCGGGTAGTAGTGATATCGCAAATAGAACACGCGGGGAAAGCCGGTCCCGGTGAACTCCGTTTCAGTCCACGTGCCGGCCGCGGTTTGGCTGGCGGTCAGATAGCGGACGCCGCGGAGCACGGCCGGATGCCCCTCCAGTCCGGCGGCGACCAGGCCCAGCAGGGCCCAGGCGGTCTGCGAGGCGGTGGTCGGGCCTTGGCCGCGAAGTTGGGGATGGTCGTAACTGGCGGCGGATTCGCCCCAGCCGCCGCCGGGCTGCTGGCAGGCCAAGAGCCAGTTGGCCCCGGCGGAAACGGCCCGATCCTCGCGGGGGACACCCACGGCCCGCAAGCCCACCAGCGCCTGCCAAGTGCCGTAGATATAGTTTACGCCCCAGCGGCCGAGCCAGCTTCCGTCGGGCTCCTGGCTGCCGCGGAGATAGGCCACGGCCCGATCGACCGCCGCATCGCCGGTCCGCCGGCCGAGTTGGCCCAGGGCCTCCAGCACCCGGCCGGTCACGTCGGGGGTGCTGGGGTCGATCATGGCGTTGTGATCGGCAAAGGGCACGTAGCACAGGAAGCGGCGGTGGTTATTGCGATCGAAGGCCGCCCAGCCGCCGTCGTCGTTCTGCATGGCCAGCAGCCAGTGCAGGCCGCGCTGGATGGCCGCCATCGAGCGCTGCAAGCCGTCGACGTCGTGGTCCGTGTCGTGGGCCGGCATCACGTCCAGGTCCGGCGGCAGGGCCCCGGCGACGCTCGGCGGCCGCTGGAACTGGCCCTCCAGCGCCATCAGGACCATGGCCGTGTCGTCGACGTCGGGGTAGAACTCGTTGGCCGCCTCGAAGTACCAGCCGCCCGGCTCGGCGGCGACGGTTTGGGCCCAATCGCCGTGGCGGGTCGTCTGGCGGTCAACGAGCCAATCGACAGCCCGGCCGACGGCGCGCCGCGTGGGCCGCGTGCCGCCGGCCGTCACGGCCCGCAACGCAATGGCCGTGTCCCACACGGGCGATTTGCAGGGTTGCAGCCGAGCGGCAGCCGCGGACTCGTCCTCGATTACCAGCCCCTCGAGCTGCTGGTAGCAATCTTTCACCGCCTGGCTTTCGTCGGGGTAGCCCAACGACTTGAGGGCCGCCAGGCTGAATATGATGGGCGGAAAGATTGCGCCCAGGCCGTCGCTGGCCTGGAAGCGGTCGAGCATCCATTGGGTGGCGGCCGCAATCGCCCGCCGCCGCAGCGGCATCAGGCCCCGCCGCTGGCACCATTTCAACAGGCTGTTGACGTGGCGGAAGAAGCGGTCCCAGCTCAGCAGTCCCGTGCCGCCCGGCAGGCCCCGCGTGCGGAGGGGCGGCCAGTCTTTCGGCTCGCGGAGGAACAGCTCGCGGATGCCGTACCGCGGCTCGATCTTCCGCACCGGCTCCAGGGCTGCAATGATCGACAGCGGTACGACGATCGTCCGCGACCAGGCGCTCATGGCGTACAGGTTCACGGGGAACCACTTGGGCAGCAGCACCATTTCCGGCGGGACGGCCGGGCACTGGTCGTAAGAGATTTGCCCCAGCATGGCCAGGAAGAAACGGGTGAAACTGTTCACGGCGTCGGCGCCGCCGTGGGCCAGGATGGCTTGGCGGGCCCGCTGCATGGGCTCGGCGGCCGGGTCGTGGCCGGTCAGCTTCAAGGCGAAGTAGGCCTTCACGCTGCCGCTGGGCTCGACGGGGCCACCGGGATACATGGCCCAGCCGCCGCCGGGCAACTGCTTCTGGAGCAGGTAGGCGGCCGCCCGCCGGGCCAGCGGCGAATCCACGCGGCCCAGAAAGGCCAAGAGCAGGATCGTCTCGCTCTCCAGGATCGTGTCGCCCTCGAGCTCGGCGCACCACGAGCCGTCGGCGCGCTGCTGGTCCAGCAGCCACTGCCGTGCGCGGACAATCGCCCGACGGGCCGGCGCGGCCAACTGGCAGATCGACACCGGCTCCGTGCCGGTTTCCACGGGCGGCGCCCGGGACGCGTCCGCCGGCCCAGGGTACACCTGGTAGTTCGCTTTCATCCTTGTGCCTCCGAGCAGCGGATGAGGATGAATAAGCTTATGAGATTGGGGTCGGCGGGGCAAGATCAGTAAGGAGGCAGGAGAAAGGAGCTAGAAGTTAGAAGTTAGAAGTTAGGACCGGACTTTTGCAGATTTTGGAGGCCCGGTCCCCTCTCCCTCCGGGAGAGGGTTAGGGTGAGGGGAAATGGGTGAGGATACTGCTTTTCCATTTTTCGTGACCAATGCAGGTTCCCCTCACCCCGGCCCTCTCCCGGAGGGAGAGGGGGACCACTTGTGTCGTCCCCATCCCAATTTGCAAAAGTCCAGTCCTAACTCCTGCTCAGACCAGCCGTTCCAGGAGCCCGAACGTCCGCTGGGTGGCCCCGAGTTGTCCGAGGACCAGCCGGCGAGCCCGGTCGCCCAACGCCGCCGCCTCGGCAGGCTGCTCCAGGCAGCGGCGGACGAAATCGAGCAACTGCCGGCCGTCGACGACCACCACCGCCGCCTCGTGGGCCAGCATGGCCGAGACGATGTCGCGGAAGTTGCGGGTATTGGGTCCGAAGGCGACCGCGGCGCCGTAGGCGGCCGGCTCGATCATGTTCTGCCCGCCCCGCCGGCCCAGGCTCCCGCCCACCAGGGCGATTTGCGCAGTCCCCCACCACGCCCCCAATTCGCCGACCGAATCGACCAAGAGCACGCGGGCCGCAGGGCCGGTCTCAGTTTTCGCTTGGGGGCTTGCATTGGGAACTGCCCCGCTTCTCACGGAGAGAGAACTCGACTCTCCCGTTTCGAGACTCGCGGGCCCGAGCTCCGTCCGCCGCTGCCACGCCACGCCCGAGGCCGCCAGCAGCCGGGCCACCGCCTCGAACCGCTCCGGATGCCGCGGCACGATGACCAATCGCAGCTTCGGCCAAGCGGGGCACAACTGCCGGTATACGTCCAGGGCCAGCGACTCTTCCGGCTCCTGCGTGCTGCCGGCCAGGAAGACCACGTCGTCCGCGGCGAAGCCGGCCAGTTGGGCCAAACGCTGCGTGGCCGGATTGCCGCGATCGGTCTGGGCCCCGTCGTATTTCATCGAGCCGGTGACGTGGACCGCCGTGGGCAGGGCCCCCAGCGTGCGGAAGCGGCCGGCATAGGTCTCGTCCTGCGCGGCGACCAGATCCATCTGCTTCAGCAGGCGTGCCACCAGCGGGCGGATCCAGCGGTAACCGCGAAAGCTTCGCTCGCTCAGCCGGCCGTTGATCACCGCTACGCGGGCCCCGCACCGCCGGGCGGCCCACACCAGGTTCGGCCACAACTCGAGCTCCGCCAACACGAGCACGTCGGGCCGCACTCGCCGCATCGCCGTGCGGACGGCCCAACTGAAATCCAAGGGAGCGTAGAACACCGTGTGTCCCGGGTATTTCTTCCTGGCCAGCCGGATGCCGGTCATGGTCGTGGTCGAGATGACGCACTCCCAATCGGGCCGCCCTTGGTGGATCAAGCTCAGCAGGGGGGCCAGCAGGCTGACCTCGCCCACGCTGACGGCGTGCAGCCAGAGGCATTTTTTCCCCGAGGTCCGCGGCGGCGCCCGGCCTAGAAGCTTTTCGGCGTACCCCTCTCGATACTTGCCTGCCCGCACGGCCTGGAACACCAGCCACGGCAGGGCCAGGAGGATCAGCACGAGGTATACGAGATTGAGCAGATAAGGCACGAAGAAATCCATTCCGACCGGCCGCGCACGCCCTGTTCTCCGCCGCACATGTCAACCCGCTCTGGCCGCCAGTCGGTCGGCCGACGTTGCTGGGCGTACCGCGTCGGCGGGGACCGAAGCGACAGCCAGCGTCTCACCACTGGCGGCGAACATCTCCAGCTCGTATCCAATCGCACCGCCCGAGGCATCGTCGTATATTTCGACCACAGTGCCCACGTCACCCGTGCGCAAACCTTCCTCAGGAACGTCGCGGGTCAGAACAACTCGGGAGAAAAGCTGGACTCTCATGGCTCGGAATTCGCATGCTCACCCTCTGCCTGTCACCCCTTGCGCATGCAGCAGAGCTTGAACTTCTTGCCGCTGCCGCAGGGGCAGGGGTCGTTACGGCCCACGCGCTGCTGGCGGTTGCGGATGGGCTGGGGCTTGTGGTCGGTCTGGGTGCCGTCGATGGCCGCCTGCTGCTGGGCGGCGATCTCGGAGGCCGAGGTGGCTTCGTGGTGCACGGCCTCGGCCCCCGTCCAGGTCGAGCCCACGAACCCTTCGTCGAGCTGCTCCATGCGGAAGATCAGATCGGTGGTTCGCTCGCCGACCGATTCCCACATCTGCTCGAAGGCCCGCATGCCTTCGCGCTTGTATTCCACCTTGGGATCGACTTGTGCGTAGCCCCGCAGGCCCACGCTGCTGCGGAGATGGTCCATCACCAGCAGGTGATCCTTCCAGGCGCCGTCCAGCAGTTGCAGCACCAGCGAGCGCTCCATCTTCTGCATTTCCGGGCGGAAGCGGGCCTCGACGGCCGAGGCCAGGTAGTTCTTCAGGATCTCCGGCTTCATGCGGGCCATGGCCTCGGGCGACAGGAGGCAGTGCAAGTCGTTGGCCAGCCAATCGGCCAGCGATCTAAGCCGGCCGTCTTCCAGTCCCTCGCGGAGGGCCGTGGCCGAGAGGGACTGACCGTTAAAGACCTGTGCCAGCCGCGAGTCAACCTCCAGCGCCGGGTCCGGGGCGGCGTCGGTATGCTGCCGGCTCTGCTGGACGAGGATGGCGCGGATCTCTTCCCGCTGGCGGTTCTTAAGGTCTTCCAGGTCCAGGTCCACGTGGAACCGCTGCCGGGCCCACTCCACCAGTCCCTCGCGGTCATAGCGCTTGTGGCCGCCGGTGTCGCGGGTGGTGAAGTACGACAGGCCGGCCATTACCGGGTATTCGATCTCCTTTTCGCGATAGGCGGCCTCGGCCCGCTGGCAGGCCGACTGCCGGAACTCGTCCAGCGGCAGCTCGCGGACCTCGTCCAGCGTGAGCTCGATGCCGAACTTGTGCTTCAGCCAAGCGCAGGCGGCCTGCAGGCCGTAATCGGCCTCGAGGAACGCGCGGCCGGGGGCCAAGTCTACCTTGCGCAACGCCTCGCCCGCCTTCTGGATCAGGAATTCGCCGATCTCCTGGCGGCCGATCTGCTTCAGCTCTCGGTCGCGAAGGTTGGTCTTCCAGCGGGTATTGGCGAACTTTGCCAGGGCCTCCCAGTTCCAGTCGCGGCGGTCTTCGGCGTCCTCGGGCAGGTTCTCCTCGAGGGCGTCGAGCACCTGGCCTTCGGCCTTCCGCTCGGCGTAATCCAGGGCGAAGCGCTCGGCGTCGGTGAAATCCATGCCGCGGAAATCGCGGGCCTCCAGCTCGGCCGAAAGCTCCTTGCCCGCCCACTTGGCGAAGGTCTCGGTGCCATAATCGCGATCCAGGAACTGGCCCAGGTGGCGGGCGATCTGCTGGCGGATCATGTCCAGGATGAGCTGTTTGCAGTTTGTCCCTTCGAGGATCCGCTGGCGGTAGCCATAGACGCGCTTGCGCTGCTCGTCCATGACCTCGTCGTATTCGAGGAGGTTCTTGCGGACTTCGAAGTTCCGCTCTTCGACCTTCTTCTGGGCGCCCTCGATGCGGCGGGAGACCATGCGGCTCTCGATGGCCTCGCCCTCCTTCATGCCCAGGCGGGTGAGCACGTTCTTGACCCATTCGCCGGCGAAGATCCGCATCAGGTCGTCTTCCAGCGAGAGATAGAAGCGGCTGCTGCCGGGATCGCCCTGCCGGCCGCAACGGCCGCGGAGCTGGAGGTCGATCCGCCGGGCCTCGTGCCGCTCGCTGCCCAGGATGTGCAGGCCGCCCATGGCCGCCACTTCCCGCCCCTCGGCCTTCATCTGCTCGCGGACCTCGATCTCGTGGACCAGGGCGTCCCATTCCTCGGGCGGAACGTCCAGCCGCGTGGGATATTTCTCCTGCAGCTTGGCCCAGGCCATGGCCTCCGGATTGCCGCCGAGGATGATGTCGGTGCCGCGGCCGGCCATGTTCGTGGCGATGGTCACCGCCCCTTTGCGGCCCGCCTGGGCCACGATCTCCGCCTCCCGCTGGTGATGCTTGGCGTTGAGGACCTCGTGCGGAATGCCGCGCTGTTCGAGCATCCGCGAGATCAGCTCGCTGCGCTCGATGGAGACCGTGCCCACCAGGATCGGCCGCCCGGCCCGCTCGATCTCGCTGATCTTGCCGCGGGGAATCGACTCCGCCCGGCGCTCCTCTTTGTCCTGGAACTCGATCGTCTCGTCGCTCTCGCGCACGATCCGGCCCAGGCGGAGCTCGTCGCGGCCGGTCCACAGGCTGTCCCACTTGTGCATCCGCTCGATTTCCTCGGCGATGGCTTCGTACTTCTCCCGCTCGCTGCGGTAGATCACGTCCGCGTTGTTGACGCGATGCAGCGGCCGGTTGGTGGGAATGGCGATCACGTCCAGCTTATAGATCTTCCAGAACTCGCTGGCCTCGGTCATGGCCGTGCCGGTCATGCCGCAGATCTTGTCGTACAGCTTGAAGAAGTTCTGCAGGGTGATCGTGGCCAGGGTCTGGTACTCTTCCTTGACGGTCACGCCCTCCTTGGCCTCGACGGCCTGGTGCAGGCCGTCGCTCCAGTTGCGGCCGGGCATCAGCCGGCCGGTGAACTCGTCGACGATCACCACCTCGCCCTCGGGGTTGACGACATAGTTCACGTCGCGCTTGTAGAGATGGTGGGCCTTCAGCGCGTTGTCGATGAGGTGCGGCCACTCCATGTTGCCGGCCGTGTAAAAGCTCTCCACGCCGGCCAGTTGCTCGGCCGCCCGAATGCCGTCGTCGGTGAGGTGGGCCGTGTGCTCCTTCTCGTTGACCTCGAAGTGCGCGGCCTTGCGCAACTGCCGCGCGATGCGGTCGGCCTTGACGTAGCGGGTCACGTCGTCGTGGGCGGGGCCGGAAATGATCAGCGGCGTCCGCGCCTCGTCGATAAGGATGTTGTCCACCTCGTCGATGATCGCGTAGTGCAGCGGCCCCTGCACCTGCTGGTAGGAGCGATCGTAGTGGTTGTCGCCCTTGGCCGCCGGACGCATGTTGTCCCGCAGGTAGTCGAAACCGAACTCGTTGTTCGTGCCGTAGGTGATGTCGCACTCGTAGGAC
The DNA here is from genome assembly GCA_049515555.1 of Thermoguttaceae bacterium. Classification (GTDB taxonomy): domain Bacteria; phylum Planctomycetota; class Planctomycetia; order Pirellulales; family Thermoguttaceae; genus JBEKTY01. The sequence goes on from JBEKTY010000126.1 coordinate 10,023, forward strand.
CGCTGGCGCTCGGCGGCGTCCATCTGGCTCTGGATGGCGCCCACCGTCAGGCCCAGCGAGAGGTACAGCGGGCCCATCCACTCCATGTCCCGCCGGGCCAGGTAGTCGTTGACCGTGACCACGTGCACGCTGCGGCCCTCCAGGGCGTTGAGATAGGCGGGCAGCGTGGCCACCAGGGTCTTGCCCTCGCCGGTGACCATTTCGGCGATCGAGCCGCGATGCAAGACGATGCCGCCCATAAGCTGGACGTCGAAATGCCGCATGCCCAGGGCCCGCCGGCCCGCCTCCCGGCACACGGCAAACGCCTCGACCAGCAGGTCGTCCAGGGTCTCGCCCCCCGCCAGCCGCTTGCGGAACCGCCCGGTCTGCTCCTTCAGCTCGGCGTCGGTCATCGCCTGGTACTTGGGCTCCAGCTCGCCGATGGCCGCCACCGTAGGCTGCAACTTCCGCAGATAGCGGGCGTTGGAGGACCCGAACAAGCTGGTCATCGAGCGCTCGACCGCCCGGCCCAGCCCGCCGAAAAAGTCTCCCAGTACATCCCAAATTTGCGAGAGAATCTCTTCCATGGTTATCCCAACGTGGCAATTTATCTATTATTATACAGGGGGTCAACAGCGGTTGTAAGCCTGGGGCGGCCGCCCAATTGGGGTGTTCCGGGCCGGGGTGTGAAATTCAGGACACGGCAGGCACTCTGCCGGGCCCGAAGCCAAAATGATGCCCAATCCGCCCGTCACGCGAGATATTCGCGGTCAACTGATGTTTCTCGGCACCGGCACGTCGCACGGCGTGCCGATGATCGGCTGCGGCTGCCCGACCTGCCGCCATCCGAACTTGAAGAACCGGCGGACCCGCTGTAGCGTCGTACTGGGTCTGCCCGGCGGGAACTTGCTGGTCGATTCACCGCCCGACCTGCGGACGCAACTGTTGCGCGAAGGGATCGGCCTGATCCACGCCGTGCTGTACACCCACGAGCACGCCGACCATCTGTTCGGCCTGGACGATCTGCGGATCTTCGCCGATTACCTGGGCCACGACTTGCCGGTCTATTGCGACTGCCACGTGGACCAGCGGATTCGCAAGGTATTCGACTACGCCTTCGACCCCGAGACGCGGCATTACCCGGCCGGCGGCATCCCCCGCTTGCTCATCTCCCGCATCGCCGCCGAGCCGCTAGAGATCCTTGGCGTGCGGGTCGTTCCCGTTCCCATGCGGCACGGCCGCTATCCGGTGCTCGGCTTCCGCTTCGGCAACCTGGCCTACTGCACCGATGTCAGCGAGATTCCTGAATCAAGCCTGGAGCTGTTGCAAGGCTTGGACGTGCTGATCCTCGACTGCCTGCGGCTGCGTCCACACCCCACGCACTTCAACCTGGAGCAGGCCGTGGCGGTGGCCCGGCGGCTGGCCCCCCGCCGCACGCTCTTCACCCACATGTGCCACGACCTGGAGCACGAGGCGACCAATGCCATGCTGCCGCCCGGCATCGAACTGGCCTACGACGGCATGTACGTGCCGCTGGCGCCGGGCTAAGGACCGCAGAATCAATAAATTTATTCATCTCGCGCAGCGAAATGAGTACGTTGGCGAACACGGCAATAATTGATTCGCCGGTTCCGGGCACGGGCCCTATCGCGCCTTGGCCTTCATTCAGCCGTTCCGCCCGCTTCCTGCCACGCCCGGCCCAGCAGGTCGGCCACACCCAGTTCGGCCGCCCATTTTTCCAGATACGAGCGGTCGAGCCGGCCGCGCTGCGTTTTCAGTACGCCCAGCACGTCGCGCCACTGGCGATCCGAAACTTCGTCGCCCAGGCGGTACCATTCCAACTTGGCGAGCACGGTGTCTTCAGGCGAAGCCAGGAAGATTTGGATTTCCGGGTTCTCGGGATCCAGCGACCTTCGCTCCTTGCGGGCAAGCGCCGCACGATCGAAGCCCCGGTCCTTGGGAACAAATACGTCCACCTTGAACGATGTTCCCAGATGGAGCACGTTGAAGCAGGAACGACGGGCGATCGCCTCGCGGATCATACCGGCGTCAATGTAGTAATCGGCTTGCAGTGCCGCAACCAATTCGCCGACGTGTTGGGCGGCCAGGTCGGCCACCACGTCGGCATCGACGGTGGCACGCATGAAGCCATGGGCGGAACTGGCAATCGAGCCCCCCAGGTAGTAGGCCACGCCCAGCCGATCGAAGGCTTCGATCACCGGGAGCACGGCCGTCAAGGCGTCGCCGCGTTGCATGGTCGCCTCTTCTGGAGATAGTCTCGCAGCCTGGCGGCCAAATCCGGGCCGTAGTGGTGCTCGACCCACAGCAAGTCCAGCCCCTCTCGATCGAGCCCCGGATTGGCGCTGGCAAGTCCTTCACGCGAGAGGTGTACGAGCATTCTCGTCCAATCGCGCATGCGCGCAATTCGCTCGGCGACGCTCATCTTGCGGATCAACTCGATCTGTAGCGCTTCAACTTCGGGATGCGTGTCGGAAAGCATGGTTCGCCGCCCCAAACAGTCAACCGCCCCGGCCATTATCCGCCCTGGCCGCGGGCGGGGCAAGCGCCGGTACCGAATTAGCGCACGATGGTTTGGGGCGCTGCTAAAATGTCCCGTGGAAATCTGCCACGCTTGACCGCCCACGAGTTACACTACTCCTGGTGTCTACGTTCAGCACCGGCCGAGGTCTGCACGTGCCGCCGATTTCGATGTTCTACGGGATCGTGATCCGAAATGGGTAACGAGTACCACGAAGTTCGCTCAGTGAAGCCGTTGGACGACTACCGGCTGTTGCTCGTGTTCGATAATGGCGACCGCCGTGTGTTCGACGTCAAGCCGTATTTGGACAAGGGCGTGTTCCGGAATCTGAGGAACCCGGAGGTCTTCAACTCGGTCCGGGTCAGTTTCGACACGGTGGAGTGGAGCAACGGCGCCGATCTGTGCCCGGAAGTTCTCTACTGCCAGAGCCAGCCGGCGGAAAGCGGCGCGGCGGTCGCCGATTGACGCCCGGTCTGGCAGCCCGAAACCCGGGCCGTAGTTGTGCCTTGGCCCTCGTTCGGGACCGGCGAGCCAATTGTACTCATCTCGCTCCGCGAGATGAAAGCGCATCTCGCGGAGCGAGATGAGTACATTCACTGCCTACAGCTCGGTGCGGTCCAATTCATCGACCAGCCGATCGAGATCGTCTTTGGCCGGCGGCTGGCCGGGGGCGGTGGGGACGGTTTGGCCGGCGGCGAGGGCACGCTCACGTTCGGCGGCGGCCAGCGACGCGGCATCCGCTGCCACGGCCGGCCAAGCCGCGGGCGACTCACCCGCCGGCGAGGCCGCAAGCGGCCGAGCGGGCCCATCCTTAAGCCGCTCGCCCGCGATCGCCGGATCGGCGTGCCGCGGAAACAGGATCGCGCCGGCCGGGCAGATGCGGCTGCACGCCGGGCAGCCGTCGCGGCAGGCATCGGGCTGCTCGACGAACAGCCGGCCCTCGGCATCCAGGCCGTAGCAGCCGAACAGGCAGAAATTCAGGCATTCCAAGCAGTTCTCGCAGCGCGAGTGATCGACAACCGGGTACCAGCGCCGGGTGTCGCCTTCGTGGGGAACCGGCTCGTTAGCGGTCGGAGGCTGGCCCGGCGCTGGCCGCTCCGGCTCGTGTGGTTGCGGCGTCGAAACAAGTTGATCGGTGTGGGTGGCACGTCCCTGAGGGTCGAAGGGCGTGGCGTGCCCCGAAACCACGCCCTTCGCTGCGCTCAGGGACGTGCCACCCGTCGGCGGCCGGCCCGCTCTTTCGCGTACGATCTGATCGATCTCCTGGAGCAGCGGTCCGGCACTGGCATGGTCCCGCAGATCCAGGCACCAGATGGTCCGGCCGGGTTCGGCGCTGGCGGTGGGCGGCAGATCGGCGGCAGCGGCGGGCGGCCGAAACGACGTGCCGCCCATGCGGCCGCGGATGCCATCGGCCTGGAGCACCCAGTAGGCGGCGCGGGCCGGTAGCCCACTGAGCACCACCAAGTCGCCGCGGATCGACCGCAGATAGGCCACCGCGGGGCCCTCGGGCGGCAGGTCATAAAGGTCCGGCAGCACGGCCAACTCGACGTCTGGCCGCCGGGCCAAGGCATCAGCCAGCTCGCGATCTAGCGCCCCGCGGGCGGCCCCGCACACTATAACGGCCAGACGGTCGGTCATATTCATTCGGCCTTACTTTACTTTTCTGATCGCTGACCGCTGACCGCTTCCCTAGCTCCGAAACAGTACAAGTTGCCGGCATCGCTGCCGATGACCATGCGGCCGGCGGCCACGGCCGGCGAGGCATCGACCGAGCCGCCCGCCTCGAATCGCCACACTTCGCGGCCGGTCTTTCGGTCCAGGCCGTAAATCCGCCCGTCGGCCGATCCGAAGAAGACCCGCTGGCCAACCACCACCGGCGAGCTGTCCACGTGGCCTTTCGTCGTAAACTCCCAGAGCGTGCGGCCCGTCTTGGGATCCAGGGCGTGCAGCAGCTTGTCGCGAGAGCCGACCAGGATGGCCTCGGGCGTGACGGCCGCCGACGCGCGAAAGGGCGCCGCACGCCGCGGGTTCTCGTAGCTCCACACGACCTTGGCCGTCGGCAGGTCGATGGCCAGGAACACGTTCCCCTCGGTGCCCACAAACACGCGATTCTCCAGGACGGCCGGTGCGCAGCCGGTGGGCGCATCCAGCGGCGCGGCGGCAACGCTCTGCCCGTTGTCCAGATCGATCACGTGCAGCCGGCCGTCGCAGCCGGCCACTAGCGCGCGGCTGCCCACGATCGTGGGAAAACAGCGGATCTGATCCTGGCTTTCGTATTTCCAGACCAGCCGGCCCGTGGCCGCCTCCAGGCAATACAGCCGGGAGTCCTGCGAGCCGAACAGCACGCGGTCGCGGAAGAAGTTGGGGCTGGAATTTATCTCGGCATCGGTCGAGAACTTCCACAGCGGCTTGCCCGAGGCGGCATCGACGCAATAGAACTTGCCGTCGCTATCGCCGACGAAGACCCGACGGTCGCTCACGGCGGGCGAGGCCGAGAAGCCCAGTTCGGTCGAAAACACCCATCGCTTCTTGCCGCTGGCCAGATCGATCGAATACAGCTTGCCCTCGGCCGTGCCGGCATAGACGGTTCCATCGGCGATGGCGGCCGTTGTCTGGAAGCTCTCCTTCTCGGCGGCGAAAGTCCACAGCAGCTCGAGCCGATCGGGCAGCGTGCTGCCGGCGACCCCCGTGGCCAGGCTGTTGCCGCGGAAGAGCGGCCAAGCCCCCGGCGGCGACGTTTGCGGCGCGGCCGCCGGACAATTGCCCAACCCACAGGACCATGCCACGCCCAGCAGTGCCCAGCGGAGGAATCGGCGAAACATCGGCTCAGGGTGCGGTGCTCGTGATGTGGATACCCGATCCCCATGCAGCCGAACTGCGACCAAAGCAGCCGGCACGCGCGGCGTGCGGCCCGCCGTACTGGGCAGGGCCCGGGATGTCGGTGTCGTCACGGCGGGTTGGGGGCATCCGCCGGGTTGGGCGTGGCGCTTAGCTGCGAGAGAATCTGGAGCAGCCCATTCAGGTGCGCCATTCGCGGGCCGAAACGATCGACGAATTCGTTCAGCACGAACTCGCCGTCCATCAGGCTCTCGTAATTGTCGTTGATCTCCTGGGTCAGCCCATCGAGGAACTCGGTCTGCACTTTGCCCAGGGCCTCGGCGGCCATGCGGCAGTTTTTCGCCAGGCGCGGATTGGATTGCTTCCAATGGCCCAACTCGCTGGCCCGCTGCCGTTGCGCCGAGTTGAGCTGGCCCACCAGCTCCTCGAGCAACTCGTTCTGCCGGTCCTGACCCGCCACCAATTGGCGCAGCAAGTAGGCCGCTTCGGCTTCCGCGGGACGGGCGCCGGACGCCGGCGGATGGAACTGCGGCTGCGCCACGTCGATCTGGCTGTACAACGGGTGCCGAGTGCGAGACTGGTCTTGGCTCATGCGGGCATTCCTTTCCCTTCCAGTATAAACAGAAACGGGGGAAAATGTCGAGAACCGGAACGGGAATTTCCATGCAAAAAATCCGCCGCACCGGCTGCCACCCGGCGGGCCTTCAACTCGGCACTGCTGCGGTGCCAGTGCTTCGGCGGAGCACGGGTAGGACGACCATCTTACCCCCCCACCCATCTCAGTGGTGGCACAGACGTGTAGCATTGGCAGCCCAGCCGTGCTCTGGCAAGCCAGCGGCAGGATGATCGCACCAGCCGGTAGGCAAGCGTCTAAAGATGGGCTGAAAAACGACTTCCGCACTTGGCAAGACCTCTGCCCGGCCTCTGCCACGCAAGAATTGGGCCTGAGGGCTACTTGTTCTGCGGCCGGGCCTAAAGTTACCGCCGGCATTTGCCCGATGCACCATCCGCCCGGCGAAAGAGCCAGCAGTGATTCTGGTCAATAGGGGAATGTGGGTTAACTAGGTTAGATTGGGTGATTTCGTGGATGCCGCCAACACGAATTCGAGACCGTCGCTGGGGTTTCTGACCGTGCTGGAAGATCCTCAGCATGGCCTGTTCGGCGGGTACCTGCTGTTAAATCTGGCGGGCCGGCCGCTGGAGTTCCACTGCACTGCCCCGATCAAGCCGAATCGGGCGCAGCAGATCCTCTATGGTCCGACCTTGGAGCCGTTTCTCTACGGTGAGCAGATTGGCGCCACTCTGCTGGGGCATTCCAACCGTGAGCCGCTGGCGGTCTTGACCGATTGCCAGCCCGTTTTGTCGGTCAGGGAACTGGTGTCGGTGCCGGTGGCGCTGGTCCTTCCCGCGGTTGGCGCCGACATGCCGGCCGCTCCACCGGAAGGGGTCTGTCGCGGCCCGGCCGAAAGTCGACCCGCCGGCACGGCTGATCAAAAATCTTTCCGCCTGGACGGTGCCCATCCGGGCGGCCCTCGGCTGCTGACGTTCGAGTTGGGGCGGAATCGCTTGGCCGTGCCCGAGCACTCGGGCGACGATCGGCAGTTGATCGCCCGGCGGCTGGCCGAATCGGCCGAGTGGTTCGATTTCGAGGAGCCCTTCACCCGTATTCGCGAGGCCATCGCGGAGGCCCAGCAGGCGGCGCGATGACCGGCGGCCAAGGCATCCATTGGTATCCGCCCCAGGCCCCGCCGGCCATCCGGGTCGATCTGCCCTGCGGCGCGGCGCCGCTGGCTTCAGCCTTGATCCTTGATCCTCCATCCTGGAGGGTCGACCTCTGCACCCTGCCCGTGGAGGCATCGCCGCCGAAGGCGATCAAGGTCCGCATCCTGCGGCCGACCTTTCGCGTGCGGAGCTTCTTATTTTCCCAACCGGACGAACCGCCGGCGCCAGCCGGAAGCGACAAGGACCGGCCGAAAAATGAGTTCCGCATTTCCCGTACTCCTCTCGCTCCGCGAGAGGAAGGGCATCACGCGGAGCGTGATGAGTACGGAAGTTACTTGCTGGGTTCAGCGGCCGGCCGCTGGACGCGAATTCGCCCGCCGCAGGACGTGATCAAGCTCGACGACCGCTTGAATTACCTGTTGCAGCCGCCCTTGGAAACATTGCTCGCCGATCGGTCGTTGGGCATGCCGTTTGCACCGTTTCCGTTCCAGTTGGAAGGGGTGGCGTTTCTGTATCCCCGGCACGCCGCCATCCTGGCCGACGAAATGGGGCTGGGCAAATCGATGCAGGCCATCACGACCATCCGCCTGCTGCTCTGCCGGGGTGAAGTGCGGACCGTGCTGGTGGTCTGCCCAAAGCCCTTGGTGACCACCTGGCAGCGCGAATTCCAGGCCTGGGCGCCGGAGGTCCCGCTGCTGGCAATCGAGGGCGACCAGGCCCGGCGGGCCTGGCAGTGGCGATTGCCGCAATTGGCCGTCCGCATCGCAAATTACGAATTGCTCGTTCGGGATCGGGAGATCCTCGAGCGGCTGGGCGACGACGCCGGCCGTGCGCCCTTCGATCTGGTCGTGCTCGACGAATCGCAGCGGATCAAGAACCGCGCGGGCACGACCAGCGAGGTGGTGCGGGCCATCGGCCGCCGCCGCAGTTGGGCCCTCACCGGCACGCCGGTCGAGAACAGCGCCGAGGACCTGGTGGGGATCTTCGAGTTCCTCTCACCCGGCTTCCTGGCGCCCGAGATGACGCCCCGCAAAATGGGCCGCACCGTCCGCGACTACGTCTTGCGGCGGACCAAGGAGCAGGTGTTGGCCGAGTTGCCGCCGAAACTGTTCCGCGACGCCGAGCTGGAGCTGACACCCCAACAACGCGAGAGCTATCGCCTGGCCGAAGACGAGGGGGTGCTGCGGCTCACCGCCCTGGGCCCGGCCGCCACGATCAGCCACGTCTTCGAGCTGGTGATCCGCCTGAAACAGATCTGCAACTTCGATCCGGCCACCGGCGCCAGCGCCAAACTCGAACGCCTGGAAGCCGACCTGGAAGAGATCGCCGGCAGCGGCCGCAAGGCCATCGTCTTCAGCCAATGGGTGGGCACGCTCCACCGGCTGGCCGCGGCCCTGGCGCGTTTCGGGCCCCTGGAGTACCACGGAAAAATCCCCGCGGCCCACCGCGAGGCCGTCGTCAGCCGCTTCCGCGACGACCCCGCCGCGGGCGTGCTGCTGATGAGCTACGGCACCGGCTCGGTGGGCCTCAACCTCCAGTTCGCCAGCTACGTCTTCCTCTTCGACCGCTGGTGGAACCCGGCCGTCGAGGACCAGGCCATCAACCGCGCCCATCGCATCGGCACCAGCGGCCCGGTCACAGTTACGCGATTCCTCTCGCTACAGACGATCGAGGAGCGGATCGAGCGAATCCTCGAGCGGAAGCGCGAGCTGTTCGAGACCATCTTCGCCGGGACCGATCGGCCGCACAAGCTGGGCCTGACGCAAGACGAATTGTTCGGCCTGTTCCACCTGGAAGCGGCCGGCCGCCCCGTGGGCGGGTAGCCAGGCAGACGTTCAAGGCCGCTTGACGGCACGCACGGGGGCCGGTAATCTCAACTCATGCGGGAAATCCAGCCGTGAGGCGCGGTCCCCTTCGACCGCACAAGGAGTCATAAAATGCCGCGGCCATTGAGCAAAGTTGCCCCCGGGTGGTGGGATTACACGACGCTCGAGCCCGAGCTCCTCGCCGAGGCCGCCCGGCTCACGGCGAAGGACCTGGAGCGGCTGGCGCGGCCCGGTTTCCGGGTGCTCATGTACGACACCCTGGAAGAGTTCTACCTGGCCGAGGCGCTGGAGTACATCTACGCCTGGCGGCGGTCCAGCGCCGACGATCCGGCGGGCATTTGCGGCCCCATCGGGCCGACCGAGCAGTTGCCGCTGGTGGCCCGCTTGGTCAACGAGCTTGAGCTCGACGTGCGCGCCGCGCATTTCTGGGGGATGGACGAATGGGTCGACGAGCGTGGGCAGCCGGTGCCGTTGGATCATCCGCTGAGCTTCGCCCGCGCCGACCAGGAGCTGTGTTTCCAGCGGATCCACCGCAAGCTGCGGATGCCGGAGGCCAATCTGCATTTTCCCACCGGCGACCTGGCGGCCTACTCGGCCAGTTACGAGCAGGTGCGCTGCGTCGTGATGCAGGGCGGCCAGGGGGAGGTGAAGCATTGGGCCTTCAACGACCCGCTGCCGCGGAAGGGCCGCTACCGCGACGCGCCGCCGCCGCCCGAAGAGTACCGCAAGCTGCGAACCCGCGTGACCGACCTGCATCCCATGACGATCCTGCAGAACGCGCGGACTTCCGGCGGCGGCCAGGTGGCCCTGGTGCCCACCAAGGCGGCCACGGTCGGACCATGGGAAACCTGGAAGGCCGAAAAGGTCTCGATCTGGCAGGCCGGCCAACACGACAACCCCTTCGGCATGCGGCTGACCACGCTGATGATCGCCAAGCGGATGCCCGACTCCGCGGTGCCCATGTCCTTGCTGGCCGACCATCCCAACGTGCAGTTCAACTTCTACCGCCCCGGCATCGGCCGCGTGAGCACCGAAATGCACTGAATCGCCCGCCGGAAAAGTTTTCAGTGTCCAGTTTTCAGTGCTCCAGTCCTTGCTGAAAACTGAAGACTGAAGACTCCCCCCGCCCCTCATCCCTCACCCCTCACCCCTCACCCCTCATTTTCCCCCCTCTGAAGAAGAAGATCACCTACGGGCTGAACATTCCATGTGTGCAACGTTTCAGGGGGACTTTTGAGAGGCTCCGGTGTTGCACAAGTTGGTAACTCGTTTGCCGACTGCCGTTAGCGGTTCCGTCCACCGTGCGTAAGTTCATACAACTTGCGGGGTACGTGTTGCACTTGTTTTTTCTTTCGTCTCAAAACCGGCCGTTTTGCTTGCCGAAGGTGGGGTGAAAAACGGTGGTTACGCTCGTATCGCCCGGGGAAAACGATACATCAGTGAACTAGTGAACATTTAACCACTTTTACCGGGGCACGCGCAAAACCCGGCGTGCACATAGGTTTTTTTGCCGGTTGTGGGGTGCGGCGACCCATCTTGCCGGAGCAATCGGCGTGCCAGTTCGGACAAAGGCGGAGGGTGGAAGGGGGAAGGCGGAGAGAGCGGGCAGGCCGGGACTGTCCCAATTTTCGTCCGACGAAAATGGGACTGTCCCCTTCAAGGCGGAAGGCGGAGGGATTTGGGGGCGAGGGATTAGGGATTAGGAGCTGGACTCGTCGCTGTAGGCATCACGCTGGAGCGTGATGCAAGGTCCTCTCGCGGAGCGAGAGGACTACAAGCGGCGGCGGACGCCGCGCCTCCCCCGTTTCAACGCGAATTGTCAAAGAGCAAGGCAGCCATGGTAGCACGCCACACGCCGTGTGCCGTCCGCCATGCCTTGTTCCGCTTCAGCAGACGGCACACGGCGTGTGCCTACTACATTGGGCTGCGGCAGCCGAGATTATAACATATAACTGGACGGCTGTATAGATCAGGATGTACACCATATTTTAGGGGGTCGGTGGAGGGCGGTAGCCAGGGCATGGGAACAGGTGAACGGGCGGGGGCAGGTGGGGCGGCGAAGAAGTACCCATGCTGAAGCATGGGCCTATTACCGGCTTACGCCGGGAACAGGCCTGAAGGCCCGTGGGACACACGCACGGCGACCCGCACGGCCATTCATGGTCGTTTCCGGCGCAGCCGGTATTCGGCCCGGCCGTTCACGGCGGGTAAGGCGCGCCGAATCTCACCCCGTTCCTCCCACTGCGCACCGCAGCCCCGCTCGCGGGGCTTATCGCTTTCCGGCGGCTTTAGCCCATGGGCCCCTTGTTTCAGGTCGCGGCTCCCGCACGTTCCAGGTTCAGCGCCAGGAGCTTGGCTAGCAGCTCTTCGTCCGAGAGGCCGGGGTCCCAGCCGTAGGCGGCGAAGACGGCCTCGTCCAGTTTGCGGTGGGCCAGGTCGAGCCAGGCCGGGCGCTGGTTGTAGAGGTTCGTGAGGGTCCGCTTGCTGAGGCTGGCGGCGCAGTCGGGGTCCTTGGGCACCGTGCGCGGCCAGCGGACGGTGCCGATGCCGCGGGCGTTGGGCTCGACCACATACCGCGCCCACGGCCCGTCCGCCGAGCCGGGAAACTCCAGCACCTCGGTCTCGGTCCACTCCGGCGGGTTCAGCCAGGCACTGCGCAACTCGTCCAGTTCGATTGCCGCCCTGGCCACGGCCATCTCCTGCCGTGTGGTAACGCCTGGCAGGGGAAACGTCTCGAAACAACTCGTCGGCGTATAGCGAAAGCCGCTTTCGACTTCCCGAAGCTGCGTACCCTGAGCCCTCGCCCAGACTTCGTGCGCGCGGGAATGTAGCACACCAAAGGAGTAGTCGCCGCTCTCGGCGAAGACGATCAATTGGTGGTCGGGAAGAATCGGTGAGGCTGACCAGACGAACAGGCGGTACTTGGAAACGGTCAGTGTCGCCAGGAAGCGGTCCAGCCGGCTGAGCGCAGCCCGCATAGCTGGCCGCGCCTCAACATGTATCCACCATCGCTCCCGGTATGCCTCCCGATTGTTCTTCTCGCGCGCCGGCCGCACGTGCCGATCGAGGTACTCGAACGGCTGCTCGTACCGCGCGGCTTCCTCTCGGGGCGTGTCCACGCCGAAGTCGATTATCCACATGCCGCGCGGGCGGCGGGTCACGTCCAACCCATTGATCCACGGCACGACCACGTCGGAGTTCGGGCGGCCGTGGGGGTTGGGAGCACGGAGCATTTCCATCGCCAGGGTTTCCGGGATATCGAACGCCCCGCCCTTCGTGTCGCCCATGAAGGACAGCCCGAGGCTCGCGGCCAGCGGCTTGGCCGTCGTAGTGTCAGCCGCGGACCGCAGGTTGGCGTGGATCGAGGCCACCGGCTTGCCGTCCAAAACGCGGTCGGTCCGCGAGCCATTGTCGAACCCGACCATCGACACATGGACCGTTGCGCCGTCGAGAATCCAGTCCCGGTCACTCTCGGCAAAGAAGATGTCGCCCGTCGTCTTGATCCGCGCCAGTACCTTGCGGTTCGCGCCGCCCCGGATGCCCTGCGTGGCCAGTAGGCCGGTGCGCCGGGCCTTGCCGGTTTCGATCTGCCGCCGACCCTTCTCGAACCAGTAGCAGCACAGGTCCGCCTCCCGTGGGACTCGCTCGCCCCAAAGGCGAAACATGGCATCCACATAGCCGTCGCCCAGGTTCGTCCGCAGCAGCTTCCCGCCCAGGAAGGGCGGGTTGCCCACGATGAACTCCGCCTCCGGCCATTCGGGCTCCTTGGGGTGCTCCGGGTCGGAGAGGTCCAGGATGGCGTCCATGCAGCGGATGCTCTCGATCGGGTCTAGGACCGGATCGCTGGGCATCTTGAAGGCGTTGTGGTGTATCCACTGGAGATAGCCGATCCAGATTGCCACCTGGGCAAGCTGCTGGGCGTAGGCGTTGATTTCCAGGCCGTGGAGTTGCGCCGGGCTGACGTGCGGAATCACCGACACGCCGCGCGTTGCCGCATAGGCTACGACCTCCTTTTCCAGGTCCAGGAGCATGTGCAGGGCCACGTAGAGGAAGTTGCCCGAGCCGCAGGCCGGGTCCAGCACGCTGACGTGCGCGAGGCGCTGGGCGAAGTCGAGCAAGGCCCGCTCGAGCTTCTTGCGCGTCTGCGAGGGCTTGGCCAGGGCGGTTTTGGTTTTGGACCGTCGGGCACCGGGCTCGCCGCCCGTGCCGGCAACAAGCGCCCCCTCGCACTTGCGCATAGCTTCTTCCCATTCGTGCCTCAGCGGGGCCAGCAGGACGGGCGCGAGCAGGGTCTCGATATCCTGGCGGCTCGTGTAGTGGGCCCCGATCTGGCTTCGCTTGCCGGGGTCGAGGATTCGCTCGAAGAGCGTGCCGAAGATCGACGGTTCGATGCTGGCCCAATCGTACTTGCAGATTTGGGCCAGCGTCAGGGCCTCGGCCGTCGTCAGGGGAACCACGTCGGTATCGGCGAACAGTCCGCCGTTGAACCAGGCGACGTTGTGCTCGCCAAAGGGGCCGCCGCGGGCCATGGCGGCGAAGAGGTTCGCCAGCCGCTGGCTGAGGCTGGCCGGATTGGCTTTGTTGGCCTCGACCAGGCGCGAGAAGAGGCCGGCGGGCAGCAGTCCGATGCGCTCGCTGAACATGCAGAATACGAGCTTCATCAGGAAGTGCCCGGCCCGCTGGGCGGCGATGCCCCGCACCCGCATCCCGTCGGCCAGCTCGCCGACGCGGTCGGCGGCGTCCTCGGTGATCTTCTCGCGCGTGGCATCCGGGCTAAGGGCGTCCGGGTCGAAGAAGACCCGGCGGAGGATTTCGAGGTTCGCCGGGTCGAGCAGGTTGGCAAGCCGGAAGGCATAGACCCGCGCCGCCTTGCGGGTGAAGTTGGTATGGACCTCGAAGCGGTCCATATCGCAGACGACCAAGAGCGGCGGATTCTCCAAGGCCTCGCGATACAGAAGAAGCTGGCCGTAGGCCTCGTCCAGGTCCTTGTGCCGGCCCTTGTACTCCCATCCGAAGAAGTCGCGCTTCCAAACGTCGGCCCAACCCTTCGACCCGTCGGTCTTGCGGCAGCCGCGTTCGAACTGGACTTTTGCAAACTCTCAAATGGCGTTGGAAAAATGGGGGTTTTGGGGTCTAATGTTGACGTTTCGGCCGGGCGCAGGAGAGCCGGGCCGTTTGGAGGGACCAGGGAGGGGCCAGC
>JBEKTY010000127.1:0-24101 GCA_049515555.1 Thermoguttaceae bacterium
CAGCAGGTGCCCTTGTCGCCGGGGGCGGCCGGGGCATGCTCGAACAGCAGCGGCCGGCTTCCGTAACGCTCCGCCAGCAGATCGCAGGTTTCGGCCATCAGGCGCTCCAGGTCGGCGTAGTAAGCCTCCGGCAGCGTGGCCATCGAGATTTGATGCTCCTGGGTGGCCAACAGGAGGCCGCCCTCGATGAACTGCCCCAGGGGCGGGAAGACCACGAAATGCCGCGTGCGGTGGACGACTCGGGAAGGCAGCTCCCGGCCCAGCAGCTCGTGATAGATCGATCTGCCGGAGCCGTCGAACTCCTGGCAGAACGCGCACTGCCGATGGCACGCTGCGGGCGAGAGTGCGGCGTCGGCCCACGGCGTCTGAAGGCGGGGACTGTCCCGATTTTCGTCCGACGAAAATGGGACTGTCCCCTTTGAAAGCGGAGGACGCAAGGCGTCTATGTCGCGGCCCAGCGCCGCCAGGGCCCGCCGGCGGTGCAGGTATCCGGCGCCGGGGCCGGGCTCATCCGGCAGGAACCACTGCGCGAGCGGGCCGGGGCCCTCGGCCAGCGGGCGCCGCGGGTCCAGGCGGCCCGCCACCTCGCCCTGCCAGTGCCACAGCCGCCCGCCGCGCCAGCAGCCGATGTGACACACCAGGCGGGCCCGGTCGGTCGTGCCCGCCAGGAGCCGCTCGAGGCCGGCCGCCCCCAGCGCGCGGAGCACCTGTCCGGTCATGGGGCCGGGAAAACCGGGGTAGGCCTCCAATAGCACCCCGGCGTCGTCGACCAGGCAAGCCGCGCCCAGCCCTTCGGCCGCCCGCTGCGCCTTGTGTGCCACGACCGCCGCGAAATCGAGGCTTTGCAACTCCGGCAGCTCGAAGTCGGGCTGGCGGAGCGAGATCTGCATGGCCGCCAAAACGTCGGCCAGGGGGCCGTACTTCCGCGGATTGCTCGTCAACAGCAGCATGGCAACGACCCGCGGATCAGTTCCGCCGCCCGGCGGCACACGTCTTCCGGCGTGCCGGCGTTGGCGTCGAGGAAGACGACCTTGAGTCCGTGCCCGGCCAGCCAATGGTAGAACTCCCGCTCGCGAAGGCGAAAGGCTTCGTTCGACGGGCTGGCCGCGTCCAACTGCTGCTCGGCGCCTGACTTGCGCGCGATGCGTTGCCGGCACGTCCGGGCGTCGGCTTCCAGGACGATCGTCAGGTCGGGCAGCGCCAGGCGGTCTGCCGCCAGCGCGAACAGCGGGAGCAAGGTCTCCAAGCGGGCCGGGTCGTGGGCATAGTGCACCGCCAGGGTCGAGTACAGCGACCGATCCATGACTTGCAGCTTCACGTCGCCCAGGGCGGCCTGCCGCGACGACTCGATCACGCCCGACAGGAAGTACATGGCGGAGGCCAGCCAATCGGCATCGCGAATCATGTGCAGTTTCAGCGCGGAATCTTCCCAGGCGGCAGGCACGCCGCGGAGCGTGGCGGCGCCCAGAACCTGCCCCAGCAAGGAGCACAACCGCGTCTTGCCGGCCCCGTTGGGGCCCTCGATGGCAACCAGGAAAGGCCTTCCCGTGGCCGCCGCCGGCGGGCGGAGGAACTTCGTACGCTCGGCTTCCAAGCGCCGCGTCTCATAGGTCAGAACGTCGGTGGCGAAGCGGATGCTTTCGATAGGCCGCGGGCTGAAGACGGTCTCTTTGCCCAGCATGACGGCGTCCGGGTTCTGTTGGGCGATCAGGCTCAGCCCGCAGATCTCGGCGCGCAAGGGGACCCCGTGTTCGGCATAGTATTCCAGGACTTGCGTGGCCACGACGACGGGTTTCCCGGCGTGGCGGGCGGCGGCCACGATGTGCGCCTGGGCCGCGGGCAGGCCGATGAACCGCACGGCCGGCCCCAGATCGCCCCGGGCCACCATCGCTCCGTCGGCCACCGCCAGGATCGATTCCACGCCATCCACGGCGGCTTGCGTCTCGATCTTGGCCATCACGCGGACCGCTTGGCCCAGGCAACGCTCCGCCTTCTCGCGTCCCGCCAGGACGTCCTCGGGCGTCGAGATCAACGACAGCGCCACCCAATCGGGCACGATGCCCGACTGGGCGAAACGATCCAACAGCGTCAGGTCGTCCTCGGTGACCATCGTGAAGGGGCTGGAACTGTCGGGCAAGTAGATCGAGTTCGAGGATTTCAAGGGAATGGTGCCGCGCACCAAGCGGGCGAGAACTCCGTCGCCGCGGACCTCTTCCACCATGAATTCCAAGCGTGCGTCGCAGAACCATAAGCGGTGGCCGGGCACGATCTTGTCCAGCAGGCCGTGCAGTTGGGGCAGCGGGACGGCCGCCGCGGCGGCGGCAACGGGCGGTTCCGCCCGACGCTGGGAATCCCACAACAGGACCCGCGCCCCGACCTCCAGTTGCAGGTCCTTCATGGCCCCCGTGCGTGGCCGCGAGGAAGGCAGGTCCAGCAGGAGCCGCACCGGAAAATCGACCTCCGCGGCCACCTTGCGAACGTCGCGGGCGTTCTCCAGGTGCGGACGCTGCCGGTAGCCGCAAGGCAGACGGAACCAGCGGACCCCCGCCTGCACTGCCCGGCGAAGATCATCGATCTTCTCCAAGGTCGGGCCGATCGTAGCCATGATCTCGGGCACACGCGTCATTTCATCAATCCTTTTGATCCTTCGGTGTGAAACACGCTCATCGACGTCGAATTGAGCGGCGTGGAGAACACGTACGGGCTGTCGGCGGCAGCCCGGTCGCTGCTTGTATACCCCTCGGACTGCAGAACGTCGACCGTGTACTCCAACAACTCGATCAACTGGCCTTGCGACAGGTAATCGAACGAGACGTTATCCCCCAGCCCGCCGTAACAGAAGCTGGCGAAGTCTTTCCGATCGCGGATGCGGATGCCGTGCCGGGCCGGATGGGCATAATACTCCGTCCCGGGGAAGGGGATCAACTGGTGGATCGAGATCTCCTGCGGGCGGAGCTCGCGCATGAAGGCCACCGATTCGTACTGCTCGTCGAGCGTGCCGGGCAGTCCGAAGACCCAACCCGTCTTGACGCGAATGCCGGCCTGCTTGGCGCTTTCGATCCCCAGCCGGATGGACTCGCGGTCCGTGCCCTTGCGGACGCGGCGGAGGACGGCCTCGGCGCCCGATTCCACGCCGAAGTAGATGCGGCGGCAGCCGGCGGCGGCCATTTCGGCGGCCATCTTGTCGTCCAGCGAGTCGGCCCGCATCTGGGCGATCCACTGCAGCCCCGGCTGCCGCCGGGCCAGGCTGCGGCAGAACTCCAGCACCTTGCCCCGCTCGACCAGGAAGATGTCGTCGACGAAGAAGACTTGCTGCGCCCCGTAACGAGTCACGAGGTAGTCGATCTCCTCGCACAGGCGCTCGCAGGAGCGGATCGTCACGCCTTGCTGCCGGAGCCGGCCCGCGTAATTGCAGCAGAACGTGCAACGGTGCGGACAGCCGAGCGAGGCCAGCATCGAGTGGTGCGCGTAGAGCGGCAGATTGTAGACGTCGCGGTCGACGATGCCCGGATCGGCGGCGGGCAATCGCCGCGGCGGAGCGTTGCGGAACAAGCGGCCCCCAGGCGTCCGACCGACCAGGCCCGGCACGTCGTCCCAAGGGGAACCGCGCCGCAGGTGGTCGACGAGCGCGGCCATCGGCCCGCAGCCGTCGCCGAGGACCACCGCGTCGGCCCCGTCGGCCAGAAGATCCTCGGGAAAAAGAGTGGCGTGGATGCCCCCGGCGACGATAGTGAGATCCGGCCGCTGGCGGCGCAGGCATTGGATCTGTCGGCGCGCCAGCGGGTAGCCGGGCGTAACGACCGAGAAGCCCACCAGGTCGGGTTGGAACTCGGCCAGCCGGGCCCACAGCGGCCCGTCGTCCGGGCCTTCCGCGCTCTGGTCGTACACGGTCGTCTTGCAGCCCGCGCGGCGCAGCGACGTGGCGATCAGGCCGGCCCCCAGCGGATACTCGCGGTAGGTCTGCTTGGGGCTCAAGCTGCGCGGCACGATGAGGAAGACGTTCATTTCGCCGCCCCGCTCCCGGTGAGTGCCCGCGGCATCGCGTCGGCCCCGGCCAACACGTCGCCCGCGGCGGCCAGGTCGGCGAGGTAGACGTGCGCCGAGCTGATGACGCCCGTCACTCGCTCGACCGGCACGCCGATGGCGCAGGCGACGCGGCGGGCCATTTCGAAAATACACACCCCATCCGCGTAGAACTTGCGGAAGACGTCCTGACCCCGCGCGAAGTACGTCGTCACCAGCCCCGGCGCGCGAAGCAGGAAATGGACCGCGCTAATGCAGGGCACGCGACCGTCGCCCGCGCCGGCCAGCACGATCGCCGCGCGTTTCGAGAGCGGCTCGCGCTGGAGCAGCTCGATCACGTCGCTCAGGTCGCAACGTCCCCCCGGACCGCGCATCCGGTCCCGGTAGCTATGCCCGAACCCGTTCGACTCCGTGCTGAAGAAGACCTTCCGCATCTGGTCGACGTTCTCGCGCGACGCGAATCGGACGAGCAGGGGATCCGAGTCATAGTCGCCTTGCGCAAAGGAGGCGCACACGTGCAGCAACTCGCGAGTGTCGTCGCCGACGGTCTGGCCTGAGTGATAGACTTCGCGGAGAACGGCCAGCCAGGTCTCCCCAAGGCTCCGGTAGCAAATATCCTTCATGATCCTTCAATAGAACCCCCTGCCCAGTAGTGACGCCGCGTGCGGACCCGGTCCGCAAGCTAACCTTATTTTAACACGGACGGGAGAGTTGCACACTCCCCACTTTCGGACCAGACGCCGGCGGGAAAACCCGGCCCACGCCCCCGGGCCGCGGAAGGATATCGGCAGCTATCGGATTGTGTTATGCTATCAGGCTGATCGGCGCGATGCCGATGAAAGGGGGGCGGAACGTGAATCGTGTCTTCCGCGGCTTGATGGTTGCCGGCTGCGTCGGCTATTGCCTGCTGGCCAGGCTTGACGGCCGGGTGATCGCCGCGCCGCCCGAGCCGAACATCGAGGTGTACTTCAGCCCCCGTGGCGGGGCAACCGAGGCCGTTCTGAAGGAGATTGGCGGCGCCCGGTGCAGCATCCTTGTGCAGGCGTATAGTTTCACCTCCGCCCCGATTGCCGAGGCCCTGGCCGCCGCCCAGCGGCGTGGCGTGCGGGTCGAGATCATCCTCGATCAGGCCAAGACCGTCGAAGAGAAACGATCAAAGGCAGACTTCCTGGCCCGCGCGGGGGTGCCGGTCCGCGTGGATGCCCAGCACGGCAGCGCCCATAACAAACTCCTGATCCTGGACAACCAGACGGTCATTAGCGGCTCGTACAACTTCACCTGGCACTCGGAAGTGGACAACGCCGAGAATCTACTGATTATCCGCGACAAGGCCCTGGCCGCCAAGTATACGGCCAACTGGAAGGCGCATGCCGAGCACTCCTCGACCTATACCGGGAGCGGCCGGAAATGACCCGACGTCTTCCCAGTTGTTACGGCTTGCGTCATTTCAAACCGCCGGCGGGGGGACCTTGGGCGGACAAGGGGCGGAAGCTGGACGGCAAGCGCCCTGCGAATCGGTCGCCACACGTGCGCGACCTCCGGCTGGAGCGCCTCGAAGAACGCACGCTGTTGAGCGTTTACGCCGCCCCTGTCGAGCAATCGCCTCTTCCGTTGGCGACCGCAGTCGGAGTTGCCGCGTCCAGCGCCGGGCTGAATATCGTCGGCTCCAGCGGCAAGATCATTGTCGCCGAGGCCGCAACGGCGGAGCCGCTCACCTCGGGCACTTCAACTTCCGGGACGGGGGGAATCGTCGGGGACGGGGCAACCGTCGTCTACTGCAAAATGAATGATTATCACTACTACACGTCTTCCACTGGCGGCACGGTGGGCTACGAGGACTACACCTCGACGCTGAGCACGAGCATCAGTCTTACGCAAATGCAGTTTGCCGGGGGCGTGACCGTAGCGAACGGTACCCTCGAGTTCCTTTTTTATTCCGACCGCGGCCTGGCCAATTATGTTGATGGCTTTAGCTGCTCGTTCTCTCAGACCGGTTTCTTTGTGTGGACCATCACGCTCGGCAGCGGCGTCACTATCCCCGGTTCGGGCGTCCTGGTGATTGTCGCCGCTTCTGGCACGACCGGCACTTGGATTGAAGGGCCCGCGGCCCCGTCAGTAGGCACCAACGATTCAACCTACGGCAGCGTCAATCCCAACAATTACGACTTCGAGTTGACCGGCACGGCCGTCATCACACTACCCGACTTGGCGCCGGCCAGGCCTTTCGCCTGGTGGGACGACAAGGTCGTTGTCTCCAATACGGCCGGCACCAATACCGATGACACGCCCCTCTATCCAAGCGACTCGCTGTATGTGGACTGGGGCGTCGGTGACGTCGGGGCCGGTCCCACCGGCGCGGGATTCTCGTGCGCCCTTTATGTGGACGGCACGCTGAATAACACCTGGAACTGCAGTGCCCTGAGTGCGGGCGGGTTTACTTACGTCACCGACTACAGCATCGGCTCCCTGCCCGTGGGCACCCACACGCTTCAGATCGTTGCCGACGTTGGCGATACGATCGCCGAGAGCGATTACACTGACAATTCATACACCAAGACCATCACCATCAGCGACTTCAGCGAGATCCGGGGCGCGGTCTGGAACGACGTAAACGGCAACGGGATTTGGGACGCCGGGGAGGTTGGCCTGCCGAACTGGAAAGTCTACCTGGATCTCAACCACAACGGCCAGTGGGACCCGGGTGAGCCCTGCACTACGACCGCCAGCGACGGAAGTTACGCTTTCACGGGCCTGAAGGCCGGCAACTACGTGGTGGCCGAAGTTGACCAATCCGGCTGGACGCCTACGGGGCTGGCCGGAAGCGACGTCAGCCCCGTGAACACAGGCGACGGGGACGGCACGGACCCGGCCGCCGCCGGCCCAACGACGGTGCAGGTCCTTCCCGGCCAGGCGGCGACGGTCGCTTCAGGCGAGGTCCCCGCCGATCCGGGTGAGATTGTCTTCGACCATAGCCCCGATGCCCCGCCGCCCATCGAGGCGACGGTCGCGCCGTGCCCAGCCCCTTTGATCAGCCCGCCCTCCTCGTTCGACCTCCGAAACGTCAGCGGCGCCGATTACGTTACCAGCGTCAAGGATCAAGGCCAGTGCGGGGCCTGTTGGGCGTTCGCTACCTACGGCTCCCTGGAAAGCGCGGTTCTCATGGAAGGCGGTCCCACAACCGATTTCTCCGAGAATCATCTGAAGGACTACCATCGCTTCGATTACTTCCCCTGCGACGGCGGCTTTGGGTCTATGGCGCCGAACGACAATGGTCTAATTTCGATGAGCCAGGCGTATCTGAGCCGCGGCTCCGGTCCCATTTCGGAAGCCGACGATCCGTACCAGGCCTACGACGACATGCCGGCCCCGGCCACCGGCTCCCCGCAATACTTCGTCCGCGAATCGGAGACGTTTCAGGGCTCAACGGAAATCAAGAAGGCCTTGATGACTTACGGAGCCCTCGATACCGCGATGTACATGGACGAGTCGAGCGCGTCTTTGCGCACCTCCGATTGGACCTATTACTACAGCGGCTCCAGTTCCACGTCCGCCAATCACGAAGTGACCATCGTCGGCTGGAACGATAACATGGTGACGGCGGGCGGCACCGGGGCCTGGCTCATCAAGAATAGCTGGGGCACGAGCTGGGGGCTGAGCGGCTATTTCTGGATCTCTTACAACGACACCGTCGCCTGCCAAACCGCGACCGTCTTCCACGATGCCGTCCCCGCCAGCACGTATTCGCACATCTGCTCCTACGACGAGTACGGTTGCGTCGGGGCTTTTACGAATCCTTACGCCTTCAACGCCTTCACGCCCGCCACCAATCAGGATCTCAAGTCGGTCGTGTTCTATACCATGGCCGAGAACACAAGTTACGAAGTCGACGTCTACAATGCGTTCTCGGGCGGCGGGCTGTCTTCCCTGGCGAGCACGGCGACCGGCGCCTTCAGTTACCCCGGCTACCACACCGTCGATTTGCCCGCGCTCGTGCCCTTGACCGCCGGCACGCCGTACTACGTGTGCGTGCATCTTACCAACGGCGGCGACTACCCGATGGCGGCTTCGTTCATGGATTCCGGCTACGACTCCGACTGCACCGCCCAGCCGGGCCACAGCTACTATAGCTTCGACGGAACGACCTGGGCCGATCTCACCGGCGCAGACTCGACCGCCAGCTTCTGTATTAAAGCCCTCACGGTCGATGTGTCGGTCTCCAACTCGCAGAGCGTGTCGCTCGCCGCGGCCGCCTCGGTGACGGGCACTAATTTCGGCGATGCGACTGTGCCAAGCGTGGCAAGGGCGGCCAGTGCCACTCCCGACCCGGCCGGTACGACCGCCACCCTCTCGGTGCTGGGAGACGACGCAGACACCGGGGAAGGCAGCCTCACCTACACTTGGGCCACCGCTGGCACGCCCCCGGCCCCCGTGCGTTTCCTGCCCAACGGCACCAATGCGGCGCAGACGACGACGGCCATTCTCTCCGCGGCCGACACGTATGACTTTACTGTGACGATTACGGACCCGGGCGGACTGACGGCCACCAGTTGCGTCACCGTGACCGTGAACCAGACGCCGACGAGCATCACGCTGAGCCCGCCGTCGGCAACTCTTACCGCGGGGGCGACGCAGCAATTCACGGCCGTAGTCCACGACCAATTCGGCAACCCTTTGACGCCGCCGCCGGCATTGACATGGTGCGTGGTCGGTGTTGGCAATATCAGCGACGGACTCTACACGCCTCCGTATGCAAGCGCTTCAGCCACGGTGCGGGTGGTCGGCGGCGGCCTGGCAGCCACGGCCGGCGTGACCTGCTCGGGACAGGCCCTGTGGAACTCCTCCATCGGCGTCGGCTCCTGGAACGCCAGCGGAGACTGGGAGAATAGCATCGCGCAGAACGTCATCGCTGCGCCGGGCGTGCGCGGCGTTGCCGGCGACACGGTCTTGTTCTCCAGCTCGGCGGCGGGCAGCACCATCACGCTGGACGGCGCCAAGCCGAGTCTGGCAGGGCTCACGTTCAATTCCGGCAGCAACGGCTACACGATTGCCCAGGGCACGGGCGACGGCACGTTACGACTCGACAATGGCGAAAACAGCGCGAGCATAGCAGTCTCCGAGGGCAGCCAGGCGATCAGTGCTCCGCTGGCGCTGGATAGCAGCGTGTTGATTACCCCCGTATCGGGCAGCAGTCTGACCATTTCCGGTGTAATCAGCGGTGCCGGCGCCTCTTTGACCCAGGATGGGCCGGGAACCTTGGTCCTCCGCGGCGCCAATACCTACAGCGGCGGCACGACGATCATGGGCGGGACGCTCGTCGTGACCGAAGGCAGCGCCCTGGCCAGCGGCGCGCTGAAAATCGACCACGGCGGCCTTGTGCTCGACGCCCCGTTGATGTCGGTGGCCGGGTTGTTCGGTTCGAGCACCGCGGGCCCCGTTGCCGCCAACTCCGCAGCGGACTTCTCCTCGGCCGCGCAAGCCGCGCCGCTTACCGCGTCGCAGGCGCCGACGGTATCGGCCGTGCCGGCTGCCGGTCAGCCTGTCGGTTCGCCGTCGGTAGATGCGGTCCGAGCGGTGCCGCTGTTGGTCACACCAGCCTTGGCAGCCGCTCCGCGGCCGGCACTGTCGTCCGCTAAGTCCCTGCCGAGGAATAGCCTGGGGACTGTCCCAATTTTCGTCCGACGAAAATGGGACTGTCCCCTTCCGAAGCCCGAAGCGGCGACCTTGACGAGCAGTCAGTCGCAGAACCACCAGAGAAAGGCACGCGACAGCGTGCTGCAATCTTGCAACCTAAGGCGGTCCGTTGACCTGGCCTGGGCGGCCTTGGACGAGGAACCTGACGCGCAGCAGCGGTTGCGTCAGGAGGCCGGCCCAAAGTCCTTGACCGTGGATGAAGTCTTGGCACGCTTCGGGGAGTAGATTCCGCATACAAGACAGCCAGACGAGATTGGACCATGCCGCTATCGAACAACTCCGCCGGTCCCGGTTATAGTTTTGAGAACGACGTTTCGGGCCGACTGTTCTGTTGGTTGATCGAGTCGGGGCAAGTCGACTTCCAGGCGATGATCGAGCAGGCGGCCCAAGGCCAGGCCGATCCGCAGTCCTGGGTGAAGCGGCTGGCCGACGCGCTGAAGGCCCGGGTCGGTCAGAGTTGGGCCCTGCTGCCGCCGCCTCCCGCGTGCCAGCCGGCCGGCGCCGCCGTCCCGCGCCCCAAGGCCCCCGCCTACACCATCTGGTTCCGGCCGAGCCCCTCGAAGAAGATCAAGTTCAAGGAGGTGGCCCGCGCGCTGCTGGTCTTTACGGGCCGCGTTCCTCCGGCAGATGGGTAATGGACCACCTCTAATGGGCAGTGACGCCGCCGAGGACAATGCTTGGCGTTTTCTTACGCGGGAATTATCATGGACGGTGGCAGCAGTATGCTCGAAACCGGACTCTTGCAAGTTGCGGATGCCCGGTCCCCTCTCCCTCCGGGAGAGGGCTAGGGTGAGGGGGAATTGGTGAGGATCCCATCATGGGACAGGTCGGCCGTTACGAGTTGAAGTACGTGATCGACGAGGAGCGGGCCGTCGCCGTGGCAGACTACTGCCGGGCATTTCTGCGGCCTTCGGTCCACAATGGCGAAGAGCGCCCCACCCGCGGCCATCCGGTGATGAGCATCTACATGGATTCGCCGGACTTCTTCTTCTTTCGCCAGGCGTACTTCGGGCACCTGAACCGTATTAAGCTGCGGATTCGGTGCTATGACGACCACTGGGAGCGGCCGGCGTTCTTCGAGATCAAGCGTCGCGTGATGGACGTGATTTGCAAGGATCGGGCCATGCTCAGCCGCGAGGCGGTGGAGTTCTTCCTCAATGCGGGTTGGCCTAACCCGGCCACCTGGCCCGATCCGAGCCGGATGGTGCATGGCAAGCGCCGACTCGACGTGTACTACAAGTTCTGGACCTTGTGCAACGCAGTAAAGGCCCAGCCAATGATTTACATCTCCTACTTGCGGGAGATTTACGAGGGTGAGAACGACGAGGAACTTCGGGTTACGTTCGACCGGCACGTCAGCGCCACGCCGTTTCAGGGACTCGGACTGCCGAGCTACGTTCGGGGAATGGGGTATGGCGGCCACGGCATGGGGAAGTTTACCGCACCCGAGCGAGCCATCCCGCCCCGGCCGGACAGATGGCCTTACTACCTGCCGTTCGACGGGGTGATCCTCGAGATCAAGTACGAAGAGCGTGCGCCTTGCTGGATATACGACATGGTCCGCTACTTCAACCTTCAGCGGCGGTTCATGTGCAAGTATTCCGCCTGTGTTGATTCAATGGAACTTCAGTGGGGCAAGCTGCCGTTGCCTGAGGAAGAGCAGCGGCTGGTCATGGTCGGTTACGATTAGGAGTTAGAAGTTAGGAGTTAGAATCGTGGCGGCAGGCCGACCTTCTCGCTCCTAACTTCTGACTTCTAACTTCTAACTTCTAACTCCTTTCTCGCCCCGCTCGCGGAAAACTCCCGCCTACCGGCAAGGTTTCTCTAATCCGCACGGCCGAAAACGCCGATTCTGATTGCGCAACCGTTATATCCCGAACGGCTGCCTTCAACGCTACCGTGAGCGAAAGGGGGGGAACCATGATCCGAGGCTGGTGCTTTGCGGCCGTATTGGCCGTTGCCGCAAGCTGTCTCAGCTTTACGGCTTACGGTCAGATTCCCGCCGATAAAAGCGGGGTGCCTGCCGTGCCGCTTGCTCCCAGTCCCGGGGCTTTGCCTGCCGCCGAGCCTGTCGCTACGCCGGCGGGGGCTCCCGCGGTCAGTCCGGCTGCCGGTTCCGCCGCGGGCACGGCCTCCTCAGGGCTGCCAGCCGATGCGCCCTGGTTTCAGCGGTTCCTGCTGCCGGTGCCCGAGGCTAATGGATCCGCCGACGATTGGCTGTCGTGCAACCGACCCGGCGTGCTGGGCAATGCGGACTACCTGAACTGGTCGGCCCGGCGGTCGGGCCTGGATTTCGCCGCCCTCGTGAGCACAACCGCGCCGATAGTGACCACGGCAACTGAATCGCTGGATTTCGATCGGGCCGACGGTTTTCGCGGCGGGCTCGGCTATCGCTTCGGCAACGGCTGGAACGTGGCCTGGACTTACACCTACTTCCGCATCGCCAATCAAGAAACCGCCGCTCCCACTCTGGGTGCAAATCCGGTGTTGATCGCCACCCAGAGCTTTCTGGACGCCGGCAAGGGAGTTACCGCACTGCCGATGACCTCGGTCGAAGCCGACGGCGCCCTGCAAGTCAATATCCAGGACTTCGAGGCCGAGTGGAGCTCGTGCCTCAACGATACCGTAGGATTCAGGGCCTTCGGCGGTTTCCGCTGGGCCAAGATCGACCAGACGTTCAATATGACCTATGACTCCGGTTTCGGAAAGGGCCACATCAGTCTTCCCAACAACATGGACGCGGAAGGCGTTCGCCTGGGCGCCGAAATCCAGTGGCGCTCAAGCTGGGGGTTCCGCGTGTTCGGCCGCGGCGCCGAGTCGATTCTGGTGGCCGACTTCCGGACCCGCCAACATGAACACGCTTTGGCAACCGTCGTGAACCCCGCCGTGGACATCGACGTGTCGGGCGACACGGCGGCCGTGGTGCCCGTCGTCGAGGCGGCCGTGGGGGTCGCCTATGCCCACGGCCCGTGGGAATTCCTCGCCGGCTACGAGATGAGCGACTGGTTCAACCTGGTCCAGGTCAATCGGCCTACCCAGAGCCTTCTGCTGGACGGCTATTTCCTGCGTCTGTCGTTCTCGCGGTGACCGCTTCTTGCATTCCCCACCTCGGATAATTATCATGGGAGTGTGGAGATAAGGCAAACTCCCCGCGCCGTTGTTGCGCGGCTACCCCCACTGCTGGTCCCCTCGCCAAGCAGAGACCGATTACCATGAACGACTGGGTTTCGATCCTGTTCAACAGCGACTATGGCCCGACCTTCGTCGGCGGCACGACCACCATCATTTTCATCATGTTCCTGTCGTTCGCCATCGGGCATTTCATCGGTTACGTCTATATGTGGACGCACGAGGCGATTTCCTACTCGAGGACTTTCGTGGCCTCGATCGCGGTCTTGCCCGTAATCATTGCCGTGATGATGGTCGTGATGGCGGGGAATCTGTTGATCGCCTTCGGCCTGCTGGCCGTCTTCGGCGTGATCCGCTTCCGCAACGTCCTGAAAGACACGCGCGACACGACGTTCATCTTGTGGACCGTCATGGAAGGACTGACCGTCGGCACCATGCGGTTCTCGACCGCGCTTTTGGGCGCCCTGGGCGTGGGGGCCGTGTTCCTTTACTTGCGCTTGACCTCCTTCGGCACCCGGCATCGCTATGATGCCGTCGTGACGCTCCGCGTCAGCGGCGACCAATTGGCCAACGGCCGCAATCTCAGGCAGGTCATGGGCTTCCACGCCAAGAATGCCGAGTTGATCAACGAGCGCCGCGCCAACGACGGCGGCGTCGACATGGCCTATCGCGTGCTGTTGCGCGACCCGGGCCGGGTCGACGAGCTTCAAGCCGCGCTGGTCCAGACCGAAGGCCTGGCCAACGTCTCGGTCTTCATGCACGCCGACGAGGCCGAAATCTGAGGAGGGAGCCAGGAGTTAGAAGTTAGGAGTTAGAAGTTAGAAGGGCAGCGGTACGCCCACTTCTTCGCTCCTGGCTTCTAAGTGGACTCTTGCAAATTACGGGATTGGTCGGTCCCCTCTCCCTCCGGGAGAGCGTTAGCCCGGATTATTCACCAATCGTTCGTAGTGACCGCATTCATGCGGTCCTTGACCTGTTCACATTCTCCAGACCCGATAAATCGGGTCACTACGGGCCTCGGTGAATAATCCCGGTGAGGGGAAATGGGTGAGGATCCTGCTTCTCCATTTTTCGTGACCAACGCAGGTTCCCCTCACCCCGGCCCTCTCCCGGAGGGAGAGGGGGACCGCTTGTGCCATCCTCACCCCAGTTTGCAGGACTCCAGTTCCAACTCCTAACTTCTAACTCCTACCCCTGTCCGCCGCCGTCAAACTCGCTTTGACTGATTTTTTTTGCGCAGATTGCCGACTATTGGAATGCAAGCACGGCATATGCCTTTTCGGTTCTTGCCCTGTTTGACCCTTCGGCCAACTTGTCGTGAACTTCCGGGTTTCGATAGCGAGCACGAGCGAAAGCCTCATCATGGGACCAGGCGGATCGAACTGCGGCTTCCGCAGTGGAAGTCCCGGCCAACGCCCTGTGGCTGCGATATGGGTCCTGGCGGCAGGGGTCGCCGTGCTGTTGGCCTCATGCACGGCGGCGGTCCCGGCCGGGAAGAATTCCGCGGTGCCGCCGACCGCCAACGTCTTGGCCTTGGCCGGCGATAAGCAGCCGGCGGGCGATAAGCCGGCCGCCGCGGCCAACCAGCTCGCCACGGCCGCGGAGTCGCCGTTCCACGACGAGAGCGTTCCGCCGAAAAGCGGTGAGCCCGCTGCCAAGCCGGCGGCCCCGCCAGCCGGCCAGACGCCTCCCATCGCCATGCCGGCGAAGGACACGAGCCCTGCCCCGGCCGGGAGCCCAAACGCGAAACCGGCGGCCGGCGATTCAGCGCCGCCCAAGCCCCCCAACTCGCCGGCTAGCCCCGCGAAACCGACGCTCTTGCCGGCCGCCGCGCAACTGCCCGCCGAGCCGGCGCCCATCAGCCTGCCGACATTGACCGTGCCGGCCAGCGGCGCGGGGGCCGAGCAGGCCATTGCCGGCGTGTTGCAATACGCCACCCAGCATCATCCGCTGCTCCGTGTCCGGCAGTACGAAGTCGAGGCCGCCAGGGCCCGCATCGTCACCGCGCGACTCATGCCCAATCCCCAGTTGATGATCGAAGCGATGGATTCGAGCACCGCGGTGCCGAACCCCGCGGCGCTGAACCCCGTGGTGCGAACGCCCGAGCTCGTTACGCGGCTGATGTTCACCTTGCCGATTGGTCCGAAGCGCGAGTTGCGGACCGCCGCGGCGGCGTCCGGCGTCTGCCAGGCGCAATTGGCCATGAGCCGCGATACGAAACTCATCCTGACGCAGGCCACCGACGCCACGGTTGAAGTGCTGTACTTGCAGGAGCTCTGCGCGTTGTATGGCCGGCTGGCCGAGCTAGGCAACCAGGTCGTGGCGATTCAAAGGCAGCGCTTCAACATCGCGGCCGTGCCCTTCCGCAGCGTCGTTCTTACGGAGTTGTGGGGCAGCCGGCTGGAGTTGATGCGTCAGAACACGGCGACTCAATTGGACCAGGCCAAGGTGCGGCTGGCACGTGCCGTGGGGGCCACCGACGGCACGCCGCCGGTGGTGACCGGCCAATTGGCCGTCGAGCCGATCGCTTTCGCCCCCCTGGCCGTGATGCAGGCCAGGGTCCTCCAGGTGGCCCCCGAGCTGGCCGAATCCAGGACCGCGGTCGAGAAGAGCCGTGAAGAACTGTCGCTCGAGCAATGGAAGGCCGTCCCCGACCTCACCATCGGTCCGCGCTACCGCACCGACCTGAGCGGCGTCGCCGACGACCGCTGGGGCGCCCGGGTGCAACTCGATCTGCCGGTCTTCGACCGGAACCAGGGACGCATCGCGGAAGGCGCCGCCATGCTGCGGACCAATTGCGCCAGGCAGGACTTGATCGAGGTGACCACCATCAGCGACGCCACGTCGCTGTACCTGGAATTGCAAGACGTGCAGGCCCGCACCGAATACTATTCCGCGCAAGTCCGGCCGCTGATGGAAAGAACGGAGAAGGCGCTGCGCGAGGCGTTCGAGGACCAATTGGTGACGGCCTACGAGCTGACCGACCTGCTGGAGTCGATGGCCCGCATGCAACTCAGCGATCTCGACCTGCGGCACGAGCACCAGCGGCTTCGCATGCGTTTGGAACTGCTGCTGGAATGCCGCTTGTCGGGCGTGTCGGCGGCGATGCCGCCCGCCCCGCCTTCGGCGCCGATCCCGCCCCCGCCGTCCAAGCCGCTCCCTTGACCGCCCTAAGACGCCGCGAAGAAGCAAGTTGGCCAATTAGGGTGGCACGCCCTGAGGAACGAAGGGCGTGGTGAGCGCGAAGAACCACGCCCTTCGCTACGCTCAGGGACGTGCCACCCTCCACTGCCTTGACCGCCGGGTGCCACGGCAATGCAGAATGACCAATGACCAAGCACCAATGACTAAGAGAATGACCAATGACCAAGCACCAATGACTAAGAAAGTCCCCGCGATCGGTTGTCGTTAGTCATCGCTCATCGTTCATTGGTCATTGGTCGTTGGTCATTCGTCATTGGTCATTTGGGTCCATCTCTTGACTGCCATAAACCGGGTGGTCCGCAATGCCCCCATTATCGGCAAAACTCTTGACCAACTCTCGTAATAGGTGTAGGTTAGAGGTTTGCTAGGCGCGCGCTAGAGGGGGCAAGCGAAGGGGCAAGGCTTGTCTTGAAACTCCTTTCCCGTGCGGTGCCGGTTGCCCGGCATCTGGGGGAAGCGATTCTGCCGCCGTGGGCGACCGACGTGGCGCATACGCCTTCCAGGAAGGTCGCCGATGTCTGGCCGTCGCTGCTGTCCGCTGCGAGTGGTGGTCTGGTGCAGCATTGTCGTTGCCTTGGCCGGCGCCGGATCGGCCCGGGCCGACGTCTTCAACATGCCGTCGGGCCAAACCAGCATGCAATTCGTCAACGTCGGCGACCCGGGCAACACGGGCGACACGGTGAAGATGAACGGCCAGAACTTACTAATCCAGGAGGGCTATGATACCAGCAGTGGGTACGGCCCCGTGTCGTACTCGTACGCCATGAGCAAGTACGATGTCACGTCGGCCCAGTATTGCCAGTTCCTAAACGCCGTGGCCAAGTCGGACCCCTACGGTTTGTATAACATTGGCATGGCCACCGGCGGCGGGGCGCCTGCGGCGGGCCCCGTTGCGTGTGGCATCATCCAAAGCGGCAGTCCGGGAAGCTATAGTTACCGGGTCGCGACCACTTCGGATAGCCCTGACGGCACCCATTACTTTCCCGCCTGCACGGCCAACCTGCCGGTGAACTGGGATTCGTGGGGCGATGCCGCCCGCTATGCCAACTGGCTGCAAAACGGTCAGCCCACCGGGCCGGAAGGGGCGGGCACGACCGAGACCGGGGCCTACACCCTCAACGGCATGTTCGGCGCGGCCAGTACCAGCAACCCTGTAATCACCACCGCCTACGATATGGCGCTGTTTGGAGTAACGCGCAATGCGGGGGCCAAGTACTGGATTCCCACCGAGAACGAATGGTACAAGGCCGCGTACTACAAGGGCGGCGGCACCAACTCGGGTTACTGGTTCTATCCCACGCAAGCCAGCTCATCCAACCCGCCCGTTAGCACGCTCTCGATTAGCGGCACGAACAACGCCAATTACAGCAGTTCCGGTTATACGACCCCCGCAACCGGGTCGCCCGCGGTGAACTGGATCCTCACCCCGGTAGGTTATTACGCGGGTTCTCCCAGCCACTACGGCACCTATGACCAGGGGGGCGACCTCTATAATTTCACCGAGACGCCGGTTACCCAATCAAACTCTAATGCTAATATGGACGAAGGCCAATTCGTTTACGTGCTGCGCGGCGGGTCGTTCCACCACGGTGCCCCGGACGAGGAGGCGTCGAACTGGCGGTACGGCGCCGAGCCGGCCAAGCCCGCCCACGGGAGGACCTTTCGCTTGGCGACGGCCTTTGTCCCGCTCTGGAATGGCGGGGCCGCCAACGACAATTGGAGCACGGTTGGCAACTGGAGCGGCGATGCAGCGCCGTCTTCCGGCATCTCCGTCCAGTTCGGCGGGCTGGCCGGCGGCAGCGCCGCGAACAACAACGACTTCACCGCCGGTACCCAGTTCAACGGCATCGCCTTCACCGCCGCGGCCCCCTCTTACAATCTGCAGGGCAACGCCGTCAACCTGGCCGGGCCGGTCCAGAATCAAAGCAGCAACAGCCAGGCGATCGGCCTGAATATCACGCTGGTCGCCGGTGGCGGCACGTTCGACCCCGGTACGGCGGGCCTCACCCTCTCCGGGTCTGTCGGCGGCGCCGGATCGTTGACCAAGATCGGCGCCGGCACCTTGACCATCACCGGCAACAACACCTATTCTGGCGGCACAACGGTTACCAGCGGCACGCTCCAGGTGGCCGGTAGCGGTTCTCTGCCTGCCAGCGGGGCGCTGGCTGTCGGCGGCGGCACGTTCTCGTTTGCAGGCGCCGGCCCCCAGACCGTCAATGGCCTGACGGTCAACCCCGGCCAATCCGTGGTCGTCAATACCAGTGCCGGCGCCACGCCGGTTTTGACCCTGGGCAGCGTGGCGCGCTCGGTGGGCGGCACGCTGGACTTCGCCACGGCCCAAAACACCAGCAATGAAATCAGCACCACGTTCAGGAATGTCAACGGAATCATCGGCGGCTGGGCCACGCAAGGCGGTACCGCCACTTGGGCCGTCGGCTCGCCCGATGGAACCACTCCCACGACCGTCACCGGCCTGGCGGCCGGCTCCTACACGCCTTCCGTCGCCGCGACTACCGCCCCCGGGACCGCTGCCAATGTCGATTTCCTCTCCGGCAACACTGCCGCCTGGAATACGCAGTCCATCAACAGCCTGCGCTTCAACACCGCCGCGGCCACCACGCTGTCGCTTGCGGCGTCCAATGCCCTGACGTTGACCTCCGGCGGCATCCTGGTGACCGGCACGGTCGGCAACAATCTGTCCACGATTACCGGCGGCACGCTGGAAGGCGCATCGGGCGCGGATCTGGTGGTCATTCAGAACAATGCCGCCAACGGCCTGACGATCGCCTCGAATATTGCCGATAACACTACCCCCACCGGCCTCACCAAAGCCGGGGCCGGCACGCTGACCCTCTCCGGCGCCAACACCTTTACCGGCGGCGTGAACATCACCGCCGGCACGCTGCTGCTGGGCAGCAACGGGGCCCTCAACAACGCGGCCGGTTCGGAGAATGCGGTGGCCTTCACTGCCAACAGCACGGGCACGCTGACCCTCAACGGCCACGGCGTGGTGATCTCCAACCTCAGCACTAGCGCCGCTCCCGGAACGCCGGTGGTGCAGAACTCTAGCGCCGCCGCCACGTTGACGGTCGGCAACGCGGCCAACCTGAGCGGTGTCTTCGCCGGGCAGATCCAGGACGGTACCGGCGGGGCCTTGTCGCTCGTCAAGACCGGCACCGGCACGCTAACCCTCGCCGGCGCCAACACCTACACCGGCGGCACGACGGTCAGCAGCGGCACGCTCCAGGTGGGCAGCGGCGGCCCGGCGGGCACCTTGGGCAGCGGGGCGGTGGCCGACGCCGCACAGTTGCTCTTCAACCGCTCCGATACCTACGTGGCATCCCAGGCCATCTCCGGTGTGGGCGGCCTCACGCAAATCGGCGCCGGAACGTTGATCCTCGCCGCCGCCAATACCTACAGCGGGGGCACTACCGTCTCCGCCGGCACGCTCGCGGTCGCCGGCTCTCTGAATGCGACGGGCGGGCTGACGGTCGGCGGCGGCTCCTTCTCGTTTGGGGGCGCCGCCGCCCAGACCGTCAACGGCCTGACGGTCAACCCCGGCCAGTCCGCGGTCGCCAATACGAATCCCGCAGCCACGCCCGTTCTGACCCTGGGCCCCATCACGCGCAATATCGGCGGCACGGTGGACTTCGACACGGCCACGAACGCGAGCAATACCAATGAAGTAACCACCACCTTTGCCAACGTCAACGGAATCATCGGCGGCTGGGCCACGCAAGGCAACGGCGCGACGTGGGCCGTCGCCGGCAGCGGAACGGCAACAGCCATCACCGGCCTGGCGGCCGGGTCCTACACGGCGTCCGTCGCCGGGACCACAACGCCGGGAACTGCCGCCAATGTCGATTTTCAGGCCAGCAACACCACCGGTTGGGGCACGCAGTCCATCAACAGCCTGCGCTTCAACACCGCCGCGGCCACCACGTTGAACGTCACTTCCGGAAAAATTCTAACGGACACCTCCGGCGGCATTCTGGTGACCGGCATCGTGGGCAGCAATCTGTCCACGATTACCGGCGGCACCATCAAGGGCGCTTCCGGCAAGGACCTGGTTGTAATCCAGAATAACAGCAGCGGCGGCCTGATGATCACTTCGGCTATCGCCGATAACAGCACCGCCACCGGCCTGACCAAGAGCGGCGCCGGCACCTTGACCCTCACCGGCACGAACAGCTACACGGGCGTCACCAGCGTCAACCAGGGCCTATTGGCCCTCGGCCCCGGCGGCTCGCTGGCCAATACGGCCCTCGGCGTCGGCAACAACGGATCGGGCAGCGCCACGCTGCAGGTCTACGGCAATTACGCCATCGGCAGCGGCGGCGGGGCCAGCCTAACCGTCAGCGGCAGCACCGCCGGCCAGTGCGCGGTGACCTTCAATCCGGCCGAAACCCTCACCAGCACGCTGACCCTCAGCGGCGCCATGACCGTGGGCAGTGCGGGCAATCCGCCGCTCTTGAACTTCAATTTGGGCAACAGCAGCGTCGACACCATTGCCGCCAGCAGCCTGACGGTCAATGCGGGCGGGGCCGTCATCGGGCTGAATCAGTTGTCGGGCACGTCGATCGGACCCGGCACCTACAACTTGATCACCTTCGGCAGCGGCTCGGGACTCAGCGGCCTGACCTTTGCCGGCGGCGCCACCGCCTTCAGCCAAAACGGCGACACCTTCAACCTCGTGAGCGCGACTGGCGCCGAGCAATTGGCGGTCGTCATACCCCCGGCCAACGCTTATTGGACCGGCGCCCGGGGCACGTCGTGGAGCACGCTGGTCGGCAGCAGTACCAATTGGGGCAGCACCGCCAGCGGGCCGGACACTAACGCCATTCCCGGCGGCAACATCACCAACGTCTTCTTTACGGCCTCCAGCGCCTCGAACTACGCCAGCACGACCCTCGATGGCAACTTCGGCATCAACAGCCTGACATTCAACTCCAACGCCACTGGCCCCTGCAGCATCGGCCCCGGAAGCTCGGCCTATACGCTGACCATCTACGGCGCCAGCGGCATCACCGTCAATGCCGGCGCCGGCGCGGCGACCATCAGTGCCCCGCTGGTCCTGGGGGCCGCCCAGACCTGGACCAATAACTCTTCCAGCCTGCTGACCATCTCCGGCAACAGCGTCAGCAACGGCGGCAACACGCTCACGCTGGCCGGCTCGGGCAATACGACGATCTCCGCCGCGATCAACGGCAGCGGCGGCCTGACCGACAGCAGTTCGGGCACGGTGAGACTGAGCGGTGCGAATACGTTCTCGGGGCAGACCCAGGCCAGCGCCGCAGCCTTGTTGTTGGCCAATGCCAGTGCCTTGCAGAACAGCACCTACGTCGGCGGCGTGGCCAACGGCCTGACCTTCGTGCCGCTCATCGGCACGTTCACCCTCGGCGGCCTCAGCGGCAGCTCCGGCCTGACCTTGTCGGACACCGGCAGCGCGGCGGTGACCTTGCGGGTCGGCAACAACGGCACAAGCACCACCTACTCCGGCGCCTTGAGCGGCTTGGGCGGGCTGACCAAGATCGGCAGCGGCCTCCTGGCGCTTACCGGCGCCAACACTTATCACGCCGCCACCACTGTCAGCCAGGGAACGCTGGCCCTCGGCCCCGGCGGCTCGCTGACCAACACCTCGGTCACCGTCGGCAACGGCGCGTCCGGCAACGGCCTCTTGCAGGTCAACGGCAGCTATACAATCGGCAGCGGCAACCTCACGCTCAGCGGCGGCGGCAGCACCACCGGCCAGGGCGCGCTGACCTTCAATCCGGCGGAAACCGGCACCAGCACGCTGACCCTCGGCGGCGCCATGACCGTGGGCAGTGCGGGCTACCCGGCGCTTCTGAACTTCAACCTGGGCAACAGCAGCGTCGACAGCATTGCCGCCAGCAGCCTGACGGTCAATGCGGGCGGGGGGATCATCGGGCTGAATCAGTTGTCGGGCATGTCGATCGTACCCGGCACGTACAACCTGATCACCTTCTCCGGCAGCGGTTCGGGACTCAGCGGCCTGACCTTCGCCGGCGGCGCCACCACCCTCAGCCAGAACGGCGGCAATTTCAAGCTCCTGAGCACGGGGGGCGCCGAGGAACTGGCGGTCCTCACGCCCCCGCCCAACGCTTATTGGACCGGCGCCCGGGGCACGTCGTCGTGGAGCACGCTGGCCGGCGGCAGCAACACCAATTGGGGCAGCACCGCCAGCGGCCCGGACACCAACATGTTTCCCGGCGCCAACAGCAACATCTTCTTTACGGCCTCCGGCGCCGCGAACTACGCCAACACGACCCTCGACGGCAACTTCACCGTCAACAGCCTGACATTCAACAACAGCGGCGCCATGGGCATCGCCGCCGGCGCCCCCAGCACCAACACCCTGACGATCGGCGGCGCCGGCGGCATCACCGTCAACGCGGGCGCCGGCCCGCCCACCATCAGCGCCCCGCTGGCCATCGGCGCATCCCAGACCTGGACCAACAGCTCATCCAGCTTGCTGACCGTCTCGGGCAGCGTCAGCAACGGCGGCAACACGCTCACGCTGGCCGGCTCGGGCAACACCACGATTTCGGGCGCCATCGGCGGCGGCAGCGGCGGAGTGCTCGCCGCCGGCAGCGGCCTGGTCGTGCTCAGCGGCGCCAACACCTACACCGGCGGCACCACCGTCAGCGGCGGCACTTTGACGCTTTCGGGCAACGGTTCCATCAACGGAACCAGCGCCATCACGGTGGGATCGGGCACCACGCTGCTGGTCGACAACCGGGGAACCGCCAATAACGCCCGCATCGCCGACGCCGCCGGCATTACACTCAACGGCGGCACGTTCTCGCTCTTGGGCAATAACTCGGCCGCCAGCAGCGAGACCGTGGGTGCCCTGACCATCGGTCCGGGTGTTTCCACGGTGACGATTTCCCGCGGCACCAGCTCGAGCTACAATGCGGCGCTCGTTTTCGGCAGCAACACCGCCTCTCTAGCTAGTGACCTGGCTTGGACAGCCGCCAACATCGGCAGCATGGTGAACTTCACCGCCACGACTCCCGGCCAAGGGGGCCCCGGTGGCGCCTATACCGGCGGCGGGATTACCACTGCCCCCGGCGACTACATCTCCTTCGGCGGGGCCGCCAACGCCGGTGCGCCCTCCATCAACGATCCCTCCGCAGCTATCGTGGTCAACGGGCACTCGTTCGCGCGCTATAGCCATAGCAACGGCATGCACGAGGAAACCGCCAACTCCGCGGGGAACATCAGCAATTTCTCCTACGAGTTGGGCGCGGCGCCTGCCAATGCCAACGTGGTGATTAACGGCACGACCGCCACGTCTTGCAGCAGCAAAACGATCAACGATCTGATGGTGCAGTGCGCTACGGCGCAAACGAGCACCCTCACCGGCACGCTTAACATCATGAACAACGGCAGCGGAATGGGAACGCCCCTGGACGCCAACGGCGGCATCCTGGTTAGCGGCGCCGCCCCCTTCGCCCCCAGCGGCGGCTACACGATCAACGGCGGCACGATCACCTCGGGCAACTCCGGCACCAACTCGACGCTGTACACCTGGATCGACTCGAACACGACCACGATCAACTCGGTGATCGCCGACATTGGCGGCGGTGCAATAACGCTGCTGGCCAAGGCCGGCAGCGGCACGCTGGTCCTCGGCGGCGCCAATACCTACAGTGGGGGCACGGCCCTCGACCAAGGCGTGCTGAACTTCGCCAGCGGCGCCCTGCCGCATGGCGCGTCCGGCATCAATTTCTACGGCGGCACGCTGCAATGGGCCACCGGCAACACCCAGGACATCTCCGCCGGCATTGCGCCCGTCGCCGGCGGTCAAACCGCCATCCTCGACACCAATAACAACAACGTCAGCTTCGCGACGGGGCTGTCCGGCAGCGGTGGACTTGTCAAGGCCGGCAGCGGCGTTCTGACGCTCGCCGCCGCCAACACCTATTCGGGCGGCACCACGATCAGCGGCGGCACGCTCCAGGTGGGCAGCGGCGGCACGGCGGGCAGCTTGGGCAGCGGGCCGGTGGCCAATTCCGCGCAGTTGCTCTTCA
>JBEKTY010000128.1:0-24078 GCA_049515555.1 Thermoguttaceae bacterium
CGCATCGCCACGGCCCGCGAGTCGCACATCAAACGAACACGCAAAAAACTGCGGAAAATGGGCATCTACCTGAAAGATCTCATCCGCTGCAAATGGCCTTGAACTTGCGCAGTAATACTAGTCCCTAGTCCCTCTTCCCCGCGGCCGCGAGCATCAGGGCCACGAGGTACGGCACCGGCTCGCTGCCCAGGGCGTTGAGCACCGTGCCGCCGGCGGTGAAGACGTAGGTGACCCAGTCCGGCTGGCCGTACTTCTCGAGCGACGTGCCGCCCTCGCCGCCGCCGATATACACCTTGATGCCGGCGTCCTTCATCCGCTTCAGTTGAGCCACGAACTCCTTCGTGCCCCGCTCGAAGCGGGGGTCCTCGAACATGCCGAACACGCCGTTGTGGAAGGCCACCGCCGGCGGCTGGTCGTTCTTATGGGCGGCGATGAAGCGGGTCACCGTGTCGGCGAACAGCTTGCTGCTGGCCGGGCCGATGTCGAATTGCTGATTGCCGGGCCCGATCTGCGGCGCCACGCGGCCGTCCTGGAGCACGAAATCGACCGGCATGACGAACTCGATGCCCTTGGCACGCCCCTCGCGGATCATGGTCTTCGCCTGCTCGATGCGGCCGCGGGCGATGTAATAGGGCTTGTCCGCATGGGCCGGATCCTCCGCCACGCCCAAGTTGAACTCCTCGCCCGCCAACTCGGCGGCCCCCTTCTTCAGCGCCGCCGAGAGCGAGCCGGCGGTGATCACCAACCGGATCTTGCCGCGCTGGATCATGGCTTGCATGTCGTCCAGCTTGTCGGCCTTGAGTCCGCTGAACACGACCAGCGAGGCCGCCAGGCAGTCGCGGAGCTGCACGTCGAACTGCTCGGCTTCGTACAGGCCCAGGGCCACGCGGTCCATGCCGGCAGGCACGACCACGCTCGAGGCATCCAGGCTGCCCGCCGAAAACGCCTCGTGCACGTAGACCTTGGCGACCTTCGCGGCCAGCTCGTCGGCCAGCCGGGCCAGGCGGTCGGCCAGTTTCGGCAGATCGGCCGGCTTGGCCTTCCACAGCACCCGCTCGACGTCGTACTTCCGCGTATTTTCGAGCATGATCACGTCGCCGGGGGCCGCGCCGCGAACCGCCGCCGCGACCTCGTCCTTGACGGTCGTCGTGGCCGGGTCGAGCCAATCGGGAATGAAGGCGATCTGGCAGCCCAGGATTTCGGCCAGCCGGGCCCGCACCTTCGAGAGCGACTTGTCCGGCTCCCGGCCGATGTGTCCGAAAATGATCTGTTTCCAGCCCTGCTGCCGGCCGTAGTCGAGGGTGGCTTTCATGGACCGCAGGCGGATGTCGCCTTCGCCCACTTTGGCCCCCGGCTTGGCGTCTACGTCGCCACGGATCAGCACCGGGGTGCCGCGGGGCAAATCGGCCAACGAGCTCAGCCGCGGAATGCATTCGAGGTACTTCTCCACCGGAAGCTTCGGCGCGCCCGGGTCGTCGCCCAGGATCGCCCGACACCAGGTCACCATCCGCTGCGAACTAACCGCCATGGAAATCCTCCTGTGCCTTCGGATACGCGGGCCGCTTCAGATCGTCCGACTGGCGGCGGAACCGCTCGGCCAAACGGGCGTAGGTCTTGCTTCGGGGCTTGCTCTGGACGACTTGGGCCAGGTGTGAATACTTTTCCGCCAGGGCGAGTTTGACTTCGGCCAGCTTGGCCCGATCGTTCTTCAGCGTCATTTAGCCTCCTCCTCCTCGATTACCTCGATTGTTACTTTCAGCCGCTTGGGGGCGCCCTTGACCGCC
The DNA here is from genome assembly GCA_049515555.1 of Thermoguttaceae bacterium. Classification (GTDB taxonomy): domain Bacteria; phylum Planctomycetota; class Planctomycetia; order Pirellulales; family Thermoguttaceae; genus JBEKTY01. Next base: position 1,785 of record JBEKTY010000128.1, read on the forward strand.
CATTTCTGCACGTAGAGGGTGCCGACGATCGGCGGCTGGCCCTCGGCGACTTCCGAATAGCGAAGGGTGTTCTTCGTCTCCTTCTCGATCTCGAAGACTCGTTCGATAACCATGTTACCGTCTCCGGGGGTCCCAGACGGCGGGCCGTCGGCCCGCAAATGTGGTCCAATCCGACTCAGACCTGGAATCGTACCCGAAAAACGGGCGGCCCACAAGGAGCCCGCCCGGCTGCAATCCTCCCACGACCTAGACTTTATTTGGCGAGCACGGCAGGCCAGCCCCCTAAGTTCTTAGGAGCCCAAGCCTTGAGCGCACAACTCGTTTGGAAGCCGTTTTACAGCGTGGGCGAGGCCTCGTTGGACGCCCAACACCAGCAAATCATCGGCATCGTCAACGACCTCCTGACCGCCGTGGAGGGGGGCAGCCAACGGGCCGTCGTGGCCGCCGTGCTGGATCGCCTGCTGCGTTACACCATCACGCATTTCAAGCACGAAGAGCGGCTGATGCAGAAGCACGGCTTCCCGGCCTTCGGCCTGCACAAGGCCACGCACGACCGGATGCGGCAATGGACGACCGAACTGCGGAACAACGCCGACCAGGTCGTGGCCCCGGACTTGCTCCGCTTCGTGAAGGACTGGTGGGTGAACCACATCCAGGGCCAGGACAAGGACTACGTGCCCTATCTGAAAGTCCTGGTTCATTCTTGACGGCCTGGTAAGAATCGCAAACGCCCAAGCCCGGTCGCACTGCTGGACAAGCCAGCAGTGGCACCCACGGCCTGCATTTCAATGTAGTCCGCACACGCCGTGTGCGGAAATCGGGCACACGGCGTGTGCCGGCTACAATAAGTACCTTCTTCGGCCGATACTTACCTGCGCCCCTGCTCGCCTGCTCGCCCAGCCCCTTGCAGCCCTGCCGCACAGCCGGTACGATTGGTCGCTTAAGTGGTGATCCGCTGGAAAAACCCGGGGATCGTCCCTGTTTTCGCGCAGCGAACGGTGGGAACGGTCCCCTTTCGATTCTTGCACGAGGGAGACTTTAGCGATGGCGGCAAAGATTAGTGCGGTTCGGGCCCTGGAGATTCTCGATTCGCGCGGCAACCCCACGGTGCGGGTGCACGTCGGGCTGGACAACGGCCTGACGGCCTCGGCCTCGGTGCCCTCGGGGGCCTCGACCGGCGAGAACGAGGCCCTGGAACTCCGCGACGGCGACAAGAAACGCTACGGCGGCAAGGGCGTGCTGAAGGCCGTGGCCAACGTCAATCAGACCATCGCCCCCAAACTGCTGGGCCTGAACCCGGCCCGGCAGGCCGAGATCGACCGCCTGATGATCGACCTGGACGGCACGCCCACCAAGAGCAAGTTGGGCGCCAACGCCATCCTGGGCGTGTCGATGGCCGTGGCCCGGGCCGCTGCGCTGGCCGCCGACCTGCCGCTGTACGCTTACCTGGGCGGCACGGGGGCCGTCCGGCTGCCCGTCCCCATGATGAACATCCTCAACGGCGGCAAGCACGCCGACAACAGCGTGGACTTCCAGGAGTTCATGGTCATGCCCGTCGGCGCCCGGTGCTTTGCCGAGGCCCTCCGCTACGGGGCCGAGACCTTCCACGCCCTCAAGAAGATCCTGCACGACCGCAAGTACGCCACCAGCGTGGGCGACGAGGGCGGCTTCGCCCCCAACCTCAAGAGCAATGAAGAGGCTTGCGAGGTGATTATCGAGGCCATCAAGGCCGCCGGCTACACACCCGGCAAGGACATCGCCCTGGCCTTGGACCCCGCCGCCAGCTCGTTCTACGAGCAAGACGCCTACGACCTGGCCAAGTCGGGCCAGGGCCGCAAAACCAGCGCCCAGATGACCGAGCTCTACCAGTCGTGGGTCAAGCGCTACCACATCATCTCGATCGAGGACGGCCTGGCCGAGAACGACTGGGAAGGCTTCCGGGCCCACACCGAGGCGCTGGGCGACCAGATCCAGATCGTCGGCGACGACCTGTACGTGACCAACACCCGCTTCGTCGCCCGCGGGATCAAGGAACGGGCGACCAACGCCGTGCTCATCAAGCTCAACCAGATCGGCTCGGTCACCGAGACGGTCGAGACCATCCAGATGTGCCAGAAGGCCGGCTGGGGCTACGTCTGCTCGCACCGCTCCGGCGAGACCGAAGACGCCTTCCTGGCCGATTTCGCCGTGGCCATGGGCGGCGGGCAGATCAAGACCGGCTCCGCCTGCCGCAGCGAACGCATCGCCAAGTACAACCGCCTGCTGGAAATCGAGGCCGAGCTGGGCCCCGACGCCGTCTTCGGGCGGTAATGCAGCGATCCGATCAGATTGGGGTTTAACCGTCGGGGTGGCCGACGCCGTATTTTCAAACGCCAGCCGGGCTTGAGTTACGCTTGATTCTACGAGGGTGTGGTGGCTGGAGACACTGGCAAGGCGCCCGGCCTCTAGCGGACCTCATTCGGCGTCCGTTGTTTCCTCTATTTCGTAATACGGTTGGCCGTCTTCACGCGTTCCGGAGGAACGCGGTAGTACTCGCAACACCACATGGCGTTTCGAGAAGATATCCTCCGCAGCGTACTTGCTGCATGTCTGATCGCACCCCACATGATAGAGCAGCCTGAAAGTGTCGAGAAAAAAGCCCTTGTACCGTCCATTCAAGAGCATGTCGCATTGCCAACGGGTCAGAAGGCCGTTCTTTACAAGTTGATCGCAGAAGGCGTGCAACTCGGCGAGCCCATTCTCGTGCGGCGCTCGCGCTTCGAACCGAAAGGCATTGAAGGCATCACGCAACTCAGCGGCGTTGCGCAACCCACTCTTAACGGCAAGAGCGACTAATTTGTCGGTCTCCGAAGACCAGGAACTACACCCGCTGCCCATTCGTCCCGGGGAACGCCGGCGCAACCAGGAGAACAAGGACATAGGCGTACCTGCATGCCAAGGGACTCGCCGTCGCACGAAACGGCAACCAGGAGTTGCACCCGGACGAGTCGGACAATTCTGCTAACTGCCTGCCACTCCATCTTACGTCGTCTGGCGGGAGGATGGCAACCGGGGCTAGGATCACGTCATTCCGCCAATCCCCGCGGCCCTCCGGGATGATCGCGCGCGGCAAGTGGAATCGCAGGGACAACCGGGGAACCTGAAGGGTTCCAAGCCATTAGCCCCGGGTCGTGCTTCACGACCCGGGGTACACGGTCCCCAAACCGACGACCCCGGGAGGGGTCGCAGCCGGGCATTGCTTCGACCCCGGCCGGGGTCGGTTGCGCGTGGGATGCCTGACCACCGGCGGTGTCGTCGCTGGCGCTCCTCAACCGCCGGCTAATCGCTGGCATCCCTCCGGGATGACCGCCAGCGGCGTCTAGCTATCGGCCACGGGCCTTCTTACAATAGCGACGATCGGTGCAAGCGCCGGGCTGAGTGGCCGCGTCGAGCGACCCGTAGACTGAATCCAAGACCTCTCACTGGAGCAAGGACCAATGACGATGATTAGCAAGCTAATCGCTGGTTGGGCCCGGTTGGGCAAAGGCCGGGCCGGGGCCGCCTTGGCATGTATCGCGGTTTGGGGGGCTGGGGCCTGTCTGGCCGCCGACAGGGATGAATTGATCCTCACGCCCCCTTCGCCGGCCGAGCCGCGGCTCCATGGCCCGAGTCTGTTCGGGGTGCGGCCCGGCTCGCCCGTGCTGTACACGATTCCGGCCACCGGCCAGCGGCCGATCGTGTTTAGCGCCGAGGGGCTGCCGCCAGGCGTGGCGGTGGATTCTGAAACGGGCCGCATCACCGGCGCCATCCAGGAGCGCGGCGAGCATGCGGTGCTTCTGGGGGCCCGCAACGGCCGCGGCTCGGCCGTGAAGAAGTTCCGCATCTCGGTCGGCGATCGCACCTGCCTTACCCCGCCCCTGGGCTGGAACAGTTGGAACTGCTGGGCGGAGGCCGTGGACCAGGACAAGGTGCTGCGATCGGCCCGGGCCATGGTGAAATCGGGGCTGGTGGATCACGGCTGGACCTACATCAACATCGACGATACCTGGCAGGGCCTGCGGGGCGGCAAGTTCAACGCCATCCAGGGCAACGAGAAGTTCCCGGACATGAAGGCCCTGTGCGACTCGGTCCACGCGATGGGTCTCAAGCCCGGAATCTACTCGACGCCCTGGGTCACTTCATACGCCAAGTTCTGCGGCGGCTCCAGCGACGATCCGTCCGGCGCGTGGTCCAAGGCGCTGGCCACCGATAAATGCTGGCGGCATGGCAAGTACCCCTTTGCCGAGAGCGACGCCCGGCAGTGGGCCGACTGGGGCTTCGATTACCTGAAGTACGATTGGAACCCCAACGACCTGGAGCACGTCGACGAGATGAGCAAGGCCCTACGGAGCTGCCGGCGTGACATCGTCTACAGCCTGTCGAACTCGGCCCCCTTCCCCCGCGCGGCCGATTGGGCCCGGCTGGCCAACTGCTGGCGGACCACGGGCGACATCTGGGACTATTGGGATCATAGCGACCAGCCGTGGCGGTACGGCGTATCGGAAATCGGCTTCTCGCAGCAGCGCTGGGTGCCATACGCGGGGCCGGGCCATTGGAACGACCCGGACATGCTCGTGCTGGGCTACGTAGGCTGGGGACCGAGCCTGCACCAGACGAAACTCACCCCCGACGAGCAGTACACGCACTTCAGTATGTGGTGCCTGCTGTCGGCCCCCCTCTTGATCGGCTGCGACATGGAGCGGCTAGATCCGCTGACGCTCAACATCCTCGCCAACGACGAGGTGTTGGCCCTGGACCAGGACGCCCTGGGAAAGCAGGCTTCGCCTGTCGCCACCCTGGGCGCCGTCGACGTCTACTTGAAGGAGCTGGAAGACGGCTCCCGGGCGGTCGGGTTCTTCAATCGCGGACGCCAGGCCGAGAGCATCGCGTTCAACAAGCTCGCAAGCATCGGCATCGCCGGGAAGCAGCACGTGCGCGACCTGTGGCGGCAGAAGGACCTGAGCGACGTTCAGGACACCGTCAAGCTGACGATTCGCGCACACGGCGTCGTGCTGTTGAAGTTCGCTCCGGCCAAGGGCGGATAGGGAGGGTTCTCTATGAAGGCTCCCAAAGGTGTTTGGCCACTGGTGCTGGTTGCTCCGCTGCTCGTGGCGGCTGCTTCTTGCTTGGGCGGGTCCCGTCACCCGCTCTCCGATGAGAAGACCTCGACGATCGACGGGCGGCTGGTCGGGCGCTGGCGAGCTGCGGACGACTCGTATTCCGGCACGTTCGTCGTATCCCGGCTAGGCGCGAGCCGGTTGGAGGCCGCCTCTTTGGAGAAGTCTCCTGGCGGGGAGCAGGAAAAATACTCCCTTTTTACGACCAGTATCGGATCGCATTCCTACATGAGCGTCGGGTCGGTCGCTGAGAAGGGCCGTGCGGCCGTCGAGGCGGGCTACCGCATCGTCGAGTACTCGCTGCCCGACAAGGACACGCTCGTGATCAGGGATATGGATGAAGAGAAGGTGACCGCGGCCATCAAGGCGAAGGAACTCCGTGGCAAGGCTGAAAGCCATAACGAGTACGCCTGGCTGTTTGGCTGGATCCCGGTGCCGTACACAACCACTTCGGTCATGATTGATGATTCCCCCAAGGCCCTGGTGCGGTACGTCCAGAAGCACGCGGACGATTGCTTCGAGAAGACGGCAATGTTGACGCTCAAGAGAGAAAAGTAACATAGGTAATCCCAAGTCCAGGCGGCGCGGTCCGCCCTCAACTTTCTGGTGGCTGTTAGCCGCCGACTATGTGTAATTCATCCTTCCGCCTTCCGCCTTCATCCTTCCGCCTTCCGCCTTCATCCTTCCGCCTTACGCCCAACTCCCCTTGCCCCGGGTGCCTGATCGTCCTATAGTGCCGCTCGATGGCAGCCGAAACGGACCCGATTCCCGACCCCTCGCCACAAGAGGGGATATCCCTGGACGAACTGGCCCGGGCCTTCGCCGAGGTCATGGGATCGGTCGAGAATCGCCCCTCTCCGATTGTGGGCGGGGCCGGGGGTGAGGGCCCACGCACCGGATGCGAAGCCGCAAGCGGCCTGACAGGGTCGCCGCCGGGCCCCGACGCCGCCCAGCCGGAGCAGTCCTCGCCGCCGGGCGAGGCGGTTCGGCCGGGCGAGGCTGCCGAGGCGCCGCCGGCCGCCCTGCCGGCCGAGCCGCTCGACGGGGCTGCCGACAGCCCGGCTGAGGAACCCGACTCCTGCCCCATCAGTCCGCAAAGCATTCTGGAGGCGATGCTCTTCGTGGGCGATCGGGCGAACCGGGCGTTGGAGCCCCGGGCGGCGGCCGAGCTGATGCGGGGCGTCGAGCCCGAAGAGATCCCCGGCCTGGTCCGCCAGTTGAATCGGCGTTACGAGGCGCACGGCTGCCCCTATGTCATTAGCGACGAGGGGGCCGGCTACCGCATGACGCTCCGCCGGCCGTTCCACTACCTGCGGGACCGCTTTTTCGGCCGCATTCGCGAGGCCCGACTGTCGCAGGCCGCCATCGACGTGCTGGCGATCATCGCCTATCAGCAGCCGCTGACGGCCGAGCAGGTGGCCACGCTCCGCGGCAAGCCCAGCGGCCCGGTACTGGCGCAACTGGTGCACCGCGGGCTGCTGCGGATCGAGCGTCAGCCGGAGCGGCGTCGCGTGGCGCAATACTCGACCACCGACCGCTTCCTGCGGCTCTTCGGCCTGGAGAGCCTGGCCGACCTTCCGCAAAGCGAAGAACTGGGCGAGTGAGCCCGCCGGTGATCGTAAGTTATTGCAGAGTCTACAGTTATCGCTATGCCCCAAAGAAGGGCTGACGCCGCAATCCGACCTTGGTAGAATAAGTGGTAGAGATGGGACATGGTTTCGTTATCATCCGAGGAAATCGTCGCAGAGTTGCGTGCCGCCGTGCCGCTGGTCGGGCCGTCGCTGTTGGCCAGCGACTTCGCCCGGCTCGAGGCGGAGATCGGGCGGCTGGAAGCCGCCGGGGCCCGGCTCCTGCATCTCGACATAATGGACGGCCATTTCGTGCCGAACATAAGTTTCGGCTTTCCGGTGTTGGAGGCCGTCCGCCGCGTGACCCGGCTGCCGCTTGACGTGCACCTGATGATCTCCGATCCTCTCCCGTACATCGAGCGCTTTCGCCATGCCGGGGCCGACCTGATCACCGTCCACGTCGAGACGGTCCAGGAGCCGCGGGCGGTGCTGACCAGGATCCGGCAACTGGGTGCGGTGGCGGGCCTGACGCTCAACCCGCCCACGCCGCTCCAGAGCGTCGAGCCCTACCTCGACGATTGCGATCTGCTGCTGGTGATGAGCGTGATGGCCGGTTTCGGCGGGCAGGAGTTCGAGCCGGAGGCCCTGGAGAAGCTCCGCCGCCTGCGGGCCCTGGCCCGGCCGGAGTTGATCCTGTCGGTCGACGGCGGGATCAACCGCCGAACAATCGGACCTTGTGCCGAGGCGGGCGCCGACGTGTTCGTCGCCGGCTCGGCGCTGTTTTGCGAGGAAGATTACGGCCGGGCGATGACCGAGTTTACCGCCCTGGCCCGGGCATCCAGGAGTGTTTGCACCGCGAGCGGGCGGGGGCTGTAGCTGTCCGGCGGGAGAAATAGGTTAGATTATTATGCTGCGGATCATACTCATCCGTCCCGGATCGACCGACTACGATCGGCAGGAGCGGCTGCAAGGGACGTTGGACATACCGCTGTCGAGCGTGGGGCTGGCGGAGGCGGCCGGCATGGCCGATCAATTGCGGGAGCTGGGGATCGAGACGGTGTATGCGCCGCTATGCGAGCCGGCCCACCAAACCGGCCAGATCCTTGCCAAGGCCCTGGGTGTGCGGCTGAAGAAGCTGGATCGCATGCAGAACCTCGACTACGGCCTGTGGCAAGGCATGCAGATCAGCGAGATCCGGCACAAGCAGCCCAAGGTCTACCGGCAATGGCAGGAGCAGCCGGAAAACGTTTGCCCACCCGAGGGCGAGATGATCGAGCGGGCCGAGGAGCGGGTGCGGGCGGCGGTGACCAAGCTGCTGCGGCGGCACAAGGAAGGGATCATCGCGGTGGTGCTTTCCGAGCCGCTGGCGAGTCTGGTTCGGCGGGCGGTGAAGAACGATGAGCTGGGCGACTTGTGGAAGGCCTTGGGCGACCACGGCCGCTGGGAGATCCTCGACGTCGAGCCGGTGAAAGTTCCCGTGTTGAGCAGTTGACATGCCTGATCGCCCGCCCGATTCCAACGGCTGGAAAAGCGTAATGAAGCGACCCAAGCGGGGCGTTCCCGAGGGGCTGTGGATGCGCTGCCCGGGGTGCGAGGCCACCATCTTCCGCAAGGAGGCCGAGAAGCGGCTGGGCGTGTGCCCCGAGTGCGATTATCATTGGTACGTGTCGGCCCGCGAGCGGATCCGCCAATTGTTCGACGAGGGCACGTTCGAGGAATGGGACGCCGAGCTGGCGCCGGCCGACCCGCTGGAGTTCGTCGATAAGGGGGGCGCCTACCACCAGAAAGTCAAGGACGAGCAGCAGCGGACCGGCCTCAAAGAGGCGGCCGTGGCGGGCACGGGTATGATCCGTGCGCGGCGGGTGGCCTTCGGGGTGACCGACTCGGCCTTCATCATGGGCAGCATGGGCTCGGTGGTGGGCGAGAAGCTGACCCGCGCGGTCGAGCATGCCACGCAGCAGCGGCTGCCGCTGATCATCGTCTCCGGCTCGGGGGGCGGGGCCCGCATGCACGAGGGGATGTTCTCCCTGATGCAGATGGCCAAGGTCTCCGCGGGGCTGGCCCGCCTCAACGCCGCCGGCGGCCTGTTTATCTCCGTGCTCACGAATCCTACAATGGGCGGCGTGGCGGCCAGCTTCGCCTCCCTGGGCGATCTGGTCTTCGCCGAGCCCCGGGCCCTGATCGGCTTTGCCGGCCCGCGGACGATCAAGGCCACCATTCGCATCGAGCTGCCCAAGGGCTTCCAGACCAGCGAGTTCCTGTTGGAGCACGGGTTCGTGGACCGGATCGTCCGCCGCCAGGACCTGAAGAGCGAAATCGCCCGCACTATCGACTATTGCGGCCAGTGACCCACGCCGGGAAGCCCGGCCGCGCGAGTGGAGTTGCCACGATCATGAAACTGCTCGACCGTTTGAAATCCATGGTAGGCACGAGCCGCGTCGATATCTCCAAGCGGTTCGCCATCCAGCGCGCGGCGATCTCCGGCACGATGTCGAAGTTCTACATGGCCCGCGATCTGCGGAGCGGCAAGATCGTGGGGCTGAAAATCCTGGACATTGCCAAGACGGCGGCCCTGGAAGCCCGCTTCCGCAGCCTGGACAAGCCCTGCGAAGGCGAGATCGGCATGCGGCTGAAGCATCCCCGCATCGTCGAGACCTACGAGTACGGGCTGACGACCGAGGGGGCGCAGTACCTCGTCCTGGAGTTTCTCGAGGGGGCGGACTTCGCCTCGCTGATCGTCGGCCGCGACCCCTGCCTGGAAGGCCGCCGGGCCGATTACACGCGGCAGGCGGCCGAGGCGGTGGGCGCCGTCCACGCCGCCGGATTCACCCACCGCGACGTCTGCCCCCGCAATTTCCTGCTGGTGAGCAAGGGCTCGAAGGACCTGAAGCTGATCGACTTCGGCCTGTCGCTGCCCAGCATCGCGGGCTTCCAGCACCCGGGGGTCCGCACGGGCAACCCCAATTACATGGCCCCCGAGATCGTCCGCCGCAAGCCGACCGATCAGCGGGTGGACGTGTTCGCCCTGGGGGTCACGGCCTACGAGATTTGCAGCGGCGAGCTGCCCTGGCCCCGCGGCATGACCGGCCTGGCGGCCATGACGCACAATCGCCCGCCGACCGATCTGCGGCAGTACCGCCCCAAGCTGCACCCCGCCTTGGCCAAGGCGATCCATTGGTGCCTGGAGGCCGAGCCGGCGCGGCGCTGCCCCTCAGTCGAGAAGTTCCTGTGGAGCATCAAGGACGTCCACGGCGACGAGGCCTAAGGAATACGACCGATCCGTACTCCTCTCGCTCCGCGAGAGGGCCCGTGCGGAGATGCAATCGCCCTTGCAGCCATACTCCGACCTCACGCGGAGCGTGAGGAATACGATCATCGCTGGTATTGCAGGCCGATGCCGTTCATCTCGGGAGTGGCGATGGGCACCAGCGTCAGGTGCCCGGGGAGTTGCTGCGTGGCATCTACGGCCTGCCAGGACAGATACGCCATGCACCAACCCATCCAGGCCTGCGACAGGTAGTGGGCGTCGTCGTTGATCCGCGACCAGGCCGTCATCGTCGAGCAGGCGTAGAAGAATACCTTTTCCACCGGATCGTCGGACATCTTGGCGGCCGTGATGAACGGCACGCCGCTGATGAAGGCGTGCCCGCTGACCCCATGCGAGGATGCAAACGGCCGCCACTGCGAGTTGTCGGCGGTGTTGGAGGGCCGTCCGCTGCCGAGCAGCTCCTGCATGGCGAGCATGGGCAGGGTGCCCACTACGTAGGCCCGCACCGACCGGTCGCCGAACTCGCCCAGGGTAGTGGCCAGGGGGTAGTCGTCGAAGTAATTGCCCGCCAACTCCGCGCCCACACAGACCGGGATCGTGATCCAGCCGTTTCCGAAGTTCTTCCAGAACGCGGCCACGCCGTCGCTCGTCGCCGACCGCACGTGGTCTTGGTACCAATTGCGGACATCGTTATCGAGCCTGGTGTTGGCCGGCACGGCCGCTGCGCCGACGCCGAGGGCCAGACATCCCATCGACGGCAGCGAGAAATAGTTGGAAAAGTCCGACCCGACGGTGTGGAGGCCGTTCTGAAAGATCGTTTCCAGGCGCTCGGAGGTGGCGGGCGGATTGCCTTGGTCCGGCCCCGTCAGGGGTCCCGTCAGCGGGGCGGGCGGCGGCCAAGGCTCGCTGGGCAGGCCCGCCGCGGGCCGCTCCGGCCCGGGTCCGACGGGCTCGCCGCTCTCGTGCGACTCGTAGGCGGCGGGCATGACGGGGTCCGGATTGCCGCCCAGGTTGACCGGGCTGCCGGCGGGCCTCAGCATTGATCCCGAGCAGCCGCCGGCGCACGACCAGAGCACGGTCGCCGCCGCATAGGCCGCCCAGCCACAAGAGACCCTGCCTTCTCGGCGACGTGATTGCAAATGAGCACCCCATTTGGAGGCGGAATGCTAACGGCGAACGCCTTGGAAGGCAAGGCTGTTCTGCCTCTTGCCCCCCGCTGGAGATGGGCTGGGTGACGGCGCGAGTGACCGTCAGCCTCCGCGAAGGGACCGGAGTGGGGGGAACTGTAAGTGATCGACCGGCTCCGCGTCTAGTAGAATAGGAGCTTCGGCACGCCCGACACCACCGATCCACGGCATCGCTCGCGGTCGCATGCAGACCCAGGCCAAGTACCGCAGCATGGAACTGCCTATTCCCGGGCCCCAGACGTGCGGCGATGCCTTCGATCGGATCGTGTCGGAACATCACAACTCGGTTCGCCGACTGGTGTTCCGTATACTGGGCTGGCGAGACGGTGGCGACGAGGTGGTGCAAGAGGTCTTCCTCTCGGCCTGGGCCGCGCGGTCGCGGCTGGCGAAGGTGGCCCGGGCGGACCTTTGGCTGAAGCGAATTGCGGTGAACAAGTGCCGTAGCCGACTGCGGCGCGAGGCGGTCCGCACCCGTTGGCTCGGCTGGTTGCGGGCGTCGGCCCCGGAAGAGCCGCACCTCGCGCCGGACGACCCGCTGGTAACGGAAGAGCGAGCAAGCCAGGTACGTCGGGCGATCCAATCGCTGTCGCCCCGGTACCGCGAAGCGATGGTGCTTTACTATCTGGAGGAGATGTCCGTGGCTGAGATCGCCCAGATCGTCGGCGCGCGGCCCAACGCGGTCGAAGTGCGGCTGCACCGTGCCCGGCGGCGTTTGGAACCTCTCCTGGCTGACTTGGCAGACTGATCCATTCCCATGAATTACCAACGCCTGAATGACCAGCATCTGAGGGAACTGATTCGGCAGGCCGATGCCATGCCTCCCCCTCCCGCTACGACCGCCCGCGAGTTGGCCTGCCGAGTGCGGGTGTTGTGCCGTCGGCGCCGAGGCCGCCACCTGGCGGTCGCGATCGCGGCGATTGTCGCGATCGGTGGCCTGCTATGGCACGGCTCGGCCAACCGACGGCGCGGCGAGCCGCCCGGGCCGGTCGCGGGCCAGGTCGGTACTCCCCCGGTGGAAGTCGCGCACGCAGACGAGCATTTGCGCCTGCTCTTGGAGCAGATCGACCGCGAGGAGCAGGCCGTCGGGCGTCTCCTGGCTGCCGAGCGACTCCGCCGGCTTTCCCACGCCCGGCAGCAAGCCGGTGTTGTCCTTGATCGCCAAGCGTTTCTGGATGAGCAGGCGGGCCGGGCGGCGATGTGCGTGCTGCTGACCGGCGACCGGCGGGCGAAACAGGCCGAGAGTTTGCCCGCGGCCCGACAGGACTATGCTTCCGTAATCGAGTTGTTTCCCAATACCCCCTGGGCGGAGCAGGCCAAGCAGCGCCTGGCCGCCCTCAACCCTAAATAGCAGGGAGAGGTTGCCATGCCGCGTACACTGCCGAGAACGTCAGGAACCGCAAGGAAAGTAGCAGGCACACTCCGTGTGCCGTCCGCTGAAGCGGAAGAACGTGTAGCAGACGGCACACGGAGTGTGCCTGCTACCTTGGCGCGGCCCGCGAACGGTTACGCCCCGCATAACCGCATTAGGCTTGCTTGGCTGGCTGCCCTGACGGTGGCGGCGGCCGCCTTCGCCGCAACCGGCCTTTCCGGGCAGGAGCCGGGGGCAAAGGCCGGCCATGGGACCGGCAAGGAAGCGGCCCGGCCGCCTGAAAAGCCCGCCGCGGAGGCCGACGAAAGAGCCGAGGCCATCCTGAGAGACCGACTGGCCGAGCTTAAACACAGGCGGGAGCAGCTTCGGGAGGTGCTGATCAGGTGGCGCAAGGAGACCCTGAAGGCGTGCGGCCTGAGCCCGGAGAACGTCGTGCCGGTTATGCTGGGCTTGGAGCGGGAGCAGTTTTCGCTGGCAACCGAGTATGAGCCAAAACGCGCGCGGCGCGACCTGCTCGAAAAGATGATCGCCGAAACCCTAGCGGCGGCGAAGGCAGAGGGCCAGTCCGATGTCGTTGTGGAGTACCTGAAGAAGATCGTCGCGGCACGCGAGCTCGCTTGTAAGCAGTTGATGAGCTTGCATGCCACGGGAGCAGTGCCAGCCGATGAGGTACGGAAAGCGGAGGTCGACCTTGTCGAATCGCAGGTTCGTCTGGCCCTGCGCAAGGAGGAGCTTGCCAAATCGAAGGCCGACGCCGGGATCGAGCGGCTCAATCAGCAATTGCGAGAGCTTTCGCTCGATCTGAAGCAAGACGAGGTCCGACTGAACCAAGTCAAGGCCCGCTGCGCGCTGCTCAGCGGGGCGCGCCAGATCGTCGACGAGTACAACCAGTTTGCGGACATCGAACTCCCGGCCGTTTCTCGCCAGATCGAGCAAGTGGAATCGCGGCTGTGGCAGCTCCGCGCCCCGCTACCGCACGAGCGGCCGTAACCGGCCGGGGACATCGCGCCATCCGGCCGGGCGGGCGAACCCGATTGCCCGAGGGGGCGGTCATCAAGCGTCGGCTTCCGGGTGCATCCAGCGGTTCAAGAGCGGGGCCAGGGCGAGGCATAATGCCGCGGAGATGACCGCCGCCACCGCGATCTTGCCGAACACCGCGCCGTATACGTGGACGGTCGCGCTGGGCGGGGGGATGGTCATCTCCTGGCCGCTGCCCTCGCTCACCCCCGTGAACTGGGCAATCAGGGCCGCCAACGACTGGGAGAAGGCCGTGGCCAGGAACCATAGGCCCATCACCGTGCTGACCAACCGCAGCGGCGAGAGCTTGGTGACCATCGACAGACCTACCGGCGAGAGGCACAATTCGCCGGTGGTTTGCAGCAGGTAGCTTAGCAAAAGCCACCCGACGGCCACCATGCCGCGTGAATCGGCCAGGCGTGCGCCGTACCACAGCGCGGCGAAGCCCAGGCCCAACTGCAGCAGGCCCAGGGCGAACTTCACCGGCGTGCTGGGCTCCAAACCCCGGGCGGCCAGCAGCGTCCACAGCGCGGTGAAAATCAGCCCAAAGATCAAGATGAAGATCGAGTTGACCGATTGAAAGGTGCCCGCGGGGATTTCGTCGTTGCGGTGGGCGATTTGCATGCCCACGTTGTCGGCGGCCACCTGCCAGTCGATCTGGAAGTCGGGGTCGGGGTGCGGCCCGCTCTTGTGCTCCTCGCGCAGCTTGTCGAGAAGGTTCGACGTGAAGACCTCCCGGCCGTTGTGGTAACCGAGTTGCTTTTGGGTGGGCTGGATTTGGATGGTCTTGCCCACGTCGGCGGGCGTAATGGCGTGCCCGTGCCAACCGTCTTCTCCGGCGGTGTTCAGTGCGGCTCCCGGCTCCTCGGCGGCGACCGCGCGGTGAGTGGGGACCCGCTCGACGTTGCGATCGGTGAAATTGGTCAGCGAGCTTCCGGCCTGCTCGAAGAACGACCAGAAGAGCATCGAGAAGAAGGTCAGCACGAGCACGACGTACATCCGCTGGCGTGGCACGGGCGGCAGGCGGAAGGTCTCCAGGCCCACGTAGCCGAAGGCCGCCAGGCCGGCCAGGGCCAGCACCAGCGTGGCGGGGCGGCTGGTCTCCTTGGCCACCACGGCCAGCACCCGCAAGAGCGGGTTGGCGCTGCTGCGGAGGCCCTCGATGGCCGAGTCGGGAATGAGCGCCAGGGGACGATGATCGGCGGTGAAGAAGGCCAGTCCCGAGACCAGGAGCACGAAGACCAGGATGGCCGCCAGGCTGCCCAGCCACAGCAGCCACTCGCGCGACAGGGGGCCCAGGACCGGGCGCCGTAGGCGCTGGCGATCGGGTGGGGCCCCGGCCTCGGCCGGAACGTTCCCCCGGCGCATGCCCAGCCACGCCGCCCCTCCCGCCAACAGCAGCGAGATCGCCGTGAAGGCGTTCACGCCCAGAGAGAAGACGTTGTCCGCGTGCAGGTAGAACAAGCCGGCGGCAGCCGCCAGGGCAGTGGCCAGAATCAGCAGCCTGCTCACAAGGTTTGGGGCCACGAACACAGCGGTCCCCACGAGCATCCCCACCGCGGCCAGCCCGAACCCGCAATGCCAGCCATAGGCGTCGCCGAGGTAGCTGCACAGCAAAGCGCCCAGGGCCGCGCCCAGGTTGATGCCCATGTAGAAGATCGTAAAGCCGCCGTCGCGCTTGGTGCTGCCCGGAGCGTACAGCGAGCCCACGATGGTCGAGATGTTGGGCTTGAAGAAGCCGTTTCCGGCGATCAGCAAGGCCAATCCGGCGAAGAATGTCAGGTCGCGCGTGCGGGTCAGCAGCAGTTGGTCGGCGGGCGTGTGCAACCGCAAGATATCAGCGGCCACCCAGGCCGACCCCGTCAGGAAGAGTTCGCCGGCGGCCATGAGCAACGCGCCGAGGATTATGGCCCGCCGGGCGCCCAGCAGGCGGTCGGCCAACATGCCGCCGAAAAACGGCGTCATGTACACCAGGGCCGTGTAGGCGCCGTAGACCGCGTTGGAGTCCTCGTCGGAGTACAGGAAGCACTTGCCCAGGAAGAGGACCAGCAGGGCCCGCATGCCGTAGAAGCAGAATCGCTCCCACATCTCGACGAAGAAGAGTTGGAACAGGCCCACGGGATGGCCAAACAGGGTGGCGGCGGGCACCGGCGGGTCGGCGGGGGAGGCGGGGTTCATCGGCGCTAGGACAGTCTCCACTTGTGTAAACGCTGATTCTACGCACGATCGCGTCCCGCTGCCAGAGGCTCGCCGGCCTCCCGGGCGTCAAAGGGGACAGTCCCATTTTCGTCGGACGAAAATCGCGACAGTCCCCGCCCGCTCCTTCCGCCCTCCGCCCTCCGCCTTCCGCCTCTGGCTCGCCTCCTAGGGAATCGGGTATACTGGCAAGGTGAGTGATCGGTACCGGCTGGCCGGCAGCCAGGCGGCGCCGCGCACGGCTCGCATCCCGCCAACAGCGTTCCCCCCGGGCTGAACCGCCACACCGAGCAAGTCTCAAGGAGCCATCCATGTCGCGTGAGAGCCGCCGAACTTTCTTGAAGCAAACCGTACTAGGCGGGGCCGCCGTCGCGGCCGGCGCCGTCCATGCCCAGTTCACCATCGCCGGCACGAAATCCTCGGGGCGCGTGCTGGGGGCCAACGATACGGTCCGCGTCGGGGTGGCCGGCATTCATGGCCGTGGCGGCGACCATATCGGCGAGTACCTGAAGGTGAAGGGCGCGCAGGTAACGTACCTGATCGATCCCGACAGCACGCTGTTCGCCGGCCGCAGCGAGCGGATCAAGGACAAGGGCCACAATACGCCCACCTGCGTGCAGGACGTGCGGAAGGCACTCGAGGACGAGAACCTGGACGCGCTGTCCATCGCCGCCCCCAATCACTGGCACTCGCTGCTGACGATTTGGGGCTGCCAGGCGGGCAAGGACGTATACGTGGAGAAGCCCTGCAGCCACACGCTGTTCGAGGGCCGCCAGTGCGTCGAGGCGGCGGCCAAGTACGGCCGCATCGTGCAGCACGGCACGCAGCAGCGGTGCAGCCGGGGCCGCATCGCCGAGATGGCCGCCCTGCACGCCGGCAAGTGGGGCAAGCTCCTGGTGAGCAAGGGCTACATCTGCAAGCCGCGGCCGAGCATCGGCTTCAAGCCGACGCAAGAGCCGCCCAAGGGCCTGGACTTCGACCTGTGGCTGGGCCCCTCCGCGCTGCAGCCCTTCCACAAGAACCTCGTGCATTACAATTGGCACTGGTTCTGGGACTTCGGCAACGGCGAGATCGGCAATCAGGGCGTACACCAGGCGGACGTGGCCCGTTGGGGGATCGCCGGGTCCACCTTACCCACCAAGGTCTGGAGCCTGGGCGGCCGGCTCGGCTACAAGGACCAGGGCCAGACGCCCAACATGCAAATGGCCGTCTTCGAGTTCGGCGACGTGCTGTTGGTCCTGGAGGTTCGCGGGCTGGTTGGGGACCTGAAGCTGGGCAAGAAGTCGGAGAAAGCCCCGCGGGACTTGGCGTTCGCCGGATTTCCATCCAAGGTCTCCAACGAGTTCTATACGACCGAGGGGCTGGTCCGCGACGGGAAGTTCTTTCCGAAGCCGGGCGGCGCCGCTCACCCGCTGGCGGCCAAGCCACTGCGTCCGGCAGCGGGCGAATTCGACGACGACACGTCCGGCGGGGCCTTCGGCAGTTTCATCGCCTGCGTTCGCAGCCGCAAGGCGGAGGCCGTTACCGCCCCCATCCTCGCCGGCCACTACTCGGCCGCCCTGTGCCACCTGGCCAATATTTCCTACCGCCTCGGCCGGCAGGCGTCGTTCAGCCAGGAGCCGGAAGGTATGAGCAATGCACAGGTCGCCGAGAGCTTCGAGACCATCAAGCGGAACCTGAAGGCCGCCGGCGTGGACCTCGACAAGACGACCTACCAGATGGGTCGGACGCTCAAAATCGATCCTCAGACCGAGAAGTTCGTGGGCGACGAAGAGGCCGACAAGCTCCTGACCCGCGAGTACCGCGCCCCCTACGTGGTGCCCGAGCAGGTGTGACGGGGGGCAGGGATTTGGGGATTTAGGGATTTGGGGATTTGGCCCGGATTATTCACCAACCGTTTGTAGTGACCGCATTCATGCGGTCCTTGACCTGTTCACGCTCTCCAGACCCGATAAATCGGGTCACTACGAGCCTGGGTGAATAATCCCAGTTGTGGATTCGCCCGTCGATAATGGTGGGGCTCGCTCCGCTCGACCCACCCTACTTAATTCCGGGCAAGAAGGGCGGATTTGTGCGTGCGGAGGCGTTGAAGCGCCGGGCCGTTGGCGGTATAATCACGGTCTTGTATTGCCGCCGGTGGCCGGACGACGTAAGTTGTTTGTGCGGAATATGATGCGGCCGGCCGGCAGTCACGCACTCCAGCGACGAAAGGACGCCGCTTGGCCGACGAAGCCGATCTGCCGCCCGAGCCAGCCGATCCCGAGGACGGCGCGGCCCCGGCCAGCCCGCCCGACGCCAGCGATTTCGGCGAGGGTCGCCTGCTGCTGCTGCCCATCGAGGATGAGCTGAAGCAGAGCTATCTGACCTACGCCATGAGCGTGATCGTCAGCCGGGCCCTGCCCGACGTGCGGGACGGCCTGAAGCCCTCGCAGCGGCGGATCCTGGTGGCCATGAACGACCTGGGGCTGACCCCCGGGGCCTCCACTTCCAAGTGCGCGGGAATCGTCGGCGAGACGATGAAGCGCTACCATCCGCACGGCGACCAGGCCATTTACCCCACCCTGGTCCGCATGGCCCAGGAATGGAACACCCGCTACCCGCTGGTCGACAAGCAGGGGAACTTCGGGTCGATTGCCGGGCTGCCGCCGGCGGCCATGCGCTACACCGAGGCGCGGATGTCGCCCGTGGCCCAGTTGATGCTCGACGACGTCAAGCAAGACACGGTCGATTTCCTGCGCACCTACGACGAGAAGGGCACGGAGCCCAGCGTCCTGCCCTCGAAGTTCCCCAACCTGTTGGTGAACGGCTCGCAGGGCATCGCGGTGGGCATGGCCACCTCGATCCCGCCGCACAACCTGGTGGAGGTCTGCGACGCGCTGGTGCGGCTGATCGACGAGCCGGGCGTGTCGATCGACGAGCTGATGGAGATCGTGCCCGGCCCGGACTTTCCCACCGGCGGGATCGTGTGCGGGCGGGGCGGGCTGCGGCGGGGCTACCACACCGGCCGCGGCACGATCGTGCTCCGCGCCCGCACCACAATCGAAGAACACGGCAAGGGCCGCTACCGCATCGTCGTCAACGAGGTGCCCTACCAGGCCGCTCGCGACCGGGTCGAAGAGCGGATCGCGGCCCTGGTCAACGACGGCCGCATTCCGGGCATTTCCGGCTGCCGCAACGAAAGCGACCTTCAGGAACCGGTCCGCCTGGTGTTGGAGCTGAAACGCGACGCCGACCCCGACGTGGTCCTCAACCAGCTCTACCAGTTCTCGCCGCTCCAGGACACCGTCTCGCTGATCTTCCTGGCCCTGGTCGACGGGAAGCCGCGGGTGCTGAGCTTCAAGGAGCTGCTCCAGGAGTTCATTCGCCACCGCGAGATCGTGATCCGCCGGCGGACGCAGTTCCTGCTGGCCAAGGCGCGGCAGCGGAAGCACACGGTCGAGGGCCTGCTGCTGGCCCTGGCGGCCATTGAGGAGGTGATCCGCGTCATCCGCTCGTCGGCCAGCCAGGAGCAGGCCAAGCGGCGGCTGACCGAGATCCAGTCGCCGGCCGCCCTGCTGCACCGCGCGCTGGGCGACGAGGGGTTCGAGCTGTTCCAGGCCGAGCGCGGCCCGCAAGAGTCGTACTCGCTGACGCCCGTCCAGGCCGACGCCATTCTCCGCATGACCCTCGGCCAGTTGGTCAACCTGGAGCAGGAGAAACTGGGCGGCGAGCACCGCGAGCTGATCGCGAAGATCCGCGACTACAACCGCATCCTCTCCGGCCGGCAGCACCTGCTGGCGATAATCCGCCAGGACCTCCTCGAGCTGAAGCGGAAATATCCCGAGCCCCGCCGTACGGAAATCACCGGCGAGGAGATCGGCGACATCGACCTGGAAGACCTGATCGAAGAGGAGACGATGGTCGTCTCGATCAGCGGCAACGGCTACGTCAAGCGGACGCCCGTGTCGGCCTACCGGGCCCAGCATCGGGGCGGCAAGGGGCTGACCGGCGCCAAGACCGAAGAGGAAGACCCCATCGAGCACCTCTTCGTGGCCAGCACCCATTCCTATCTGCTGTTCTTCACCAACCTGGGCAAGACCTACTGGCGGAAGGTGTACGACCTGCCGCAGTCGGGGCGCGACAGCCGCGGCCGCGCCGTGGTCAACCTGCTCAGCCTGCAAGAGGGCGAGCGGATCACCGATTGCCGGGCGGTGCGCGACTTCGATCAACCCGGCTGCTACCTGGTCATGGCCACCGCGCGGGGCCTGGTCAAGAAGACGCCCCTGGAGGCCTACGGCCGGCCGCGGCCCAGCGGGATTATCGCCGTCAAGCTCCGCGCGGGCGACGAGCTGGTCGACGTCGTCGTGGCCCGCACCGGCGACGAGCTGCTGCTGGCCACCGCCCGGGGCATGGCCATCCGCTTCAAGGAGTCCGACGTGCGCCCCATGGGCCGGGCCGCCAGCGGCGTGCGGGGCATCCGCCTCACCGCCGGCGATCAGGTGGTGGGCCTGGTCGTGGCCGATCCCGAGGCCACGCTCCTGACCGCCTGCGCACACGGCTACGGCAAGCGGACGACCTTCGGGCCCGGCGGCGACGAGGTGGAAGGCGGGGGGGGGATGGCGGAAGGCGGAGGGCGGAAGGCGGAAGGCGGAGGGGGAACGGTGGATGACGAAGACGCCGAGATGCAAGAGGATGTCGAGAGCGAAGAAGACGCCGAGATTGAAGAAGACGCCGAGAGCGAAGAGGAGGCCGGCGAGGAGGGCGAGGAATTGTCCTCCCAGCGCAGCTACCGCACCCAGCGCCGGGGCGGCAAAGGGCTCCGCGACATCAAGACCGAGCCCCGTAACGGCCCGGTCATCGGCATCGTCCGCGTCAGCGACGGCGACGAGCTGCTGATGATGACCGCCCGCGGCAAGATCCAGCGCATCCCCGCCTCCGACGTCAGCATCATCGGCCGCAATACGCAGGGCGTGCGGATCATGAGCCTGGAAGAGGGCGACACGCTGGTGGCGGTCAAGCGCGTTCCCCGCGAAGACGCCGACGAGCGGGGCAAGGAAGAGTCGGCCTGACACCACCGCATTCGAGGAGGGCAGTGTGAAACTCACCGTTGTCGGAACGGGTTACGTGGGACTGGTAACGGGCACCTGCCTGGCCGAGACCGGCAACGACGTCACCTGCGTCGATTGCGACGCCCAGAAGATCGAGCAGTTGTCGCGCGGGCAGATGCCGATCTACGAGCCGGGGTTGGGCGAGTTGATCGCCCGCAACGCCGCCTCCGGCCTGCTCCGCTTTTCGACCGACCTGGCCGGAGCGGTGGCCGAGGCGAAGATCGTCTTCCTGGCCGTGGGCACGCCGCCGGCCGACGACGGCTCGGTCGACCTGTCGGCCCTCTGGTCGGTGCTCGCCGCGATGGCCCCGCACCTCGCCCCCGGGGCCATCATCGTGCTGAAGAGCACCGTGCCGGTAGGCACCAATGCGGCCACGGCGGCCCGGCTCCGCGAGCTTACCGGCCGCGACTGCCACGTGGCCAGCAACCCCGAGTTCCTCAAGGAAGGGACCGCCATCGACGACTTCATGAAGCCCGACCGGGTCGTCATCGGCACCCGCAGCCCCGAGGTCCGCGACGCGCTGTGGGACCTGTATCAACCCTACCTGCGGACGGACAAGCCGCTGTTGGCCATGTCGCCCGAAAGCGCCGAAATGACCAAGTACGTGGCCAATGCCCTGCTGTCGACGAAGATCAGCTTCATCAACGAAATGGCCAACTTGTGCGAGCCGGTGGGGGCCGACATCAACGAGGTCCGCCGGGGCATCGGGCACGACAGCCGCATCGGCTTCGCCTTCCTCTTCCCCGGCGTGGGCTACGGGGGAAGCTGTTTTCCCAAGGACCTGCGGGCCCTGGCCGCCCTGGCCCGCGCCAACGGCGTCCTGCCCCGCGTGATCGAGGCCGTCGAGCAAGTCAACGTCTGCCAGAAGGCCGTCCTGTTTGAAAAAATATGCCGCCATTACCGGACCGACCTGGCCGGCCTGACAATCGCGCTGTGGGGCCTGGCCTTCAAGCCGGGCACCGACGACATCCGCGAGGCCCCCGCGCTGGTGCTCATCGAGTCGCTGCTCCAGCGCGGCGCGACCGTCCGCGTCCACGATCCGGAGGCCCTGGAAAACGTCCGCCGCCGTTACGGCCAGCGGTTGACTTACTGCCCGCAGCAATACGAAGCGGCGCATGGGGCCGACGGCCTGGCCATCCTCACCGAGTGGAAACATTTTGTCCAGCCGGACTTCGACCGCCTGCGGCAGCTCATGCGGCAACCGGTGATCTTCGACGGCCGCAACCTGTATCATCCGGAACACGTGCGGGCGGCCGGCTTCACCTACTACAGCATCGGCCGCCCGCCCGCCCGGCCAGGCCGAAAAACTCGTGGTTCCCGGTCCCCTCTCCCTCCGGGAGAGGGCTAGGGTCAATACCGTTGAATTAGTCGTAAGTTAAATACCGATAATGTCTTACGGAGTTTGGAATCTCTTGCCCTTGCGGTTTCTTGCGTGCAAGGATTGTAGAACAACCACGGCAAGGTGCC
>JBEKTY010000129.1:0-24048 GCA_049515555.1 Thermoguttaceae bacterium
ACAGCGGCCTGCGGTACACGCAATTCCATTCCTGCGCCCTGTGCTCGCCGACCCGCGCCGCGCTCGTCACCGGCCGCAACCATCATTCGGCCGGCTTCGGCGTGGTAGCGGAACAAGCCACGGGCTACCCGGGTTACGACTCGATCATCACCCGCGACAAGGCGACCATCGGCCGCATCTTGAAGGACAACGGCTATCGGACGTCGTGGTTCGGCAAGGACCACAACACGCCGGCCTTCCAGGCCAGCCAGGACGGTCCCTTCGACCAGTGGCCGATCGGGATGGGCTTCGAGTATTTCTACGGATTCGTAGGGGGTGACACCAGCCAATGGCAGCCCAACCTGTTCCGCAACACAACGCCCATCTACCCCTATGTCGGTCAGTCGGGCTGGAACCTGACCACCGCCCAGGCCGACGACGCCATCGCGTACATGAAACGCATCAACACCCTGGCCCCCGAGCAGCCGTTCTTAGTTTATTATGTGCCCGGCGGAACGCACGCTCCGCACCATGCGACGCCGGAATGGATCAGCAAGATCAGCGGCATGCACCTGTTCGACAAAGGCTGGAATGAGCTCCGCGAGCAGATCTTCGCCAATCAGAAGACACTGGGCGTGATCCCGCCGGATGCCAGGCTCACGCCCTGGCCGGACAAGCTGTTGAAGAGATGGGACGCGCTTTCGGCCGACGAGAAGAAGATGTTCATTCGCCAAGTGGACGTTTACGCCGCGTATCTGGCCTACACCGACCACGAGATCGGGCGTGTGATCCAGGCGCTCGAGGACATCGGCAAACTCGACAATACGCTCGTGATCTACATCAGCGGCGACAACGGCTCGAGTGCCGAGGGCACGCTCATCGGTACGCCCAACGAGGTCGCCATGTTCAACGGGGTCGAGGTTCCCGTGGCGGCCCAGTTGAAGCTCTTCTACGACGCTTGGGGTTCGGACAAGACCTACAACCACATGGCCGTGCCGTGGACCTGGGCCTTCGACACGCCGTTCTCGTGGACCAAGCAGATCGCCTCGCACTTCGGCGGGACGCGGCAGGGCCTGGCGATCTCGTGGCCGAAGGTCATCAAGGACCAGGGCGGCATCCGCCACCAGTTCCATCACGTGATCGATGTGGTGCCGACGATCCTCGAAGCCGCCGGCATTCGCCAGCCCGGCGTGGTCGACGGCATCCAGCAAAGCCCGATCGAGGGCGTGAGCATGGCCTACACGTTCGACAAGGCCAACGCCACTGCGCCTTCGAAACACCATACGCAGTATTTTGAGATGATGGGCGACCACGCGATCTATCACGACGGCTGGATCGCCAGCACGAAGGTCATGCGGCCGCCCTGGGTTGTGGCCGGCTTGGTGAGCCAGGACCCCGCCGGCTTCCCCTGGGAGTTGTACGACCTGAGCCGGGACTGGACGCAATGCGATGACGTGGCCGACAAGAACCCGGCGAAGCTGAAGGAGCTGCAAGACCTGTTCTGGGTCGAGGCGGCCAAGTACCAGGTCCTGCCGCTGGATGCCTCGGTGGCCACGCGGCTCGTCGCGCCGCGCCCCAGCATCACGGCCGGGCGCAGCGAGTTCACCTGGTCCGGCGAGCTGACGGGCACGCCCAACGGCGATGCGCCGAGCATCCTTAATGCCTCCTACAACTTCAAGGCGGAAGTCGAGATCCCCCGGGGCGGCGCGGAGGGAATGATTGTAACGCAGGGCGGCCGGTTCGGCGGATACGGCTTCTATCTGCTCAAGAGCAAGCCCGTGTTCCTCTGGAACCTGGTGGACCTCAAGCGCACACGCTGGGAAGCTCCCGAGGCCCTCTCGCCCGGCAAGCACACGCTGGAGTTCGACTTCAAGTACGATGGCCTTGGCCCTGCCACGCTGGCCTTCAACAACCTCAGCGGCATTGGCCGCGGCGGGACCGGCGTGCTCAAGGTCGATGGCGATCAGGTCGCCAGCCGGAAGATGGAACGCACCATCCCGCTGATCCTCCAGTGGGACGAGAGCTTCGACGTGGGCGCCGACACCGGCACGCCGGTTTGCGACAAGGACTACCAGTGCCCGTTCAAGTTCACCGGCAAGCTCGACAAGCTGACGCTGAAGATCGAACGGCCGACGCTGACGCCCGAAGACGTCAAGAAGCTTGAACAGGCGCAGCGGAACAACCGCGCGAGCGAGTAGCGGCAGCAACATCACCTACCAGGGCGATCAGGTGTATTACGGCGACCAGCCGGTCGCCACGGCCGACCAGTACTACCAGCAGGCGTCGGATTTGGCCCAGAGCGCACCCCCGCCCGAGCCCCAGAGCACCGACTGGATGCCGCTGGGGGTCTTTTCGCTCGTGCAGGGCGATCAGGCCGACTCTAACACCATGTTCCAGTTGGCGCTCAACAAGTCGGGGGCCATTGCGGGCAACTATTACAGCGCCGTCGCGGGTTCCACGCTTCCCGTCCATGGAGCGGTGGACAAGCGGACGCAGCGGGTCGCCTGGACCGTGGGCGACAATAAGACCACGGTGTTCGACGCGGGCCTGAGCAGCCTGACCAAGGACGAAGCCCCGGTACTGCTGCCCTACGGCAAGGAGCGAACGCAGCAGTGGATGCTGGTGCGCATCAAACAGCCCGAGCCGGGGGAGCAGCAGTAGGGCGCGGCGATCAAGGCGTAACCAGCGTAGGACCCAATAGTACGGATGTTTTGCCGGGCACGGCTGTAGCCCCCCGGCCTTGCTCCGCCCAGCACCGAAGGTGTGTGCCAGCTTCAGCCCCGGACAACGTCCTGGGGCAGAATCGTCACCAGACCACCTTAGCCGCGGTTTCTTGCTCGATCGGCAGGCCGGCGGTCGCCGAGTATAATGGCGGCTACGCATATCCCCGGGGGCCAAGATGTCTGGGCGATGGGATTACCTGATTCTTACGGCTTCACACGAGCGGCAGGCGGCCGGCTACGAGGCCCAATTGCGGCTGCGAAAGAAGGCGGGCCTGTTGGACGAGGTGGGGGCGGTCATGGCCGTCGCCGATGCGCAGGGCAAGCGGGTGGGCAGCGGCGGGAGCACGCTGGATTGCCTGATGCGCGTGGTGGGCCGGGAGATGGCCCGCGGGCCGGCTGCGGCGCCCGGCTGGCCCGCGATCGAGCAGGTGCTGCGGCGGTTACGGATTCTGATCCTGCACGCCGGCGGCGATTCACGCCGCGTGCCGGCCTATGGTCCCTGCGGCAAGATCTTCTCGCCGCTGCCGGGCCGGCCCGCCGGGCCGGTGATCTGCACCCTCTTCGATCGGCTTTTCCCTCTGCTGCGTGACTTGCCGCCGGGGCCGGCCGGGGCCGGTCAGATCGTGGTCGCCGCCGGCGACGCACTGGTGATGCTGGATCCCGCGGCCGTCCGCCTGGACCGGCCGGGCATCACCGCGCTGGCGGCCTATGCCGCGCCCGAGGTGGCCGGCAAGCACGGCGTGTTTTGCACCGATTCCACAGGCCGGGTGCGGCGGTTCCTGCAGAAGGCCAGTCCGGCGGAGCAAGCCCGCTGCGGGGCAGTGCGCCCCGACGGCCGCGCACTGCTGGACGTGGCCGTGATGAGCTTCGACGCCCGGGCCGCCGTGGCCATGCTTCGGGCGCTGGACGTGGAGGCCGGGCCCGCCGGGGCGGCCTTCTCACCCGCCATGGAGCAGCTCGTGCTCGAGCGGGGCCTCGATCTCTATCGCGAGGTCTGCTGCGCTTTGGGCTCGGAGACCACGGTCGAGGATTATCGCGCCAGCGTCGCCGCCAGCGGCTCGACCTGGCCGGCCGGGCCGCTGGCCAGGCTGCACCGCGAGCTGTGCGGAGTGCCCTTCCACGCCGAAGTTCTCAGCGAGTGCGGGTTTCTGCATTTCGGCACGACCCGCCAGCTTATCACCAGCGGGCAGGAGCTGCTGGGCCGCGACCTGGGTGGCACGCAGGCCCGCGCCCTCTTGAATCTCAACAACCGCCGCGACGGCGGGCGAATCGAAGGCGCCGACTCCTGGGTCGAAGGCTGCCGCTTGGCGGCCCCGCTGCAACTCGCCGGGCAGAACGTGGTAGTCGGGGTCGACGTTGTCGAGCCGCTCACGCTGCCGCAAGGCGCCTGCCTGGACGTGCTTGCCGGCCGCACGCCGTCGGGCAAAGCCGTCTGGTTCGTCCGCTGCTACCACGTGGCCGACACGTTCAAGGACTCCGTCCACGGGGGGGCAACGCTGCTGGCCCGGCCGCTGCTGGAGTGGCTGGCCGCCTTGGGCGTCGACCCGGCCGACGTGTGGGACTCGACCACTGCCGCCGCGCAGCGGAGCCTGTGGAACGCTCGGGTCTTTCCCGCCGTCGATTCCGCGGCCGGTTATCGGCAGTGGCTTTGGATGTTCGAACCGCGGTCGGGGCCGGAGCGGAAGCAGGCCTTTCTGGCCGCCGAGCGCTTCAGCCCGGCCGAAATGGCCTTGTTGGCCGATCTGGACGCGTTCTACGCCCGCCGCACGCGGTTTGCGCTCCAGCCGGGATAGTGCTCTGTCGGTTCTTCGATTGATGGGTGGCACGCCCTGAAAGGGCGTGGTGAGCCGCCCAGCCACGCCCTTTCAGGGCGTGCCACCCATTTCATCAAACCACCTTTGACAGAGCACTAGCCGAGGACTATCGCTTCTCGTTCCGCTCGGCCAAACGGTGCATCTCCTCCCGCAACTGCTGCATCTGGCGGGCGATTTCGCCGACCGCGCCGCGCAGCTCCTCGATCTCCCGCGGATTGACCGAACCGGCAGGTCCACGCGGCGCGGGGCCCGCACCAGGGGTCGGCCCGGGCCGGCCGTCGCGACCCTGTCGGGCGTCGCCCGAGCACGCCGCCTGCATCCGCTCGGCCATCTGCAATATTCCATCCGCCTCCCGACCCAGGCCGGCGGCCTTCAAATTGTCGGCCGCAACCCGCAGGTGCTGGACGCGGGCGGCCATGTCTTCGGGCGATAGCGGGCGACCGCCGGGCATCCCGACCTCGCGCCCGCGATCACCAGGCCCGGCCTCGCGTCCGCGTTCAGCAGGCCTAGCCTCGCGCCCGCGATCACCAGGCCCAGCTTCGCGCACACGATCACCAGGCCTAGCCTCGCGCCCGCGATCACCGGCCCCGGCCTCGCGCCCACGATCACCAGGCCCAGCCTCGCGCCGTTGATCACCAGGCCCGGCCTCGCGCCGGCGCTCACCGGCCCCAGCCTCGCGTCCGCGCTCACCAGGCCCAGCCTCGCGCCGTTGATCACCCGGCCCGGCCTCGCGTCGCTGATCGCCCGGCCCAGCCTCCGGTCCGCGCGGGGCCAGCCTGGAATAGATTGCCTTTGCCTCGCGTTTCACGCTTTCGGCCTCGTCGTGTTTACCCTCTCTCTCCAACTGGTCGACCTTTTGCCGGAGTGATTGAAGCTGCTGGCGGACTTTCTCCCGCTCGGGGTCGCCGCGGCCCGGGCCGGCGGGCCCCGGCTCACGCCGGCGATCGCCCGGCCCGGCCTCCGCTCCGCGCGGGGACAGCTTGGCCATGATCGCCTGTGCCTCCTGCTTCAGGCGCTCGACCTCCTCGTGCTTGCCCTCTTTTGTCAATTGCTCGACCTTCTGACGGATCGACTGTAACTGCTGACGCAGTTGCTCCTGCTCGCCAGCGGAAGGGGCCGCGGGCCTGGCCGATCGCACGGCGGGTTGATCCTCGGCCGAGGCCGGCGCCGCACCGCCCAGCACCGTGCCAACTGCCACGGCGGCCAACGAACAACGCCACGAACTGCTGAACACACTCATCGTCGTCGCTCCTTGCATGAAGGGAACCTGGGACGGCGCCCAGGCAGTACCAAGAACAGCCAGAACTGTGAACAGAACCGGCAAGACGAGCTGGGCGCAGGCCAACCGGGCAGGGCGCGGCGCCGGCCGGGAACCGCCGCCGAGCCGCAGCAGCCGCTCGACGCGCCGACCCAGGCCGGAGCGGAACCCGCCCTCGACCGAGAGCCAAGCCAGGGCTTGCGGCCGCAGCAGCCGCCGCCCCAGGTGGACCAGCGACTCGGCCAGGGCGCACGGCCCGCCGGGCAACAAGAGGCTCGCCTCGTCGGCCGCCGCTTCGCTTGCCGCGCGCAACTGCCGCCGCGACCACCAGGCCAGCGGATGCCACCATAGCAGACCACACGTCAAAAGCGCCACGCCGTGCCAGGCCGGATCCCCCGCCGCCAGATGCGCCAATTCGTGGGCCAGCACGGCGTCTTGTTGCCGGGGATCGAAGTCGTCGGTGAACGCGGCCGGCAGTACGAGCACCGGCCGCAAAGTGCCGAACACCACCGGCGCGCCCAGCCGTTGGCAGAGCAGCACGCGAACCGGCCGGCGAACCGCCAGCCGCGCCGCCATGGCCCGCACCCGCTCAAGGGTCGCCGCGCCGCACGGTGCGCCGCATTGCCGGCGGAAGGCCACCAACAGGGCCCGGGCCCACGCCATGCGGGCCAGAATCGCCCCCGCCCCGACGGCCCAAATCACCGCCGGCCACCAGATGCCCTGCGGGGCCGCGGCGGCCGCCGGCGGGCAAACGGTTTCCACCGCCGCCGCATAGGCAAGAACCGATTCCACCTCGGCGACGGGCATCACCACGGGCACGGGCATCACCACGGGCACGGGCATTTCCGGCCGGGCCGCACCTCGCGCCGGGCGGCACAACTGCACCAGCCCGGGAGCGATCCCCGTCAGCTCGAACCCCACCAGGGCCCACAGACTGAGCGTCACCGCCCGCCACAACGTTCGCTGCCAAATCCCACAGCGGAGCCAGCCCCGGGCCGCCGCCGCCCCCGCCACAATCACCGCCGCGCCGACGCCCAGCACGACGCATAGCTCCCGCCACAATGCCGGTTCCGGCGCAAGGTAATTGGGCATGGTTGCTCCCCTGCTCACTTCCGCTGCTTATGCTCCTCGATCAACTGCTCCAGGCGAGCAAACTCCCGCCGGCTAACCTCACGGCTCTCCAGCAAATGGCTCATGGCATCGGCCAGGCTGCCCGCAAACAGGCGATCCACCAGGTCGTCGGCCATGCTGCGGGCCACTTCGTCGGCGCCCACCAGCGGCTCGTACACGAATCGCCGGCCCTCCTGCCGATGCCCCACCAGGCGCCGATCTTCCATCTTCCGCAGCATCGTGGCCACGGTCGTGTAGGCCAGCGGCTCGCCCGAGAGTTGCCCCTGAACCTCGGCGACCGTAGCCGGCGCCGCCTTCCACAGGACTTGCATAATCTCCAATTGCAGAACGCCCAATCGGTAATTTGGCTTGTGTGTCATAGAACGGGCTCCTTGCCGCAGTCAACTACTCAGGTAATACTACCAAAGTAGTTTATTTTCGTCAAGCAGGTAGCGTGAAATTTTTTGATCCTTGCCTGTAGAAAACTCCTGCATACAGTTGCTAAGAACGGCTTAACTAGTCCGTCAAAGCAACCACCCGAATGTATTGCTTCTGCCAAGCCTAGCCTTAAGACAGGATTTCCATAGGTAATCCAGTAGCCGTAACTCCTTGATGCTATGCAAGATATGAATTCATGTTGGACAAGACGATCTGCATTGGCACCGGGCACCAGATACCCCAGTTCATGCGTGTTATGTATGTGCCGCCAACGTGTCATCTACCGCAGTTTACGTATCCATGATAAGATAAGGGTTCCGGCGGTTTGACGCAATGATAGGTTGGTACGCAGCGAGGCCCAAGCGAGTTGATCCATGAACGGAACTTCGCCTCAGACGACTCTGTCGGACCTGCGACGCGTGCTGGCGCGCCATAGGAAGAAAAGCGTGTTGACGTTCGTGCTGGTCGTGGCGTCTTCGAGCCTTGCGGCGATGCTGCTGCCGAAGAGTTATCACTCGGAGGGAAAGCTGCTGGCGCGGTTGGGTAAGGAGAACGCCACGATCGACCCCATGGCCACGATGAGCCATGATCCGGTGGTCGCCGTTCCGCAATCGCGGGACAACGAGCTAAACTCGGTGGCCGAGATCCTGAAGAGCCGCTTCATCGCCGAGAAGGTGGTGGACGCCCTGGGGCCGGCCTTCATTCTCGACCAGCCAGGGCCGGCCATCGCGGGGGGTGACGATGCCGGCGGGGGTTGGGCCGGGCGATTGCGCAGTTTCGCGCAGGACTACGGCCGGCGGATCGGCGAGGTCCGCCAGTGGCTCCGCCGCATCGAGGGCACGCCGCCCTTGGCTGATCGAGATCGCGCGATTGCCGGTTTGTTGCGGAAGTACAGCGTCGCGGCGGGTCGCCGCTCGGACGTGATCCAGATCGACTGCCAAGGCCCCTCGGCCGCCTGGGCGCAGAGCGTCGTCGCCAAGCTGATCGAGATTTACGTGGCCGAGCACATTCGCCTCAACCGGCCGCAGAAGTCGTTGGAGTTCTTTTCGGAGCAAACGGCCCGGGCGCACCAGGAGCTGACCCGCAAGGAAGACGAGCTGCGGGCGTTGAAGACGTCCACCGGCATTGTCTCGCCCCTGGAGCAGCGGCAGGCGTTGGTGGCCCACGCGGCGCGGCTGGAGCAAGATCTCGTGCAATCCGAAGCCGAAAGCAAGGGGATGGAGAACCGCATCCGCGTCTTGCGGCGGGAACTGGCCCAGTTGCCGGCCGAGCAGATCGAATCGTCGACGAAGGGCTTCGGTAACGAGGGGACCGACCAGATGCGCTCGCAGTTGTACCAATTGCAGGTGCGGAAGGAGGAGGCGGCGGCCAAGTACACCGCGGCCCACCCGCTGATGCGGGAGATCGACGAGGAACTGAAAGCCAGCCAGGCCGTGGCCGAGCACCAGGAACCGACGCGGACCCACGTGACCGAAGGCCGCAGCCACGTGTATCAAGAGACGCAGCTCGCCTTGGTGCAGGAGGAGCCGCTTCTGGCCGCGGTGGCGGCGAAGGCCGAATCGCTGCGCGGCCAGTTGACCGCGTTGCGCGGCCAAATGATCGCCTTCGGCCAGAACGAGCAGCAGATCGCCCGCCTGGAGCGGGCGGTGGAGATGGGCCAGGCGAATTACCGCAAGTACGCGGCCAACCTGGAGCAAGCCCGCATCGACCAAGCGCAGGAATTGCAGCGCATGTCGAACATCACGGTGGCCCAGCCGGCGACGCTCGAGCCGGAGCCGGTCTTTCCGCGGAAGACCTGGTTCTTCGCGGCCGGATGCATCGGCGGCGTCCTGGCCGCGGCGGCGGTGGCCCTGACGGCCGATCGCCGCGATCACTCGTTCCGCGTGCCGGGCGACGTCGAGCGGCGCCTGGCGCTGGCGGTGGTCGGTACGATCCCCAAGCTGGACGGGGAGCAGGGTGTATTCCACGGAATCGTGCGGGGGTGACGAGATGATTGTGCAAGCAGTGCAGCGGGTGTTCCGGACCCGAGAGGCTGCCCCCTGGAGCTTCGAGGGGGCCTTCCACGACCATTGCCGCGAGATCCTGAGGCGGATCGGCTGGCCCCGCGGCGAGGCGGAGCGGCCCTTGCGGACCTTGGGCCTTACGAGTTGCCGGGGCGGCGAGGGCGTCAGCACGCTGGCGGCACACCTGGCCATCGCCGCGGCGATGCGCCAGGAGCGGCGGGTCGTGCTGGTCGACGCCAATCTCTCCCAGCCGGCCGTCGCCAGGCGTTTCGGCGCCGTGCCGGTTCCGGGACTGGTGGAATGCGTCTGCGGCGGCGAGTCGGCCCGCGAGGCGCTGCAGCCGACTTCCGTCCAGAACCTGTTCGTCCTCCCGGCCGGGCAGATGCGCGTCAGCCCCGCG
This sequence comes from Thermoguttaceae bacterium, assembly GCA_049515555.1. Lineage (GTDB taxonomy): Bacteria > Planctomycetota > Planctomycetia > Pirellulales > Thermoguttaceae > JBEKTY01. The sequence continues at coordinate 9,726 of JBEKTY010000129.1, forward strand.
CGGGTTTACGACTCGACGGACCTGGCCGCCGTGGCCGACGAGCTGGCCGGGCATTGCGAGTTGGTCGTGTTCGATCTGCCACCGTTGGGACGCGCGAGCTGCGCCAACCGGCTGCCGGCGGCGCTGGACGGCGTCCTGCTGGTCGTCGAGGCCGAGGGGGTGCACTGGGAGGTAGCCCAGCGGGCCAAGGAATTATTGCAATACGCGGGCGCGCGGATCGTAGGCTGCGTGTTGAACAAGTGGCGTGATGCCGCTTAAGCCCGGTCCCCGAACGCAATCCCGATCGCCGCCCGGGGCGATCTGCCTGGTAAAGCAGCGGCAACCTATGTGGTTTCAGCACTGGATCGGAAAGAAGTCGCCCCGCCGGGAGTTCCGCGGGCTGTATTCGGCCGAGCAGCTTCAGCAAGCGTTGCGGCGGGAGCGGGCCCGCGCCGACCGCTTCGAACAGACACTCTCGCTGTTGTCGCTGGGCGTGAGCAGCGCCCGGACGGGCCGCGACACGCTTGTCGAGGCGGCCGCCGTGCTGCGGCGGCGATTGCGGCTGAGCGACGAAGCGGGCTGGCTGGACCGCCGGCATATCGGCGTGCTGATGCCCAACACGCCGCCCTGGGGAGCGTGGACCCTGGCCGACGAGCTGTGCCTGGCCTTTCGCCCGTGCGTGCCGCTGCCGCAGTGTCGCGTTTACAGCTACCCCTCGGACTGGTTCGCCACGGGCGAGCATTCGTCGGTGGGGGCCGACCGCGGCTCGGAGGATGAGGGCCGCACCGCGGCCATGGAACCCCTGTTTTTCCAGGGCTTGCCGTGGTGGAAGCGGGCCTTCGACATCCTCGCCGCCGGCCTGGCCCTGCTCGCGCACGTGCCGATCTTGCTGGGCATCGCGGTCCTTATCAAGTTGACCTCCCGCGGACCGGTCCTTTTCAGGCAGACGCGGGTGGGCCTGGGCGGCCGGCCCTTTACGATCTACAAGTTCCGCACGATGTTCGTCGATGCCGAGCGACTCAAGGATCGCCTGCTGGAGCTGAACGAGCGGGACGGTCCGGTGTTCAAGATCAAGCACGATCCGCGGGTGACTTTGGCGGGCCGCCTGCTGCGGAAAACGAGTCTCGACGAGTTGCCGCAACTGATCAACGTGCTGCTGGGCGACATGTCGCTGGTCGGACCGCGGCCGCCGCTGCCCGAGGAGGTGGCGCAGTACGAGCCGTGGCAGCAGCGGCGACTCGAGATCACGCCGGGGATCACCTGCATCTGGCAGGTTCGCGGGCGTTGCAGCGTGAGCTTCGCGGAATGGGTGCGTTTGGACCTGCAATACATGGGCCAGCGGACACTGTGGACCGACGTCAAGCTGTTGGCGCAGACGATCCCCGTCATCGTCAACGGCAGGGGTGGATGCTAAGGGATGCAGATCGAAGTTCTCGCGGCCGATCGGCTGACTCCTGAACATGTGGCCGCATGGTCGCATGTGCTGGCGACCGAACCCGCGCTGGAAAGCCCCTTCTTCCGCCCCGAGTTCACGCAGGCTGTTGCCGCCGTGCGCCACGACGTGGAGGTAGCGGTTTTGCGGGAAGACGACCGTCCGGTGGGGTTCTTCCCCTACCAGCGGCAACGCGGCAACGTGGCCGTGCCGGTCGGCGGCCTGCTGTGCGATTTCCAAGGCCTAGTTGTGCGGCGGGGCGCTTCTGTCGATGCCCGACAACTCCTGCGCGGTTGCGGGCTGGCGGCATGGCATTTTAACCACCTGCTGGCGTCGCAGGAGCCCTTCCGGCCTTACCATAGCGTCACCTGGGAATCACCGTACATGGACCTCGGCGGCGGCTTCGAGGCCTACCGCAAGAGCAAGCACGAGGCCGGGCGCGGCACACTCGCGCAAGCCGAGCGTAAAGCGCGGAAGATCGCTCGCGAAATCGGCCCCCTACGCCTGGTTCCGCACACGTGCGAGCGGGACGTCTTCGAGTTGCTCATGGACTGGAAGGTGCAACAGTACCGGCGAATCAAGGCGACCAATTTCCTCGCTCCCGCCTGGACCGTGGCCCTCTTGGAGCGGGTCTGGAAGACGCAATCGCCCGCGTTTGCGGGCATGCTCTCGGTGCTGTACGCGGGCGATCGCCCGGCGGCCCTGCACCTGGGAATGCGCGCCGGCGGAGTCTTGCACGTCTGGTTTCCCGCCTACGACCCGGCCTTGGCTGGATATTCGCCGGGGCTGATCCTGTGGCTGGAACTTGCCCGGGCCGCCGCGGCCCTGGGGCTCCGGCGCATCGACCTGGGCAAAGGGCAGGAACGCTATAAAGCCAGCCTGCAATCCGGCGCCTCGCAACTGGCCGAGGGATCTGTCGACTTCCGGCTTGTGGCCGGGTCGCTGCGGCGCGGCTGGCTTTGCACCCGCGAGCTCGTTCGCGCTTCGCCCCTGCGCCGACCGGGGCAGGCGGTCTTGCGTTACGCACGCCATTTGTTTCAACCTCACAGTGGATAGCGGTTCCAAGGGTCGGGACTTCAACCAACAATCCATGCATTCTACAGCATTGAATCCTGCCAGAAGGGCCCCTGTCGCCGGGGACGCCTCCGGCGACACGGCCGGCTGTGCCCGTGCGGCGACGAAGGCGTCCCGCATCGCCGGCAACCAGGCGGTTAGCTTGCTGTGGGGGCGCGCCGGACTGGAGAAACTGGTTGCCGATCGAAACCGCCTGGCGACCACGCTCGACGCCCAACGGCTGGACAATTTCCTGGATTGGCATGCTTCCTGCATGGACGCCGGCCTCCCGGATCCAGACGACCTGTGCTTCGGCGTGGTGTCGCAAGGCGATCGGACGGCCGCGATCATTCCCTTCGAGAGATCGTTGCGGCGCCTGTTCGGCCTGAAGATTGCCGGCTTGGAAATGAGCCAGGGTGCGCGCATGCCCATGGGCGATCCGCTCGTGACCGACGGCGCCGATCCCGATGCCTGCCTGACGGCGGTGCTGGGGCAGTTGTCCCGCGCGATCCGGCCGTGCTGGCAGTACATCCGCGTGGTAAACGTGCGGGCGGACAACGCCTGCGCGATGGCGGTCGTCCGGCAACCGGGTTTCAGTCGCCTGCGGGCCGGCGTGAACGGCTGCGCGTGGTGCCCGGTGGTTCCCCAGGAGCAGGTATTGCAGCGTGTGTCGAAGAACTTCGCGGCCAAACTGCGGAAGAACCGCAAGCGCCTGGCGGCCACAGAAGGAGTGACCTTCGCGACCGTGTCTACGCTGCCCGAGCTGGAAAAGGCCTACGAGGAGTTTCTGCAAGTAGAAGCCGCGAGTTGGAAGGGCGCGGAAGGCAGTCGGACGGCCATCCTCTTGATGCCGCGCCTGAAAGTCCTCCACGAGCAAGTCATGCGGCGCTTCGGCAAGCGCGGCCGGTGCGAGATCCACTTGCTGCGGTTGGGCGGCCGGCCCATCGCCGGGCAGTATACGCTGATGACCGACGACACCGTCTACCTGCCCAAGATCGGCTACGACCAGGCGTTTCAGCACTTGTCGCCCGGCGTCATGCTCCTGGACTACCTTTTCCGGCGCTGGGCGGGCGATCCGGCCATCAAGTACATCAACTTGACCACCAACATGCCGTGGATGAAGGGCTGGCGGCTTTCATGCGACGACGTGTTCAACCTGTATCTCTTTCGGCGAACACTGCGGGGCCAGATCGCGCGGGCTTATTGGCTGGCCGCGCAGACCATCGAGCATCATCGCTGCACCTGGGCCGCGCCGCTCTTCCGGCGACTGGTCGGCTCGCGCGCACGGCGTTACCGTCGCAGGCAAGACAGGGAGGCTCGCGATGAGCAATAGCTGTTCGCTTGCGAGAATCGGTCCTGCCGGGGCGGGCTTGGACGCGCAGATCATTTATGCTCCCGAGCGATCTTCCTGGCTGGAAATGGCGAACTGGGCGGCGATTCGCGCCGCGAGCGCGGCCGGCGTGGTGCTGCACGAGCTCTTCGGCAGCCGGGCCCACGGGTTGCTGGCGGGCATTACCTACCACCGCACTGCCCCGCGCTATGCCGGAGTGCCCCTGCCGACGCAAAACGTCACTCCCGAGCGGTTTCGCGAGCAGCTTACCGGCCTGCTGCGGCGTGGGTTCAACTTCTGGCCGCTAAGCAGGGTTCTCGAATACCGAAACCAAGGGCTGCCGGTTCCGCCGCAGACCGTGGTCCTGACGTTCGACGACGGCTATGCCACCGTCCACGAATACGCCTGGCCCGTGTTGCGCGAGCTCGGTCTGCCGGCGACGGTCTTTCTCGCCACCGGCTATCTCGACAGCGAGGCGCCGTTTCCTTGGGACACGTGGGCCAACCGGTACCGCGATCGGCTGCCGCCGAAAGCCTATCGACCGCTGACCGTGGCCGAGTGCCGGGAGATGACCGCGGACAGCCGGGTGGAGATGGGCGCCCATACGACCACGCACCAGGATTTCCGTTGCCGTCCGCAAGAGTTCCTCGAGGACCTCCGTGAATCGGTGGAATTCATCCGCTTGCGTTTCGGGCGGCAAGAGGCGCCGTTCGCCTATTGCTACGGGAGCCCATACCGCGGCTTTGCCGGCGATGACTTGGCCGCCGTCGCGCGGGAAGCGGGCGCGGCGTGCGGGCTGACGACGGAGAGCGTCTTGTTCGATCTGCGCAGCGACCCCTTCCGGTGGGGGCGGTTCAACGTGTTCCCCTGGGATACCAGCGCCATGCTGGCCGCGAAACTGGGGGGCTGGTTCACCTGGGCGCAGCAACTCCGCCACCGGCTGTTCCGATCGACCCGCAATGTCCGATAGCCTCGCACCACCGCTGGACGCGCACGCGCTGGAGATGCCGGCGGCGCCCGTCGCCGCGCCGGCCGCGCCGCGGCGCGCCGCCTGGTGGGCCGCCGGCTTCCACGCCACCACGCAAAAGGCCGTTGTGGCCATGTTCGATCAGGCCGTCGTCAGCGGCACCACCTTTGCCACGAGCGTAATCGTCGGTCACATGGGGTCGCGCGACACGCTTGGCGTCTTTTACCTTGCCTGGACTATCGTCGTCCTGGTGCAAGCGATCCAAGAGCGGACGATCTCCACGCCGTACATGATCTATTGCAGCCGCCGCTCCGGCGGCGCCCTGGCCTTTTACACGGGAAGTGCGCTGCTGCACCAGGTCGGACTCTCGGCGCTGGTCGGCGCGGGGCTGCTGGCCTTTCTAGTGGCAAGCGCCTGTGGCGCGGGGCCGGCCGATTTCACGCCTTTCGCCGCTGCCTTGCTCGGCGCCATGCCCTTCCTGTTGCTGCGGTGGTTCGTGCGCCTGGTTTCGATCGCGCATCTCCAGATGTCGACCACCGCGGCGCTCGACACGGTTGTCGCCGTCCTGCAATTGAGCGGCCTGTTGCTCCTCGCCCGTTGGCACTTGCTCTCTGTCCCGGCCGCGTACCTGGTGATGGGCGCGGCGTGCGCCGTGGCGTGCCTGGGTTGGTTCCTGACGAGGCAGCAGCCCTTGCGGTTTGCGCGGGCGCACGTGCTCGCGGATTGGCGGCACAACTGGGCCTTCGGCAAATGGGTCCTGGCCAGCAACCTCGTCGGCTCGACGGCCGGGTGTGTCGTCCCCTGGGTCATCACGGCGGCCCACGGGAAGTCGGCGACGGGGCTGCTGGCGGCCTGCGCCACCATGGCGGGAATATCCAATATGTTCGTAGCCAGCCTGGATGGCTTCATCACCTCGAAGGCGGCGCAGGCCTTCAGTACCGGCGGCGTCGCCCGACTCCTGCGCATCCTCTGGACCGCTGCCCTATTGTTTTGCGCGGTGCTGGGCACGTTCTGCCTGTTGTTGGTGGCCATAGGCGGCCCGCTGGTCAGGTTCGTCTACGGTGCGGATTTCAGCGGGGCCGGACCGGTCGTGGTCGTCCTGGCCGTAGGCATCCTCGTCAACGCGATCGGCAACAACGCCGGCCGGGGACTGTGGGTCATCGAACGGCCTCGGGCCAACATGCTCCCCGACATCTGCAGCCTGCTGGTGACCTTCGTCGTCTTGTTTTGCGTGTTGCCGTGGGGACCGCTCGGCGCTGCGATCGCCACGCTGGCCGGCAATGCGGCGGGCTGCATCACGCGCTCCTGGGTCCTCGCGGCAGCTTTGAAGACCATCCCGCACAGGCTGGAGGCGGCCTAGCCCGCGGAAGAACCGTCATGCATGTGACGACGACAAATGCGGGTTCCTTGCCCCAAGCCGGCGCGGCGATGGTGCTGCTGGCGGCGCTGGTCATCGGCGGCGCCTTCCTGATGATCGAGCATTACATCACCGCGCCGCGCAGCGACGATTTTGCGGCGCAGACGCAAGACATTCAAACGGCGACGGTGGAAGGCAACTCCCTGCGCCAACTGGCGTTCGTGACGCTGGCCTTGTTCGGAGCCGTCTGCCTGGCCTGCGCCGACCGGCAATCGCTGCGTTTCCGCGGCCTCCTGCCGCTGCTCTTGCTGTTCTACTTGGCATGGTGCCTGGCGAGCACGGCCTGGGCCAGCGACATCCCCTTGACCATCCGGCGTCTGGGAGCGCTGGTCTGCTTCTCGATCGGCGCCGTCGGCGTCGGCCGGCAACTTTCCTTGCGCCAACTGTGCGTGACAGCGCTCTGCGTCACAACGACGTATGCCTTCCTCGGTGTGCTCGTCGAGCTCCGTCTGGACGCCTTCCATCCCTGGAACGGCGAGTACCGCTTTGCCGGGAGCGTGCATCCGAACCTCCAAGCCTCCTATTGCGCGGTGCTGTGCCTGGCCGCGATCTGCCTGGCGAGCCGGCAGACGGCGGTGCGGCCCCTGCTCATCGGCCTGGCCGTGCTGGGCGGCGGCTTCCTGCTGCTGACCAAGTCGCGCACTACAACCATGGCCTTCCTCGTCGCACTGGCGGCGCTGGGTTGGGTCAGAAGCCCCAGCCGGAGGCAGATTACGGCGGGGCTGCTCTTCGGCGGGTTGGCCTTGGCGCTCGTTCTGGCCGTGCTCCTGGGCTGCATGGACTTGGGGGGAAGCCTGGTCGACGTCGCCTTGATGGGGCGGTCCGAAGGCGCGGTTTCGCTCACCGGGCGAATCCCCTTGTGGATCGAATTGTTCGACTGCGTTCGCGACCGACTCTTGTTCGGCTTCGGCTACGGCAGCTTCTGGGACCCCGAACATGTCTTGACCGCCTCCGCGGTCGTGGGCTCCGGCGTTTCGCACGCGCACTCGGCCTACATGGAAACGCTGGTGAACGTGGGCCTCGTCGGCGTCGTGACCTTGACGTTCGCCGTGGCGCTAGCCATCGGCCGCACGGCGCGCGAGTGTCGTCACACGCGCGACGCCGGCTGCGATTTCCTCTTCGCCCTGCTGGCGTACGGCGCGTTCCAATCCCTTCTGGAATCGATGTTCGTGGATACCGCCTGCATTCCTTTCTTGACCGCTTGCGGCCTGGCGCGCCTGGCGCTGGCTCCGGCGGACGCGGCGCCGCGCGACGGCGGCCATCAGCGGGGCGCCGACGAACACGCCTTCTCCGGCTATGGTCCTTCCTATCCTTGTCGGGATTCACAGCCATGACCTGCCCCGATGTCACCGTCGTCGTGTGCACCTACAACCGGGCGGAGTTGCTGCGCCGCGCCCTGGGCAGTCTGGCCGTCTTGGAGACCGCGGGGAAGTTCACCTACGAAGTGCTCGTCGTCAACAACGGATCGAGCGACTCCACCAACGCCGTGACCGACGAGGTCGCGCGGTATGCGCCCGTGGCCGTGCGGCGCGTCGATGAGCCCCGCAGCGGCATAGCTTTTTCGCGCAACTGCGGGATTGCCGCGGCCCGGGGCGAGTGGATTGCCTTCTTCGACGACGACCAGTTGGCCGACCCGCGCTGGCTGCTGGAACTGTTGACGCTGGCACGGGAGAAGGGGGCGCGCTCGGCGGCGGGGGCGCGCACCTTGCTGCTTCCGGATGGAAAGCAGCCTCCCCTGCCGCCCCTGTGCCGCTTGCTCCTGGGCGAAGACTGCGGCGGCGAGGTCTCCCAGCACCGCTACGGCAGCAAAGCGGCGCCGAACACGGGGAACTTCCTGATCCATCGTACCGTGTTCGACGAAGCGGGGACCTTCGACGAGGCCCTGGCCATGTCCGGCGAAGACAGCTATCTCTACTACAAGATGCAGCAGGCCGGGATCAACGTGTGGTACACGCCCGCGGCCCTGGTCCAGCACGTGATTCCGGCGCACCGGCTGCAAGACGATTATTTCCGCTGGACCTGCCTGCGCCACGGCTGGATCATGGCGCGAGTATACTGGCGCGAGTTCGGCCTTTTGGTCCGTCTGCTGGTTTTCACGGCGCGGCTGGGGCAGGCCGTGGCCGTGTTTGCGCCGCGCCTGCTGTGGGCCCGCGTGCGGCGCAACGAGGAGCAGGCCCTGGCCACGCGCTGCCGGCTGTGGCGCGCGGAAGGGTACTTTCGCGGAACCCTGCGTTACGCGGCGCCGCGATGGTTTGCCCAGGAAGCTCTAGTCGCCCAATTGGCTTTCCGTAACGAACAACAGCAATTCGCTTCGCAGGGCGCCGCCCGATGAAAGTCCTGTTGTGCCACAACTACTACCTGCAAGCCGGCGGCGAGGACGTGGTCTTCGCCGACGAGGCGGCCATGCTCGAAGGGCACGGGCACCAGGTGCTGCGTTACACGCTGCACAACAAAATCATCGAGCACATGCCCCGCTGGCGGCTTGCGCGACGCACCGTCTGGAACCCGCAGAGTTATCGCGAGCTGCGCGAGCTGATCCGCCGCGAGCGCCCGCAGATCATGCACTGCACGAACACGTTTCCCTTGATCTCGCCCGCCGCCTACTATGCGGCCCGGGCCGAGGACGTGCCCGTCGTGCAGTCGTTGCACAACTATCGCCTGCTGGGGGCCGTCGGAAATCGTCTGGCCCACGGCGAAGTCAGTGGCCCCGGCCCGATTCGGGCTGGTTCCTGGCAGTTCTTCTGGAGCGGCGGCTACCGCGGAAGCCGCCCGGCGACCGCGGTCCTCCTGGCAATGCTCACGTGGCACGGCTTGATCCGCACCTGGACGCGGGCCGTCGACAGGTACATCGCACTTTCGGAGTTCTCGCGGCGGCAGTTCGTCGAGCACGGCTTTCCGGCCGACAAGGTCGTCGTCAAGCCGAACTGCGTGGGCTGCAATGGGGGCCCCGGGGCCGGGGCAGGCGGCTACGCCGTGTTTGTCGGGCGCCTTACGCCGGAGAAGGGCATCCGCACGCTGCTGGAGGCGTGGCCGCTGCTGGACCGGCCCACGCCGCTGAAGATCATCGGTGACGGCCCGCTGGCCGAACAGGTCAAGGCCGCGGCCCGCGCCGATCCCAACATTCAGTGGATGGGACGAGTTTCTTTGGAAGACGCCATGGCGGTGGTCGGCGATGCCGCGTGCCTGGTCTTTCCTTCGGTCTGGTTCGAGACCTTCGGACGGACGATCATCGAAGCCTTTGCCGCCGGGACTCCCGTCGTCGCCGCGAAACGCGGGCCCTCGATCGAGTTGGTGGACGAGGGGCGGACGGGCCTCTTTTTCGAGCCCGGCAATGCGGCTGATCTCGCCGCCAAGGTTCGGCTGTTGACGGCCGATCCCGGCAAGCTTGCCAACATGCGCCGCGCGGCACGCTCGGAATTCGAGCGGAAGTACACCGCGGAAATCAATTACGGCCGCCTCATGCAAATCTACAACCAGGTCTTGCGCGCCCCGCGCGAACAACTTCAGACCCAAGGAGCCGGTCAATGACAGCCGTCAGTCCGCGGCAGCCGATCGTATGGCCCGAAAAGCGCGACGTGTTCGGGATCCAGATGAGCGCCACCACGTATGACGAGACGGTGGAGCTGATCCTCGAGGCCGCGCGGCGGCGCGCGCCGGCGATCGTCTCCTTCCACCCGGCGTACAGCGTAGTCACCAGCAGCGACGATTTGCAGTTGCGCACCAAAGTCAACACGTTCGAGATCGTGGCCCCCGACGGTCAGCCGGTACGTTGGGCATTGAACCTGCTGCACGGAACCCGGCTGCCCGAGCGCGTTTGCGGCCCGGAGACGATGCTCCGTCTGTGCCGCCGGTGTGCTGAAGAGGGAGTGCCGGTCTACCTCTATGGCGGCGCACCCGACGTGCTGGAGGCGCTCGAGGCCAATCTGAAAGAGCAGTTTCCGGGCTTGCAAGTGGCCGGGGCCTATTCGCCGCCCTTTCGCCCCCTAACGCCCGACGAGGATGAAGCCGCGGTCCGGGCGATCAACGAGAGCGGGGCGGGGATGGTCTTCCTCGGTCTGGGATACCCCAAGCAGGATCTTTTCGCTTACGAGCACCGTCGGCGGATCGTGCCCGTACAACTGTGTGTCGGCGCAGCGTTCGACTTTCACGCCGGTCGAACGCCGCGCGCCCCCCACTGGATGCAGCGATGGGGCTTGGAGTGGTGTCACCGCCTGGCCCAGGAACCTCAACGGCTCTGGCGGAGATATCTGGTGGGCAACACGCTTTTTCTGGCGAAACTCGCCCGCGCTCTTTTTCGCTGGCGCGTGCCGCGGACGCCGGCCGGCAAGCGTTCCTGAGGCCAACGCTGCTGTCGCATACTAGCTACGGAACACCGCTCGAAGGATAAGCGCACTGAGAGGCTGTCATGTCGCGCATCGTGGAAAGCCTGCGGCACACTTTTCGCCACGCCGTTTATCGCTACGACGACTTGCAGGAAAAGGGCTTCCTGGAAGGCCTCCTCTCCGACCTCGAGCGCCGGCTTGGCGACCGCGCCGGCCAATACGAGTTCGTGCTGTACTCCAGCGCCGACAACACGGCTCTGCCCGACGCGCTCGCCTCCGCGAGCCCGCGAAAGCGGGTGCTGATCTACATCTCCGACGAGATGAGCCGCGTGCCCCGACATCTTTGCGACAAGTTCTTCGCCATTTTCAAGTGTTACCTGCCGTCGGACCGCGGCCTGCCCGACAACCTGTTTCCGCTGCCCTTGGGTTGTACGGCGGGAGTCGCGGATCGGCCGGTGCGCGCGCCGGCCGAACGCTCCGTCAACGTCTTCTTTTCCGGCAACCTCAACCGGAACCGCGTGCCGCTTTACCGCGAGTTGACCTGGCTTCGACACTTGCCCTGCCCAGCCCGGTCGGTGCCGCGGCTGATGCATCGTGCGGGATGGCTGCCGCGGGACTGCTCGCGCATCTTTCCCGCGTCGCACATTACGTTCACCGGCGGGTTCCAACGCGGGATGTCCGGCGAGGACTACTGCCGCATGCTGTACGACGCCAAGATCGCCCTCTGTCCTTGCGGTTTTGTCAGCCGCGAGAGCTTTCGGCATTACGAGGCCCTGCGTGCGGGCTGCGTCGTCATTTCCGAGCCCTTGCCGGACACGCGGTTCTACCGCGGATCGCCCATCATCGTCCTGGACAATTGGTGCAACCTGCGGCGCGTGGTGCAAGACCTCTTGCGCGAGCCGGAGCGATTGCAGACACTCCACCACCAAACGCGGAAGTGGTGGCAGGACGTGTGCTGCGAGGAGGCCGTGGCGCGCTTCATGAAAGACAAACTGGATCTCCTCGAGAATGCTCGTTCGCCAAGCGGCGAACCGTGACCTATGCCGCATTAAAATGGAGCGTCCGGCGCATGAACAGGGTGATTCGCACGAGTTGGGTACTCGGGCTGCTGACGGGTTGGGCGGCGTGTAATGGTCAACTACTGGCCGACGATTGGCCGCAATGGCGCGGCCCGACCCGCGACGGCGTGTGGAAGGAGACGGGCGTTTTGCAGCGCTTCTCCGGCCCGCAGCTTCCCATCCGCTGGCGGGCGAATATCGGCAGTGGCTACAGCGGACCCACCGTGGCCGATGGCCGAGTGTACGTCACCGACCGTCAGAGTGAACCGCAGCCGGTGGAGCGCGTGCACTGCTTCGACCGGCTAACGGGTCGCCGCCTGTGGAGCTTCGCTTACGACTGCCCCTATCGCGACGTGGGCTACACGGCGGGCCCGCGGGCGAGCGTCTCCATCGACGAGGGCCGCGCTTACGCCCTGGGCACCATGGGCCACGTGCACTGCCTGGACGCGGCCACCGGAAAGCTCCTGTGGCGGAAGCGGCCGGGGGTGGACTACCACCCTCGCCTGCCGATCTGGGGCCTGGCCGCCGCGCCGCTGGTCGATCGCGATCTGCTGATCGTCCAGCTCGGCGCCGAGGAGGGGTGCCTGGTGGCCTGGGACAAGCGCAGCGGCGCCGAGCGCTGGCGGGCACTGGACGATCCGGCCTCCTATTCGGCCCCCATCATCGTCCGGCAGGCCGGCCGGCGGGTTCTGGTCTGCTGGACGGGCGCGGGCGTGGTGGGCCTTGATCCGGCCTCCGGCGCGGTGTATTGGAAATACCCGATGCCGCCGAGCCGTATGGTGATCAACGTCCCGACCCCCGTCGTTTGCAGCGACCGCCTGTTCCTGACGGGGTTTTACGACGGCGCCTTGATGCTCAGGCTGTGTCAGGACGAGCCGCGGGTCGAGAAGCTCTGGCGGCGGCAGGGGGCCAGCGAGCGGCAGACCGATGCCCTGCACGCCATGATCAGCACGCCGTACATGGAGGGCGACTACGTGTACGGCGTAGATAGCTATGGCGAGCTGCGATGCCTCGATGCGCGGACCGGGGACCGCATCTGGGAAGACTTGCACGCGGTGCCCAAGGCCCGCTGGGCCACGATCCACATGGTCCGCAACGGCCAGCGGACATGGATGTTCAACGAGCGCGGCGAGCTGATCATCGGCACGCTATCGCCCCGCGGATTCCAGGAGATCAGCCGCACGAAGCTGCTCGAGCCCACCGTTGGGCAGTTGCCCCAGCGCAGCGGCGTCTGCTGGTCGCATCCGGCCTACGCCTGCCGGCACATCTTCGCCCGCAACGACCGGGAATTGGTCTGCGCCAGCTTGACACCTTTTCCTGACTGACACCTTTTCCTGACCCGACGTGGTACTTCCGACGGGTCAGGGAACGGAGATTCGCCGCCGCTGCATCACGCAGCCGACCGACCACCCAGCAATCTTGCTGGCGCACCTGCGGTTGAACCTCTCCGCCACCCGTCCAACGGCGGGGTATGTAGTGAAGACTTTCAGGATCCCGCCCTTACGCCGCAAGCACTTGCGTCAACAACTGACGAACTTGGGTTAGCGGTAAGCGGCTTCTGTCAGGGCCTCTTGCACCTTCGGCACCCCGATAGCGGAGGGGCTACCCGGGTCCGCCGTCCGTCTTCCGGCGGCTGTTAGCCGCCGGCTGTTTTCCGCCTTCCACCTTCCGCCTTCGGCCTTCGGCCTTCATCCTTCCGCTCTTTGCCTTCTGCACGATCGTTACGGCCGGCAGAATCGCTAGGCGTGGATCACCGCTTGGCCTGCCCGGTTCGGGTGCACCGCGGCGATTTGTATGCTAGATAACCGTGGGCCGGAATCGTTGGTTCTTGGGGCCAAAGGGGACAGTCCCATTTTCGTCGGACGAAAATCGGGACAGTCCCCGTCAGCGGCGGGGCGGGGAATGATCGTCATCGTGGGGTGCATCGTGGTGCTGGGGGCGGTGCTGGCGGGCTTCGCCTGGTCCGGCGGCTCCATCGGCTCGCTGTTCCACCCCTCCGAGATTCTCATTATCGGCGGGGCGGCCCTGGGCGCGCTGATGGTCATGTCGCCCAAGAAAGTGTTGGGCGATCTGGCCCGCGGCGTCCTGCAATGCCTGAAGGGCACGCCCTACGACAAGGGCACGTACGAAGAACTGTTCAAACTCCTATACGACCTGTTCCGCCTGGCGCGCCGCGAGGGCCTCATCATCCTGGAAACGCACACTGCCGACCCGCAGGCCAGCTCGATCTTCATCAAGTACCCGAGAATCGCCGACAACCATCACGTGACCGAGTTCATCTGCGGGGCGCTGTCGCCGATCATCGAGGGCACGGTCAAGCCGGAACAACTGCCCGCCCTGCTGGAAGCCGAGCTCAAGGTGATCGAGGAAGATCATCACGCGCCGATCGGGGTGCTGGTGAAGACGGCCGATGCCTTGCCGGGATTCGGCATCGTGGCCGCGGTGCTGGGGATCGTGATCACCATGACGGCCATCGACGGTCCGGTGGAGGAGATTGGCGAGAAGGTGGGCGCCGCGCTGGTGGGCACGTTCTTGGGGATCCTGTTGTCGTACGGATTCCTGGCCCCGTTTTCGGTGCGGATGGAATTCCTGGGGGCTTCGGAGTTGGCTTTCTTCCGCACGATTGCCACGCTCATCGAGGGCTTTGCCAACGATATGCCGCCGAAGGTGGCAATGGAACACGGTCGCCGCGGCGTGGGCAGTGAATACCGGTTCAGTCGGGAAGGCCTGGACAAGCTGTTCGCCGAGGTCGATGCATCGTAGTC
>JBEKTY010000130.1:0-23526 GCA_049515555.1 Thermoguttaceae bacterium
CCATACAGAAGGCGCTCCAGGCGACCGCCAGCGGTTAGCGGCGCCTACTGTTGGCGATGGCTGGGCGGGTAAGGCGCTGGCAGTGCGCGCCGAGCCGGCTTCACGCGTAGCCGTTGGAGCGTTGCCGCTGCTTTCCCCCCTCTTCACCCCTGCTTCCAGCGGGTTCCGTGCCTCGGTCGCCTCCGCCGCGACAACCGCTCCGCCCCTCCTCGGCCCCACAACGCAACCGACTCGGGCCCGAGCGGCTACGCCGCCCCAACGGCGAAACGGGGCCGAGATTGGCGGGGGGCAAGGCGAGGTGTTAGATTGGGCAACGGCCCTCACCCTAACCCATCTCCCGGAGGGCGAGGGGACATCGAATCTGCAAATTTGCGGTACGCAAGCCCTTAAGTTCGTGCGTATGGGTCGTTCCTTTTCGGTCCCCAACTGCGCAGTAGTGTCGCCCGGTTGTTCTTCTGCAAGTCTGACGTACCCCTCACGCTTCGCGTTAGGCCGGAGGTGCCGTTGCGTCTGTGCCAGGCCCTCTCGCGGAGCGAGAGGAGTACGGAGATCGGCTGTACTCTTCATGCTGGAGCGTGAGGTTCTGCCGCAAGCTTCACGCTCCAGCGTGAGGAATACGGTCGGGGCAGGGCAGGGCGGTCGGTTTCCGTACCATGGAACTTACCACCCAGTACGGTGGATGTGAGGCGTGGCGGGCACATTGCGGCGGGCGGCGGGCTGGCCGGCGGGCGCCCCAAGTCGCATAACCCGCACACCTTGCCCAGGCTACTTGATTTTCACCCACAGGGTGTTATCTTTAGAGCGTGTGGTCAAGGTATTCTGTCTGTTTCACTACAAAAAGGAGGAGACCCATGATTCGGCCAGGCTGGAAGAGTTTGTTGCTTGTGGGGGTCGTCGCGCTGGCACTGGTGAGCGCGACGTCGGACGCCCAAGCGTGCAGGTGGTTGTGTGGTGGATGCGGGTACGGGCCCGCGTGCGGCGGCTGCGGCGGCTATTGGGGCGGGGCGTGCGGCTACGGCTGCGGATGTGGTATCTACGGCGGCTACTGCGGCGTACCGGTGCGGGCCTGTGCGGCGCCCTGCGGTTGGTATCGTGGTTGCTGCGGCTATAGCACCTGCGGAAGTTGCGGCTGGGGCACCTGCGGCAGTTACGGCTGCGGCACGTGCGGTTATGGTTGTGGCTGGGGCGCCTGCGATAGCTGTGGCTGGGGCACCCCGGTGGTTTCGGGCTGCTGCGGCGCGACCACGTACACTGGGGCGGTGACGGTTCCAGCGACGCCGAGCCCGACGCCGACGTTGGCCCCCGTCGCGCCAAAGGCGGAGACACCGGCAGTCGTGCCGGCCGAAGCGAAGCCCATCACGCCTGCGGTGACCCCGGTTACCCCGGCTCCGGTACCGCCGGCCCTGCCGGCGACGCCTTCGGCCAAGCCGACCGCCGCCCCCCTGCCAATTCCGGGGGCGCTTCCGGCTATTCCGGCCAATAACGCAACCTTGAACGCGCCCACGATGGAGAGTAGTGCCATTCTGACCGTCTATGTGCCGGCCGAGGCCAAGGTGACGATCAACGGCAAGCTCACCAAAACCACCGGCAGCAAGCGGCAGTATGTGTCGTTCGGTCTGATGTCCGGCTTCAGCTACAAGTATGAGGTGAAGGCCCAGATCGTTCGCGACGGGCAACTGCTGGAAGACACCAAGGTGATTTCGCTGACGGCGGGCGAGCGCGGGGCGGTGGCCTTCGGGTTCAACCTGCGGACCGCCGAGGGTCTGGCCGCCAGTTACTAGCAGTTGGCGGTTGGTAGTTGTCAGATGGCGGTTGGCGGCGCGGCGCTTGCTGGTCGGGCGTCGCCGCCGGTCAACAGGGCTGGATAAGCCAGCATTGGTGCCTTACGCGGCCCCCGCCACGGGAAACCGTTGCGAGGGCCGCATCATTCTCATCCAGGTTGCGGGTTGGCCGAGGGCGTGCGATAATAGGGGTTTGGCGCGGCCGGGCGGGGCCACGCATGGCGAAGCCCCGCAGAGGTGTCGCGGGGATTGCTGCGCCGGCCGCCGGGGGCTGTTCGGGCCGCGGACGACCGGTATCGCCTTGGGAGGTGTGATCCGTGTTCGATTCCGTCGCCGTTGTCGGCGCCACGGGCGCCGTAGGGACCATTATCGTCGAGTTGTTGCAGTCGCGGAAGTTTCCCTTCCGCTCGATCAAGTTCCTGGCCTCGAAGCGGTCGGTGGGCAGGACGATCCCGTTTGCCGGCCGGGCCTATGCGGTCGAGGAGCTGCGGCCCGAGGTGTTCGACGGCGTCGAGCTGGCCATCAGCAGCACGCCGGACGACGTGGCGCGGGATTTCATTCCGGGGGCCGTCGCCCGCGGCTGCGTGGTAATCGACGAGAGCGGCTACTGGCGGATGGACCCGAAGGTGCCGCTGGTGATCCCGGAGGTCAACCCGCATGCGATCAGCCGGCACCAGGGGATCATCTCGAGCCCCAATTGCTCGACCACGCAGATGGTTCAGGCCCTGAAGCCGCTGCACGACGCGGGGCGGGTCCGCCGCGTGGTGGTCAGCACGTATCAGGCCACCAGCGGCGCCGGGCTGGCCGGCAGCCGCGACCTGGAGCAGGGCACGCGGGCCTTCCAGGCCGGGCAGGATTACCAGCAGGAGTGCTTCCCGCATCGGATCGCCTTCAATTGCATTCCGCAAATCGGCAGCCACAAGAGCCAGGGCTACACGTCCGAGGAAATGAAAATGGTGCTGGAGACGCGGAAGATGCTGGAGGACGATACGATTCTGGTCTGCCCAACGTGCGTCCGCGTGCCGGTGAGCAACAGCCATAGCGAGAGCATCCTGGTCGAGACCGAGCGGAAGATATCGGCCGACGAGGCGCGGCGGTTGTTCGCGGCCACGCCGGGACTGGTGGTGCTCGACGACCTGGAGCGGAAGGTCTACCCCATGCCCATCCAGTGCAGCGGCCGCGACGAGACCTTTATCGGGCGGATTCGCGAGGACCTGTCGTCGCCCAACGGGCTGGCCTTCTGGTGCGTCAGCGACAACCTGCGCAAGGGCGCGGCCACCAATGCCGTGCAGATCGCCGAGCTGCTGGTGAAAGGGCAGGGGGGCAGGGGAGGGGATAGGGATTAGGGATTAGTTGGGCAGCGCCACTTTGCGGAGAAAAGATGCCGTAACCTGCTTGAAAGAAAAGATTTGCGACATTTTCAGAGCCAAACATTTCGCTATTCTTCATAATTCGATGTAAGTCTTTTCCGCTAAGCATGTTGCGGCGAAAACTGTCGGCCAAAGTGGCGCTGCCCAATTAGGGATTAGCGGATTAGCGGATTTAGGGATTATTGCGATTTGGTCGTTTAGGACCGCAGAATCAACAAATGTATTCATCTCGCTCCGCGAGATGGGCTTTCATCTCGCGGAGCGAGATGAGTACGTTGGCAAACACGACAATAATTGATTCGGCGGTCCTAAGGCCCCTTTAGGAGCCCGCTATGGGTGTCATCCACGTGACTGCGCGGATATCCAATCTCGCGAAGGACGCCGAGCCTTGGGAAGCCGAGTTCCTCGTCGAAACCGGCGCGATCGACTGCATGGCGCCGCGAGAGCGCCTGGTCCAGGCGGGCGTTCGGCCGGAGGGGAAATCGGTTTATGAGCTTGCCAACGGCCAGCCGGTGGAGTATGAGTACGGTTTTGCACGTGTATCGTTTCTTGGCGCGGAGACGGTGGCGCAGATCATCTTTGGCCCACCGGAAAGCGAGCCGCTTCTGGGTGTGGTCGCCCTGGAGAACACCGGCGTGGCCGTCGACCCGGTTACCCGGACGCTCCGCCGGATGCACGCACGACCGCTGAAGTAGCCCGTGGCGATTCCGCGGCCCGGGCCGGTTTGAGGCCCAAGGGCGCGGTGAAGGGGCAGGGGAGGGGCTAGGGAGCACGGCGAGATTAGCGGTCAACGAACCGTCCGCGCTTGGAGCGCGCGTCGGCGTGGCCGCGGCGGATGCTGCGATCCAGGACGGCGCTGCGGCGGAGCGTCACAGTTTTCGACATGATGGCACCTGCATTCGATTGACTACTACTAGAATACTGTGGAATACAGATGCTGTCACGGGGTTGCTGGGAACCAACTGGACCTCGGAAAGTTGCCACGCCTGGGCACGCAGGAGTTTCGGCCAACGGCGGGCTTGCAGGACAGGGCCCCTGTAGATTAGCCCCAGTTTCCGAATAGAATAGAGAAAGAACAGGACACTGGCGAAATGGCCTGCTACGAGTTCGTCTGGAGCGATGCGATAGTTCGACACCTGGCGGAGCACGGGATCACGCAGGATGATTTCGAAGGCGTCGTGTGCAGCCCCTCCAGCAGAGGTTACAGTCGCTCATCCGGCTTGCCCGCGGCCTGGGGCCACACACAGGATGGCCGTTACATCATGGCCGTTTACGAAGAATTGGACCAGGTGACTGTCATGCCGGTCACCGCGTACGAAGTCCCCGAACCACGTTAATAGGTATCGCCATGGACAAGCGGCAAGCGAAACGAGTCTCCCGAGAACTAACGCCGGCCGAAGAGGCGCGGCTGGCGGCTTATCGCGAGCAGATCGCCCGGGAATTGCCGGACCTTGTGGCCCGCGACCAGATGCGCAAGGACGCCCGCGAAGAAAGCACCCTAAGTAGTGAACTGCGTCGCGCCGTCCATGAAAGTGCATGGTCCCTGGCAGAGATTGCCGCGCGAGCGGGCATCACGCCGGTCGTCCTGGATGATTTTCTGACCGGAGAGCGCACGCTGCGGAGCGACGTGATCGACCGGCTGACGAGCGTCTTGGGCTATGAGTTGAACCGCACGACGTGATGCGAACGATCAAACTCAGCCTGGCCTACGATGGCACGGACTTCGCCGGCTGGCAGCGGCAGGCGGGCCGCCGGACCGTCCAAGAGACCCTCGAAGCGGTCATCGAGAAGGTCACCGGACGCCGCGGCTGCGTGCTGGCCAGCGGGCGGACGGACGCGGGCGTGCACGCCCTGGGCCAGGTGGTCAGCTTCAAGACATCGAGCCGGCTGCCGGTCGAGGTGCTCGGGCGGGCCATCAACGCCGAGTTGCCGCGGAGCATGGCGGTGCTCGAGGCGGCCGAAGCCCCCGCCGAATTCCACGCCACGCACGACGCCGTGCGGAAGCAGTATCGCTACGTGATTCACGACGGGCCCATCCGCCCGGTCTTCCAGCGGCATTACTGCTGGCAGTACAGCTACGGCCGGCTGGACGCCGCGGCGATGCGGCGGGCCGCCGCAGCCCTGGTCGGAACCCACGATTTCAGCAGCTTCCAGACCAGCGGGGCGCCCAGAAAAACCAGCGTGCGCACCATCTTCGACATCCGCGTCGAGCGGGGCAGGGGGGAGGGGGGAAGGCCGGGGGATTGGGGATTAGGGATTGGGGATTGGAGTGATGAGGGCGGAAGGCGGAGGGCGGAAGGCGGAGGGCGGAAGGCGGAAGGCGGAAGGCGGAAGGATGAAGGCAATAGCCGGCGGCTAACGGCCGCTGGGGAGGGCCCGATCCCTAATCCCCAAACCCTAATCGCTAATCCCCAATCCCTAATCCCTAATCCCCAATCCCTAATCCCTAATCCCCAATCCCTAATCCCTAATCCCCAATCCCTAATCCCTAATCCCCAGTCGCCCGCCCCGGGCGACCATGATTTCATCACCTTCGAGATCGAGGCCGACGGCTTCCTGTACAACATGGTTCGGGCGATCGTCGGCACGCTGGTCGAGGTCGGGCGGGGGGCCAAGCCGGAGAGTTGGCCCGCGGCGGTGCTCGAGGCCCGGAATCGCCGGGCAGGGGGCCGCACCGCTCCGCCTCAGGGCCTGTTCCTGGTCAAAGTGGAGTACGGGGAGAGGGATTAGGGATTAGGGATTGGGGATTAGGGGTTAGGGACGAGAGGCGTTGAGTCTTTCCCGCGTTGTGGCCGGTCTCCGACCGAGCCACGCCGCCGCTTTGAAGGTCTCCCTAGCCCCGGAGACCTTCGGTCGGGCCACGGCGGGGTCGGGAGACCCGCGCCGAACTGGGCCGGTCTTGCGTCTTCATCCCTAATCCCTAATCGCCCCTAACCCCTAATCCCCCTTATTAAGTTCCATGCGAGTCGCTCACGTCATCACACGATTGATCCTCGGCGGGGCGCAGGAGAACGTCGTGCTCTCGTGCGAGGACTTGATCCGCCGCCACGGGGACCAGGTGTTGCTCGTCACCGGTCCGCCGCGGGGGCGGGAGGGAAGCCTGCTCGATCGGGCCAGGGCAGGGGGGGTGCCGCTGGAGATCATCGGCGGCCTGCGGCGGGCGATTCATCCGTGGTACGACGTGGCCGCTTATCTGGGGATCCGCCGGGCCCTGCGGCGTTTTCGGCCCGACGTGGTCCACACCCATAGCGCTAAGGGCGGGATGCTGGGCCGGGCGGCCGCCTCGAGCCTGGGGGTGCCGGCAATCGTGCACACCGTGCACGGGGCGCCATTTCATCCGTACCAGGGCCGGGTGGCGCGAGCCGTTTTCCGGGCGTGCGAACGCTGGGCCGCCAGCCGCTGTCACGCCCTGGTCAGCGTGGCCGACGCCATGACCGAGCTGCTGGTCTCCGCCGGCGTGGCCCCGCGGGAGAAATTCGTCACGATCGCCAGCGGCATGGAGGTCGAGCCGCTACTGGAGGCCGACCGGCACCGGCAGCAGGTCCGCCAGGCCCTGGGCTACCGGCCTGAGCATATCGTCGTGGGCAAGATCGCCCGACTGTTTCCGCTCAAGGGGCACCAGTACGTGATCCGGGCCGCGGCGTCGGTGGTGCGACGGGATTCGCGGGTGCGGTTCCTGATGGTTGGCGACGGGGTTCTTCGGGAACGATTATTCCGGCAGGCGGCGGCGGCGGGGCTGGCGGATTACATCCAATGGGTGGGGCTGGTTCCAGCAGAGCGTGTCCCGCCGCTGTTGGGCGCCATGGACATCGTCTTGCACGCAAGCCTGCGGGAAGGGCTGCCGCGGGCCGTGGTCCAAGGGTTGATCGCGGGCAAGCCGGTAGCGAGTTTCGATATCGACGGGGCCCGCGAGGTTGTGCTTCCGGGGATCACGGGCTACCTGGTCCCGCCCGGGGACTGGCAGGGGCTGGCCGAGGCCGTGCTGCGGCTGGCCGGCGACGCCGGTTTGCGAGCCCGGCTGGGGCAGGAGGGAAGGGGCCGGTTTGCCGATCGGTTCCGCCATGAGCGGATGACCGAGGAAATCCGCGCGCTTTACGAGCGGCTATTGGCCCCACATGGCCGTCTGGCAGGGGGGCACGCAACCTCACAATAGCAGTTGCGGAACAGCGCCAGCATCCTTAGACTTTAACGGAGCGGCAAAGAATACAACGATACCGGAACAACCCGTTTTTCCCATCTGCGCGGACGATCTGGCGTGGCCAAAACTGTCCCAGGTTATTTGGGGCCCTATCGACTTCTGAACGTCATCCATACCGGTCATGGCAGCCAGCTCTGGCAGGCCTATGACGATGGCAAGCAGCGAATGGTCGCGGTGAAAGCCCTCCTGCCGCAGTTTGCCAAGGATAGCGAGCACATCGGATACTTGCGACGGGAATACAAGGTGGGCCTGCAAGTGGTGCACCAGCGGATCATCGAGGTGTACTCCCTGGACACCGACCACGGAATCCCGTACCTGGGCATGGAGTGGTTCGGGGCGCTGAACTTGAAACGGCGGATTCGCTCGAAGGAGGATCGCGAGAAACTGGCCTACCTCGTCCCCAAGATCCTCGTCGAGGCGGCCGAAGGCCTGGGCTGGATGCACCATATCGGCTGGGTCCATCGCGACGTCAAGCCCGATAACTTCCTGGTCGACGAGCAAGGGCAGGCCAAACTGATCGATTTCGGCCTGGCCCTGCGGGCCCAGCATGGGTGGGGCAAGCTGTTGACGCGCCGCTCGAAACGGCAAGGCACCCCAAGCTACATGGCGCCGGAGCAGATCCGCTGCCAGTCGGTGGACGAGCGGATGGACGTGTACGCCTTCGGCTGCATGGCCTACGAGATGTTTGCGGGCAACCCGCCGTTTACGGGTTCGACGCGGGAGGAGTTGTTTACCAAGCACCTGAAGGCCCCGCCGCCTTCGCTGGAGGCGGTGGACTCGAACGTGACGGCGGAGTTTGCCCAGTGGTTGCGGCGGTGCCTGGCCAAGGATCCGGCGAAGCGTCCGGCTTCAGCCCACGAGATGCTCGGCGATCTGCGGACCATGCGGATCTTCAAGAGCATGCCCCGCCGCCCGAGCTCGGCCGCTTCATGATTACAGGAACCCCAACGAAGAGCGGAGCCCCGGGTCAGGTGAGCGATCATGGCTGAGAGTAATCACCGTTTGTCGTTCGAGCGGCCGATCTACGAGCTGGAGGCCCGCATCCAGAAGCTGGAAGGCGCCGGGCAGCAGGACCCGGAGGCCCGCAATGAAGTCCGCCGGCTGCGGCGGGAATGGACGGAACTCAAGAAGCGGATCTACGGCCAGTTGAAGCCCTGGGAGACGGTCGAGGTGGCGCGCCATCCCGATCGGCCCATGACCACTGATTACCTGGAGCTGGTCTTCGACGAATTCGTCGAACTGCACGGCGACCGGTTCTTCGGCGACGACCGCGCGATCCGCACCGGCTGGGCCAAGCTGGACACGTATCGGGTGATGCTCGTCGGGCACCAGAAGGGCAAGACGCTCAAGGAGCGCAACATCTGCTTTTTCGGCTGCGCCCATCCCGAGGGCTACCGCAAGGCGATGGCCAAGATGCGGTTGGCCGCCAAGTTCCACATGCCGGTGATCTGCCTGATAGACACGCCGGGGGCGTATCCGGGCATCGGGGCCGAAGAGCGCGGCCAGGCCCAGGTCATCGCCACCTCGATGTTCGACATGTCGCGGCTGCCCACGCCCATCATCTGCGTGGTAATCGGCGAAGGCGGCTCGGGGGGGGCCCTGGGCATCGGCGTCGGCGATCGCGTGGCCATGCTCGAACACGCCTACTATTCGGTGATCAGTCCCGAAGGCTGCGCCGGCATCCTGTGGAAGAGCCACACCTTCAAGGAGCAGGCCGCCGAGGCCCTGAAAATGACCTCCAAGGACCTGCTGCGGCTGGGCATCATCGACGACGTGATCCGCGAGCCCCTGGGCGGGGCGCACCGCGACCATCACCTCATGGCCAGCCGGTTGAAGATCTTTCTCCGCAACACGCTCCGCGAGCTGGTCGAGCAGCCGATCGACCAGTTGTTGGACGCACGGTATCAGAAGTTCCGCCGTATGGGCGTGTTCCTGGAGGGCAACCCGGTCTAGTCGCACGCCGAAGGGCGCGAGGCATGGATCTGGCTCAATGAACAAATCCACGGCCGGCAACTCGGCCAAGCCCAACCCGAGACGACCGTCAAACTCCGCAAACTCGGCCTGCTCGTCATCACTGAACCGCCCGACCGGCAAGTCACCAGCCTACAGTTCCTGAACCGCACGATAAGCGAGGAGGTGCTCCGGCCAATCCCGGCGCTCTACCGTCTCCAAAGCGCGAACCTGGCGAAGACCGACGCGACCGCCGACTGACTGCGCTGCTTCGCCGGCCTGACATGAAATCGCTGGACGCCTGCCCGCCGGACCTGGCTACCATGCCCGTGCGCGGTTGGCTGCTGCTGCAGGACGACGAGATCACCGACGCCTGCGCGGCACAGGCGCGTCTGGAAAAAGTCGCCAACCTGCGACGGCTGACGATCCGCGGCACCAGAACGACCGCCAAGCCGGTGACGCGACTAACCGGGATTACTCACCGGGGCTCGTAGTGACCCGATTTATCGGGTCGGGAGAGTGTGAACGGGTCAAGGACCGCATGAATGCGGTCACTACGAAGATTGGTGAATACTCCGGGCCGACGGAGGCCAAGCCGCTAATCTTGGCGATTCCAACCGCCGCCCGAGGCCGCTGCCAACGTCCGATAATGTTTCTTATGTTCGGTTGGCGGTCCGGTTTCCGGCCGGGAAACCCGGGTCGAGCTTCCGGTCCAGGTCGTCCAGATACTTCCCCACCACGGTCCGAATTTCCGCGGGCAAGATCGGGCCGGCACGCTCCGTCAGCCGGGCAATGCAGCGGCCCGACCGCGACTTGAGGATCGTCTGCCGAGCGGGCTCGGAGAGCGTCACCGTGAAGAACGTAATCACGATGCACCAAAGCACGCCCTTCAGCGCGCCAAACACCGCCCCCAGTTGGCGGTCGAACTCCTTCAGTTGCAGCCGGTCTATGAACGCCGACACCGTCCGGAAGCCCAGCCAGATCGCCAGCGACGTGGCGACATAGAGCAGCAGCATGGCCAGGAAGCGGTTCCAGGGCGGCTGGCCACAAAGGGGGGCCAAGGGTCCGCTGAAATGCGCGGCCACCAGCACGCTGACCACGATCGCCGCCGTGGCCGCCAGTTGCCAGGCCATCCCCCGCCAGGCCCCATGCAAAATGCACAGGAAGAGCACTACCAGCATGAAGACGTCGTAGGGTTGCACGGGAACACTCAAGGCCGGACCTTCGGCGACCGCGACGGGAGTATACCGGCAAACCACGGGCCTGCGAAGGGCAGATTCGGCCTCCTTGGCAAGGCGAAAGCCTGGTATAATAAACAGGAGTTTCAGCCGAATTGTGCTTGACGACTCATTGTCGTGGTTGAAACCAATGTGGGCTAGGGGGTTCATGCCATGAAAGCCATTCAAGTTGAATCACAGGTTGGCGATGATGGGGTGCTTTCCTTGCAGGTGCCGTTGGGACCAGCGGAGGCACGGTCTCGGGTGATCGTAACCATTGCGCCATTTCCATCTACGACCTCCACCGCGCTGGGTCAACACGACTGGCACGAGTTCATCTCCCGAACCTATGGATCATGCGCTGGCCTTGGGCTCGAAGAACCGGAGGACCTGCCCTTGCCAGAATGGGACCCGTCGGCGTGATGTACTTGCTGGACACCAACCCTTGCATTGTGTATCTCACCGGCCGGTCAGAGGTCTTGCGGCGGCGCCTGGACGCAGTGGGAAATGATCAGGTCGCGGTTTGCTCGATTGTCTGCGCGGAACTGTTTTTCGGCGCGGCGAAGAGTGTTAACCCCAACACGACGTTGCAACGTCAACAACAATTCCTGGAACGGTTCCAGTCGCTACCCTTCGATGACGCCGCCGCTCGAATCTACGGCCCGCTTCGCGCCGATTTGGAACGCGGGGGCGCCACGATCGGGGCAAACGACCTTCTGATCGCTTCCATCTCGCTGGCCAACGGTTTAACTCTTGTGAGTCATAATGTCGGAGAATTCTCCCGAGTCCCGGGCCTGATGGTCGAGGATTGGGAGATAGGGATTTGACCGCCCCCCCTTACGTCTCCACCACGAACGTCACCGGGCCATCGTTGACCAGTTCCACCTGCATGTGCCGGCGAAATCGGCCGGTGGCCACCTCGATGCCTTGCCCGGCCACGGCCCGGACGAACACTTCGTAGAGCTGCTCGGCCAGCTCGGGCCCGGCAACCGCGTCGAACGAAGGCCGCCGGCCTTTGCGGCAATCGCCCAGCAGGGTGAACTGGCTGACGACCAGCATTGCGCCGCCCACGTCGGCCAGGGCCCGGTTCATTTTCCCCTGGTCGTCCTCGAAGACCCGCAGCGAGGCGATCTTCGCGGCCACTTGCCGGGCATCGGCCTCGGTGTCGCCCCGGGCGACGCCCAGCAGGACGAGCAGCCCCCGCCCGATCCGGCCGCAGACCTCGCCGGCCACGGAAACCTCGGCCCGGCTGACGCGCTGAATACATGCCCGCATAGTAACCACGATTCTCGATTCTCGGGCGGCGAGTTGCAATAGGGCCGCCCGGTGCCGGTATGCACCCGGCGAACGGCCGGTGCGGCTGCCTGGGCGGGGCGGCGGGGGCTGGTATAATTAGCTGAGGACGCGATAGGCGCGGTCGCCAAGCAGAATGCGGCGCGCTAATGCCGAAGGTAATATAGAATTCGGCCGCCGCGGGGCCAATCAACGCAGAGATCATGCCCGACAGACCCCTTATTGCGATCACCCAGGGCGACCCGGCCGGCGTGGGGCCGGAGATCATCGTCAAGGCTTGGGCCCGGCCTGAGGTGCATGAATGGTGCCGTCCGGTGGTAGTGGGCCATCCCGAAATCTTGCGGCGGGCCGCGGCACTATGGCAAACAGGCGTGACCGTGGTCGAGATCGACTCGCCCGAACAGGCCGCGCCCTCCGCCACCGCACTGCCGTGCATTCGCTGCGGCACAGACGACGTGCTCGACGTGCCCCCGGGGACGATCGACGCCCGGTCGGGCCAGGCGGCCTACGAGGCCGTGGTCGCCGCCGCTCGGCTGGCCCTGGCCGGCCGGGTCGCCGCCATCACCACCGCCCCGCTGCACAAGGAGGCCCTGCACCGCGCAGGCCATGCGTACCCCGGCCATACTGAGCTGCTGGCCGAGCTGTGCGGCGTAAGCGACTTCGCCATGATGCTGTACCTCGGCCCACACGAGACGCTCCGCTCGCCCGCCGGTTTGGCGGTGGTTCATGTCACGCTGCACACGGCCTTGCGCAAGGCCGTGCAGGAGCTCAGCCCAGAGGGCGTGTTGGCCAAGGCCCGGCTGGCCGATGGCTTCATGACGCGTCTGGCGGGCCGCCGCCCGCGGATCGGCGTTTGCGCGCTCAATCCGCACGGCGGCGAAGGCGGACTGTTCGGCCTCGAAGAGCTTTCGATTATCCGGCCGGCCATCGATCGGGGTGTGGCCGAAGGACTCGACCTGCAAGGCCCGCTGCCAACCGATACCCTGATGGTCCAGGCCCGTGACGGGCGATTCGACGCCATTGTTGCCATGTATCACGACCAAGGGCACATCGCCTTGAAGCTGCTGGGCATGCACCGCGCGGTGAACGTGACCCTGGGCCTGCCGATCATCCGCACGAGCGTGGCCCACGGCACGGCCTTCGACATCGCCTGGCAAGGCCGGGCTCGGCCCGACAGCATGGTCGAGGCATTGCGGGTGGCCAGCCTCTTGGCGACCGCCGAGCGGCATAGCGGTTGAGCCACCGCCCCCTGCCCTTCCGCCCTCCCCCTGCCCTGCCCTTTTCCTGCCTTTCCCCTTGCGATTATCAACAAACCTGGTCTTCAATGGTTTCTGGCCTGCGGTTTCGCTTTCCGCACGATCTCGACCTGCCCCGGCAGCCAGCCGTCGTACTCCTTGACGAACGGCCAATGCTGCGCCGGGCGTCTGGCCCTGGGCGGATTCTGCCGGATGTAATCCACCGTCCGGACGGTGTCTTCGCGCGAGTCCAGATACACCTTCCAGCCCGGACCACCCCAGACCGGGTGCTCCTGTTCCCGCCGCCCAAGGCCAAGGACCGCGCCACGGCTCGCCTCCTGCAAATGCCCGATCATCGTTTCCGCCAGATCGCGGTGCTTGCGGACCAAGATGTGTATGTGGTCGGGCATGACCGCGCACCCATAGCACGTATAATTGCGTTGCCGGATCACCGCCCCCAAGGCATCCCCGATCGCCCGCACTTCCTCCTCCGACATGGTGAGCAGCGCATGTTTCAGCAGCGATCGGGCGGCCTCGTGAAACTCGCGGATCACCCGCCCCGCGGGCTGGATCCGCTTGCGTCCGTAGTGCAACTCCCCCAGTCCGGCGATTGCGGCGCAGCGGACATCCCGCGAGGTGCTGCCGCGGGGGTCGTTGGGAAGCCACCAGCCGTAGGCCGTCCAGACCAGGTGGTACGCGGCAATCATTCTCCACTCCCGTCGCTGGCGAAACCGCAAGCGAGACGCAGTGATTCTCGCTTGCGGTTTCGCCGGATGGTTCCGCGGTTGAGAATCCGAATCGCTTGCGGTTTATTTTATATCGCCGCGACCCCTTATTACACCCCCATGGCCCGTCGCGTTGCTCAGGCATTGTCGGAGCTTGCCACCCCCCTGCCCTGCCCTTCTGGCTGAAGTGGTCAGTCCGCATCGCCGGCCGGCGGACAGGACTACAGTGGAATCGACGCTGGCGGGCAATTATAATGGTGTAGTGGAACTTTGCAGGCCGGCTGTGCCTGAGATCCGGCGCCCGGCCGCCGTTGCGGCCTTGCTTGAGGTTTGGCCATGTGGAACCGTTTCCTGATTATGCTCCGCCGTGGCACTGTCGCCCTGGTGGTGATGGGGCTGGTTCTAGCGATTGGCAACTGGACCCGGTCGGATGAACCGGCGCCACCGTCGAAAGCCGCGCCGCCCGGCCGTTCCGCCGCTGGTGAGGCGGCGCGTGAGACGCCGCGGCCGGCCGCCAAGCCGGCGAAGGAGAAAACCGCAGGGCCCGGAATGCAGAAGGCGGAAGAGGACGACGAGGACGAAACCACAGGCCCGGAAGTCGCCAAGCCGACCGAAAAGAAGACCGCAGAACCGGAAGATGCCGGGCCGACGGAGAGGAAAACCGCGGGACGGGAAATCGCCAAGCCGGCGAAGGAGAGAACCGCAGGACCGGCGGCCGCGGCGGCCCAGCCGAAACCGGAGAAACTCCGCTTCCAGTTCCATTTCCAGCCCTGGAAGGACGTGCTGGAATGGTTCGCCGAACAGGCCGACCTGTCGTTGATTATGGACTCGGCCCCACAGGGCACGTTCAATTACAACGATCGTCGGGAGTACACGCCGGCCGAGGCCATCGACCTGCTGAACAGCGTGCTGTCGACCAAGGGCTACATGCTGGTCCGCCGCGAGCGGCTGCTGATGCTGGTCAACCTGGAGGACGGCATTCCGCCCAACCTGGTGCCGACGGTCGCGCCGGAAGCCCTGGATTCCAAGGGCGAATTCGAGCTGGTCAGCGTGCTGTTCGACCTGGAAAAGATCAAACCGGAAGAGGCGGAGGCCGAGGTCAAGAAGCTGCTGGGCCCGCAGGGCACAGTCGTAGCGTTAAGCAAGTCGCGGCAGGTTCTCGTGACCGAGACGGCCGGGCGGCTACGGGCCATTCGCTCGGTGTTCAAGCGGATTGAAAGCGAATCGGATCGCCAGGGTCCGCAGGTCGAGGTGATCCGGCTGAGCCGGGTCGATCCGCAGTTGGCCGTTGCGTCGATCAATAAATTGTTCAGTTCGCCGCCCGACGTGAAACCGGCTGCCGGCACACAGGCCGCCCCGCAGGTAGACGCCGACCCGGCGAGCCGGCAATTGATGATTCGGGGGACGGAGGCGCAGATTGCCCAGATTCGCAGTCTGTTGGAGAAGATGGGCGAACACTTTGCGCCGCACGGCGGTGCCAGCCACAGCGGCCACGTGCGGCTGCTGCCCTTGTCCAGCCCCGTGGCGCGATCCACGCTCGAGCGGATCGAGGAAGTCTGGCCGGGCATGCGATCGAACCCGATCCGGGTCCTGACCCCGTCGGCGGCGGCGCCCAAGGCCGGGCCCGACGAGCAGCGGCCGCCGGAGGCTATTCCGCCGGCGCTGCTCCCCCGGCTGCGGGAAGGCGGTGGCCCGGTGCAGCCAGCCAAGCCGAGTGCGGCGCCGGGCGAGAAGGCTCATCCGCCGGCGGCACCGGAAGCGCCCCCGCCGCCGCCGCTCGCCCCGCGCCCGGCAACACAAAAACCTGCGCCCGCGGCCGAGCGCTCGACCCGCTTGGCCTTCGGGGCCCGGCTGATCGAGGTGGCGGAGGTGCTGCCCGGCCAGGGCTCGGCCCAGCCCAAGCCGCCCGCGCCGATTTTCGTCATCCCGGGGCCGGAGGGCCTGACCATCACGTCGGAAGACACGGAAGCCCTCGATGAATTCGAGCAGTTGGCCGGCACGCTGGCGGAGGAGGCGTCGGGCATGGAGTCGCCGATCACCGTGTTCTATTTGAAGCACGCCAAGGCCACGGCCGTGGTGGAGACGCTGGACCAGGTTTTCATCGGGGGCTTGGCCGTTTCGGGTCCGAGCCCGCCGGGGGTGCCTCCCGCCGCGGGCGGGTCATCCGATTCGGGCGGTTCGGTGGGCGCGTTGGGCCGAGTGGGCAGCCGCCGTCGCCCCATGGCCACCGGCCCGGTCAAGATCACCCCCGATGACCGGCTCAACGCCTTGTTGGTCCAGGCCAACCGCACCGACCTGGCCAGCCTCGAACAACTGCTGAAGATTCTCGACCAGAAGGGAAGCCCGGAGGACTTGTCGATCTCACCCAAGCCGCGGATGATTCCCGTCCAGCACACCCGGGCGCAGGATGTCGCCGACATCATCAAACAGGTGTATGCCGACCGGATGGTCGAGAGCCCGTCGGCCATGGCCAACCGCCAGCCGCCGATGCCGTTTTTCATGCGGGGTTTAATGCAGCAGCCCAACCAGCCCAAACGCGACGACGCGACCAGGCTTTCGGTCGGCGTGGATACGCGGACCAACTCGCTGGTGGTTGCGGCGACCGACCCGCTGTTCGAGGAGGTCAAGCAATTGGTCAGTCAATTGGACCTGGCGGCAGCCGATGGCCAAGGCCAAACGGTTCGCGTCGTCACGCTGCACCGAACGAGCCTTAGCACCGTAGAGCGGGCACTGGCGGCGATCGCGGGCGACTCGGTGCAGGTGAACCGGAACGGCTCGCCCGCGGGCGAGACGGGTTCGCAGCAGTTTGGGCAGAATGCGCCCTGGCAGCAGCGGTTCCAGCGTCGGGCCAACGGGGGGCCCAACGCGGGCGGCCCCGGCCAACAACCGGGCCAAGGCCCCGGGTTCAATCCGCCGGACTTCGGTGGCAGGCGGTTTCGCCAACCGGGCGATGGTTCCGGGTTCAACCCGCCGGACTACGGTGGCAGGCGGTTTCGCCAGTTCCCGCAGCCATACCAGGGTGGCCCGCCGTAAGGCAGCCCGCAGCCGGTATTCGCCCAGGCTCGTAGTGACCCGATTCATCGGGTCTGGAGAGCGTGGACAGGCTAAAGACCGCATGAATGCGGTCGCTACGAACGATTGGTGAATAATCCAGCCTGGGCCGAACCGGCGGGCGCTAACCGCGGGATTGCGGGCGTTAAACTTTCCCTAGTTTTCCTTTGGAGAACTGCGCAAAGTCTGCCGATTATACGTTCTGCATAGAAAGTGCGTGCGCGGTGACGCCTGGGTAACGCGCACCACAAATCGCAGAACCGTCGAAGCACACTAGGCGCAAGTTCAAGTGAATAAGGCACTTGCACGGATTGTATTTGATCCGATGCCCCACGGGCAGCGGTGGGCGGCCATCCGGCTGCTGCTGGTGCTCCTGGTTCTGTGCTTTGCTGCAGGGGCCGCCTTGGCCGAGACCACACCGGTAGTGAAGGTATACCGATGCCAGACGGGATCGGCTGTAGCGATTGCCGAGCGGGTGCGAACGGAGTTCGGCGTAGTTCCGGGGGTTCGCGTGGCGGCGGACGAGCGGACTTCGCAGGTGATTGTGCAGGCCCCGGCGGAGACCCAGGCCCGAATCAGCCAGCGATTTGTTGCCTGGTCAGGGGCATCATCGCCAGCCGTGGCGGGTGGGTCTGGGAGCAGCCCGATGGTTGCAGGCGCCGGCCCGGCACGCCGCGTCGGGCTGCGCCACGCCAAGGTCGAGCAGATCGAGGCAGCGCTGTGGACCACGCTGGGCAGCCGGCTGTTGGCCTTGCCTGCCCAGCGGCCGCCGGCCCGGCGATACCGCCTGGCCCTGTCGGGCGGCGGCGCGGTGGAGCTTACCCTGGACCCGGAAGCAGGACAGGTAGTCATCGATGGCCCCCCGGCCACGGCCGACACGTGTGTCAGATTGATCCGCGTACTGGATAGCCAGCAGGATCCGGGCGGGCGGAACGTCCGCCTAGTGCCGCTTGCGGGGCCTCCGTCGGCGAGCATCCAGCGGGCGGCGGCGGTGATTCGGAACGCCAGCGGCGGTCGGGAGGCGGGCCTGCCGATGGTTTCGCTGCTGTTCCAGCCGCGGGATCAAGGCCCGCCGGGCGCCGCGCCGCCGGCCGCCGCGGCGCCGACGGCGCCTGCGGGGCCCGCCCCCAAGCCCGCCGGTCCCCCGGGAGCCGAACCAGCGGGCCAGCCGCCTTCGCGGGCCGCACTGGTCAACCCGGTGCAAATCGAAATGCTGGAAGGCCTGGACGTGCTCGTGCTCCGCGGCAATGCCCAGGACGTGGACCAGGTGTTGGACATCATCAGTCAGGTCGAGCGGCTTAGCGCCCAGACCGAGCCGGCGATCGAAATCCTGCCGCTCGCGCATGTCGATTGCCAGGCGATGGGTAGCATGGTGCGCTCCTTGTACGCCGAAGTCTACCTGGCGCGGCAGGGCAGCGTCAGCATTACGCCCGTGGTGAAGCCCAACGCACTGCTGATCGTGGGCCGGCCGGAGAACGTGGAGACGGTCAAGCGGCTGGTGGGGCAACTGGACCAGCCGGTGCCCCCGGGAAAGCAGTTCAAGGTGTTCCCGCTGCGGCTGGCGTCGGCTTCCTCAGTGCAGGCCACGATCCAGGAGTTCTTTGCGGACCGCGGCGGATTGGGAACGGTGGTCCACGCAACCGCCGACACGCGATCCAACGCGCTGATCGTGCAGGCCAGTCCGCGGGACATGGCCGAGGTGGCCGCGCTGGTGCGCCGGCTGGACACGGCCACCAGCGCCGCGGTGAACGAGGTCCGCATCATCCAGTTGGAGCACGCCATGGCGCAAGACGTGGCGACCATTCTGCAGTCGGCGATCGGCGCGGCGGCGGGCGGCGGACGGGCCGGCGTGCCGGGGATGGGGATGCCCGTGGCGGGCGTTCCGCCGGCCGGTCAGCCCGGCCAGGGCGGCCGCACGCAGAGCGACCAGCGCACCGCCATGCTGCGCTTCCTCACCATCGACGCCAAGGGCCGGAAGCTGCTGAACTCGGGGATCCTCAGCGACGTGCGAATCACGGCCGACGTGCACGCCAACAGCCTGATCGTGGCCGCCCCGCCGGAGAACCTCGAACTGCTCGAAGCGCTGATCCACCAGCTCGACCGGCTGCCGGCCGCCGAGGCCCAACTCAAGGTGTTCACCATCGTCAACGGCGATGCGACGGGCCTGTCCGACATGCTGCAGAAGCTCTTCGCCACGCAAGCCGCCGGGCAGGGCCAAGCGGCCGGGGGCTTTCCGGGGATGGGCCAGGCGCAGGGCACCAGCACGACGGGCTCGATCGTGCCCCTGCGGTTCGCCGTGGATACGCGGACCAACAGTATCATCGTCTCGGGAATAATGAACGACCTGGCCGTGGTCGAGGCCATTCTCACCCGGCTGGACGACAGCGACATCCGCCACCGCAAGACCGTCGTTTTCCGGCTGAAGAACGCGCCGGCCACTCAGGTGGCGAACACGATCACCGAGTTCCTCCGCAGCGAGCGGCAAGTGCAGCAGCTCGCGCCGGGGCTGACCAGCCCCTTCGAGCAACTCGAGCGGGAAGTGGTGGTCGAGCCGGAGGCGGTGAGCAACAGCCTCGTGCTCAGCGCCACGCCCCGCTTCTTCGAGGAGATCAAAGGGATCATCGAGCAGCTCGACGCCCGGCCGCCGATGGTCATGATCCAGGTGCTCATCGCCGAGGTGGACCTGGGCAACACCAACGAGTTCGGCATGGAGCTGGGCCTGCAGGACTCGGTGCTCTTCGACCGCAGCCTGCTGAGCAATCTGCAGACGATCACCCAGACCATCACTCCGCCGGGGCAGAACCAGATTACCAACCAGACGATCGTGGCGGCCAACAATACGCCGGGCTTCAACTTCAACAACAACGCGCTGGGCAACAGCGGCAGTTCGGGGGCCCTCAGCAGTGCCGCTAACGTCGGCAGCCAGGGTCTGTCGAACTTCGGCCTGGGCCAGACCAACAGCCAGTTGGGCTACGGCGGGCTGGTGCTGTCGGCCTCCAGCGAGAACGTGAGTTTCCTGCTGCGGGCCCTGGCCGAAAATCACCGCGTCGAGGTCCTCCAGCGGCCGCAGGTCATGACCCTCGACAACCAGCCGGCCTTCATCCAGGTCGGGCAGCGCGTGCCCACGATCAGCGGCACCACGAACACCGCCAACGGTTTGACCAATTCGATGACCTTTCAGAACGTGGGCGTGATGCTGGGCGTGACGCCGCGGATCAGCCCCGACGGCCTGGTGGTCATGGAGATCGACGCCGAGAAGTCGGCGCTGGAGCCCGTCGATACGGGCATCCCCATCACCTCGATCAACGGCCAGCTCATCCGCTCGCCCATTACCGACACGACGACGGCCCAGACGACCGTCAGCGCGCTGAGCGACCAGACCGTTGTGCTGGGCGGCCTGATCGTCAAGAGCAAGACCGAGTCGCATCGCAAGGTGCCTTGGCTGGGCGACCTGCCGATTCTGGGCCACTTGTTCCGTTACGACAGCGCCTCCAGCAGCCGCACGGAGCTGCTGATTATCATGACCCCGCACATCGTGAAGAACGAGGCCGATGCCGACGCCATCCGCCGCGCCGAGGTGGCCAAGATAAGCTGGACTCTGTGCGACGTAATCAACATGTACGGCGAAGCGGCCGGGCTGCGGACGCGTAGCGAGGCCTGGCCCAACGCCGAAACCAGCGTTGTCTATCCCGACCGGAACGAGAAGCCCCCGGCGGACAAGAGCGGTGCGCCGGAGACTATTCCCGCGCCCGGCGGAAAGCCCATCCCGCCACCGGCGCCCAACGGGCCGACGGCCGACCCGGCGCTGCCACCGGCGCCGAAGCCGGACCCCCAGGCCCGGTATCCAGGCTCTCCGTCGACCTACCCACCGGGTTACCCGGCGGTCCAGCCAGTGGTTTACCAGCAACCCCTGCCAACCTATCCACCGGGCTACCCGGCGGTCCAGCCGGTGGTTTACCAGCAGCCCCTGCCAACCTATCCACCGGCCTACCCGCCGGCCCAGCCGGTGGTTTGCAAAGAATTCCTGCCGGCCGAACCGCCGCCCCAACAGTTGCCGTATCGGTAGACCGCTCACGCGAGATCGGGAGAAAACCCACAGGCGCGGGACAAGTGGCAGGAAGGAACGTCGCATGGCAGCAAGTATGAACCATCGCCGCACGGGCAGCGCTACGGCGGGGTGGCACGGGCAGGATCCTCACCCATCTCCCCTCACCCTAGCCCTCTCCCGGAGGGAGAGGGGACCGGCCACGCGCAACTTGCAAGAATCCAGATCGAACACCGCCGAGGCGCCGGCCGCACTCCGTTTGCCCGCCGCCGGCCCTCTCGTCTGGCTTGCCCTGGTTGCCGGGGCCCTGTGCGGCCCGGCCGGAGCGGCAACCTGGCCGTTTAGTCATGTGGAGGAACAGGGGCCGGGCAAGCCGGATAAGGTCATCGCCTCGTGGACCGACACCGTGCTGACGCAGCCCAACCAGCCGCCTTTGCGCGGATTCGGCGGACGATTGATGTTCTACGAAAACGGGAAAGATGATCCGGTCAAGGTCGAGGGTACGCTGGTGGTCTATGCCTTCGACGAGACCGGCCGCAATCCGGACAATGCCAAGCCCGACGTGAAATACGTCTTCACGCCCCAACAGCTTCCGGCCCATTACAGCAAGTCGAAGATCGGCAACTCGTATAGCGTGTGGCTGCCGTGGGACGAGGTGGGCGGGATGCAAAAGCAAATAACGCTGATCGTCCGTCTCGAGCAAAGACAGGGATCGCCGGTAATCAGCCAGGCCGCCCGTATGCTCCTGCCGGGCAGGCAGCCGGCGGGCGGGCTGGCTCTCCGCCCGGTGCCGATGGCGGGGCCAACGGCGGCCACGCCCGCTGGGGGCGCTGCGACGGGCTGCTGGGACCCGGCGACACCCGGCGGCCCACCGCCGGCGGCCGCGGGCGGCGGCGTGCAAGCCGTGTGCTACGAGACAGCCGTCGGGCCGGCCAATGCGCCGGCCGCCAATGAGGCCTTCCCGCGACGAATGACAACGGCCACGATAGCGCTGCCAACGTCTATGGCCGCCGTGCCGGCAGTTACTTTGCCGGCGGCAGAGGGGCCGCGTGCGAACCCGCCGCCGGACTACCGGGCCCCGAGCTTGCCCCCGGCGGGCCTGGCTCAACGGGGACAGGCTGGCCAAATGCCGGGCCCGCCGGCGCCACCGCCGACGGATTGGCGCGGGGCGCCGTCGCCGGCGTGGCCGAACGGGCCGCCACGTCGATCTTATTGTCCACCTGCTCGATCGTGGCCTCTAGGCGAACCACTCTCGCAGCTAAGTCGCGATCGTGCTCCGTGGCAACCACGCCCCGCAGGATCGCCGTCCGCCCCTGGATCTCCACCTGCACCACAGACCCCCAGTGAATACCCGGCAAATCCATCAGTCGCTGCCCCAGCAATGAACTGAACTTCTGCGGGTCGGGAGCGGGATTCTCAAAGCCCAGCGAGAGCCGCGTGCGGATGACCGGGGCCTGCGCCGCACCAGCGCCGAACTGCATCCCGGCGCCGGCAGCGCGCCCCGCGGCGCCCATCTGCATACCGGGCCCGTAGGACCCGCCGCCCACTGCCATGTTCCCCGCCGCACCTTGTGCCTGGGCCGCACCGACAAAGTTCTGGGCTTGCCCGGTGGGATTGGCGCCGACGAAGTCGCCCGCCCGCCGGGCTTGGCCGCCCACGGACGTGCCGCCAGACCCCATGCCGCTCTGGCCCATGCCGCTGGAGCCGAAGCCGCTCCGCGAGCTCATCCCGCCGACCCCCCCCTGCCCTCCCATCATCGAGCCGGACCCAAACGCAGTGGACTGGCCCGCCGTCATGCCGGCCCCGGTGGTCCGGTTGCCGAACATCCCCATCGAAGAAGAGGA
Organism: Thermoguttaceae bacterium; assembly: GCA_049515555.1. GTDB lineage: Bacteria > Planctomycetota > Planctomycetia > Pirellulales > Thermoguttaceae > JBEKTY01. Next base: position 22,710 of record JBEKTY010000130.1, read on the forward strand.
CTGTGCCCACACGCCCGCCGGGGCAACCAGCAGGCCCAGGAACACCAACATGCACACCGGCCACCGGCAACTCATGGCTATCCATCCTGGGAGGGGAGTAACAAAGGCCATCATACTCTACTATTATGAAATCGGCAAATCGGTTGGGGTTCCGGTAGGGGTACAGTTCCGTGAAACCCCATTGGGGGGTGTACCTTGTTCACCCTGTTATCCCAGGGTAGCGGCGAGTACGCCGCAACCATGACGGGCTACTCTGCGACACCGCTTTGCGGTTCATCGAATGGACCGTTATGGGATTGAAAACGACTTGAACTGCATCTCGCAACTTACCCATTTTAACGGCTCGCGGCGCTATTTCGCCAGGGGCTTCGCCCCTGGAACCCCAGGAACACCTCGTTCCCCACCCATCGCTCGCTGCGGTACGAAAACACGCCAGGCTCTCCCTCCGGTCGGCCATGGCGTCTTTTCGACCTCCGCTCGCTCCAACGTATCCGGCACACTCCGTGTGCCGCTGCCGCCGGACGGCACACGGCGTGTGGCGTGCTACATTATCCTACTTGTCCGCCAGAACTCGGGAGACACGCAGGCCCAAGTAGCTGTAGCGATCCCCGGGCCCGGACCTGGCGCGATCGGCCGAGCGGCAGTACCCGGCGCCGTCGGCCCAGCAGCCGCCGCGGCTCACGCGGTTCGGGCCACCAGGGGGACCGGTCGGATCATCCGTAGGCGAGCTCGCATAATACCCCTTGTCGTACCAGTCCTGGCACCACTCCCACACGTTGCCGTACATGTCATACAATCCCCAGGCGCTCGCTCGCTT
>JBEKTY010000131.1:0-23526 GCA_049515555.1 Thermoguttaceae bacterium
GCCCAGCCCGCCAGTAGGGCCGCAGATACACAGCGGTTGAAGAGCGGCTTGAAACCGAACACCTTGGCAACGACCTGGGTTCCGGCCGGGCTGATTTCCGCCACGGTTTCTTGAGTGATTAGTTCCATGGGAGCTGCCTCCACCGACTGGGGCCACAGTCCTATAGCGACAGGTGCCACTGCTGGCTCCTCCAACAGTGCTTTTCACATGGGTGCCACTGCTGGCTTGTCCAGCAGTGTGAGAAGCACGGCTGGACAAGCCAGCAGTGGCACCCGCGCACCCCAATCATAGCCGCTTCGGTAGCACCGGTCGATAGTGGCGGTTGCAGCGCCCAACGGCGATTGACGCATTGCCGGCAGATAGCGAAAATAGACGGCGATTTCGGGGCGCCAGCCCCCCCTACCATCAGGAACCGCCCGGGAGACCCCGTCATGACGACCAAGACAGCCATCGCGAAGATCAAGCGTACCAAGCGGCTCACGCTGAAGGACCGGCTTTCCCGGCTCACCTACCATCGAGCCTGCCAGCTTCTGGGGCCCAGCGGAGCGGAGTTGATCCGCCAGGGAGCGACTTACAATTTGATTGACATCGACCGCGACGTGTATCTGGCGGGCGACCTGTTCCGGCTCAAACTGCCCCGCGCGGCCGGCGGCAAGAACCCCGTGGTGACCATCACCCTCATGGCCGACGCCCGGAACCGCTTGCAATTCAACTGCACCGCCTGCCAGTCGATGTGCGAGCACGTGGGGGCGGCCGTGTCACTGGTGCTCGAGGAGAAGACGCCCCTGGGCCTGGCCGCCGAGCCCGACGAGGAGCGGCCCCTGGAAACCCTGAGCGAGCCGGAGCTGATCGAACATGCCCTCCGCGAGCGCCAGGAGCGGGCCCGCAGCGAGAAGTTCCGCTTCCACGCGGCCGACCCCCAGCGGCCCTGGACCGACTACACGATCACCAGCGCCCTGTCGGGAAAGAGCTACCGCGTGGCACTGCGGGGCCCGGAGCGGGGGCAATCTTACTGCTCGTGCCCCGACTTCCGCACCAATACGCTGGGCACCTGCAAGCATATCCTGCACGTGCTGCGGCGGGTGCGGCGGCGGTTCCCGGCGGCGGTGTGGGGGCGGCCCTACCGCAACCGCGAGGCCTTCGTCCACGTGCTGTACGGCGAGCAGCTTACGCTGCACCTGCAACTGCCGGAGCGGCCCGACGCGCAACTGGCCAAGATCGCCGGCCCCCTGGCCGGCCCGGCCATCGACGACGTGCGGGGGCTGGTCGATTGCCTGGCCCGCCTGGAGCGGCTGGGCCACACCGTCACTGTCTATCCCGACGCCGAGGAGGTCATCCAGCGGCGGCTCTTCGAGCGGCACATGACCGACCGCATGGCCGAGATCCAGCGCAACCCGGCCGGGCACCCCTTGCGCAAACAGTTGCTCAAGGTCGAGCTGCTGCCCTTCCAACTGGAAGGCATCGCCTTCGCCGCCGGGGCCGGCCGGGCGATCCTGGCCGACGACATGGGCCTGGGCAAGACCATCCAAGGCGTGGGCACGGCCGAAATCCTGGCCCGCGAGGCCGGCATCAGCAAGGTCCTCGTGGTCTGCCCCGCCTCGCTCAAGTCGCAGTGGCGGAGCGAGATCCACCGCTTCGCCCAGCGCAGCGTGCAACTGGTCGTGGGCGGCGCCGCCCAGCGGGCCCGGCAGTACGACAACGAAGCCTTCTTCACCGTCTGCAACTACGAGCAGGTGCTCCGCGACATCCTGGCCATCGAGCGCGTCCGCTGGGACCTGATCATCCTCGACGAAGGGCAGCGGATCAAAAACTGGGAGTCCAAGACGGCCCGAATGATGAAGGGCCTCCGCTCGCGCTTCGCCCTGGTCCTCAGCGGCACGCCCCTGGAGAACCGCCTGGACGATCTGTACTCGGTAGTGCAGTTCGTCGACGACCGCCGCCTGCCGCCGGCCTTCCGCTTCTTCCACCGCCACCGCGTGGTGGACGAGGACGGCCGGGTGCTGGGCTACAAGAATCTGGACCAGTTGCGGGCCAATCTGCGGCCCATCCTCCGCCGCCGTACCCGCGAGTCGGTGCTCCAGCAGTTGCCGCCGCGCACCAGCGAGGTCGTCCGCATCCCGCCCACCGACGAGCAGGTCAAGCTGCACGGTGCGCACATGCAAATCGTGCAGATGATCGTCCGCAAGGCGTTCCTCACCGAAATGGACATGCTGCGGCTGCAAAAGGCCCTCCTCATGTGCCGCATGTCGGCCAACAGCACGTTCCTGGTCGAGAAGCAGTCGCCGGGCTATTCCAGCAAGCTGGAGTACCTGGGCGAATTGTTCGACGGCCTGTTCAACGAGCCCAACCGCAAGGCCCTGCTGTTCTCCGAATGGACCACCATGCTCGACCTGATCGAGCCCATGCTGAAGAAGCGCAAGCTGGACTTCGTGCGGCTGGACGGCTCCGTGCCGCAGAAGAAACGGCAGCAGTTGGTCAACCGCTTCCGCGAGGATCCCCGCTGCCGGCTGTTCATCACCACCAACGCCGGCTCGACGGGCCTCAACCTCCAGGCGGCCAACACGGTGATCAACGTCGATCTGCCCTGGAACCCGGCCGTGCTGGAGCAGCGGATCGGCCGGGCCCATCGCATGGGCCAGCAGCAGCCGGTGCAGGTCTACGTGCTGGTGACCGAGGAGACGATCGAAGAGGGCCTGCTGAAGACGCTCTCAGCCAAGCGGGACCTGGCCCTGGCGGCCCTCGATCCCGACTCCGACGTGACCTCGGTGGACCTGACCAGTGGGGTCGAGGAGCTGCGCCGCCGCCTGGAGGTGCTGCTGGGGGCGCAGCCCGAGGCGCCGTTGGACGTGTCGAAGAAGGAAGAGGTGGTCCAGCAGGCCGAGGACCTCGGCGCGCACCGCGACCGCGTGGCCGCCGCCGGCGGCGAGATGCTCGGCGCCGTGTTCAACTTCCTGGGCCAACTGGTCTCGCAGGGCACACCGGCGCCGCCGGCCGAGCCGCTGGTGGCCGAGGTCCGCGGCCGGCTGACCGAGTGCGTCGAGGAGGACGCCGCCGGCCGCCCGCGGCTGACCGTGACCCTGCCCGACCGCCGGGCCCTGGATGCCCTGGCCCAGACCCTGGCCCGCCTGCTGGCCGTGGGCGCTGCCGGCGGCAACAACAGCGGCAAGCCGTCATCGTGAAATGGGGATGTTTGTGTCCCCTTCCGGCCGAAGGGGACAGTCCCATGTTCGCCGGGTGCCACTGCTGGCTTGTCCAGCAGTGTCCGCCGGGCCCGAGAAGCCCTCCTATCCGCGGGCAACGAACCTCAAAGACCAAGCGCTCCCGCCACGCCATAAAGAAGCACTGCTGGACGAGCCAGCAGTGGCACCCAATCCCGGCAGAGGAGAGGGGAATTCGGATTCGGCTCCGCGTGGCCGAGTTTTCCCCGTAAACTGGACATTCGCTTGGCGGGGAGGCTATAATTTTCGGCACTTACGGGCTGTGCGCCGTGCGCCCTTATTCATTGTTCCCCCATTTCCGCTGGCAAAAGGAAGACGATCTATGAAGCGCGCTACGATCTGCTGCGAATTGGTTTTGGCCGGTCTGTCGATGTTGCTGTTTGCCGCCGCCGATTGGCCGCAGTTTTTGGGCCCCGGCGGCGCGAGCGTGTCGGCCGAGAAGGGGCTGCCCGTGAAGTGGAGCGCCACGCAGAACGTTGTGTGGAAGACGGCCCTGCCCGGCGCCGGGGCCTCCAGCCCGATTGTGCTGGGGGATAAGATCTTCGTGACCGCTTACAGCGGCTACGGGACGGGCGACGACAAGGGCACGTCCGAGGATCTGATGCGGCACGTGCTGTGCCTGGATGCGGCCGGCGGCAAGATTCTGTGGCAGAAGAGCGTCAAGGCCGAGCTCCCGGAGGCCGGCTACGGCAGCTTCGTCCTCGAGCACGGTTACGCCTCGGGCACGCCGGCCACCGACGGCAAGGCGATCTACGTCTTCTTCGGCCGCTCCGGCGCGTATGCCTTCAGCCTGGCGGGCGAGCAGTTGTGGCACGCCGACGTGGGCACGAAAACCCACAACTGGGGCAGCGGCACGTCGCCGCTCCTGGCCGGCGATCTGGTGGTTATCAACGCCAGCGTGGAAAGCGGGAGCCTCGTGGCCCTCGACAAGGCCAGCGGCAAGGAGGCCTGGCGGGTGCGCGGCATAGTGCAATCGTGGAGCACGCCCGCTCTGCTCACTCCGGCCGACGGCAAGCCAGAGCTGGTCGTCAGCCTGCAGGGCAAAGTCTTGGGGTTGGACCCTGTCACCGGCCAGCAGTTGTGGACCTGTGCCGGAGTACCCGACTACGTGTGCCCCGCCGTGCTCACCCATGGCGACGTGGCCTACGTAACCGGGGCCCGCAAGGCGGTGATCATGGCCATTCGCGGCGGCGGCCGCGGCGACGTTACCAAGTCGCACAAACTATGGGAAGTGCCGGGAGGCAGCAAAGTTCCCACCCCGCTCTGGGACGACGGCAACTTGTACTGGGTCGCCGATACCGGAATCGCCTGGTGCGTCAGTGCCAAGACCGGCGAGTTGGTGTACCAGAAGCGGCTGGGGCTTGGCAAGGTGTATGCCTCGCTGCTGCTGGCCGACGGGAAGTTGTACGCCGTCAGCCGGACCAAGGGCGCGGTGGTGTATGCCGCCGGGCCGGCCTTCAAGGAACTGGCCCACAACGACCTGGGCGACGCCAGCCTGTTCAACGCCAGCCCGGTGCCCTGCCAGGGCCGGTTCCTGCTGCGGTCCGATCGGTTCCTGTATTGCATAGGGGAATAACCAATGACCGTTCGCCGTGAATTCAACCGTGGATGTACGTTGTGGGCAAGCCTGGCCCTGTTGGTTTGGGTTTCGCCCTTGCTCGCGGCAACCTACTACGTATGGCCTGATGGCAACGACCAGGCCGATGGGAAGAGCCCGCCCACGGCCTTTCAGACCATTCGGCAGGCCGCCCACGCGCTGGATCACGGCGATGCCTTGGTGCTGGCGCCGGGTACGTATCGCGGCGCGGTGCTGCTGGCCGAGCGCTTCAGCGCCGACGGATCGGAAATGCTGATCACCGGCGACGAGAGCGGCCGCCTGAGCGGCCGAGCGGCCGGGCCGGTAGTGATTCGCTGCGACGACCCGGCCCTGCCCGCCCTGGATATCCACCGCTTCCGCAACGTGCGGGTTTCCGGGCTGACGTTCCGCGGGCCGGGCCAGGGGCTGGCCGTCGGGCAGACTTCGGGCCTGATGGTCGAGCGGTGCAGTTTCGAGGGGCTGAGCCGGGGCCTGGCGGTTCGCCAGTGCCAGGATGTCCGAGTGGAAAGCTCGGTCTTCAGCCGCTGCATGCTGGGTATTCTCTGCCACAGCTCGGTGCGGACGCGGCTGGCGCATCTGACGGTCGTCGGGGCGTCGTCGGTGGGCCTCTTGGTGTTGTCCTCCGGCGAGGGGCGGCTGTGCAATTCGCTCTTGACCGGCAACAATACCAACCTGATTGCCGACGAGATTTCCGCGCCCGCCTGGACCAGCGACTATAACGTGCTGGAGGGCAGCACGGGTCCCTGGGGCGGCGTGCCCGCCGTGGCCAAGGTCTACGAATGGTCGTCGGCCTCGGGCCAGGACCGCCACAGCGTGCACGTGGCGCCGGCCTTCCAGGACCCGAACAAGCCAGACTTGCACCCGGCGGCGGCGGTGACTTGGGGCGGCGGGCTGCCGGGCGCCCGCGTGGGCCGCAGCCTGGACCCCAAGGTCGAGCTGGACCGCGACGGCCGGCCGCTGGCGGCGCGTGAGGGCCGCGTCGGGGCCGGGGCCTACGCTTACCCCGCCGAGCCCCAGCCGGGCCCCGGCTGGCGGCGGCTGGCGGTCGATCTCGGCGGCCGCGGGCCGCGGCAGAGCGCCGCCGTGTACAAGCCCGACGGCAGCCTCGTGCGCACGCTCCTGGCCGACGCGGCCGGCGCACACGAATTGTGGTGGGACGGCCGCGACGATCTGGGCCAGCCCCTGCCCGCCGGGCGCTACCAGGTGCGGGCCATAACGCACGACGCCCGGCTCCTGGACGACGGCGCCGTGGGCGACAACGGCAATCCGCAAAGCGCATACAATTGCGACAATGCCGACCGGGTCGTGCCGCTGCCCGACGGCGGTTTCGTGGTCACTACGATTTACGACGAGGCGGGCTACCCGCTGCGGCGCTATTCGGCCAGCGGCCAGGGGGTCTTCGCTTCCAATCTGGCCCAGAAAGACTACGCCGCGATTGCCGCGGCCGTAACCGTGCCGCCGAAGGCGACAGTCCCGATTTCGTCGGCCGAAAATCGGGGCAGTCCCCGTGAACAGTCGCCCGCGGCCGGCGACGATCTGTACGGCGTCGTGGGCGCCGGGGCCGACTCGCGGTTGGTCCGCATCGTGCTTCCCGGTGACCGGGCCCTAATGGCCAGCGGGGCCGAGGATTACCGGCCCTTCGCCGGCCAGGAGAAGCCGGGCCTGGTTACCGGGCTGGCCGTGCTCGGCGGCCGGGCATACGTCGCCGCCGGCGGAATGCAGGTGGTGCGGGTGCTCGACCTGGCCACCGGGGCACGCACGGCCGACTGGCCGCTGCCCGCAGTCGCCGACCTGGCGGCCGACCGGCAGGGCACGCTATGGGCCATTTCCGGCCCGGACGTGGTGGCCCTGGACTCCGCCGGGCGTGTCGCCCGCCGCTTCCCGGCCGGATTGGCCAAACCAAGTTACCTGGCAGCGGGCGTCGGCCGCCTGGCCGTGGTAGACCGTGCGGCCGCCAGGCTGGCCGTCCTGGATGCGGCCAACGGCCGGGTGCTTCGCACCCTCGGCCAACCGCGCGGGGCCGGCCAGTGGACGCCGGTGGGACCGGATACGCTCCGCGATCCGCGGGGCTGCGCCTTCCTCGGCGACGGCCGCTTGGTGCTCACCGAGCACGCCCGCGTCCGCATCTTGTGGCCCGACAGCGGCCGCATCAGCATGGACATCCTCAGCAACTTCATGGACGAGGCCGTGGTCCATCCCACCAAGCCGGAATTCCTGTACTGCTGGCTGGGCGTGTTCCGCGTCGATCCGAAAACGGGCGCGTGGACCTGGCTGGTGGAAGAACCGCAAGGCATGACCACCCCGCCGGACAAGGACGGAAAAACGCAGGCCTACCGCTACGGGTCGCCCTCGCTGGCGGTGGTTCTGAGCGGCCGGCCTTTCGTGGCCTATGCCACGGGCGACGAGAAGCTGTACATGTTCGACGTCAGCGATCCGCTGCGGCCGCGCTTGGCCATGCGGCCCTCGCCCGCCCAGAAGGTGCTGCGCCTGGTGCCGTACTCGATCATCTCGTTCGCCCCCGGCGGCGATATCCTGGCCAACGCCGACAACTACGGCCTGGCGTTCGCCCGCATCCCGTACAAGGGTCTGGATGCCCGGGGCGACCCGCAATACGACTTCGCCCATCCGGTAAAACTGGGCCCGGTGCAGGACCCCAGCCCGCGCGGCATGAAGTGCATCAACGCCCCCTCGTGCGATCGCGTGACCGGCGAGATCTATTACCTGGCGGTCACGGAACTGAACAAGAAGATGGTGCCCGCCTGGGGCGCCGATGGCACGGGAGTGGGCAAGAGCGACGCGGCGGGCCGGCCGCTGTGGTTCGCGCCCAGCTCGGGCGGGAACTACCAGTCGGGAGCGGTGGTCAACGACGGTCGCTCGGCCTGGTACTTCGCCGGCAAGAGCTTCGGCGGCCAGATCGACGTGTTCGACCCCGACGGCCTGCGCGTGACCACGGGCAACTGGAGCTGGCCCTGCAACTACTCGATCGGATTCGTGGACATGCGCTACGGCGTGCAGCCCTATCTGCGGCCCGACGGCAAGGCGGGCGCCTACGTCGAAGACGACGCCATCGGCCGCTTCGGCCGCTGCCGCCTGGACGGTGCGGAAACCGTCCAGCGCAGCCGGGCCGACTTCGACTGGACCCCCACGGGCGCGGCGGCCGGCGCACCGCCCGACGCTCACCGCACCGAAGGCAAGGGCCTGGAGCAATCGCTGGTGATCGCCAAGGTGCCGCCGCTAAAGGTCGACGGCGACTGGACGGCCTGGGCCCGGGCCGGCGTCGTGCCGCAGATCGTGGCCCTGCCCATCCCCAACTATGCCCGCAACTGGCCCGACGGACTGTGGCAGACCTTCCGCGCCGGCACGGCTATCGGCGCCGTGGCCCACGACGGCCGCAACCTCTATACATATTTCCTCGTGGCCGACGACACGATGCACTTCGACGCCGAGCAGCCCGGCCGGATGTGGGAGTTCGACAGCGTCGAGCTGTGGGCCGAGGAGGAGCAGATCGGCCTGGGGTTCGTCAAGAGCGGCCCGGCCGCCCTGTGGAAGTACCGCTACCACAACCGGGAAGGCAAAGAGTGGTCGGCCAACTACGCCATGCCCGAGGGCGCCGTTTGGGGCGCCAAGCTGGCCGACCTGGCCGCCCATCCGCTGGGCCGGCAACTGGCCTCCTTCACGGGCGTCTCAATGGCCGGACGCAGCGGGTACGCCCTGATGGGCCGCATCCCGCTTGCGGAGATCATGCTGGTGGGCGGCATCGCCGGCCGCAAGGGCGGCCAGATCCTGCCCGCCACCGGCGCACCCGGCGAGATCATCCGCCTGGCCGTGGCCTTCGGGGGCATCAGCGCCTGGGGCCGCGAGCAAGACTTCAAGGTCAACTGGCCGGCCACGCTCATGTATTCCGATCCCACGCGGAGCATGCCCTTCGTGCTGGGGCGCTGACGCATGTAACGGTTTACGGCATGGAAAGCAGCAGGCCACACGCCGTGTGCCGGCTACAATTTCCAGGAGGTACTCGCATGATCCGTGGCGTGAGCGTCGCGTTGGCTTGTTTTTGGCTGATCGCTCCGGGGGTGGGGTGGGCCGGCCCGGGCGAGCCGTCGCCCCGCGGGCTGCCGGGGCCGCCGCACCAGGCCTGGTATCCCCGGGCCCCCGGGCTGCCGAAACCGGCCGGGCCGGTGATCCGCGCCGCCAACGTCCGGGAGTTGTTTGCCGCCGCGGGGCAAGTCCCACCCGGCGGCACGATCCTCGTCGCCGACGGCCACTACCTGCTCACCGCCTGCCTCGACCTGCACACCGACAACGTCACGCTGCGCTCCGAATCGGGGCAGCGCGACCGGGTCGTGCTGGACGGCTCCGGCCCACTGGGCGAGCTGGTGAGCGTTACCCGCTGCAGCGGCGCGACCATCGCCGACCTGACCATCCAGAACGCCAAGTGGAACGGATTCAAGGTCAACTCGGACAAGGGCCAAGGAGTCCGGCGGCTGACGATCTGCAATTGCGTGATCCACAACATCTGGCAGCGGGGCGTCAAGGGACCCCGCGTGCCGCCCGAGAACCGCGAGGCGCTGCGGCCCGCCGATTGCCGCGTGCAGTACTGCCTGTTCTACAACGACCGCCCCAAGCGCCCCAGCGACGACGAGGCCGACGAGCAGAACCACTTCGGCGGCAACTACGTGGGCGGCATGGACATTATGTGCGCCGGGCGGTGGACGATCTGCGACAACGTGTTTGTGGGCATCCAGGGCCGCACCCGCGAGGGCCGCGGGGCCATCTTCCTGTGGGTCGACACCCGCGACTGCCTCGTCCAGCGGAACGTCATTATCGACTGCGACTGCGGCATCTGCCTGGGCAACTCCTTCCGCGGCCCGGGCGAGGCGGTGCACTGCACCCGCTGTACGGTACGCAACAACTTCGTCGCCGCCTGCCCCGAAAACGGCATCCTGGCCGACTACACCCGCGACTGCAAGATCGTGCACAACACGATCCACGACCCCGCCTCCCGCATGCAGCGGTTGATTCGCGTGGTGCACGACAACCCGGGGCTGGTCGTGGCCAACAACCTGTTGAGCGGCAAGGCGATGCAGATCGAGACGCAAAGCCCCATACGCCTGGAGGGCAACGTGATCCGCGATCTGACCGCCGCGCTCGTTGGGCCGGGCGAGGGGAACCTGCGTCTGCGGGCCGAGGCGGCCGCCGCCCTGCCCACCGTCTCCCGGCTGGACGACGCGCCCCAGGACATCGACGGCCATCCCCGCCCGCCGAAAACACTCCCCGGCGCCCACCAGCCGCCGAGCTCGTCGGGAGAGTGAGCCGTGGTAACCCTCCGGCCGCGCCAATGCAGCAGGCACACTCCCTGCACCGTATGCCAGTCGATCGATCTCGCCGTCCCCAGCGACTCTGACCGGGATTATTCACCGATCGTTTGTAGTGACCGCATTCATGCGGTCGTTGACCCGTTCACACTCTCCAGACCCGATAAATCGGGTCACTACGAGTTTCGGCGAATAATCCGGGCTAAGGCTTCCCTCCCGTCATCCCGGCGGGATGCCAGCCATTAGCCGGCGGTTGAGGAGCGGCGAGCGACGACACCGCCGGACTCGAGGCCCCGCAGGCGAGCCGACCCCGGCAGGGGTCGAAGCGGCCTCCGCCTGCGACCCCTGCCGGGGTCGTCGATTCATGGATCCGCAGACCCCGGGTCGCGAAGCGCGACCGCGGGGCTAATCGCTCCGACCCCGCGGGGGTCGAAAAGAGGCCCCGCAACCGCTCCTCCTCCTTCAAACCATGAAAAGGTGCAGAGCCGGCCCGCCTGGGCCGTGTCTGCCCCCGGCGGCAGCTCGACGTAGCAGTTCGCGCCGCAACCGGCCAGCAAGTCGGCTGAGCTGTTGCCCGGCAGCAGGGTGAGCCGCCAGGGCGTGGCCGGGCCGGGCGACCACTCCGCGCGGGCGGGCACGAAGTGCGTTCGATCCTTCTTCGGCTGGATGGCCTGCTGCAGCTCGCCTTGGAACTGCGGGGCGGGGGCCGGCCGGCCGCTCATCTTGCGAATGGCCGCCGAAACATAACGCTCGAACCCCAAATGGCAGGCCAGCGGATTGCCCGGCAGACCGACGAGCAGTTGCCGGCCTTTGCGGGCGAAGAGCAAAGGCTTGGCCGGCTTCTGCCGCACGCCGTGGAAGACGGCCTCGCCGCCGTACTCGACGAGGGCCTGGGGCACCAGGTCGTAACGGCCCACCGAAACGCCGCCGCTGAGGCAGATAATGTCCAGATCGGCCATGCCCGCCAGGGCCTCGACGATCAGCGGCAGTTGGTCGGCCGCGTGGCGTTGCGGCGGATCGGCGAGGTGCATCCCTCGGGCCATTGCGGCCAGCATGGGGCCGTTGCCGTCGTAGACCTGGCCCGGCCCGGCCGTGTGCCCGGCCGGCGCCAGCTCGCCCCCGGTGGTGATGATGCCCAGCGTCGGGCGTGGCACGACCGGCGCCGCCGCCACGCCGGCCAGGGCCATCGCGCCGACGGCCAGCGGGCTGACCGTTTGGCCGGCCGCCAGCAGGCGCTCACCCGCGCGGCAATCGCTGGCCCTTGGGGCGATGTGCTGCCCAGGGTGGATCGCCGGCGGCAGTACGATGCGGCCGCCGTGCCGCTGGATCTGTTCCACGGGCACGACCGCCTCGGTGCCGGGCGGACAAGGGGCCCCGGTCATGATCTCCAGGCACTCGCCGGCGGCCAGCTCCGCGGGCCACGTCGAGCCCGCCGGAATCTCGCCGGCCACGGGCACGCTTCGGCCGGCGTCGGCCAGGCGGACCGCGAAGCCGTCCATCATCGCGCGCTCAAACGGCGGGCAATCGCACCTGGCCAGCACGTCCCCGGCCAGGACCAGCCCGCAGGCCTCGGCCAAAGCCACGCACCGCGGCGCCAGGCGGCTCGCCGTGCGGACGACCAGTTCCAAGGCTTCGTAGGGACCGATCATAAATCACAATCCTCCCTCACCCTAACCCTCTCCCGGAGGGAGAGGGGACCGGGCCCTATCCGTGAACGTCCAGGCCGTGGAGCATAAAGAGCAGGTGCTCGAAGGTGGCGAGGCATTCGGGCAGGTATTCTTCGACCGCGCGGACGCTGCCGGGCAGGGCATAGATTTGCGTCTGCCCGGCCACGCCCGCAACGGCGCGGCTGAGCCGCGCCGCCGGGTTCTCCGCGCCGTACTTGGCCCGCACGTGTTCCATGATGCCGGGGATCAACCGGTCGCACAATGCGGCAACGGTCTCCGGCGTGCGGTCGCGCGGTCCCAGGCCCGTTCCGCCCGTGGTGAAGATCAAGTCGCTGGCGGACTCCAGGCCGGCGAGAATGCGGAGCCGGAGCTGCTCCGGGTCGTCGCTCAGGAGGCAGGTGGTGATGGCCGTGTGCCAACGGCGGGTGGCGAAGAAGACCTCCAGCAGCTCGCACACGCGCGGTCCGGAGCGGTCGGCGTAGTCGCCCGCCGCGGCCCGGTCGCTCAGGGTGATTACCAGGCACCGCAGCGGCCGGGGGCGATGTTCGGCCGCCGCCTGGCGGTGCACGCTGCCGCCACGGACCACCCGGGCAAACAGCCCCTCGGCCGGCATGACGCACCGGCCCGCCTGCTGGAAGATCGCGCACTTTGGGCCGTGGCACTGCTTGCCGATCTGGCTCACCTCCAGCTCGACTTCGCCCAAGAGCAGCCGATCCAGCGGGGCGACCGCCCGGGCGGGCAGCCCGCGGACGGTAACGTTCTCGCCGAACTCGCCGGGTGCGATCCTTCGGCCCAGCTCGCCGGCCAGCCGCCCGATGCACTCCTCGTCCAGCAGGCTCAGTTGCCGGTGCCAACGGCCGGCGTGGGCGTCGCCCACGATGCCCAGGCCGTCGACGGCGATCGTTTCCACGGGCTGCTTCGCCGTCCCCTTGTCGCGCGAGACGTTGAGCGACAGGATTTCAAACTTCGACGTCATGCTTGACCTTTTCCACCAGCACGATGGGCCCGATGCGCATCTGGCGGTCGGCGGCCTTGCACATGTCATAGACCGTCAGCAGGGCCACGCTGACGGCGGTGAGGGCTTCCATCTCGACGCCGGTGCGGCCCGTGCAGGCCACCGCGCTGGTGGCCGTAACGCCCGTCTCGTCCAGCTCCAGCGTGACGGCCACATGGTCCAGGCTGAGCGGATGACAAAGGGGGATCAGCTCGGCGGTCCGCTTGGCCGCCTGGATGCCGGCGATCTGGGCCACCGTCAGCACATTGCCCTTGGCGATCTGGTTGCCGCGGATCAGCTCGCGGGTGGCGGGGGCCAGGGCGATGCTCCCGGCGGCGCGGGCCGCTCGGCGCTGCAACGGCTTGCCGCCCACGTCGACCATGCGGGCCCGCGACTCGGCGTCCAAGTGCGTCAGTTCGCTCATCTGTCAGCCTCCGATGGCGTGCATGGCGAGGTTGGTGCAGGCCGAACCGGCGTGGGGCTTGAAGCGGGCGGCGCGGGCCAGGGCTTCGGCGGCCCCCAGCTCGCGCACGCGGAAGCCCAGGTTCGAGAACAAACACGGCCGGATGACGCCGTCGCTCGATAGTCGCAGGCGGTTGCAGCGGGGGCAGTCGCCGCCCTGCCCGCCCTCGACCACCGTGAACGTGCCGCCGGCCAGGTCCATGCGGCGGATGAAGCGGACCTCCAGGCCGGCCGCAGCCGCCCAGCGGGCCACGTCCCGCGCGTCGGGCTCCCAGGGACCGGACTCGACCACGCAGTTGATCCGCACGGGGGTCAGCCCGGCGGCCTGCGCGGCGTCAATACCGGCGAGCACCTGCCGCACGTCGCCGCCGCGGGTGATTTGTGCGTAGCGCGCCGCGTCTATCGCGTCCAGGCTGACGTTCACCCGCCGCAGGCCGGCGGCCGCCAGCGGCCGGGCGTAACGGGCCAGCAGCGTCCCGTTGCTGGTCATGGCCAGGTCGCCCAGCGACTGAATCTCGGCCAGCAGCCGGACCAGCTCGACCAGATTCCGCCGCACCAGCGGCTCGCCGCCGGTGATGCGGAACTTGGTCATCCCCAGGGCCGCCGCCGCATGGGCCACCGCGGCGATCTCCTCAAAACTGAGTATCGCCCGGCGGGGCAATCGCGGCACGCTCCCACGCGGCATGCAATAGGCGCAGCGGAGATTGCAGCGGTCGGTCACGGAGATCCGCAGGTAGTCGATCCGCCGGCCGAAGGAATCAAACATCGGCCGCCTCTTGCGTTCCGCATGGGGACAGCCCCGTCTTCGTCGGGCCGCGTTCTTGTGTCCCCTCTCCCTCCGGGAGAGGGCTAGGGTGAGGGCGGGCAGCCGGAACGCGTACCAACCCGTGTTCTAGCCGTCTCCTGGCCCTCACCCCTTGCCCCTCTCCCAAAGGGAGAGGGGACGATTTAGAAGTCGCGTCCTGAAGCATGGTTTGCCGCCAGCGGTCGAGGTCAGCCGGGGTGTTGATGTTGACCAGGCGCGAGCAATCGTGGATCCGCACGGCGACGGCCCCCAACGTGCGCCACAGCCGGCCCACGCCGTAGCGGCCGGCAGCCACGGCCGCCGATACCTCGGCCAACGCTGCAATCGGCACGACGGCGCACAGCGGGTGACTGCCCTCGGCGGTCTCGGCCATGACCACCCGATCCGGCGCTTGGGCGTGGGCCCGCAGCAAGACGGTGATCTCTTCGGCGGAGATGTTGGGCAGGTCGCAGGGCAGAAGCAGCACGGCGTCATACCGCGGGGCCAGGTGGCTGAGTGCGGCTTCCACGCCGCCCAGCGGACCACTGCCCGGGTGCAAGTCGGCGACGATGGTGCGGGCGAAGGGGGCATACGCCTGCGCGTCGCCGCCGGCCAGAATCACCGCGCCGATTCCGGCTGCGGCAAGCTGGCCCATCAGCCGCTGGACCAGGGGGCCATCGGTCGCGGTGGGCAACAGGCCCTTGCGGATTCCTCCCAGCCGGGAGGCTTTCCCGCCGGCCAGGATGGCGGCGGCAATTCTCATCTTCTTGACAAACCTCGGAATTAAGGGATAACCATTTCAATGTATCCGGCACACTCCGTGTGCCGGCAATGTAGTAGGCACACGCCGTGTGCCGTTGCCGGCGGGCGGCACACGGAGTGTGCCGGATACATTAGAGTTAATTATAGCCGAAAACGGTGGCCGGGGGTACCCCCGGGAAGGATCGTGTGCGGACATGAAACGCATCCACATCGTGGGCCGCAAGAATCACGGCAAGACCACGCTGATCGTCGATCTGCTGGGCGAGTATTCGCGCCGCGGAGTGCGGGTGGGATGTATCAAGCACTCGCCCCACTGCCACGAGTTGGACATGCCCGGCAAGGACTCGCACCGGCATCGCCTGGCCGGCGCCCAGCCGGCGGCGATCATCACCCCGGCGCTGGTCGGCATCTACTTCGCGCCGGGCGGCGACGATCCCTACGGCCTGATGGCTTCGCTTTTCACCGGCTGCGACCTGCTGCTGGTCGAGGGCGATATCGAGGCCCAGGCCGCCAAGGTCGAAGTCTGGCGGCGGGCGATCGGCGGCGAGTGTTTGGCCGCCACGCGGGACGATGTATTGGCCGTCGTCAGCGACGACCATCCGGCCGTCCGCGCCGCGGTGCTCCCCCGCCGCGATCTGGCAGCCCTGGCCGAGCGGATCATGGACCTGGCGCAGCCGGGAACAGATGCCGGACCGCCGCCCAATGTAACCGGCACACGCCGTGTGCCGTAACGTGCGGACGGCACAGTAGCCGTTCACGGTATGAAGAGTAGCAGGCACACGCCGTGTGCCGTCCGCTGAAGCGGAAAAAGCGTGGCGGACGGCACACGGCGTGTGCCTGCTACATTGGAAGCCCGTATTTACGATTTTGCTTAGCGCTCGCCTGGCAGGCGCGCGGCGCGGTATACTCAGCTTCGGCGGCCGAAAGACCCGTGGCGAACCAGGCCAATCCCGATCGGCGGGACTCGCCGCGCCCCTTGCACCCCACAACGAGCCGACCATGAAACGCGCAACGTGCTACTGGTGTGTGGGGCTGTTGGCCGCGGCAGGCGCGGCCGCGGCCCAGGCGGCAATGGCCCGGGCAGACGAGCAGTGGTTTGCGCCCTGCCAGGGCGTGGCCGACTACCGGCCCAAGGGGCCCAGCCATTGCTTCCGCCAGTTCAATCTGGACTGGAGCTGGGTGGGCCGGCGGCCGGAGCAGCTCCCCGAGCTGTTGAGCCGGGCCGACCCGGCGGCGTATGCCGAGTTCCTCTACCAGTCGCATTGCGACGGCGTGGTCGTCATGGCCGTGCCGCATCACGGCTACTGCACCTACGCCACCCGCGTGGGAACGCGCTTTCCCGGGATGCAGGGCGATTGGTTCGGCCGCACGATCGAGGAGCTGCACCGGCGGCGGATCGCGGCCTTCGGGTACGTAACGCTCAACTGGAACTGGAAGTACCTGCGGGCAAACGTGGGCCGCGATTTTATCCAGGGCGCACCGGCCGCCGACGGCCTGTTCCCCCCTGCCGCACGCATCTGCCTGAATGCCCCCGGCTACCTGGAGCTGGTTGAATCCTATACCCGCGAGGTGTTGGAGCAGTATCCCGTCGACGGCATGCGGTGGGACATCCTGCATTCGGCCAAGGGCTGCACCTGCCCGGGGTGCCGGCAACGCTTCCGCGAGCTGTACGGCCGCGAGCTGGGCCGCTGGTCGGACTGGGACGAGCGGCGGCAGATGGATTTCTATCTGGCCACCACCCGCCGGGTCGTCGAGCGATTGCACGCCCTGTGCAAGCGGATCAAGCCCGGGTTGGAGATCTGGCAGAACGGGCTACAGAGCTACGCCGACAACGATCTGACCGTGGGCCGGCAAATGGACCTGGCCTATAACGAGTATGGCGACCCGTTCCGGCTGCTGCTGCTCCGCGGCGTAATGAACAAGGCGGCGGCGATCAACGGGCTGATGAACGAGTCGCCGGCGGGGGCCCCGCTGGATCGGGCCGCCTTCCGGCTGTGCCTGGCGCTGGGCGGCCGCTGCTATTCGTACCACGGCCACCTGCACACCGATCCCCGCACGGCCTTGCCCGACGAACTGATTACGGCCTGGCACCGCCGGCAGTTGGCGCCCTGTTATGCGATGGTGGCCCAGATCGAGCCGTGGCTGATCGCCGCCCGGCCGGTCGCGCCGGTGGCCGTGGTCTATTGCGAAAACACCCGCTATCGCTTCCCGCACTACGACCGGGCTTCCTATGTCGAGCCGATGGAGAGGTTGACCCGTGCGGCCTTGGCGCGGAGCATGCCCTTGGAATTCGTCAATGCGCTGGACTTGGCCGGCGGAAAAGGGGACTGGTCCAATTTGCCGCAGCGGCCCGGAGGGTGCTTCGCACAAATTGGACCTGTCCCCTTTTCCGCTCCCGCCCGCCGGTTGTTGCTGCTGCCGGGGACCTCCGGCCTCAGCGCGGCGGAGCTCGACGCCCTGCGGCAGTACGCCGGCCGGGGCGGCACGCTGCTGTTGGCCGGCGACGTGCTGCGGCACGACCAGCAAGGGCGCGAGCAGCCGCAGTTCGCTCTTGCCCGCGAGATGGGCCTGGTCTACGCGGGCCAGTCGGCGGCGGGCGGCGCCGCGACAATCACCGGCCGCCTGGGCGAAAGCGGGCCCCTGTCCGCGGCCACCATCAAGAGCTTCATCCGCGTCAGGCCGGAGCAGGGCCGCACGCTGCTGTGGCTCCGTCAGGCCGGCAAGGAGCATCCGCTTTTGCACGTGAACGAGTTGGGCCGGGGCCGCGTGGCCTACTTGGCGTCGCTCGACTCGGAGGCCTTGACCCTGGCCGCGATCCGCGCCTTGGCCGGCCCGCCGCCCGTCGAGGTCCAGCCCCCGCCATGCCAGGTCGTGCTGACCGAGCAAGCGGCGGAACATCGCTGGGTGCTGCACCTGATAAGCGGCGGGGAGTACACCGTGGCGGTGGCCCGGTCGCAGGTCCCGGCCGCGAAGGTCAGCCGCCAGTATCCGCCGGCGGGCTGGTCCTATCGCCTCGAGCCGACGCCGGCGGGCCTACGGATCCACGTCGGCGGCCAGGCCCAAGACCGGCTACTGGTCCTGGAGTAGAAATGGGCGCCCGCTCGGCCTGGTCTTCACCAGGCAAATAGGTCCTATGGGACTTATAGGTCCTATAGGACTTATAGGTCTTATACGACTCACGGGACGAATACGTCCGTGCCGCCCGAAGTTCTTTTGACGCAAGTCTTGTCGCGACCTAGGTTTTCTATATATATCTTGCCCTGGCCGCTCGCAGTATAGGCAGCATGGCAACCGCACCCGTTCCGGACATTCAACCTGGCGTGATCTCGGCGGGCCCGCCACAGGCCGGGTCGCCCGACCTGTGGATGGCCGAGCTGGGAACGTTGCTGAAGCAGTTGGACGGCACGCTCCCCGCGCAGGATGGGTTGGCCGGCAGCGGCACGGCGGCCGGCGACGACCAGTTGGCCAAGCGGCGGCTGGGCATCGCCGGGAGCCTGTACGCCGCGTTGCAGTGCAAGCACGAGGCGACGGCGGCGCACTCCATGCGCGTGGCCCTGACCTGTTCGGCCTGGGCCGCCACGCGTGACATGGACGAACGCGGGCGGGAGCAGCTCGAGATCGCCGCCCTGTTGCACGACGTGGGCGTTATCGGCGCGCCGGATCGCATCCTGCTGAAGCCCGGCCGGCTGGACGCCGACGAGGTGGGGGTCATGCTGCGCTCGCGGGCGATGGGCCTGGAGATCCTCCGCCGCAGTTGCTCGTCGACGGAGATCCTGGCGATCGTGGAGTACGCGACGGCGTGGTACGACGGCAGTCGCGGCCGCGGCCCGCTGTGCGGCGAGCAGCTCCCGCTGGCCGCCCGCATGATCGCCGTCGCCGAGGCCTACGACGCCATGACCTCCGACCACGTCTACCGGGCGGCCATGTCGCAGGAGCGGGCCACGGCCGAGCTGTTCCGCTGCGCCGGCACGCAATTCGATCCGCAGTTGGTCGAGCAATTCGTCGAGCTCGAGCGCGGCGACCGCACCCGGCTGTTCCAGGAAGTGGCCGACCGCTGGCTGCTGGCCCTCGATCCGCGGATGGCCAACTGCTATTGGGATTTCCAAGGCGGCTCGCCGGCCATGCTGCCCGGCATCGACCCGGTGGTGTTCCAAGCCAAGCTCCTGGAGAACATGTACGACGCCGTGATCTTCGTCGACGCGCGGGGGCAGGTCACGCTGTGGAACCACGGCGCCGAGCGGCTCACCGGCATCGCCGGCGCCAACATCCGCCAGAAGCAATGGCACCCCATGGTCCTTAACCTCATCGACGAGAAGGGCCAGCCCATTACCGACGACGACTGCCCCGTGCTGAGCGCCATCCGCTCCGGCGTGCAATCGCTGCGGCGACTGACGCTGTGGGGGCGGAACGAGCGCTGCGTGGCGGTCGACAGCCACACCGTGCCCGTCATCGCCGATAACGGCAACACGCAGGGGGCGATCGTGCTGCTGCACGACGCCTCGTCGGAGACCTCGCTCGAGCAGCGCTGCCAGAGCCTGGCCGAAAAGGCCACCCGCGACCCGCTGACCCAGGTCGCCAACCGGGCGGAATTCGACCGCGTGCACGTGATGTTCGTCGCCGCCCATCAACAGCAGCACATCCCCTGCAGCCTGCTGATGTGCGACTTGGACAACTTCAAGGCGGTGAACGACACGCACGGACACCAGGCGGGAGACGAGGCGATCAAGAGCCTGGCGGCGCTGTTGAAAGGCGCCTGCCGGCCGGGCGACCTGGTGGCCCGCTACGGCGGCGAGGAGTTCGTCATGCTGTGTGCCGATTGCGACAACGCCACGGCCAGCCGCCGCGCCGAGCACGTCCGCAACGCCCTGGCGCAGATGCCCCAGCCGAAAATGGGCGATCGCACGGTGACGGTCAGTTTCGGCGTTACCGAGGTCCAGCCCGGCGACACCCCGGAAACCATGCTCCGCCGCGCGGACCGCGCCTTGCTGACGGCCAAGCAGAACGGCCGCAACCGGGTGGTTCAGCTCGGCACCGGGGCGTCGGCCAAGCCGGAGGAGGCCGGCGGGGGCTGGTTCCGCCACGCCGCTTCCGCCGAGCCGACCACCCTGGTCGAGCAGACGCTGGTCACCCCTGTGCCGCTGCAGATGGCCATCGAGAAACTGCGGGGGTTCGTGGCCGATCACGAGGCGCGCATCCTCAACATCGACGGCAACCAGGTGCAACTGGAGATCTCCGAGCGCTCGGCCGGCCCGCTCCGCCGCCTTACCGATCGGCCCGTCATCTTCCAACTCCATCTCCGGCTGGAAGAGCAGCGGATGAACGGGAAAGGCGACAGCGGGCCCGCCGGCGGCGTGCTGCGAACCCGGATCAAGATCGCCGTCAGCCTGCGCCGCAACCGCGACCGGCGCCGCAAAGACGTGGTGGATCGGGCCCGGCAAGTCCTCACCAGCTTCCGCTCTTATCTGATGGCAATCCCGGAAGAGCAGGACCGCGTGCCGCAGCGCGGCGCGTTGGGCAAAGTGAAGAACATCCTGCCCCCCTGGCTGGGCGGGGGATGAGAACAGGGGAGCAGGGGGAAAATGGACCCCGAACGGGGTGGCACGTCCCTGAGCGCAGCGAAGGGCGTGGTTTCGCAGCTTCCACGCCCTTCGCAAAGCTCAGCGCCGTGCCACCCGACCCGCCGGCAGTTGGCAAGGTTACGATCAAGGCCCCCGACAACTGAATAACTGCCTCATCAACCCCAGTTTTCCCATCTTGCCAAGAAAGTTTGCACTTTGACATTGACCCGACTTGGGCGGAGCCTATAATCCGCCGGAATTTCCCGGTGTCCGGTCGGACATTTTGCGGAATCCGCATAATCCGCAAGAAACAAATAAATAAGAGAATCATTTCAGTTCGATCTACACCAAAGGATTACCCCGGAGACTATCCATCTCACGGAAAAGGATGCAAGCGGTAAGGACACCAGATCATGCGCAGTTCCCTGGCGTTGGGGGCGTTCTTCTTAATGACGGCCGCAGGGTTGGCCGGCTGCCAAAGCACCGGCTCGAACCCATGGTGGAATCCATTGGGCTTGGGGAGCGGCTCGTCGACTGCCTCTTCGGCGCCGGTGCGGCCGTCGGCGTCGGCCACGTCGGCCCCGGGCAGCGGCTATGCGGCGGTTAACAACCCGTCGTCCACCCCGTATACCGGCTCCCAGACGAGCTTCACCGCGCCCAATTATTCCGGCGCGCCGAACGCTTACGGAGGCTCGCCTTCCAGCCCCTACGGCAACTCGTCTTATGGGACCAGCGCGTCGAGCCCGTACGGGACGGCGGCCTACGGGGCCACCGCATCGAGCCCGTATGGGTCGGCGGCTTCGAATCCGAACGGCTCGACCGCCGCGAGTCCGTATGGCGCATCGCCCTACGGTTCCACGGCATCCAGCCCGTATGGCGCGGGCGCCCCGAGTGCCTATGGCTCGGCGGCCCCGAATGCTTACGGCTCGACCGCCGCGAGTCCGTATGGCGCGTCGCCCTACGGTTCCACGGCATCCAGCCCGTATGGCTCAGGCGTCCCGAGTGCCTATGGCTCGGCGGCCCCGAATGCTTACGGCTCGACCGCCGCGGGTCCGGCCGCAACGGTGGCGTCGAATCCTTACGCCAACTCGCCGTCCTATTCGTATCCGGTCACGTCCACGCCGTACTCGGCGACCCCGAATCCGTACGCTGCTTCGGCTCCCTCGGGCGGAGCGGCGGGTTCCGCGGCGGCCGGCGGCTATGCGGCCCCGCAGCAAGGATATTACGGTGGCGGTGCGGCTGCGCCGAGCCAGGCCCCGGCCAGCGGCAGCCCGTACGGCGGCACCTCATGCGGCCCGAACGGATGCACCCTGCCCGGCGGCGCCGGATCCAGCGGCGCCGGCGCCAGCGGCGGGTCGTACAACCCGAGCAGCCCTTCCGGCAATCCCATCCGCGGCGGCTCGGCCGCCAACTCGACGCCGGAGCGCTACGCGGAGGCGGATCGCTATGCCAGCAGCCCGGGCGGCAGTTCCGGCTATGGCCCGGCCGCGGCTGGAATTGTGGCCGACTCGCGGGCCGGCCTGGGGGCTTCGGTCTCGACGCCCGGCTATCCATCGGCCCCGGCTTATGGCGGTGCGGCAACCTCTGCCGCGGCCAGCGGCTACACGCCGGGCAGCAGCGGTTACACGCCCGGGGCCAATGGCTACACGCCGCCCAGCGCGGCGGCCCGGCCCGCCGGCAACCAGTACACCCCACCTGGCGTAGCTGCGCCGGCCGGCGGCAGCGATCCCAACGATCCGCCGCCCTATCGGCCGGGCAGCACCAGCACCTCGGGCGATCTGCCGCGGCGGCAGTCGGGCTCGGCTGCTCCCACTGCACCCGCCGGAACCCTCGACGCCGGCCCGGGCGTCCTCCCGGCCTCCTATACCCAGCCGACAGGCGCCGCCCGGCAGTAGGCCGGCAGTTTCGGGACGGTAACGCTGGGTGCCACTGCTGGCTTGTCCAGCAGTGCTTCTAACCCGGATTATTCACCAGTCGTTCGTAGTGACCGCATTCATGCGGTCCTCGACCTGTTCACACTCTCCAGACCCGATAAATCGGGTCACTACGAGCCTCGGCGAATGATCCCGACCAACACTGCTGGGCAAGCCGGCAGCGGCACCCAATGCCGACGCAGATAAGCGGCAGCGTACTCGTTGCCCGCCCGCTCCGCGGCGGCTATCATGGTGCGCTCCAATTGTTGCAAACCCGGGGCCAAAGCGCCAGTGGACGTTTCCTGCCACGAAGACGATTATCAGCGGCTGGTCGAGACGCCGGCGGAGGCCCGCTTCCTGCCGGATTCGGCGGTGGAAGTAATTCGCCAGCCGCCGCGGGAGCCGCCGCGGCACGTGCTGTTCGATTTCGACGGCACGCTGAGCCTGATCCGCGAGGGCTGGCCACAGGTCATGGTGCCGATGATGGTCGAGGTCCTCGAGGCCACCGGGAGCGGCGAGCCGGCCGAGGCGCTCCGCAAGCTGGTCTTCGAGTTCGTCATGCAGCTCAACGGGAAGCAGACGATCTACCAGATGATCCGCCTGGCGGCGGAGGTTCGCCGGCGGGGCGGCACGCCCGAGGAGCCCTTGTTCTACAAGCAGCGCTATCACCAGCGGCTGATGGAGCGGATTGCCGGGCGGCGGGAGGGGCTTCGCACGGGCCGCATACGGCCGGAGGCGATGCTGGTCGCCGGCGCGCGGGACCTGCTGGCCGAGCTCTGCCGCCGCGGGGCGCGGCTCTACCTGGCCAGCGGCACCGACGAGCCCTACGTGCTCGAGGAGGCGCGGTTGCTGGGGCTGGACGAGTTCTTCGGACACTCGATCTACGGCGCCCGCGACGATTACCAGACCTTCTCCAAGGCGATGGTCATCGAGCGGATCCTCCGCGAGCACGACGCGGGGGGCCACGCGCTGGTGGGATTCGGCGACGGTTATGTCGAAATCCAGAACGTCAAGGCGGCCGGCGGCACGGCCATCGCCGTGGCCACCGACGAGGCCGGGCGGAGCGGTCGGCCCGACCCCTGGAAGCGCGACCGGCTGATCGGCGCCGGCGCCGACCTGGTCATTCCTGACTTCCGTGATTGGCCCCGCCTGGTACCGTATCTGTGGGGCGAGGTGAGTGGGGTGTGTGGAGTGGGGAGTGGGGAGTGGTAAGTGGGGAGTGGTGAGTTTTGGGCTCGCGCCGCTCACCGCTCGCA
>JBEKTY010000132.1:0-23028 GCA_049515555.1 Thermoguttaceae bacterium
TCCGGTTTCAACTTGCGAATCTGATCGGCGTCCATGCCACGGCCTCCTTGGTGAAGCAGAACGCCTATAGATTCGCCAATTTCGCCAATTCATGCAATATCAATCTTGCGCAGTAATACTAAATCCCCAAATCCCTAAATCCCCAAATCCCCAAATGCGAATCGCCGTCGGCACCGACCACCGTGGCTTTGCGATCCGGGCCCGGATCATCGAGCTCCTGGAGCGGCTGGGGCACCAGGTGGACGACCTGGGGACCTATACGCCCGAGGCGGTCGATTATCCCGACGTGGCGGCCCGCGTGGCACGCAAAGTCAGCGCCGGCGAAGTCGAGCGGGGGATCCTGGTGTGCGGCACCGGCCTGGGGATGTGTATCGCGGCCAACAAGTTTCCCGGGGTTCGGGCCGCACCCTGCCACGACGACCTCACCGCCGAAATGAGCCGCCGCCACAACGACTCGAACATCCTCTGCATCTCGGCCGACCTGCTGGGCGAGCGACTGGTCGAGCGGATGATCGACCTGTGGCTGGCCGCGCCCTTCGAGGGCGGGCGGCACGCCCGGCGAATCGCCAAGATCACCGAAATCGAGCACGAGGTCGAGGAAGAGAAGCACCCCGGCGCCGGCCCCGAGGCGTGAGACCGGCCGGATTGGGCCTGGCCAATGCTCGCAGGGTGCCACTGCTGGCTTGCCCAGCAGTGACTCTCACACTGCTGGACAAGCCAGCAGTGGCACCCAATCCTAGGGAAACCGGTACTCGCGGACGGCCTGGTAGCAGGCGAGGATGTTGCCCAGCGGCGTATCCGGCTGGATGTCGTTGGAGGGCATGACCACCAGCCCGCCCTCGGCGCCGCAGCAGGCGATCAGGTGCTCTACTTCGCGCCGCACGTCGGCGGGGCGGCCGAAGGGCAGCGTCCGCTGAATGCTGATGCCGCCGTACAGGATGAGCCGCCGGCCCCACCGCCGCTTGACCGCCGCCGGGTCCATGCACTCCGGTTGGATGGGGTTGATGACCGTGAAGCCGACGTCGAGCAGGTCATCCACCAGATCGGTCAGCTTCCCGTCGCTGTGGAAGAAGAAGAGCAGGTCCGGGCGGACGGCGCGGCAGGCGGCGATCAGCCGGGCCCAGCGGGGCTTGTCGTACTGCCGCCAGGGCCGGGGGCCCATCATGATCCGGTCCTGCATCGCGACGTCGCCCACGACCTTGACCATGTCTGCGTCGGCCCGGGCGATCCGCAAGGCCAATGCGGTGGCAAGCCGGAACAGCCGATCGTAGGCCGCCTCGAGCAACTCGGGGTCGGCCAGGTAATCGGCCAAGGCGTTTTCCAGGCCCCGCAGGTGCCAATAACGCTTGAAGGGGTTCTCGATCTCGCCGCTGACGAACGACTGCCCGGCCTTTAGCTCCTCGACCCGCCGGGCGTAATCGTCCGGCTCGCGGATATCCTGGTCGGTGGCGAAGCGACAGGCGAGCACGTCGTCCACGGTTTTCGCCTGCTGGAGCGGGCCGGAGAGCCAGCGCCGGTAGCGGCCGCCCGAGCCGATCTGGAACCGCGTGCCCCAGGGGTCTTCGTACGTCCGCCGGTCGAGCCACACGGCCCGCGGCCCTTGGGCATCCGGCGGCGGGGGCGTCGAGCGGCGCTCGAAATCCGGCGGCGCCAACCAAGGCGCCAGGTCGGCCCAGCCGTCGATGCCCAGTTCCCGTTGGACGGCCGGCCAATCTTCGGTCGCGAAATGCACTTTCAGGCTCGCGGCCACCTCGCGGTGAAACCAACCGTCGGCCGGCGTGCGGTCCGGCCGCTGGTGACTGAAAGCCGTCAGGATTCGCTGCCGCGGGGTAATGCGTATTCCTCCCTTCGATCATCACCAGTTTCCCCTCACCCTAACCCTCTCCCGGAGGGAGAGGGGACCGGGCATGCGGGCAGCTCGTATCCCTTGCGTCTGGGCCGGTCGAGGAAGCGGTTGGCCTCGTCGTCGCCGGGGAAAACCTCTTTCTCCGGATCCCAGGTCAGCTTGCGGCCGACCCAGCGGGCAATGTTGCCCAGGTGGCAGACTGTAGCCGAGCGGTGGCCGATCTCCACGTCGGCGACGGGGCGGCGACGCGACTTGATGCAATCGAACCAGTTCCGGATATGGTCGTCGCTCACCGGCACGTGCGGTGCGAGGTTCTCCAGCGGTTCCTTGGCGATCTCGGGGGGATTGCTGTCCACGGTGTTGTTGCCGATGCGGATTTTGCCCACATCGCCGACGAAAGCCGCGCCGGCAGCCGATTCATTTTCTTCCAGGCGCACCACGATCCCGTTGGCATAGCGGAACCAGACGCGGCGGCCGCGGCTGGTCAGCCGGTCAAACCGCTCGCGGCTTTCGGGGGCGGTCAACAAGGGCGGGACAAGCTTGCCGCCCTCGCACCACACCTCGACCGGGCCGGTGTGATCCATGTCCAGGGCCCACTGGATCTGGTCGAAGCCGTGGGCCCCGGTGCCGGTCATCTCGCCGCCCGAGTAGGGCCCCAGCGAGATCCAGCCGGGCCTGGCGCGCTGCATGAAAATGTCGTCATGGTACGGCACCGGCTCGGTGGGGCCGCACCAGGCGTCCCAATCCAGCTCCGGGGGCGCGGGCTGGGCGGGAAAGCGGGCCGTCCAGGGACTGGGGTAGTTCATGATCAGCACGCTGTGGATCTTGCCGGCCCGGCCGTTGCGCACCAGCTCGCAGCCCTTGCGGTGGCCGGCCATCGAGCGGCGCTGGCTGCCCGTTTGCAGGACGCGGCCCGAGCGGCGGACCCAATCCACCAGCAGCCGCCCCTCGCGAATGGTCAGCGACAGCGGTTTCTCCAGGTACACGTCCTTGCCGGCCTGGCAGGCGTGAATCGCCGCGAGCACGTGCCAGTGGTCGGGCACGGCGATGAATACCGCGTCGACGTCGCGGGCCTGGAGCAGCCTACGATAGTCGTAATAGGGGCGGCACTTTTGGGCTTGGGCCATGGCATCGGCCCGCCGCCGGTGCGGGTCGCAGACGGCCACCACGCGTCCTTCGGGCGGCAGGTCCAGCAGTTGGTTGGCCCGCCGTCCGGCGCCGATATACGCCACGCCGATCCTGTCGCTGGCCCCCGGCCGGCCCGCTGCGGCCAGCACCCGCCGCGGAACCAGAAACGGCCCGGCGGCCAGCCCGGCGGCCAGGAACCGCCGCCGGGAAAGTCGCACTGGGGAAGGGGACAGTCCCATTTTCGTCGGACGAAAATGGGGACAGTCCCCAGCTTGTTTTTCGGCCGATCCAAAGTGCGTCATGCCAGCCTCGCCCGGTAGTGAATTAGTGGCAACAACTCCGCCGTCGGGCGGCCCTTCGCCGCAGCGGCCATTATACAGGCACTGACAGGCTGGGCAAATCGCGGTGGCCGAAGGGGACAGTCCCATTTTCGGCCTGTCCGCAGCATCGTAGACAAGTTTCCGACCTTCCGCGAACGGGAACGGGCATTTGCCGGGGCCGGGTTCAAATTGAGCGGGGCGTAGGGTTTGTGCGGTTGCGCGGCCCAGAAATCTTCCGCCTCGGCCCGTCCGCGACGCGCCAAATCCTTGGAAACTTCGGCGGCCTTTGATAAAGTGGAAAGTGGCGAGACACTCCGCCGCACGGTTCTGAGAGTTTGGGGCTACTCCCGGACAGACCTCCAAGGCGCCGCTCGATGGGCAACTCCGATCCCTCCCGCTCCGACGAAGTCGAACAGTTGCTCCGCAACGCCGAACTGCGGGACGAGCTGGAGCGTTACATCGACGAATCGATCACACAGGTCAACGTCCGGCACCTGACCCTGGCGGCGGAGAACGAGTTCCTGACCAGCATGCTGGAATGGGAACAGGCCCCGATCCTGCCCATCTATCGCTGGTTCGATCCCGAGCTGCGGCTGCCCCGGCCGGAAGCGCTGCGTGACGCCGATCTGCACGTCATTCTGTGGGACGTGATCCGCAAGCTGTCGCAGAGGCGGATCGTGCTGGACTTCACCGAGCACCTCAGCGATCGGGAGCTGTACTGCCTGATCTACCGTGACATTCTGCCGTCGCGGGAGAAGAAGATCGACCGCTTGAGCAACTATCTGCATTGGGATTGCACCGGGCCGAGCGGCGATCCGGACGTCTGGCTCCGCTATTACGCCAGCCAGGCGGAGCGCGCGGAGTGGGCTGAGAGCTACCGTCAACCGCTGCCCCCCCGGCAGCCGCCGCCGTATCCCCGCAAGCTGCCCCGTGAGCCCGACGGCGCGGCATAGCCAGAATCACGACGGAGAACGGGCGACGGGCGACGGAGGGAAGCACTCCGGCCCGTCGCCCGTCGTCCGTCGTCCGTCGCCCGTCGCCCGTCGAAAATGGTGGGGCTTTTCTGCGCTCGACCCACCCTACGATCTTTGTAGGGCATCACAAATCGAGTCGGGAACCTGCATTTCCCTCCGCGCTATGACACACCTTGTCACACCTGCCCCTACCATGTTCGGTCAGTGTAGGGGAGCGGTGCCATGGCCAGGCCCTCGACGGCACTGGTTGCTGAGACTCGTGACAACCCGCAATACCGCGGCGACCTGGTCGCCCGGAGCCCGGCGATGCACGAGGTTTGCCGGCTGCTGGCCAAGGTTGGCCCAACCCGCGCCGCCGTGCTGATCCACGGCGAGCCAGGCACCGGAAAGGAACTGGTCGCTCGCGAGCTGCACCGGCAAAGCCCACGGGCCGAGGGGCCTTTCGTCAAGGTCAACTGCGGGGCGATTCGCAAGGCCGAGTTGGCGGCGACGCTCTTCGGCCGCAAGCGGCAAGCCGCCGAGGCGGGGCAGCCGGCCGGCCGGGGCATGATCGAGCGGGCCCGCCGTGGAACCCTCTTCCTGGCCAACGTCGAGCGCCTGCCGCGGTGGAGCCAGCGCCAGTTGCTGGCCGCGCTTCAAGAGCAGTGCCTGAGCGACTTGGATGGCCTCCGCTGCCCGCCGCCGGACGTGCGGCTGGCGGCCTCGACCACCTGCGATCTGCAGGCCGACGTGGCCAAGGATCGCTTCGACGGCTATCTGTATTACGTGTTAAGCGTGGTAACGATCCACGTGCCGCCGCTGCGCCAGCGCCGCGAAGACATCCCGCTGCTGATCGAGCGTTGCTTGGCACAATTACTGGCCCAGCGCGGCGTGGTGGGCGGGATTCCTTACCGCTGCACGCCGGAGGCCTGGCAATGCCTGTTGGAGCACGATTGGCCCGGCAACCTGCCCGAGCTGGCGGCCGTGGTGGCCCGCGCCGTGGCCTTGGCCGACGGCCGGCAGATCGGCCGGCAAGCGATTGTTTGGGCCCCGCGGCAGGTCCGCCCAACGGCCGGCGACAGCATCTCGGTGCCCCTTGTCGGCGCGCTCCGCCAGATCGAGCGGCAGATCATCGAAGAGGTGATCGAGCGCTATCAGGGGAACAAGGCGGCGGCGGCCCGCTCCCTGGGCCTGCACCGGCGGACGCTCTATCGTCGCCTGTGCCACGATCTGCCCGAGTGGCCGCGATAGCCTGGCTATCGCGGGCGCCGCAGGCGCTGACGGAAGCCTCATGCCGCGAGCCGGAAAGTTGACACCGCCGCTGCCGGCCATGATAATGGGCCGTAGCGGAGTGGCAACCAGGGCGTCAATAATAAAGTGGAGAACAAGGATGGACGCAATCGACCGCCGCGATTTCACCGGCGCCGCCTTGGCCGCCTTGGCGGGGGCCATGCTGGGCCCGTCGCCGGCCGGCGCCTCGCCCTCGGCGGCCGGACTGCCGCTGCTGCCCATGGTCCGCTGGGGCAAGCACAACATCGTGCGGGTGCTGGTGGGCCACAACCCCGTCAAGGGCACCTCGCATTTTTCTCCCGAGCTCAGCCGGGAGATGCGCGAATTCTTCGCCGCCGATCCCGGCCGCGGCCCCCAGCTCCTGCAACGTTGCGAGCAATTGGGCATCAACACCTGCCAGATGGGTAGCCCTATGTGCGAGGCGATTCTGCGCGAGCACTACGCCCAGGGCGGAAAGCTGCAGTGGATTCCCACCTTCTACTCCCAGCCCGGCGAAGGCAAGGCCGAGCTGGCGCGGATCCTGAAGATGGACCCCCGGCCCATCGGTGCGCAGCACTTCGGCGGCACCACCGACGCGCTCTTCAAGCAGGGCAAGCTCGACCGGGCCCTGGAGACGCTCAAGATGTTGCGCGACGCCGGCCTGCTGGTCGGACTGTGTTCCCACAATCACGAGGTGATCGACTACGCCGAGCACAAAGGCTGGGACGTGGACTTCTATCAGTGCTGTTTCTATCGCGTCAGCAGCAGCCTCCGGCCGCCCGCCGATCCCCCGCGGCCCCGGCCGCGCGGCGAGCGCGGCGAGATCTTCGAGGAGGAGGCCCGGCGGGCCATGCTGAAAGTCATCCGCCAGGTCGCCAAGCCCTGCATCGCCTTCAAGGTGCTCGCCGGCAACCGCCACTGCGGCACCCCCCAGGCGATCCAGGACGCCTTGCGCTTCGCCCTGGAACAGATCAAGCCCAGCGACGTCATCCTGCTGGGCATGTGGCAGAAGCACAAGGACCAGGCGGCGGAGAACGTGGGCTACGTGCGCAAGATCCTGGCCGCGGTCTGACACGTGTGATAAGATGTCGGGCTGTTGCCGCTGGGAGCGGGTCCGAGCGGCGCCCAGACTGGGAACCGCGCGGACACCGGAGAACCTTTTCGAGTACAGCGGCAACATGATCGAGCAACTGCTGCTGGGGCTGGTCGCCTATCGCGTCGGCCAGAAGCTGGACTACGACGGCGCCGCCGGCCGCGTTACGAACAACGCCCAGGCCAACGAGCTGTTGCGACGCGAATACCGCCCCGGCTGGACGCTGGACGGCTGACGTTGGTCCGCGGCCGACGATTGGGTGCCACTGCTGGCTTGTCCAGCAGTGTTGGAGGAGGCACTGCTGGACGAGCCAGCAGTGGCACCCGTCGCCGCGAAAACTGGGGCAGTCGTCCGGCTGACCGGTTGCCCATCATGTTAGTACCGCAGGAGCGACCTATGCCATTGCAGAACGCCTTCTGGGCGCTGGCCGTCGTGGCGGCCACGGTCCAGGCCGCCGGCGGGGCGGGCCGCGACGTGGCCCCGGCCAACGGCCCTGAAGTGGCGCGCGCCGGCGCCGGTGGCTATCGCCTGACCTGCCCCCGGCCCTGCAAGCCGTTGCCCGAGCGGGTCCACAAGACCCGCAACCTCACGGGTCCCGTCATTACCGGCCAGTGGTGGAGCTCGCTTCTGTGGCAGCCGAAGAGATTCTCCCAGCCGCTGTTTGCGCACCCGCTGGCGGCGACCTGCACGGAGAGCGGCCTGGCGATCGGCTACCCGGGGGCGCACGTCCACGGCAACCCGGCGGGCATCTTCGGCGGCGCACCGGACGGCGACCTGACGCTGGGCCACTCGGCGGTCCGCGCCTTCCCGCAGGCCGGCTGCGACGGCTATTCCGACTGGTTCGTGGCGGTTCTGCTGGCCGACGGGCCGGCCACCATGCGCGTCAGCCTGGGCCACGGCTCGCCATTCGTCTACTGCCTTTATGCCGGTGGCGAGCCAACCGTGCGCTTCGCCCAGCCGCCGCGGATCTGGTCGGGAAACGAGCGGGAGCCGATCCTGGGCATCACGGTGGGCGACCATCACTACGGCCTGTTCGGCCCGACCGGATCGAGCTGGTCGGGCCTGGCCGGCGACTGCTTCACCAACCATGCTCGCGGCAAAGCGTATTTCTCGCTGGCCCTCTTGCCCGACGACCGGCCCACGACGCTCGCGCTTTTCGCCAAGTACGCCTACAACCACGTGATCGATACGAAGGTCGAGTACCGGATCGACGCGGGCCTGGTCCGCTCGACCTACCGCCTGACGCTCCGGCCCTACGAGGGGCGGCAGCCGGGCACGATCTTCGCGCTCTATCCGCACCAGTGGAAGTACACCCAGAGCAAGCTGACGGGCATGACCTACGGCTCGGTCCGCGGCCAGATGCGGGTGGGCCTGGGCGAAGCGTTCGACACGGCGGTGCCCATCCAGGGCGTGTTGCCCATGTTCCCGGCCCGGGGCGTGCAGGACAAGCCGCGCATGCTGGGCTACCTGACGGCCGAGGCCGGCCAGCCGAACCCCGCCTTCGGCGACACCTACTGGGAGGGAAAATACCTGGGGCGGCTGGCCACGCTGAGCGGCATCGCCGAAGCCGCCGGCGCGGGCGGCTTGCAGCGGACCTTCGTCGAGCGGATCGAGCGGCGGCTGGAGAACTGGTTCAGCGCCGCGCCGGACAAGGATCAGCCGGTGTTCTACTACAACGCCGCGTGGGGCTCGCTCATCGGCAGCCGGCCCTCCTACGGCAGCGACGTTCCGCTGAACGACCATCATTTCCATTACGGCTACTTCATCCGCGCCGCGGCCGAGGTGGCGCGGGTGGACCGCGCCTGGGCCACGGCCTGGGGACCCATGGTCAACATGCTCATCCGCGACGTCGCCTCGCCCGACCGCGGCGACCCCCTGTTCCCCTGCCTGCGATGCTTCGACAAGTATGCCGGCCACTCGTGGGCCTCGGGCGACGCCAACTTCGCCGACGGCAACAACCAGGAGTCGTCCTCCGAAGCGCTGAACGCCTGGTATGGCATGATCCTGTGGGGCCAGGCCACCGGCGATACGGCCGTCCGCGACACGGGCTTGTTCCTGTATAACACCGAGCGGACCGCGGTGGAGGAGTATTGGTTCGACATCTCGGGCAGCAACTATCCCAAGGACTATCCCAACGTGGCGCTGGGCATGGTCTGGGGCGGCAAGGGGGCCTTCGCCACCTGGTTCTCCGCCGACATCGACTGCATCCACGGCATCAACTGGCTGCCCTTCACCCCGGCCTCGATCTACATGGGCCGCTGGCCCGATTACGTCCGGAAGAACCACGACCGGATCGTGGCCCGCCGCCCGGGCGGCCGCGACTACAACAACGGCTGGGGCGACCTGGTGATCATGTTCTATGCCCTCTGCCGCCCCGCCGCGGCCGCGCAGTACATCGATGCCCACCCCGACTGCAAGCTGGAAGGCGGCAACTCGCACGCCTTCATGTATCATTGGATCTATACCCTCCAGAACCTCGGCCGCAACGACGCGGCGGTTACCGCCGATTATCCGATTCAAAACGTGTTCCTGAAACGCGGCGTGAAAACATACGCCGTCTACAACTACTCCGAGCGACCCCTGAGCGTGAAGTTCTCAGACGGCAAAGTGCTGCGGGCCACGGGCCGGGGAATGACGCTGGAACCGTAAGGCACGAGCAATGTAGCAGGCACACTCCGTGTGCCGTCCGCCGCGGGGTCAAGCATGAATCGTCGTCAAGCATTGCAGCTTCTGGCAGCCGGCGCGGCATCGGCCGCCGTCGGCTCGGTCGCCCGGGCGCAGGGTCGGCCGGCGCATACGGGCATGGGCCTGGTGACCTACGCCCTGGATCATCACCGGGCGGCCCTGCGGCGGCAGACGCCGCCGGTCGATCTGGCCGATCCGCTCGAGTTCCTCGAGTTCTGCCACGCGCTGGGCGCCGGCGGCGTGCAGCTTCCGCTGGGCGACCGCGACGAAGCCTTCGCCCGCCGCCTGCGGGCCAAGGCCGAGCGGTACGGCATGTACGTGGAGGGCATGGCCGATCTGCCGGCCGACGATTCCCAGCGGGAGCGCTTCGAGGCCCGGCTGCGACTGGCCCGCAGCGCCGGGATTACCACGGCGCGGATCGTGCTCCTGCCCGGCCGGCGCTACGAATACTTCAATTCGCTCGATCAGTTCCGCGGGCTCGACGCTCGGGCGCGGCGCTCGCTGGAGCGTGCGGCGCCGCTGGCCGAGAAGCACCGCGTGCGGCTGGCCGTCGAGAACCACAAGACCCACCTGGCCGCCGAGCAGCTCGAGCTGCTCCGGCGGCTGGGCAGCCCGCAGGTGGGCTCGTGCGTCGATACGGGCAACAACCTGGCCCTGCTGGAAGACCCGCTGGAGGTGGTCCGCACGCTGGCCCCTACCGCATTTTCCGTGCACTTGAAGGACCAGGCGGTGCGGGAATACGGCGCGGGGTTCCTCCTGGGCGACTGCCCCTTGGGGCAAGGGGCCTTGGACCTGAAGCAGATGGTGGCGGTCCTCCGCCAGGCCCAACCCGGCGTGCGGTTCAATCTGGAGCTCATCACCCGCGCGCCGCTAAAGGTGCCTTGCCTGACGGAGAAGTATTGGGCCGCGCTGCCCGCCGGCGCCAGGGACAACCTGGCCCCCACGCTGCGCTTCGTGCGCGCCCACGCGGCACAGTCGCTGCCGGAGGTCGAGTCGCTAGCGGCCCCAGACCTGCTCCGCCGCGAATCGGCCAACATCGCTGAAAGCCTGACCTACGCCCGGGAACACCTGGGCCTGTGAGTGGCGCGGGGGGAGGGGGGAGGTTTGTAGAGCGGGTCGAGCGCATAAGAGCCCCACCATCTCGACGGACGACGGAAGACGGACGACGGGCCGGAGTGCTTCCCGCCGCCGTCTGTCGCCCGTTCTCCGTCGTGGTTCTGGTGGGGCTCGCTGCGCTCGACCCACCCTACTTCTGACTTCTTCTACTTCTCCCCACTCCCCCCTCCCCCCTCACCACTCGCCCCTCGCCCCTCACCCCGTCACGCTTCGTCGCCGATGCTCCAGGGCTTGCGGTAGGCTTTGCGGCGGAAGAGCTGCATGGCCGCGGGGTTGTCGACGATCTCGTCGGTCTTGGGGTCGATCGTGAGCTTCTGGCCGCCCAGGCGGTAGCTGATGTTGCCGTAGTGGATCCACAGGGCGCTGCGATGGCCCTCTTCCACGTCGGCGTTGGGCCGCTGCCGGCTGCGTATGCATTCGACGAAGTTCTGCTTGTGCTCCGGATCGGGGAACTTGCCCTTGCACTGGTCCTTCAGCACCCCTTCCTGCAGCTTGGGGCGGGTGAACACCTGCCAGCCGCCGCCATGCCGGCCGAGGTACATCAGCCCCTCGCTGCCGTAGACCTCGATCCGCGTTGCGCACTGCGGCCAGTAGGGATACTTGTCCGTGGCCTGCCGGATCAGGGGCGAGATCTTTAGCATGTAGGGCGTGTACAGCGTGAGCTCGAAGTTGACCATCATGCCCGGGAATTCCCAGATGGTGGTTTGGGTGTCGGGCGTTTCGGCCGCGCCGGTGCTGTCCCAGCGGCCGCCCATGGAGTACACGCTCGTGGGGTGCTCCAGGCCCAAGACCCACCGCGCCAGATCGATCTGATGGCTGGCGTCGTTGGCCATGTCGCCGCCCGAGTAGCGCCATAAATGGTGCCAGTTGTCGATGTAGGCGGCGTTGTAGCGGCACTCGGGGGCCGGTCCGTTCCACATGTCCCAGTCGAAGCCCTGTGGCGGATCGCCCTCTGGGGCGAGCGTGAAGTTGCCCCACTCCTTTTGATTGTAGATGCGGCAGAAATGAACGCGGCCCAACTTGCCCTCGGCGATGTATTTTTTGGCCGCCAGGTTGTAGGCCGCGCTGCGGTTCTGCGTGCCCACCTGCACCACGCGGCGGTACTTGCGGGCGGCCTGGACCAGGCGGCGGCCCTCCCAGGCGTTGTGGCTCAGCGGTTTCTCGACGTACACGTCCTTGCCCGCCTGGCAGCTCCACAGCGCCGCCGGCACGTGCCAGTGATCGGGCGTGGCGACGATCACGGCATCGACCGACCGGTCGTCCAGGGCCTTGCGGAAGTCCTGCACGCACTGTGGGGCCTTGCCGCCTTGGGCCTCGGCAACCATTTTCGCCCGCGAGGCGAATAGCCGGCTGTCTACGTCGCAGACGTAGGCGATGCGGCAATCGCCCCGCTGGCAGAAGCCCCGCGACAAGTCGCTGCCGCGGC
The DNA here is from genome assembly GCA_049515555.1 of Thermoguttaceae bacterium. Classification (GTDB taxonomy): domain Bacteria; phylum Planctomycetota; class Planctomycetia; order Pirellulales; family Thermoguttaceae; genus JBEKTY01. Next base: position 11,837 of record JBEKTY010000132.1, read on the forward strand.
CCCGTACGCCGACCACCGCCAAGACGATCCGCTCGTTGGCCGGCGTGGCCCGAACCGAAGCCGCATTGCCCAACAACGTCAGCCCGGCCGCCGCCGATAGGCCGGTCGTTTGCGTGCGAGAGAGAAATTCACGACGATTCATGGCACTCATGTTGATAGCTCCTGTTATTTGTAGTCCGTCGGCGGCAGCCCCGAAATGTGCTGCCGCCAGGCGTCCATTTGTTCTTTACTCAGGCCGTTGGGGCGGACCAGCTCGGTCTCGATCAGCCGGTCGGTGTTGGGCACGTGGACGCGGACCTGGAGCCGGCCGTTGGCCGCATAGTGGAAGCGGACTTCGACCGAATACTGGGCGGGCAGGCCCTGAGGCAACTCGCGGACCGAGCAGCGGCCGATTGTGGTGCAGTCGTCGGCCGAGGGGCTCTCGCCCTCGACGATCTGCACCAGGATCGACCGCTGGTCGGGTTTGGAGGTCTTGAAGATCCGCCCGGCCGTCACCGGCAGGGGCGTGTTGCGGGGGATGAGTATGCCGTTGCGGCGGCGGCGGGTGAGCGGGTCGTTGCCCACCACGCCCAGGCTGTGCGAGTTGACGTTGCGGATGCTGAAGCGTGGCGGGAGCCCCTGGCGGCGGGCCAGTATCAGCCCGGCCTGCAAGGCCGCCCCGTGGGCCACCGCCTCGTCGGCGGCCACCGAGGCATCGGGCGGCCTGCCGCTGAGCCGCTCCAGCATGTGCCGGACCATGGGCATGCGGGTCGAGCCGCCCACCAGCAGCAGGCGATCCAGGTCTGGCCAATCCAGGCCCGCCGCCTTCAGCGTCTGCGCGCAGGTGAAGCGGGTGCGGTCCAACAGGTCCTGCGTGGCCTCCTCGAACTGCTGCCGCGTGATCTCGACCTGCAGGGCCTGCCCCTGGCAGTCGCAGGCCACGACGGCCTTGGGCCGCGCGGAGAGGGTCCGCTTGGCCTCCTCGCACTCGCGCCACAATTTGCCGGCCGCGGCGGGCACCTGGCGGGGGTCGGCGCCGAAGCGAGCGGAAAAAGCCGCCGCCGCATAATCCACCAACCGGTGATCCCAATCGTAGCCCCCCAGGGCCACGTCGCCGTCGGTGGCCAAGGCCAGGAACTCGCTGCCGCGAATCTCCATCACGGTCACGTCGAACGTGCCGCCGCCCAGGTCATAGACCAGCACGCGGCGGGGCCGGTCGGTGCTCCCCGCGGCGTCGAGGTATCCCTGCTGGAAGCCGAAGGCCAGGGCGGCGGCCGTGGGCTCGTTGATGATGTCCAGCACGTCGAGCCCCGCCATGTAACCCGCGTCCTGCGTCGCCTTCCGCCGCACCTCGTCGAAATAGGCGGGGACGGTAATCACCGCCTTCTCCAGTGGGCCGATCTGCTGCATGGCGTCGGTGCGGAGCTTATTGAGGACCCACGCCTGGATGACCTCCGGGGGGTATTGCTTTCCTTCCAGCAACTTGTGGAAGGCCCGCTGGCCCATGTCGCGCTTGGCGCACTCGGCCACCCGCGGGGCCTCGACGGCCACCGCCTTCAGGGCCTCTTTGCCCACCACCACGTCCCGGCCGTCGAACAGCACCATGCTGGGCGTCAGCCGGTCGCCCTCGGCATTGACCAGCGTTACCGGCCGGCCGCGCTCGTCCAAGCGGGCCAGCACCGAGTACGTGGTGCCCAGGTCGATGCCAATCGCCGGCAGGGCATGAGTTTCCATACAGCTTATTGTGTTGCCGCCAGGCCCTGTTGTCCACCGCAATCACGAAGTGCGAAGAAATAAGTTGGCTGGGGTGGCACGCACTGAGGAACGAAGGGCGTGGCAAAGGGTGAAGAAGCACGCCCTTCGCTGCGCTCAGGGACGTGCCACCCGCCGTCTGTCCACCGCAATTACCAGTGCAGCAGGTCCGGGCGGAAGTGGTGGAGGACCCAGTAGGCGGCCGCCAGTCCCAAGCCGGCCGCCGCGACGTGCCCGATCAGCCGGGTGAGCCAATGGGAGGACCACGGCTCTCGTCGCTGTTTAGTAGTGGCGGGGACGCCAAAGGGAAACTGCCCCATTTTCGCGGCACGGGGATCGGGAGTGTCACCGGCCGTTGCCGGCTGGGGGGAGTGGCCGGGCGGGGCCGGCGATATCCCCCGCTGCTTGGCACCCGCATCTGGAACCCCCCCGGCTAGCGGTGGCGGCGCCGGACTCCACGGGTTGCCCGGCGGCCGGTCCACCGGGCCGGCCACGTCGCTGAGGGTCGGCGTAGCCGCCGCGGGGAACTCGACCTGATCGCCGGCCAGCGCCCAATCGGCGATGATTTCGGAGTCGGGCCTGCGTCGGCCGGCCGGGGCCGAGTCGCCCGCCGCCGCACCGGGCGGCGCCGTATCGCGGACCGCCGCACAAAAGGCCTCGAAGCCCGCTCCGGCCGAGACCGGCAGCTTCCAGCGTACCAGGCCCTCGCCGGAGACCCCCGCCTCCCGCTCCAGCTCGAGCACCGTCTGCTGCTCGGTGCCCGGCACCAGCGCCTGCACCGATAGCCGGCCGTTGGTGCCGTACTCGAAGGTGATATCCACCGGCCAGCCCTTGGGCAAGCCGGCGGGCAAGTCGCGGACCACGGTCCGGCCGATGGCCAGACACTCGCCGGGCAGGGAGCTCTCGCCCTCCAGCACGCGAACGACAATCGACCGCTGGCCGTCCGAGCGGGTGACGAAGTGCTCGGTGTGTTTGACCGGCAGGGGCGTGTTGCGCGGGATGAGGATTACGTTCTTCTTGCGCAGCGTGTCGGTGTCGATGCCCTCGACGCCCAGGCTGTGGGCGTTGACGTCGGTCACGCTGAAGCTCGCCCGCCGCTGGCCTTCCCGCTTGCTCAACAGGTAGGCGGCGTACAGGGCGGCGCCGCGGGCCACCGCCTCGTCGGGATTGACCAGCCGATCGGGCTCGATCTGCGTGAGGCCCTTGAGCATGCGGGGGACCATGGGCATCCGCGTCGAGCCGCCCACCAGAAGGACGCGCTGGACCTGTTTCCATTCCAGCCCGCTGGCGCCCAGCAATTGCCGCGTGGTGTAGGCCGATCGCTCCAGCAGATCGGCCGTCAGCTCCTCGAACTGCTCGCGGAGCACCTGGACCTCGGCCGACTTGCCGCGGTAGTCGATGCGGATGGCGGCGCGGCTGCGGGCACTGAGGGTGTGCTTGGCCTCCATGGCGTCCTGGAAGAGGCGGTTGAGGGTGGCCGGGTCCTGGCGGGGGTCCATGCCGTGGGCCGTCTGAAAGGACTCGGCGGCGTAATCCACCAGCCGCTGGTCCCAGTCGTGGCCGCCGAGTTGCACGTCGCCGTCGGTGCCGATGGTTTGCACCTTGCCCGGCGCCAGGTGCAGCAGGGTGGCGTCGAAGGTCCCGCCGCCCAGGTCGTAGACCAGGCAGTTCATTTCCCCCTGCGGCGCGGCGGCGGGGGTGAGGAAGCCCAGTGCCTCGCCGAAGGCCAGCGCCGCGGCGGTGGGCTCGTTGACGATGTCCAGCACCGCCAGGCCGGCCATCTCGCCGGCGTCGGCCGTGGCCTTCCGCCGCATCTCGTCGAAGTAGGCCGGCACGGTGATGACGGTCCGCGCCTCGGGCCCCACCGCCCGCACCAGGTCGCTCTTGAGCTTCCGCAGGATGCAGGCCTGAATCACCTCCGGCGGCAGGTAGTGGCCGCGGATGGGATGGCTGTAGAAGGGGGCCCCCATGTCGCGCTTCACCCATTGCGCCACGTGATCGGGCTGGGCCGTGATCGCGCTGCGGGCCGGCTTGCCGACCACCACCTCCGCGTCGGCGAACAGCACGACGCTGGGCGTGATCACCTCGCCTTCGGCGTTGAGGATCATCGCGCTGCGGCCCGCCTCGTCTACCCAGGCCATGGCCGAATTGGTCGTTCCCAGGTCGATTCCAGTGGCTTTAACTTGGGACATCAGCCGGCGCAGCTTGCATATCGAGGGATGGCCGCAATCTTATCAAACCCTCCCATATTCGTCAATGTGCGCGACCGCTGGCTTAAGACCGGCGAAGCAATTAGCGTCGCATTCCATGACGTACTCCTCTCGCTCCGCGAGAGGGCCCGGTAGAGACGCAACCGCACTTCCGGCCTCACGCGGAGCGTGAGGAATACATCAAGAGCCCCGGGCAAGCGACCGCCCGGGGAGCAACCCGTTTCGCCGTCACTTCCCGCTGTCGGCGGTTTGACTTGCCGGCACGAGGCTATCGATCAGTGCATGCAGTTCCTTCTCGGTCAGTTGACCGTTGACGGCCAGTGCGGGAAATGTCCCCTCCGGGGTCTGCAAGAGATAGCCCGTGGGGTTCTTTCCCGGCGGGTCGTGGATTGCCGCCCGCGCGCTCTGAAGGAGGATTTGGGCCAACCATGCGTCGCGGGGGCCGCTCCATACCTTGACCCCGCCGGGCGAAGTGTAGACCAGCTTCCCCATTTTCACCAGCGGTGCAAGCATCTTGTTATACGAGTACGATTGCAACAGCACCACGTGCCGGCCGTCCTTGGCCCGGTAGCTGGCGGCAAACATTCGATGGGGCGGACTGGGCAGGTCCAGGATGTCGGTGATCTCGCGGTTGCCGGCCCACGGCGGGTCCTTCGCGAAGATGTAGGTCTTGTAATCGGCCTTCTCGATCATGTGTTTGATCGAGATGTTGGGGATCACCATATCGGCGACGATGCCCGCAGACAGTTTTTGGCCGGCGCCGCCGGGTAGTTTCAGTCCCGCCAGGTCCCAGCCGACTTCGGGAGCGACGGCGGTTTCGCTGTTGCCCCGCCGGACCTCGAAGAGCGACGCGCCGTGGGCGAGGAATTCCATTTTTTCGATGGTGTTGTCCGCCGCGCGGATGGTGACGAGGAAGAACGCGGCGTCAGCTTCTTTTGGCCCACCCGCCGGAAAGCCCAGCTTCACCAGGCGGCCCTTTGAGCCGTCTTCCAGCGTAAGGGACCCTTTATCCTCGGCAAGTCCCTCGTTCTGTTTTGCGTCGAGTCCGCTGCGCAGGCCGGCGGCCAACCCCAACAGTTCGGCGGGACTCTTGGGCGGCCTGAAATCCTTGCCCGCCGGACGCCGAACGACCTTAAGCCCGCCCTTGGCGGCCGCTTCCAACAAGGAAATCTGTTGGCCGTCGTAGGAGTTGGCGAAGATCGGCGCGGCCGCGCTCCGCAGCACGCGGACGAATCGGCCCGTCTTCGGATCGTACCACGATTTATCTTCGACGGTGTACCCTTTGCCGACTTCCGCGGCGAGCGTGAGTTGATTGAATCGCATCTTTCCCGTTGCCTCAAGCGACAGCAGCGGGAGCCAGCGGATCCTGGCCAGTGTTGCGTCGGAAACCGGCTTGACGATGATCGTGTTGGTCAAATGAATTACCTGTTCTCCGGCGAAGAATTTTTCCTCCGCGGCGCAGGCCTGGGAAAGCAGGCTGGAGGCCGAGATTCCCGCGGGGCCTTGCCTGTCAGGGCCGCCGTGGAAGAGCAAGCTGACGGCAACCAATAACCCCGCGGCTATCGTGGCGGCCGCCGCCACCCGCCGCACCCAGACTTTGGGAAGCCTGCCCACCTTAGACGCGGAATGAACCGCGCCCGTCGCGGAAATGGAGGTCATGATCCGACTCCTAAAATCCGGTGACGCGCGTAGGGTATGAGACGGCGTGAGGACGGCCAAGACCTGCAGGGCCAGGACATGTTGCCGGGCACAGTCAGGGCAGGCTTCGAGGTGCAGCTTCAGCTCTGCATCCTCGAGGTTCTGCGGCTCTGCGACCAAGAGATCATCGAGAATCTTGCGGCATTGCCGGCAGTCCATCGTTCTACTCCCCTTTCTTGCCGAGCATGTTCCGCAATCGCTGGAACCCGTACCGCAAGCGTGAGCAGACCGTGTTCACCGAGCAGCCGGTCAGCTCCGCGATCTGGCTCAGCCGCAGCTCATCGAACACTCGCAGCCGGACCGCCTCGGCTTGCTCGCCGGGCAAACGGCGCAGCAGCGTTTCCGCCCGGCGCAGCCCGTCGGCCGCCTGGGCGGCTTCGGCCGGGCCGTTGCCCCCGGTGACGAGTCCCTCGACGCCGATCTTTTCGCGAAACACTGCCGAGCAGTTCCGCCTTCGCAACATGTCCGTGCAGGCGTTGGCCACCGAGCGATAGAGGTAAGGACCCGGTGAGGAAATATCGTCTGGCCTCGAACGATCGGCAAAGGCCCGCAGAAAAACCTCCTGCACCATGTCCTCGGCATCCTGCAAGTTCCCCACTTGGCGAAAGGCGTAACGCACCAGCCGGTCGGCATAAGCGTCGACCAGCGTTGCAATCTGCTCCCGGGTTTGCGGCCACCCGCTCGTCCAGGGGTCGGTCGGCTGGGGCTTCATGTCTACCGTTTTCGCTCGGTTGGCCAGTCTGGTCGGTCGGGGAAGGTGCATGGTCGGCCGTCCGCTCCTTTAGGACGAAGATGCGGCCGGTTTTCGTCTAAGAATCTGCCGTGGAAAGACGCGAACTCGTCGTGTACGAACCCGGAACCCTACGTCCACTGGCACAGCGAATCGACGTGGGCGGCCGAGCCGTCGCGGAGCCAGACGTCCAGTTGGGCCGGCTCCTTGAGCTGCTGGCCCCGCAGCCGCGGGACGACGATGAACTGGCAGCGGACCTCGGCCAGGCCCGTCATGTCGCTCCACAGCTTCTCGAACTGGGCCACGGGAAAGACGTCCTCCTGGGCGTGGCCCCAGCGCTTCTTCACGTCCTTCAGCGTGATGTAGGTCGGCAGCCGGGCACTGAGCCGCCGCACGGCGGCCGTCACCTTGGCCTGGTCGGCCAGGTCGGCGCGGGCCAGGCCGAAGACCTCCAGCAGGCGGTCGATGGTGATCCAGGTGGTCATCGAGTTGTAGTAGCTCAGCCGGAATTCGTCTTCTTCGCGGGGCATGGCTAGGCCCTCGACCAGTCGGGCGCGGCCGCCGACACGGGCCAGGCCGCCGCCGCGGTCCTCGATCCGCCGCGGCGTGACCTCGAAGCTCAGGCACGCCGCGCGGCCGATGTGGCAGCCCAGCAGGGCCGGGTCCAGGTCGGCCCCCAGCGTGTCGATGTTGTGCAGCATGAGGTACTGCAATTGCGGCCGCTCGGCCAGCAGGGCGGCCAGCGTGCCGTTGCGGAGCAGATTGGGCACCTCGAACCAATGGCCGGTGGGGTGCAGGCATTGCAGCGGCACGTTGTCGGTATAATCGCTGCCGCCGCCGGCGGCCTCGGCCCAGGCGATGAGCGAGGCATGCAGGCTCTGGCGGACCTTCTGCGCCTGCACGTCCAGGATCTGCTGCGGCATCTCTTCCCAGGCGAAGCGCAGGTCGCGGGCCATGGGGATCATCCGCAGGCCCACCGAGCGGCCCGGCGAGAGCAGCAGCCGCCCCGCATAGCCGTAGTTGTGCTCGGAGCGCAGCAGGCGCTCGATGGGCTCGTGTGTCAGGTAGCTGGTCGAGACGACGTAGGGGAAGTCGCCGCCGAATTGCCGCGCGGAGCGGCGGGCCTTGGCCAGGTGCACCGCGATGAAATTGCGGTAGCGGCCCTGGAAGCGGCAAAAGGGGTGCAGGGCCTTGACCACGCCGGCGCCTTGCGTCCAGCGGCTGCCGGCCCCGGCGGCCAGGGCCATCACGGCCACTTCGCCGGCGGCCAATGCCCGTTGGCCCCGCCGCGTGCCGGCCGCATCGGACTCTAGCGCCCGGCAGTCGATCACGTCAGCCTCGGCCACGTCCTCGACGGCGGTACTGGTGGGCAGCCGGTTCTGGGCCAGGCCGATCCGCCCGGAGCGCAGCTCGGAGCGGATCTGCTCGTGCAGCTCCGGATCGAAGCCGCCCGAGTCTAACAGCCGCTGGAGACTGATCTGGCCGCTCTTCTCGCCGCCGGGCTGGGGGAAGAGCGAGCCCAACAGCAAGTCGGTCGAGCCGGCCAGGCGGGGATGGCTGCGGCAGGCGGCGGCGAAGTCGGCGATCTCGCGGCGGACCATGGGGCTCAGGGAGCGGACGTCCTGGCGCAGCCACTCGGGGGCGGAAATGGCATAATAGCCGGGCGGCATCCAGGCGTCGGCCCCGGAAAGCAGCGCGGCCCGCGTGCCGCAGTCGTTGATGGCGAAGTCGTAAACCACGGGCTCCATGGCGAAGGGCAGCGCCCCGTGCAGCTCGCGCTTCGTGGCGGCCATGCGCTCCTGGAGGAAGTCCTGGGCGGCCGGCTTTCGCCGCGGATCGAAGATGAACCCCATGCCGCCGCCGGAGATCCCGCCCAGCATGAGGAAGCCCCAGTAGTCCGCTTGGAACTCGGCGCGGACCTGCTCGATCAGCGTTTCGGTATAGTGGTTCGAGGCCCAGGGGATGATGGTCTGGATCGGGCCGAAGAAGTTGCGGCTGGTGGCGGCGGCGATTTCCCGCACGTCGCCGCGGCCCAGGGCGGCCTCGATCCCGCGCAGCACGGCGATGGCCTCCTGCCGGGCCGCCCATTCGGCCTCCGAGCGCAGCAGATACTTTTCGGTCACCATTTCCAGCACGGGTCCCACGTTCTGGGCCATGCCCCCGTGGACCAGCACGAAGCTGTCGCAGATCTGCTGCCGCGTCTGGGGGCTGACCTCGTGCGGGCCGTAGATGTGGTGATCGGGCAGCAAGCGGCCGCGACTGACGCCGAACTCGGGATCGCCCGGCGCGGCCGGCCGGCCCTCGATCATCTTGATGCCGGGCCACACGCCGCCGGAATCCTGCCAGCCGCCGCCGGAGCCGCCCAGCCACTCGCCGAGGATGGCCCGGGCGGCCACCAGGTCCCGCTCCGCCTCCAGCAGCTCGCCGGTGAGCGACTCGATCTGGCCGGTGGCCCGCATGCACGCGGCGATGATCGCCGCCAGCAGGTTGGTCGAGACGGCCAGCCGGGAGCCCTTGGGGATGTCGTTCACCTGGCTCACGATCTCCAGACCCAGGCCCGGCCCGACCAGGTGCGCCAGCACGTCGGCCAGGCCCGTGCCCGAGCCCTCCAGGGCCGGCGGGATCAGGCCGGCGGCAATCACCGCCGCCTTGAGCAGACCCAGGTAATCCTTGGCGAAATCGAAGACCTCGGCCAGGGTCGTCACGTCGGCCTTCGAGCGCAGATCGACGCTCACCAGCCGCAGCACGGGCCGATCGATGACGCGCAGATAGACTTCGATGGGCGGCCGGGGCCGCTGGTCGCGACCGCGGACTCCCAGGTCGACCGAGACGTTCAGGACCCGCGCGCCCTCGGGAAAATCCATGCCCAGGAAGAAGATATCGCTCCAGCCGCTGTGCGAAAGGTCCATCCGCACCGGGGTCCGTTCGGTGAGGATGGGCCAGGCGCCGCTGCCGCCGGCGCGGTTTTGCAGTTGCCGCACGATCCGCAGCGGATGATCGGCCGGATGCCCCATCCGAAACATCCACTGGTTGCCGCGGACGGAGCGGACGCTGCGCCGCACCTGGTCGGCCAGGGTCTGGAAGCCCAGGGCGTGATAGGCGGCGGCCAGGGCGCTGGCGATGGTCTCGCTGGGGCCGTGCCGGGCCTGGGCGGCGAGGAACTCGTTGACCGCCTCCTCGAACCGCCGGTCCAGCAGGCGGACGTAGCCCTCGAAGGGAATCCAGGCCCGCTGCTGCTCCGGCAGCTTCGCCGACAGGTGATAGCGATAGATGGCCGCCAGGAAGAAGATCGCGCGGACCCGCTCGTAAAGATTGTCGCTGCCGCGGCGGAAGCGGTCCAGCTCGGCCGCCGCGTCGAGCAGGGCCGCCGCGTCGGCCGCGCGGCAGAAGGCCTCCAGCGAGCGGTTGCGGACCGCCGCATCACCGCTCGTAATGATCGTCACCAGATCGTGCGCCATGCGGCGGGCTCTCCCACGGTGGGCCGCACGCCCCGGGTGCGGCATTGCGGCACACGGCGTGTACCGGCTGCGTTAGGAACTGCAAACCAACAACCTGTTCAAATTGCACCAAGTGTGGCACGTCCCTGAGCGCAGCGAAGGGCGTGATTTGCGCCCCCCGCCACGCCCTTCGCTGCGCTCAGGGCGTGCCACCCAATTGGTCAACTTGTTCCTGCGAGCACTCAGCGGGCCGCCAACAGCTCGACCAGCCGGGTGAGAATCTCCTCGCGGTCGCTGCCGCTTAAGACCAGCCCCAACTGGGCCATCAGCATGCCGTACTTCACGGCGATGTTGTAGCGCGTGCCGTCTACTTCCAGGGCCAGGTAGCGCTCGCGCTGGGCCAGTTTCTCCAGGGCCGGCGAGAGCATGATCGGCCCGGCGTGGCCCGCGCCGCTTTGGGCGGCCCGCGACGATCCCCCTTCGCACGCAGCGCCCTGCGGGCCGTCGGGGCCAGCGGGGGCGGTCGCCGTAGGCCGCCCCCCACGGGCCACCTCCGCGCCCAGCAGATCCATCACGCAGGGCGTCAGCACGTGCATGCCGAAGAAGCACAAATAGTGGCCGGCCCGCAGGCCCGGCACGATCAGGTGCTGCTCGGCCCGGGTGGGCGTGGGCTTCTCCATTACGCGCTCGATCTGGTACAGTCCCGGCCGTCCGGCGACCGGGGCCCCGCCGATGGCCCCGAAATAGCGCAGCACGCTCTCCCGCGTGGGCTGCACCGCCGAGACGGAACACTCCTCGGCCCGGGCCACCTCGATCAACTGCTCCGCGCAGCGCCGCGGCTGCCGGCTCACGTAAAGATGATCGCTCACCAGGTGCAGGAAGGGCTGATCGCCGACGAAGGCTGCCGCCCGGTACAACGCCTCGCCATAGCCCCGCGCAGCGGGCTGCTCGACGAAGACCAGCGTGCGGGCCTGCTCGCCGGCCGCCTCGCGGTACGCCTGCTGGCTGCCGCCGCGGACCACGAGGCACACCTGCTCGACCCCCGCCGCCAGAACCTCCTCGAGGATGATCTGCAGGGCCGTCTTCTCGACGCCGTCCAGGTCGACGAACCGCTGCAGCGGCAGGCGATCCTGGCCCGGGCCGGCGGCCGTAATCACGGCTTTGCGGATGTGCACGGGATAGCCCTCCCCGCTGAAATCGGAGTACCAGCGCTTGACGAGTTTCCGCGGCGAACGGTCGGCAGTGGGACGAACCGCTTCCCCGATTGCCGAGATTCCCAGCATTTCAAACGGTAAGAAGTATAATACTTTCCCCCCGCGGTGGCAATCCCCGGCGGCGGGCAGGCGTTCCGCGCCTAAGTAGGGTGGGTCGAGCGCAGCGAGCCCC
>JBEKTY010000133.1:0-22999 GCA_049515555.1 Thermoguttaceae bacterium
GGTGTCCGAGGAAGCAAAGGCGAGCGTCCGGCTGTTGCGACATACCGTCCTACCCAAGTGGAACTACACCATTCGCCACCACAACCCAAACGGCTAAGTTATTTCTTAACAGCTTCTAAGGCATTCCCTGAGGGATGACGGCACGCGACCCGGGCCATTAGCCCGGCGTGGACGCAGCGTAGACGCCGGGCCGAGGAGCGCCTTGGCCGGAAACGCCCGGAAGGGGCGCGAACTTCGCTGCCGGAAAGAACTGCCAGGCAGCGTGTGCGGCAAGATTTCCTGGCGACGCATGGAATCGCAGGGGCGACTGGGGAACCTGGAGGGTTCCAAGCCATTAGCCCCGCGGTCGCGCTTCGCGACCCGGGGTGCGCGGATTCATAAATTGCCGACCCCGGAAGGGGTCGCAGCCGGAGTTCGCTTCGACCCCTGCCGGGGTCGGTTTGCGTGTTGGGCCTGGAAACCGGTGGTGTCGTCGCTCGCGCTCCTCAACCGCCGGCTAATGGCTGATATCCCTCCCGGGATGACCGGCGTGCGACCCAGGCCATTCGCCCGGCGTGAACGCAGCGCCGACGCCGGGCCGAGGAGCGGCTACGCCGCCAATGCCCGGACGGCGCGTAAATGTCGCTGCCGGAAGGAACTGCCACACGCCGAAGGGCTGGTATTTTCCGTGGCTCCCGATAGTATTGTGGATCGGCAACGGCCCTCACCCTAGCCCTCTCCCGGAGGGAGAGGGGACCGGGCGTGCGCAAAACCACGACGGAGGACGGGCGACGGACGGAAGCACTCCAGCCCGTCGTCCGTCTCCCGTCGTCCGTCGAAAATGGTGGGGCTCGCTCCGCTCGACCCACCCTACGAGTTCGCACCTTCCGCAACAGGAAGAAATTGAGAAAGGAAATACCGATGGCGCGTTGGATTGGTTGGGTTTGGGCCTGGCTGTGTTTGTGCGGGCTGCCATTGGCCGCCGGTGCCGCGCCGGGGGGAGATGCCCCGCGGCCGGCGGCGGCGGACGGGCCGGCCCCGCCCCGTTACACCAGCGTTCAGACCCTGCCGGAGAACGTAACGCTGGCTACGCTCGACAACGGCCTGACGGTGATCGTCCAGGAGAACCACGTGGCGCCGGTGGCCACGGTCCGCTGCTTTGTGCAGAATACGGGAAGCGCGTACGAGGGCCGGCATCTGGGCGCCGGGCTGAGCCACGTGCTGGAGCACGTCGTGGCGGGGGGCACCACCACGCACCGCAGCGAGGCGCAGATCCGCAAGATGATCGAGAGCTTCGGCGGCGCGACCAACGCCTTCACCTCGCAGGACATGACCGTGTTCTTCATCGACTGCCCGGCCCGCAACACGCCGGCCGCCATCGAGCTGCTGGCCGACTCGATGCAGCACGTGGCCTTCGAGCCGTCGGAGTTCGCCCGCGAGCTGAAGGTCGTGCGCCGCGAGCTGGCCGACGGCGAGGTGGACCGCCAGCGGGTGCTGTGGAAGCTGCTGGACCAGACGGTCTACGCGGTGCACCCGGCCCGGCATCCGGTGATCGGTTACCTGGAGGTCCTGGGCGGCACGACGAACCAGACGATCATTGATTTCTACCATGAGCGGTACGTGCCCAACAATCAAACCTTCGTGGTGGTGGGCGACGTGAAGGCGGCGGCGGTACTGGAGCAAGTGGCCCGGCAATGGACGGGCACGCCGCGGCGCTACGAGACGTATGTGCCACTGCCGGACGAGCCGGAGCAGCTTTCGCCCCGCGAGGCGGTCCGCGAGATGGAAGGCACGGTGTACGACCTGGCCCTGGCCTGGCCCACGGTCAAGCTTTCGGATCCCGACCTTTACGCGCTGGACCTGGCGGCCTACATTTTGGGCGAAGGGGAGAGTTCCCGCCTGGCCCGCCGCCTGAAGCACGATCGCCCGCTGGTGCTGTCGATTTCGGCGATGAGCAACACGCCGCACTTCGTGCACGGCTACTTCGCGGTAACGGCCACCGCTGGGGGCGATACCTGGCAGCAGGCGGCCGGCGAGATTGTCAAGGAGGTTTCCCGGCTGCGGGACGAGCTGGTCGAGCCGGCCGAGCTGGCCCAGGCCAAGAAGCAGAAGGCGGCGGAACAGGTCTTCGGGCGGCAGACCGTGCAGCAGGCGGCCGACAGCCTGGGCCGCAGTTACCTCTCGGCCGCCGATCCGCTGTTCGACGCGGCGTATACGCGGAACATTCAGCAGGTGACGGCCGAGCAGCTTCGCGGCGCCGCCCGCCGCTGGTTCGTGCCCCAGCGGCTCAATCGCGTGATCCTCGCCCCGCCGGGGTCGGCTGCCGCCCGTCGCTCCGGTGAGCCGTCGAGCGGTGCGGGCCAGGTGCGGCTGGTGCGGCTGGCCAACGGACTGCGCGTGCTGCTGAAGCGGCATTCTAACCTGCCGCTGGTCAACATGCAGGCCTTCGTGCTGGCCGGCTCGGCGGTGGACGACGAGAAGACGGCCGGCCGCTCGGCGGTGGTGGCGGCGATGCTGGAGCGCGGGGCCGCCGGCCGCACGGCCGAGGAGATCGCCCGCTCGTTCGACGCCATCGGCGGCCAACTCGGCTTTACGGCCGGCCGTTTTACGATCTTTGGCAGCGCGACGTGCCTGCGGGAGGATTTTCCGCAAAGCGCGGCGGTGTTTGCCAACTGTCTTGCTCGGCCCACCTTCCCGGCGGCCGAGCTGGAGAAGGTTCGCACCTTGGCCCTGGGCGAGATTGCCGAGCGGAGCGGCGATCCGCACGCCGAGATCGACGAGGCCTTTTGCGACGCCTTGCCCGCCACCACGCCCTACCACCTGCTCAGCGGCGGCAAGGCCGAGACGATAAAGGCCCTCACGCTGGCCGAGGTGAAGCAGTATCACGCCCGGTACTTCGTGCCCAACAACATGGTGGTTACGGTCTTCGGCGACATCGACCCGGCCGCGGCCCAGGCCCTGGTCGAGGGGCATTTCGGGCAGTTGCCGAGCGATCGGAGCTTCCAGCCGCCCGACTTCCACCGCCAGAACGCCTTGGCCCGCTCGATCACGGTCCACAAGAGCACGAGCAAGCCGACGGGCATGATCATGCTGGGCTACCCCTGCGAGAGCATCTTCGACCAGGCGGACCACGCGGCCATGACGGTGCTCAGCACGATCATGTCGGGCTATGCTTATCCGGGCGGGTGGCTGCACAACGAGCTCCGCGGCGCAGGGCTGGTGTATTCGGTGCAGGGCTTCGAGCTGACCGGTCCGGCGCCCGGCTACTTCACCGTGCTGGCCCAGACCCGCCCCGACCGGGTCGACGAGGTGGTGGGCCGCATCCGGCGGAACGTCGATCGGGCGAAGGCGGGCGACATACCCCCGGAGGAGTTTCGCACCGCCGTCGAGCAGATCGTGGCCCTGCACGCCCAGGAGAACACTACAATCGCCGCGCAGGCCCGGCTGGCGGCCCTGGACGAGCTGTACGGCCTGGGCTACGACTACGACCGGAAGTTCGACGCGCGGATCCAGGCCGTCACCTTAGGCGACGTGACCCGCGTGGCCCGCAAATACTTCACCCACAGCGTGCTGGCCACCTCCGCGCCGGCCGCGCCTGGGGCCCAGCCGCCCAACTCGCCGGCCGTGCCACCGGGCCCGCACCGTTGATGCCGCGGTTGTGTGTAGCCGATGTCACCGATGAAGTCGGTGGGGTCGCTGCGTAGCCGTCCGGCTGTAGCTGTTCAGCCTCCGAATTTTTTCGACCCGCCGTACCGACTTCATCCCCAATCCCCAATCCCCAATCCCTCGCCCCTCATCCCTTTGGCTGCTTGGGGAAGCGGTCCTGGACGGCCTGGACGGTCATCTGCTCCTGCCGCTGGGCTTCCATGGCCAGCACGGCGGCGTCGGCGGCCTGGATGGTGGTGATGCAGGGGATGCCGTGCGAGACGGCCGCGGCGCGGATCCGCCCCTCGTCGGTCCGCGCGCCCTTGCCGCTGGGCGTGTTGATCACCAGCCGCAGCTCGCCGTCGATCATGTAGTCCAGCACGTTGGGATGGCCTTGCGAGAGCTTCATTAGGCGTTGCACGCGGATGCCGGCCGCCTCCAGGCGCTCGGCCGTGCCGCGGGTGGCCAAGAGCTCGTAGCCCATCTTCTCCAGCCGCCGCGCCAGGCCCACCACGTGCTCCTTGGCCCGCTCGGCCACGCTGATGAAGATCTTTCCGCTCTCGGGCAGGACCGTGCCGGCCGCCAGTTGGCTCTTGGCGAAGGCGATCGAGAAGCGGTCGCTGATGCCCATCACCTCGCCGGTGGATTTCATTTCCGGGCCCAGCACGATATCCACCCCGGCGAACTTGACGAACGGGAAGACGGCCTCCTTGACCGAGACGTGGCTGGGCACGGGCTCGCGGTCGTAGCCCTGGTCGGCCAGCGAGACGCCGACCATGACCTTGGCCGCCGCCTTGGCCAGCGGCATGCCGGTAGCCTTCGAGACGAAGGGCACCGTGCGGCTGGCCCGGGGGTTCACCTCCAGGATGTAGACCACCGGCCGGCCCTCTTCCTTCTTCACCGCGAACTGGATGTTCATCAGGCCGCGGACCTTGAGGTGCCGGGCGAGCAGGCAGGTGGCCTCGCGGATTTCCTGGACCACGGGACCGGGCAGGCTGTAGGGCGGGATGGCGCAGGCCGAATCGCCGGAATGCACACCCGCCTCCTCGATGTGCTCCATCACGCCGGCCACGATTACCTGCTCGCCGTCGGCGATGGCGTCGACGTCGACCTCGGTGGCGTCTTCCAGGAAGCGGTCGATGAGGACCGGCTGGCCCTGGGCCACCACGAAGGCGGCGGCCACGAAGCGCTCGAACTGGGCGGCGTCGTAGCAGATTTCCATGGCCCGCCCGCCCAGCACGAAACTGGGCCGCACCAGCACCGGGTAGCCGATCTTGGCCACCTGGTTGCGGGCCTCGGCCATGGTGCGGGCTATTCCGTTGGCCGGCTGCTTCAGACCCAGCCGCACCAGCACGTTGGCGAATTTCTCGCGGTCCTCGGCGTCCTCGATCGTATCCACGCTGGTGCCGATGATCGGCACGCCGGCATTCGACAAGGCGCGGGCCAGGTTCAGCGGCGTCTGACCGCCGAACTGCACGATCACCCCGTCGGGCTCGATGCGGTCGCAGATGTTCAGCACGTCCTCGGTGGTCAACGGCTCGAAGAACAAGAGATCGCTGGTGTCGTAGTCGGTCGATACGGTCTCGGGATTGGAGTTGACCATGATCGACTGGATGCCCAGCTCGCGCAGGGCGAAGCTGGCGTGGCAGCAGCAGTAATCGAACTCGATGCCCTGGCCGATGCGGTTGGGCCCACCGCCGAGGATCATCACGCGGCGCTGGCCGGGGCGGCGGGGGGGCGTCTCATCCTCGTCCTCGTAGGTGGAATAGTAATAGGGCGTGTAGGCCTCGAACTCGGCGGCGCAGGTATCGACGGCCTTGAACGTGGCCCGGATGCCCCGCGCTTTCCGCTCCGCCCGCACGTCCATCTCGGTGGCCTGCCAAATGGTGGCAAGCTGGCGGTCGGAGAAGCCGAACTGCTTCGCCCGGCGGAGCGTGGCGTCGTCGGCCGCGGCCAGCGAGCCGATCGCCCGCAGCCGCTCCTCCAGCTCCACGATCTCCGCCAGGTTCTCCAGGAACCAGGGGTCGATGAAGGTCAGCTCGTGGATCTCCTCGATCGACATGCCGTACTTCAGGGCGTAGCGCAGATACCACACCCGCTGGTCGTTGGGCCGGGCCAGCTTGTTCTTCACGTCCTCGGGCGAGGGCTGCTCGGGCGTGCCCCACAGGTCCTTGCCGTCGCAGCCGAAGCCGAAGCTGCCCACCTCCAGCCCGCGCAACGCCTTCTGGAACGATTCCTTGAACGTCCGCCCGATGGCCATCGTCTCGCCCACGCTCTTCATCTGCGTGGTCAGCAGGGAGTCGGCCTCGGGAAACTTCTCGAAGGCGAACCGCGGGACCTTGGTCACCACGTAGTCGATGGTGGGCTCGAAGCAGGCCCTCGTCTCGCGGGTGATGTCGTTGGGCAGCTCGTGCAGCCGGTAGCCCACCGCCAGCTTGGCGGCGATCTTGGCGATCGGGAACCCGGTTGCCTTGGAGGCCAAGGCGCTGGAGCGGCTCACGCGGGGATTCATCTCGATCACCACCATGCGGCCCGTCTGAGGGTGAACCGCGAACTGGATGTTCGAGCCGCCCGTGTCCACGCCGATCTCGCGCATCACGGCGATCGAGGCGTCGCGCATCCGCTGGTATTCCTTGTCGGTCAGCGTTTGGGCGGGGGCCACGGTGATCGAGTCGCCGGTGTGCACGCCCATGGGATCGAAGTTCTCGATCGAGCAGATGATTACGACGTTGCCGTCGGCGTCGCGCATCACCTCCATCTCGAACTCTTTCCAGCCGATGACCGATTCCTCGAGCAACACCTGGCGCACCGGCGAGGCGTCCAGGCCGTGGCTCACCAGGCGGTCGAACTCCTCGCGGTTGTAGGCGATGCTGGAGCCGGTGCCGCCGAGGGTGAAACTGGGCCGCACCACGCAGGGCAGGCCGATCCGGGGCAGCACCTGCCGGGCGGCCTCGAGGTTCGTCACCGTCTCGCCGCGGCAGCACTCCAGGCCGATCCGCTCCATGGCCGCCTTGAACTGGTCCCGCTGCTCGGCCTTGGCAATCACCGCGGCGTTGGCCCCGATCATCTCCACGCCATAGCGCTCCAGTACCCCGTGACCAGCCAGGTCCATCGCCAAGTTCAAGCCGGTCTGGCCGCCCAGGGTGGGCAGCAGGGCGTCGGGCCGCTCGGCCTCGATCACCTTGGCCACGATCTCCCAGGTCAGCGGCTCGATGTACGTCCGGTCGGCCATCTCCGGATCGGTCATGATCGTGGCCGGATTCGAGTTCACCAGCACCACCTCGTACCCCTCCTCGCGAAGGGCCTTGCAGGCCTGGGTACCCGAATAGTCGAACTCGCACGCCTGCCCGATAATGATCGGGCCCGAGCCAATCAGCAGGATCTTGTGAATATCGGTACGTTTGGGCATCTTCGCCGTCCCATCGGTGGGAACGCGGCTGGTGTAAAATCTAATGATTTTATCATACTTTCTGGACGGCCTTCAAGGGGCCCGGATGAACAGGGAAGCAGGTGAGGAGGTGAGCAGGAGGGCCTTTATCGTAACCGTCCCAACTGCTGACGGGTTGGGTGGCACATCCCTGAAGCGCAGCGAAGGGCGTGGCGGGCCTCGCAAGCACGCCCTTCGCTGCGCTTCAGGGACGTGCCACCCGCCGGCACTGCTGGACAAGCCAGCAGTGGCACCCGCTGGAGCACCCGCTGGGGCTTGCTTGCGGCTGCCGGCCGGGCGACAATCATTTCATGCCCGTGCTCGCCTGCAACCTGCTGCTTGTCGCGTTGGCCGGCCCACCGCTGGGGCCGGGCGATCACGAGCGCTCGATCCGGATGGGCGACACCGTCCGCACGTACCTGGTGCACGTGCCCCCGCAATACGACCCGCGGCGGCCCATGCCGCTGGTGCTGGCGCTGCACGGCGCGTGGACCGACGCCCAGATCCACGTCCGCTTCTGCGGCCTGAGCGGCAAGGCCGACAAGGCCGGCTTCATCGCGGTCTATCCGAACGGCACGGGCATCGGGCAACTGCTGTTCTGGAACTCGGGCATGGTCCGCTTCCCGGCCGGCCAAGGGCAGCCCGACGACGTGGCCTTCATCGCCAAGACGCTGGACGACCTGGAGACCGTTTTGAATGTCGATCGCCGGCGGGTCTACGCCACGGGCATGTCCAACGGCGGCATGATGTGCTACCGCCTGGCCGCCGAGCTTTCCGAGCGCATCGCCGCCATCGGCGTGGTGGGCGGCACGCTGTCGCTCGATAAGGTGGCCCCCAAGCGGCCCGTGCCAGTGATCCACTTTCACGGCACCGACGATACCTTCGTGCCCTACAACGGCCTGAACGGCGAAGCGCGGAAGTTCCTCACCTTCAAGTCGGTCGACGACACGATCCGCGCCTGGGCCGAGGCCGACGGCTGCCCGAAGCAGCCCAAAGTCGAGAAGCTGCCCGATCGGGCCCACGACGGCACGAGCATTAGCCGCAAGACCTACGGGCCGGGCAAGGCCGGGTCGGAAGTCGTGCTGTGGACCATCCAGGGCGGCGGCCACACCTGGCCCGGCCGCGACCCGGTCATCAAGTTCCTGGGCAAGTCCACCCGGCAGATCTCGGCCAACGACCTGCTCTGGGAGTTTTTCGAGAAACATCCGCTGCCCTGAGCGGTAAGGTTAGGGCGTGGGGTTTTCCGTCCCGGGACTCAAGGCCGCGGCGGCGGTCCCAGCGGGCAGCGGTCGCCGGGCAGGTCGGGCTGAGCGGCGGTCATGGCGCGGCCGATGGCCAGGGCGGCGGCCGCCCAGGAGGTGGCCACCAGAGGGTCGTCCTCCTTGGCGTCGGTGAAGCGGTTGACCCAGGAGCCGTCGCCGCGCTGCCGGGGGAGCAACTCGCCGGCGAAAGCCCCGGGCCAGGCGACCGCACCATCGCGGCTGCGGAAGCGCTCGAGGTGAACGGCCAGAAAGGCGTGGGAGGCGGCCCAGGTCCAATAGTACCAGGTGGCGTCCTGGAGCACGGCCCGATCGGCCGAAAACTCGCCCGGGTTGTGGGCCGCCGAGAAGTGCCGCGTGAGCCAGTTCCGCGCGGCGACCACCCGCGGATGATTCTCCGGCAGGCCGCAGCGCAGCAGCGCCCGCAGGCCGTCGGCGGTCATGGTGCCATAGGAGCGGAAGCGCGGGCGGCCGAAGCGGTCGGCGCCCGCCGGCCCGGCCTTGTTCTGCGCCGCGTCGCCGGGGATGAAGAAGAAGCCCCCGTCGTCGAACTTCGGATCGGCGGCGGCCGGGTCGGGGCTGAAGTTCTGGCAGCGCTCGACGAATGTCAGGGCCCGGGCGTATGCCGGATCGCCGGCCGGCACCTTCGCCGACCGCAACGCGGCCAGCGCGAACACCGTGGCCGCCAGGTTCGACTCGTGGAAGGGTTCCTTAGGTCTGCCCGGCGGGGGCTTGCGGGGCACGTCCAGCGAATAGCCCCAACCGCCGTACTCCGGATCGGCCGGCTGCCAGTCGAGCGACTCGTTGAGCTGCCGGCCGCGGAGATAGGCCAGCCAGGCCTGCTGCGCTCGGACATTCCGCGGACTATGCTCGACCAGCAGCAGCACCCGGCTGGCCGAAGCGGCCGTATAGACGGGAAACAGCAACTCGCGGGCCTGGACCTTGAGCCGGCCGTCGTCGCCCGTGAAAGCGGCCAGGTAGCCGGCTCCTTTGCGGAGCGCAGGCGGACGGTCGGCCCCGGCTTGCGGCAGGAACAGCAATGCGCTCATCACCAGCGGTGTGAGCGACGGGCCGTCGCGCAGCGCCCCGTAGGTCTCCGAGCGCCACGCCCCGTCGGGCGATTGCTTGGCGACGAGGTATCGCGCGGCCTTGTGGAGCGCGGCGTCGACGCGGCGGGCCGACTCGCCGCCGGCGGGCAATTCCGCGCCGGCCGCGGAAGCCAGCAGAAGGATCACGCAGGCCGGCGCACTACGGCGAGCGAGCCGGCCCGCGAAACGCACTATCGTCGAACGCCCCATCGTTTAGCGCTGCTCCATCTTCTCCGAAAACGGCCCATCGTTTACCGCTGCTTCATCTTTTCCGAGATCGGCTGCGGCGAGCGGTCGACCATCAGCACCAGCAGGGCCGCCGACGTGCAGAAGGTCCGGCCCGTGATGCAGTGGTGGCCCGACCAACTGCCGTCGCCGTTCTGTACCCGGTCAAGGTTCTCGCCGATCGACTTGTCCCACGCTTTCCAGGTGTCGCCGCCCTTGACCACCAGACTTTCGCCGATGTTCATGTAGCTCAGGAACTCCTCGCCGCCGTTGGAGCCGAACCCGGCGATGAATTGCTTGTCGTCCAGGCGGGCGATGACCGCCGTCTGGGCGTCTTGCAGGTCCTTCTCGGCCGACTTGTAGCGGTCCAAGGTGGCGTGGGCCTCGGCCTTCTCGGGGGCCGTGGCCGAAGGGCTGGCCAGCTTCATCTCGAGTTGGCTCTTCCGCTGGTTGTTGGTCTTCACCGACTCGGCCACGGAGCCCAGGTTCGAGCCGGCGCTGTAAAGCTGAACGCCGGCCGAGCCCTCTTCCTTGAACTTGCCGGATCCCCTGTCGAAGCTCTGCCGGGCCTGCTGCTCGGCGCGGGCGCGGATCTTTTCATCGACCTGGACGCCATACTGGGCCGCGCGGTTGAGCCCCTTGACGGCCAGACCTTGCTGGATCGTGGTGGCCCAGCCCTGGCCGCCCCAGGTGCCGTCGGCCCGCTGATTCTTCTGGATCTTGGCCAGGAGCTTGTCCAGGGCCGCGGCCACCCGCTTCTTGCCCGCGTCGTCCGGCATCTGGTCCTTGACCTCCGGCAGCAGCACGGCGGCCAGGAAGGTGTCGATATAGGGCCCCAGCTTGCTCTGTACGCGGGTGCCGCGGGTGGGCGTGACGAAGAGCGAATCCATGTCCGATTCCTCGATCTCGCCGCAGATGAACGCCACGGCATGCAGCACGTTGTTGGCACACTCGCCCTTGGCGGGCGTGTTGCCGGCGCGGATCAGCGCCAGGGTGGCCATGCAGGTGTCGGCCACGCTGGGCACGTCCTTCATCTGGCTGCCCCCGCCCATGTGGGCCGACTCCTCGCCCTGGCCCCAGGCGCCCTTTTTCAGTTGATGCTCGACGAGCCATTTCGTCCCCTGCTTGACGTGCTCGGAAAGCGGCTTGGGGTTGACCGCCGGCGCCCACTTCACCTCGGGTTTGTCCGCCGGCGTCGCCGGCTTTTTCGGCGTCTTCTCGTCGGCCACAGCCGACCAGGCCGCCGCCAGGGTGCACATTGCCGCCACAACACCACGAAAAACCATGCTTCGCAACATAACCGCCTCCTCTGCTCGTGAAACGTGCTTTGCCTTCCGCCTGTGTCCTACCCCACGCCGGATTGGACGATCGGCAGGCGGAAGAAGTTCCCCGCGACCCATCATACCACACCGCAACCGGCGACTACGTAACGAGTTGGTAACAAGTCACCCTGCTTTGCGTGATAGTAACCGTCGGCTCTCCCGCGCCTTTCAATGCCCTGAATACTTGCTGGACTTCCCGTGCCCGATCGTCTATGTTGACGAGGTTCTGCGTTGCAAGCGACGTGCAGGATGTTGGTGGGGCTCGCTAACCCGGATTATTTGCCAATCGTTCGTAGTGGCCGCATTCATGCGGTCCCTGACCTGCTCACACTGTCCAGACCCGATAAATCGGGTCACTACGAACCCCGGTGAATAATCCAGGCTAACGCTCGACCCAGCCTACTTTGTTTTTCAGCAACAGGGAGTGAGGAGACTGCGGTGAAGATGAAAATGATTCTCAGCATGTTTTCGGCGTTGGTGCTTGCGGGTGCGGTGGGCATGGCCGCGGAGGAGCCTGCGGCGGGGGCTGCCACGGCGGGCGTGCAACTTAAGGATTACTGGGTCTTTGCCATGACCAACCTGGCCAGCCCGCCCTTGCTGGAGAAGATCTTGGCCTTGATGCAGCGGGCCCATCGGGCGGGCTACACGGGCATCTTCCTGTGCGACAGCAAGGTCGAGAAGTTCCAACTGCAAGACAAGAGCTACGCCCGCAAGTGGCGCCAGTTCCGCCAGGCCTGCACCGACGAGGGGATGCAACTGGTGGTGCCCGTGTGCTCGATGGGCTATAACGCCGAGTTCCTGGCCGGGGACCCGAACCTGGCCGAGGGCATGCCCGTCCGCGGCGCAGAGTTCGTAGTCCGCGACGGCAAGCTGCTGCCTTCCGACACGACGACGAAACTGGTCAACGGCTCGCTCGCGCAATGGAAGGGCGACGTGCCCCGGGGCTGGACGGTCGACAAGCCGGGCGTCGTCTCCTTCCGCGACGAGCAGGTCGGCTGGGAGGGCAAGCCCGCGCTCCGCCAGGAGCACGGCCGGGCCAAGTCGGGACCGGTGCGGCTGAGTCAGCGGATTGCGGTCGAGCCGTGGCACTATTACCACCTCTCGGTAATGGCCAAGACCGAGGACTGCACGTCGGGCGACTTCCGCGTAATGGCCATTTCCGCCGGTGCGGGACCGGGCCGGGTACTGAACTGGCAGCCGCCGCCCATCCGGGAAACCATGGATTGGACCCGCCTGGACGTTACCTTTTGCAGCCTGGACCAGAGCGCGGTGACGATCTACTGCGGCACGTGGGGCACCAAGGCGGGCACGGTCTGGTGGAGTGACCTGCGGATCGAGCCGGCCGGGTTGGTCAACGTCATCCGCCGCCCCAGCCTGCCGCTGTCGCTGACCAGCGCCGACGGCCAGACGACTTACGAGGAAGGCCGGGACTTCTCCGAGGTCAATGACCCCAAGTTGGGCCACGACCCGCACCCGGGCTACTTTACCAACTGGCACGAGCCGCCGGTGGTGACGATTCCCGCCGGCAGCCGGTTGAAGGAGGGCCAGACGGTGGCGGCCAGCTATCACATTTCGACCAGCGTGGGGAAGCCGGGGCAGATCAACTGCTGCTTGAGCGAGCCGGAAGTCTACGAGCGGGTCGAGAAGGTCATCGGCTGGGTGCACGAGAACGTCCAGCCGGACGTATACATGATGGGTTACGACGAGATTCGGCATTGCGGCTGGGACGATTCCTGCGCCCGGCGGCATTTGACCTGCGGCCAGATCCTGGCAGAGAACGTCCGCCGCTGCTCGGCGATCATCCGCCAGGTGGCCCCCGACAGCCCGATCGCGACCTGGAACGACATGTTCGATCCGTTTCATCTGGCCTTCAAGGAGGGCGTGATGTACCTGGCCAAGGGCGACGGGCCGTGGTACGGCTCGTGGGAGGGCCTGCCGACGAGCGTCATCGTACTCAACTGGCGGCAGAACAACCTGGATAGCCTGAAATTCTTCGCCGGCCGCGGCCAGCCGCAGATCCTGGCGGGCTATTACGACCAGGACCCGGCGCGGATCGTCGAGTGGCTGAAGATGGCGGCCCAGGTGAAAGGCGTCCGCGGCGTAATGTACACGACCTGGAGGAACGACTACTCGAAGCTGGAAGTGTTTATCAAGTATGCCAGGCAGTTTTCGGAAGGCCAAGAGGCCAAGTGAGCGAAGCCAGTGTGCGTCCCCTCTCCCTCCGGGAGAGGGCTAGGGTGAGGGAGAAGTGTGTGAGGATCGTGCCTCTCCAGTATTCGAGACGAAAGCAGCTTCCCCTCACCCCGGCCCTCTCCCGGAGGGAGAGGGGGACTGCATTAGCCACCATTGATCGAGGAGACTGCCATGAATTCAAGGAGCCTGCCATGAGTTTACCGCGTGCGGGGCGTCTGGCTGCGGCCAAGAAGGCGCTCTGGCTATCCGTTTGCTGGGCCCTGCTGATCGCCGGGCGGCCGGCCTTGGCCCGGTGCGAGGTCTGCAACCTTAAACTGGTCACCGACGGCAATCCCGACTATAGCGACATCGGCAGCATGATCTACAGCATTACCTCGCGCTGGGAGCAGCCCAAGGACAAGTGCTGGGCCCTGTGGTACTGGAACCACATCGCCCGCCGCCAGACCGCACCCATGCAGTTGCACGGCCGGGAGCTGACCGATCCGGTGCGGCAGTTCAACGACTATGGTTTCACCATGTGCAGCACGGTGGCGGGGGTCAACTGCTCGATCTGGGGCGCGATGGGCCTACCGGTGAAGTTCTGGGACATCTCGATGCACACCGTGCCGGAGGTGTTCTACGACGGCCGCTGGCACATGTACGACAGCTCGCTCACGGCCCTGTACACGCTGTGCGACGGAAAGACCATCGCCGGGGTGGAAGACATCGGGGCCGAGGGGGCCTGCGCCGTTAGCGGCGGCCGGCGCGAGCCGGGCCATATAGCCCGCTATCACTGCCTCAACGCCACCAGCCCCAACGGCTTCCTTGCCGGCTGCGACGGCCAGCGCTCGATGACCGAGGAGTACCAGTGCTTCAATCCCCGGGGGCTGAAGTACCGCTATTACCTCAACAATTGGGACCTCGGCCATCGCTACATACTCAATCTCCGCGCCGGCGAGGTCTATGCCCGCTACTACCACCGCCTGGACGCCGAAAGCCCGAAGGCCGTGGTCCAGGGCGATAAGAACTCGGGCTACAAGGCCGATCCGGCCTACTTCGTGCCCAACGAGAACGGGGGCCAGGATCCCGAGTCGGTCAACCTGCGCTATCGCATCCGCGGCAATGGCCTGCGCGACTGGACGCCCCTGCTCACGGCCGCCGGCCTGAACGAATGCGCCTACACGGCCCAGGGGATCGTGGCCGTCGAGCCGGCGGGCCTCCAGCCGGCCGAGGCCGGCCAGGCGGGCGAAATCGTGTTCAAGATCGAGGGGGCCAACGTCATCACCTCGCTCGGCATCAAGGCCGACGTGTTCCGCCGCACGGCCGACGACCTGGCGGCAGTCGCCGTCAGCACCACGGGCGGCCGGGCATGGAAGGAAGTCTGGCGGGCCGGCCAGACCGGACCGCTCGCCGCCGCGCTGCAACTGATCCAGCCGGTCAACGGGGCCTACGAAGTGCTGGTCAAAGTGAGCCTGCTGGGCAAGGCCGCGACGGCCGACGCCCGGCTTTCGGCAATCGCCTTCCACACCATTACGCAGCTCAACAGCAAGACCCTGCCCACGCTGCGGCTGGGCAAGAATACCGTGTGCTTAGGCGGCGGCGAGCCGCTGGAGTCGACCGTCGTCTGGCCGAACCTGACCAAGCCCGACTATAAAGCTTACGTGGTCGAAGAGAAGAACGTTGCCAAACCGGGCCACACGGATTACCTCGCCACGCTATATGCCGAAAAGGGGGGCGAAGAGGCGTACGTGGTCTTCCGCCTGCACGCGCCCCGCGATATCCGCCGCGTGACCTACGGCGGGCGGTTCTACAACCGTGGCCCCAAGGCCCGCATCGAAATGCTGCACAGTTTCGACGGCGGCAAGACCTGGACCCCCAGCTACAAGCTCACCGATACGAGCAGCCCCTGGGACGTAATCCACTACGAGAAGGTCCAGCGCGTGCCCGGCGGGACGAAGAGCGTGCTCGTGAAATACCTGTGGAACGCGGCCACCGCCGGGCCGGCCGACTGCGGCTTGTACGCCGTGCGGATGGAAGCCAACTACGTGTCGGCCGATACGGCCAGCGACGGTCCCAATTCTAGTCCGACGAAAATGGGACTGTCCCCTTCGCCCCTGGAAGTGACCTTCGCCTGGAACGAGCGGCAGGCCGACTACAGTACCGTCCCCCGCAGCCACACACAACTGGTCCAGAAACTGCCCTGCCGCTACGAGATCAACGTGGGCGGCGCGGATCAACCGGTCATGGAATCGGTGCGGATCAACTTCCGGGGCCCCCAGGCGGCTAAGTACGGCTACAGCGACGGCCAGGACATCCCCGACGCCCGGAAGTTCCAGGACCGCTGGGCCACCTACGGCAAGAACCTGGCCGAGGGCAAGCCCTATACCTCGAGCGTGCCTTGCCGGCAGGGCTGGGGCGCCAACGACGGCGGCGGAAAGATCCTCACCGACGGCATCGTTGGCTCGCCCTATGTCGGCGGGGGGGCCTACCAGTTCGGCATGCTCTGGCACAAAGGCGATAAACCCCTGGTGACTGTGGACCTGGGCAAGGTCGAGCGCTGCGCGGCCTTCCGCATCCAGACCGGCGGCTATCCCTTCGACGACGCGCTACAGGGCGAGGTGCCCGATAAGGTCGAAGTCCTCACCAGCCTGGACGGCCGGCAGTACGCCAGCCAGGGCTGCTTCGATTTCCGGCTCCGCTGGAAAGACATCCCGGTGAACGAGGCCTGGCCCGACGAGGAAACGCTCAAGGGTCCGAATTACGTGCTCCTGGCGAAGCAGCCCGTCCAGGCCCGCTACGTGCGGTTCGCCATCACGGCCGAGCGGTTCCTCTCGGTCAGCGAAGTGCAGGTGCTGGACTCGGTCAGCTACGAGCCGTTCGATCTCAAGTTGGCCCTGCCGGACGGCAAAGACCGGTCAGACATCACGGCCTATAATCCGCCGCACCTGCCGGCGAAGGCCCGCGGCGCGGGGAAACGCTGATAGGGCCGAGATATTGATGGGCGGGGTCATGTTCTGAGGCGTTGGGGCGAACCCGGCGTACACGTCGGGCCGACTACCGGCTGCGCCGGATAGAAGCGTAAACCCCAAAGGACCGTGGAATCAGTAGACGTACTCATCTCGCTCCGCGAGATGGGCTTTCATCTCGCGGAGCGAGATTAGTACATAGGCGAACACGGCGATAGTTGATTTGCCGGTCGTAGGTCAACTTGCCGCCACTGTTGGCCCCGCCTGAAGGCCGTTGCAGTTCCACGCGGAGGCGCAGAGAAACTTTCCGCCTTCATCCTTCCCCCTTCCGCCCTACGCCTTCGGCCCCCGCTTTGCCCCTTCCGCCTTCCCCCTTCCGCCTTCCCCCCTATTCCCTTTCCTCTTCCTTCTCCTTCAGATACTCGGCCAGCCGTTTCAGGTGTTCCTTGAAATCGTGGGAGAAGCCCTTGACCTTGACGCTGAACGCCGCGTAGGTGGCCGGCGGATGCTCGGCGAACTTGTTGGCCTCGCGGACCTTGGCGGCCAGAGTTCGCAGGTCGCGCTTGACGACGTCGCCCAGGTACGCGCTGGCCTGGATGGCGTCGATCCGCTCGTCGAGCCGGTCTTGGAACTTCGACTCTAAGGACTTGAGGCTGTCGCTGTCGAGCACCCGGCCCAGCCGCGCGGCCTCGGGGTGCGGCATGAAGGTCAGGACCTCGCCCGGAGCGGGCCGCCGGTGGCTGCCGGCCAGCGTCTTGCCGTGCGCCAGGCTCGCCGCCTCGAGACGCACCTTGGCGGGGACGTTGATCTGCACACGGAGCATGGAGAGCACGGCCAGGAAGCTCAGCCGATCGGCCAGGGCTCTGGCAGCGCACCTGTCGTTGGCCTCGGCCTGGCGATCTTCGTCGTGGAAGTCGGGATCCTTGAGAACGTTGCCCAGCGCGCCGGCGGGAATACCGTAGGTGAGGCCGATGTTGTAGCCCGTGCGGCCGATCCGCGTGCGGAACTCCTGATCCAGCTTGCCCATCGCGCCGCGGAGCTCCGTGACGGCCTTGTCGGCGGCCTTCATGGCCACGATGGCGACCACCCGGCCCTCGTCGTCCAGGACCGGGCCGCCGCTCCAGCCGGGGTTTACCGAGGCGTCGATCTGGTAGAAGTCTTGCTCCTTGATGCGCACCACGCCGCTGAAGCGGCCGTGATTCACGGCGTTGCGCATGAGGATTCCGCCGCCGGCCGTGGGATTGCCCACCAGCGTCACGCGGTCGCCGGAATTGAACGCATAATCGCCGCGGACCGGCAGGCCGGCCAGCTCGGATTGCTTCAGCTCGAGGACGCACAAATCCCGCGGCCGATCGAAATACAAGATCCGCGCGACCGGCTGCGGTTTGCTGTTTTCCGTGCCGAAGCGGACTTTGATCTCGTCGGCGAAAACGGCTTCCACGACGTGGGCGTTGGTCACCACGAGCTTCTTGCCGATCGCGAACCCCGAGCCCGACCCCAGCGGATGCTCGATCAAAGCCACGCATTGCAGGGCCTGTGGCGAGGGCACGGCCGTGGGCCTGGCCGGCTTGGCCCGCGCCGGGGCAAGGGCCGGCGCCGGTGTGGCAGCGGCGACGGCCACCTGAGAGGCCGGGGCTGCCGGACCCGGCGCCGCCGGGAGCCCGGCCGGAGGCGGCGGAGCCTGGGCAGCGGGCCCCGCCGCCGGGCCGGTCGAGGCGGCGACCGCGGGCGGACCGACGGGCAAGGCCGTGCCGCTCAAGGGCGCCAATTCGATCCGCCGGATGCGAAATTGGCTCGAAGAAATCAAGCCCAGGCCGTGGCCGATGTCCGCTGCCAACCCCGGCTCGATGGAAAGACGGTCGCTCCGGCCGGTCCAGTGCACAATCGTCCGGCCGTCGGCCGTCGCGTCGACGCTGCCCGGCCCCACCGTGCAGACCACCGTCACGGTGCGATACCGCGCGAGAATCTCGCCATGGAAGGCCGTCCCGTTCTGATCGGCGCCCCGGCCGTCGATCAACTCCAGGCCGCTGGTGGTTCTGTGCCAGCCGTCGAGGACCAGCGCGGCGGGGTGCCCGTCGACCGATAGAACGATGTGCAAGCCTTCATCGCTCCCGGTCGCCGGCGGCCGCGCCTTGGCGGTCTTCGAGGGGCGCGGCGATGAAGCCCGCTCCACCACCACGGTCAAGCGATACTCGGCGGGGGGCGTCACGGGCAGCCGGAGCGTGCCTGCTTCGTTGCGGGGACTTGCCAGCCGCGATCCTTGGAAGGTCCATGCGCCGCGCACGGAGTCCCGCACGGGATTGATCTGCCGGAGGACGTCGACAACTTCCACGCGTTCCGCCGCGCCCGGCGCGGGAGCCCGCATGGCGGCCGGCGCCGGGGCGGGCCCCGGCGCGGCAGGCACGGCGGGCAAGGGCGCCCCGCCGGCCGGCGCGGCCTGGGCGGCCGGGTTCGCAAGCGCCCCGCCGGGGGAACTGGCAGGCAGGCCGGCCGAGAGCTCGACACCGTCCTCGCTATGGCCGCCGGCCCCCGTTTTCGGATGCGACATGTACCCGGTCGCCAAGAGCGTTACGGCCACCGCGGCGCCCACCAGGACCACGCCGCCGATGCTCAAGGGCAGCGTCAGCGATCGTCGACTTCCGCCGGCGACAGACACCATCGGCCCCGCGGCGGCATCAAGCAATTTGAGCGGGGGCAGTTCGGAGAGCTTGTTTCGCAGCGGCAGGCACGGCGCTGCGGCATCGGTTTGGGGAGCGGCCGCGGCAAGCGGCTCGGCCTTGGGCAGCGCCGCGACACAGGACTGCTTGCCGGCCGGCATAGCCAGCGCACCGCCGCACTGCGGGCACTTTAACTTCTTGCCGGCCGCGCTGTCCTCGACTTGAATGGCCTTGTGGCACTGCGGGCACGCAAACCGGAGCATGGCGGGTCCTCGCCAATGTCATTGCTGGATTGACAAGTCGGAGCCGAAAACCACATCGGCCGTCCCCCTGCCTGCCGCCACCCTTGTCATACCCACCGGAACCCGTCGGCAGCGGGGCGATAACTGCGATTCTGATGGGCGAAATCCACCTTGTCAAGCGTCCCCCAACAACGCTGCCGGGGATTGGGGATTAGGGCGGAAGGCGGAGGGCGGAAGGCGGAGGGCGGAGGGCGGAAGGCGGAGGGCGGAGGGCGGAGCGCGGAAGGATGAAGGCGGAAGGCGGAAGGGGGAAGGCGGGGGGATGAAGGCGGAACTTTCTCCGCGTCCTCGCGTCTCCGCGTCTCCGCGTCCCTGCATGCTCTTCCGCCTTCCGCCTTCCCCCTTCCGCCTTTGCTATAATGTTTGGCGCCGGGCTGGAGTTGTGGGTTGCCGATGTCCCTTTTTCCGCCATCGCGATTTTTCCCGCCGGCCGAGGAGGCCGGTCCCGACGGGATCATCGGTTTTGGCGGGAAACTAACGCCCGAATGGCTGCTAGACGCCTACGGGCACGGGATTTTCCCTTGGCCCACGGGCGATCCGGGGCTGCCCATCCCCTGGTGCTCGCCCGATCCGCGGGCGGTGATCGAGCTGGAGCGGTTTCACGTGCCGCGGCGCCTGCGGCGGACCTGCCGCAACGGACGCTTCCGCGTCACGCTGGATCAGGGGTTCGCGGAGGTCATCCACGCCTGCGCGACGACGGGCGACCGCCCGGGACAGACCTGGCTGACGCCGGCCATGGTCCGGGCCTACATCCGGCTATTCGAGCTGGGACATGCCCATAGCGTCGAGGTCTGGCACGCGGGCCAGCTTGCCGGCGGGACCTATGGCGTGGCCCTGGGCGGCCTGTTCGCGGCCGAGTCGATGTTCCACCGCCTGCGCGACGCCTCGAAAGTGGCCCTCGTGCGGCTGGTCGAGCACTTGCACGAGCGGTCGTACTGCCTGCTGGACATCCAGCAGTTGACGCCGCACACGGTCCAATTCGGAGCCGTCCAGATCGCCCGCGGGGAATATCTGTGCCGACTGGCGGAGGCCCTCCGGCGGCCGGTCAGCTTTGACGGACCGGGCTGCCCGCCCTTGCAAACTGCCACCGTTTGAGTAACGATATATCATTCTTCAACACAAGGAAGGCGGGCAAGCCCATGGCGGAAGAAAAGACGACGCAGGATCAGCCCCCACCGGCCCACAAGCGGATCCTGCTGGTGGACGACGACCGGGAGATCGTCGAGTCGATGCGACTGGCCCTGGAGGCGGCGGGCTACGAGATCTTCGTGGCCCGCGACGGCAACCAGGGCCTGGCCATGGTCGAGCGCGACGACCCGGACCTGGTCATTCTCGACATGATGATGCCCAAGCGGAGCGGCTTCCTGGTCCTGGAGAAGCTGCGGCGGACCCGGCCCGTACCCGTCCGCGTGATTATGATCACCGCCAACGAGGGCAGCCGCCACAAGGCGTATGCCGAGATGCTGGGCGTCGACGACTATATCCGCAAGCCGTTCGCCATGGACCGGCTCATGGACAGCGTCGGCCGGCTGCTGAAGTGAACCCGGCGGGGGACTGTCCCGTTAGCAAGTGCCAAATTGTAGCCGGCACACGCCGTGTGCCGTCAGCGCTCTACGGCACACGGCGTGTGCCGGCTACATTTGAGATCGGCTATTTCAGCTTCGGTTTCAGGATCACCGTGACCGGCGTCGCCTTGGGCGGCATGTTCTCGACGAACCCCTCGTAGCTCCGCGACTCCAGGGCCGATGCGCTGGGGATCGGGATGTCCAGCATCGCCGTGGGCAGGTTCAGCACGGCGATGAAGTCGCCGCCGTCGGCCATGTAGCGGCTCTCGTGGGTCTCCGGATCGACGCGGAAGCCGCTGCCGGAAAAGACCCAGTCGACGCTCATCGGCTTTTTCGTCTTCACGTCGCGGACCCAGTTCTGCGCCGGGCCGGTTTGCTGCTTCCCGTCCTTGTCCTTCCACCGCACTTCGATGGCGATCTCTGTCCCGCTGGGCGGGGTGTATTTGGGGTCGAACTTGGCCGGCGTGCCGGGCTTGGCCCCTACCGCCAGGAGCGCCGCGTGGACAATGCTCGGCCGCACGTCGGTCACCACGCAGGATTCATAGCCCCGGTCGCGGAGCGTGGCGAAGAACTCCAGCGGATAATCCGCCCGGCAGGTCTCGGCCATGAACACCACCTGCTCGTGCGCCTTGTCCACCCACACCGGCTGCACGGGATCGAGCTTCGTCAGGCCCTTCGGGTCGTCTACCAGCGGCGGGCCGAGATCGCGGGGCTTGACGGCCGGCGCCGGCTCTTCCTTGGGCTTCGCCGGGGTAACCGCCGATTGCTCGGTCGCGCCCGCAGTCTTGTCTTTCTTGTCTTTCTCCTCGGCCGCCGGCTTTTTCTCCTCGGTGGCCGGTGTTTTCTCCTCGGCCGCGGGCTTCTTTTCTTCGGCCGCCGGCTTCTTTTCCTCGGCCGGCGGTGTTTTCTCTTCGGCCGCCGGCTTTTTCTCCTCGGTGGCCGGCTTTTTCTCCTCGACCGCCGGCTTCTTTTCCTCGGCCGGCGGTTTCTGCTCTTCGGGGGCCGGTTTTTTCTCTTCGGCCGCGGGCTTCTTTTCTTCTTCCGCCGGTTTGACCGCGGGGACCTCGGTCTCCTGCTTGGCGGGGGCCGGGGCCTTTTCCAGGTCCGCCGCCTTCTTGTCCGGCGCAGGCTTGGCCGGCGGCGCCGGCTCCGGCTGGCAGCCGCACAGAACCGCCCACAGGGCCAGCACACTGGCGGCAACAATGGCCCTCTGCACAACATGCAGTGCCTTCATGATCTTGGCCTTTCCATGAAATGGGGAAACGGGTGCGCCGCCGGGGCAGACAATCGCCTCGGCGACAATTATACTTCTCACGGCGATACTTCTCACGGCTATACTCCGCACGGCTGGAAATGATGCGAACCGCAACAACATGGAATGAGGTCGTATCATTCCCGGCCGCTTGCAATTAAGATATGCAATTCCTTGCCGGTTGTCCAACCCCCTGGCGGTTGTCAGTTGCCAGTTGTCGAACTGACAACTGACAACCGACAACTAAACCCCTATGGCCGCTCTGCAAAGAACTCGCCGCCGTGCTCCCGCGGGCCAGTGCCTGACGGTGCCCGGCGGAGCGCTGCGCCTGGGGGTCCGCTGGGCCGGTCCGGCGCTCGATTTGGAACTGGTGTCGGCCGGCAAGGTGCTTTGCGCCGGGGAGTGGCTCGGCGCGGTTCACCGCAACGGGGAACCGTCGCCCGCCACCTCGGCGTGGCAAGAAACCTGCCGGGTCTCCGACGCCGACGTGGATTACCTGGAACTGCATATTGCGTTGGCCGGCGGCCTGCGGATCGAGCGGCATCTGGTGCTGGCGCGGAAAGATCGCTTCCTGTTGCTGGCCGACGCCCTGCTGGGCAACCGGGTGGGCAACCTGGAATACTGCGGCGTGCTGCCGTTGGGGCCGGCGGTTCGCTTCCGCCCCGCACGGCAGGGCTGCGAGGGACGGCTGGTGGACCGAGCGGCCTATGCTCGGGTCTTGCCGCTGGCCCTGCCCGAATGGCGATCGGCGGCGGCTGCGGGCCAACTGGCCGCCGGCGGCCGCGGAGTGCAGCTCCGCCAAGCGGCCCGAGGCCGGCGACTGCTCGCCCCCCTCTTCGTCGATCTCGATCGCCGCCGCCTCGGCCGGCGATTGACCTGGCGGCAGTTGACCGTGGCCCAGGCCCTGGCGGTGCAGCCGGCCGACGTGGCCGTCGGCTATCGCGTGGCCATCGGGTCTCAGCAATGGCTCATCTACCGTTCGCTGGCCGCCAAGGCCAACCGCACCCTGCTGGGCCATAACCTGGCCACGGAAACGCTGGTGGCACGAGTGGATCGCAAGGGGACCGTAACATCGATTATCGAGATCGAGTGACTTCGTTGGGGAATAATGGGTAGGGTGGGTCGAGCGCAGCGAGCCCC
>JBEKTY010000134.1:0-22991 GCA_049515555.1 Thermoguttaceae bacterium
TTGCACCTTTGCGAGAAAACATCTTTGGGTCACGCAAAGGCGCCAAGGGGGGCGGACGGGCAGGGATGAGGGCGGCCACGGATTGACACGGAAGAAACACGAACAAAGACCAATCTGTTCTTTCGTTTGCCCTGTCGGGTCGTGCTTTCCGTGTTCAATCCGTGTTTCAGCCGTGGCCCACCTTTGGCGCAGCCGGCGGAACACTGATTAGCGCTTATCAGCGCTGATTAGCGTTCCAAAAGGCGGAGCCATGGCTTTGCGTCCTTGCACCTTTGCGAGAAAACATCTTTGGGTCACGCAAAGGCGCCAAGGGGGGCGGACGGGCAGGGATGAGGGCGGCCACGGATTGACACGGAAGAAACACGGACAAGAACAATCTGTTCTCTCGTTTGCCCCTTGTCCGGCCATCCTTTCCGTCTTTCCGTGTTCAATCCGTGTTTCATCCGTGGCCCCACCTTTGGAGCAACCGGCTGGCCATTTTGGGGCAAAAAAGGCCGCAAGTCGAACACGTACACCACAAGACGTATAATTTTACGCTCGCCGGCCGAATCGCTAATGCAAGCCAGCCAATGGGTTACAGACTTGTCGAACACCGTAAGTTTCGAACGGGGTTCGGAGGTGTTCGACGAGGTAAGGGATTGGGGATTGGGGATGAGGGCGGAAGGGGGAAGGCGGAAGGGAGAAGGGGGAAGGGGGAAGGGGAAGGGGGAAGGGGGAAGGGGGAGGGCGGAAGGGGGAAGGCGGAGGGCGGAAGGGGGAAGGCGGAGGGCGGAAGCGCAAATTGCAAAATGCAAATTGCAAAATGCAAATTGGGGCACGCCGGGGATAGCTCGACCGATGGCCGAAGCCACGAGCCACCAGCCACCAGCCACGAGCCACCCTTTACACGGCGGCGGTTACTGCGGCTTGGGACGGCTGCCCACCGGGCCGCCGGGCGGCGGCCGCTTGCCGTCGCCGGGCCGGCCCAGCCACGCCCCGGTCTCCTTGTCCCAGCGCACCGTGCGGACCTGCATGCGGTGCTCGCCGTGGCAATCGGTGCACAAGATCCGCGCGGCATCGGTCTTTCCGGGGCAGCGCTTCTGCCAGCGGGCGATCACCTCTCGGGCCGGCACGTCGTGCTCCTCGTGGCACTTGCGGCACGCGGCGTCGATCTTTGCCGCCGGATACATGATCTCCGGCGGGGTGACGTTGTCCTCATCGGCGCGATGGGCCAGCGAAAGGCCATGGCACTTCATGCAGCCCACGCCGGCCTTGGCGTGCTGGAGGGCCAGCGATTCCTCCTGGAAATTGCCGTGGCAGACGAAGCAAGGGCCGTTGTCGGCCATCGGGTGGCCTGCCGCCGGGCTGGAATCGGCCTTGGCCGGCCCGTCGAGCAGGGCCGGCGCCCCACGATCGACCACCAGCGGCGGCGGCCCGCCCGACGGCTCGCCGGGCCGCTCGGCCGCCGCAGCCGCCAACACGGCCATCGCCGCAAGCCCCGCCAAAGCGACCGCTGGGAAGGGGAAAGTCCCATTTTCGTCGGACGAAAATTGGGACAGTCCCCAGGACGGAAATTGGGACAGTCCCCAAGTTATCCACGCTGCCAGCCGTCGGCGGCGCTTCGGAGCCATGATTCCTCGCCAGGCGCTCACACGTATTCCCAATTCTTGAGCCATTGGTAATGACTAGGCAGATTGGCCCAGGCGCGATCCATGACCCGCTCCAGCTCGGCCCGCTCGGCGTGATCCAGCTCGCGGCGTTCCTTGACGGCCAGGGCGGCGTTGTCGACCTGCTGCGGGGTAATCAGGCCCGGGATAGGCGCGGTGATGGCCGGGTTGCAGAGGATTGCCCGCAGGGCCAGCCGGGCGATGCGGTTGTCTTCCTCGGCCGATGGGCTCTTCGGCGAGCTGTCGCCCTTAAAGACCGAATTGCTGGCGAAGGGTTTGATGCCGAACCAGCCCACGTCGAGTTTTTTCATGGCCGCCCACAACCCGCTCTCGTCGGTCACCACCTTCGTCTTGGCCGTGTAGGGCGTGCAGATGACCTCGAACTGCCCGGGATACTTCTCGATCAGCTTCTTGATGTGCGGGCGGTCGTGGGAGGAGATGCCGGTGAAGCGGGCCCGGCCGCTCTTCTTGGCCCACTCCATGGTCTTCACCAGCTCGTCGATCTCGGCCTGGGTGTGCTGGCCGCTCTGCTCGTTGCAGGTAACCCGCCACAGGTCGACGTACTCCAGCTTGGCCTGCTTCAGGCCGTCGTTGAAACTTTCCTTGAGCTTCTCGAACTTGCGGAAGGCGGGGTTGCGCATCTCGTTCTCGTACCAGGAGTAGCCCAGGTACATCTTGTCGCGGCGGCCCTGGAGGGCCTTGCTGTAGGCCAGCACCTCGCTGCTGACGCAGGCGTCGATGTAGTTCATGCCGCGCTCGATGCAGCGGGTGACGACGTCGTAGCGGTTCTTCTCGAACTCGGAATTGCCCACGCCCACGCCGATCCAGCCCCTGCCGTCGTGGACCCGCGACACGACCTGCTCGACCCGCTTCCAATGCCCGCCCAGGCACACCGCCGAGACCATCAGGTTCGTCTTGCCGCAGCGGCGGTACTCCATGTCGGGGTTGTAGTTGAGGATCTTGCCGGTCTCGGCCCGCTGGGGATTGCCGGCCTGGACGGTGTAGGTGGCACTGAGACCGACGGCCATGCCGGCAGCGGCCAGCGCCCCGTCACGAACGAACTCTCGACGCGTTACATGCGTTTCTGCCATGCGAGACACTCCTTTAACAGTTGTCAGTTGTCAGTTGTCGGTTGTCGGTTGTCGGTTGTCGGCCATGCGCCGGGCGCGCAGCGGCGGGGGCACCCCCTTCACAAGCCTTGATTCTAGCAGGCGGGCCGCCGGGCCGTCAAATCGAGGTCGCTTTCGTGTGTGGCACTGGCGTCGTGCTTCACTCAAGTGGGACTTTATGATTTTTTGGGGGTGCCACTGCTGGCTTGTCCAGCAGTGGTACGCACGACGGTGGTTCGACGCTGCTGGACGAGCCAGCAGTGGCACCCAGCGCTCGCGCCAGTGCCAGCCGCCGTTTGGTTGCACCGGCCGGGGCGGGCGTCTAATATGAAATTCTCAAGCGCGTGCCTTCCCCCGCCAAAGGAGCAGACAGCCATGGCCCATCGTCGCGCCGCCCTTCTGGTAATGCTCTGGCTCGTGCCCAAGGCCCCGGCGGCCGCCGATGAAATCACCGCGGAGCGGTCCGAGCAGGGCGTGACGGTGAAAATAAGCGGCCAACCGTTCGCCGAATACCTGGTGCGGTCGGGCAGCAAACCCGTCGTTTGGCCGATCATCGGGCCCAGCGGCAAGCCGATGACCCGGGCCTATCCGATGGGATCGGGGAAGCACGAAACCAAAGATCACGTCCACCAGCGATCGCTGTGGTTCACGCACGGCAGCGTCAATGGCGTCGATTTCTGGGGCGAGACGCCCGCCGGCAAGGTCGGCACGATCGAACATCGCGAGTTCCTGAAAGTCGCCGGCGGGCGGCAAGCCGTCATCGTGACCCGTAACGATTGGCTTGGCCCAACGGGAAACAAGATTTGCGAGGACCGGCGAAGCCTGGCTTTCGGCACCGATGGCCCTTCGCGCTGGATCGATTTCGACATCACCCTGCGCGCCACGGAGGGGCCGGTCCGCTTCGGCGACACCAAAGAGGGGACGTTCGGCATGCGGGTCGCCGAGACCCTCTCGGTCGACGCCAAACATGGTGGCCGCATCGTCAACAGCCAAGGCCAGACCGACGCCGCAGCCTGGGGAAAACCGGCTGCATGGGTCGATTACCATGGCCCCATCGACGGCCAGACCGTCGGCATCGCCGTGCTCAACCATCCGAGCAGTTTCCGATATCCCACCGGATGGCATGTCCGCCCCTACGGCCTGTTCGCTGCCAACCCCTTCGCCCAGCGTGGTTTTGGAGGCATTGAGACCAAGGAGACATCTTATACGCTGGCCTCGGGCGGGGAGTTGACGCTGAGATACCGCATTCTGCTCCACCTCGGTGACGAGAAAGAAGGCAAAGTCGCCGAGGCATTTGCCGCTTATGCCAGCTCGACGCAAAGGTAAGCCGGCCTGCGCCGGTCGTTAGCCAGGATTATTCCACGGAGCTTGTAGTGACCCGATTTATCGGGTCTGGAGAGTGTGAACCGGTCAAGGACCGCATGAATGCGGTCGCTACGAACGACTGGTGGATTACCCGGGCTAGGAAACTGGGCAAACGGTGAAAACTGTCGCGATTGTACCGAGTGCCCAGCGGCCGGCAAGAAAGAATATTCTTCCGACTGCATCGCGGCCGGCAAGGCCGCTATCTGCTTCCCCGGCCGGCACTAAGGGCGACGATCCGCTCGAATTCATCGCACTAACGGCCGGCAAGCGACCGTGATTGCCGTGCGAATTCCCAGCCCCATTTTGCCGATAGCTTCTTGTGTCGGTATTTATCCCATTTTATTCACAATGCACATAGTACCCCTCATGGCTATACTGTGTGCTCAAACAGGAGACCTTAGTCGGAAATGTTGACCTGTTTTCAACAAATCGGCGGCATGAACGATCTACGGGAATATGTCAACACAACGATTTGCGACCACTACCAACTCCAATCAGGAGTCTTTGCAATGACAGAACGGATTCTGCGACGGGGGGATAAACCCTGTGGGGTTTACTTCTGTTTGCATGGTCCGCGGGCCACACGGTTTTCGGCGATCTGGGAGACGGACCGCAACCAGATCCTGTTCTACGGCTGCGCCGGCGAGCGCTTTCAGAAGACGCAATTACTCGAGGCCCCGGAGCTGGAGCATGCCGCGGCCTGAAAGTCCCCAGCAGAACCACATCAAACACGGAGGTTATGCATGTTGGTGTTGTCACGGCGGGAAAGCCAACGGATCCAGCTCGGGGAGTCGATCGTGCTGACGATCGTGCGGGTGCGGGGCGATCGCGTCCGCCTGGGGATCGAGGCGCCGGCGGGAATTCGCGTGCTGCGAGCGGAATTGGAGCCGCACGAGCCGCCCCAGTCCGAACCGGTCGCCTTGGCCCAGCCCACTGCGAAAGGCCCGGAGTGATGCAACCCCTACCGTATTGCCACGGTTCGCATCGTTTCAAACCGTGCGGAGCATGAAACCCGGCCGGCCGAAACTGCCGGCTTGTCGGGCAAAGCCAGAACGGCGGTGCGCTACGTAGCTACCGGCGCGGAGATCGAGCCCTTAGGCCATTTTGCCCCGGCCGAAGCGGTTAGGCCCGCGGCCGCACGACGCCGGTCAGCCCGCTGTAATCCGAGCGGTCCTCGGGATGCCACAAGGGTACTCCGCGCTGGATCCGCTCGGCCAGGATCTCGATCTTCGCCTTGGACCCGGCCGGGGCATCTGTCCGGCAGAATTCGTCATTCTCGACGGGGTTGAAGTCCTCGTCGTGGCCACATTCCAGAATCGCTTCAAATACGTTACGCATCGAAATACCACTTCCTCGGGAATCAAGCCCATCTTTGTTCCGGACGACGCGTGGTGTGAATCAAGTTGCCGGAATCGGCCGCGGTCCAGCCTCGCGCAGCACCAATGTGCGGATGTGCCGGGTGCACACCCTGCCCTAACAAGCGGGGTGCTGCCGCGGTGTATAAACAGTTCATTATGCACTTTGCGGCGCGCTTGTCAAGTACCCGGCCGCGATTTGTTGCGACAGCCGCGCCGGCTGTGGGCCAGAAAACCGGTCGATGTGGCACTCGCGTGGGCCGTGGCACAGCTTGACACGCCGGCCCCACAATCAGTAACATCCCGCCTCTCGATGGCGAGTTGGGCCTCTTGCGGCTCGCCGGCAATGGGGGCTGGCCTGGGCTCTTGCCCGAACCCGGGGCAAGAGGTCCTGCTACCCAAGACGGGCCGTGCATCGCGTCCGGAAACGTGAGGAGAGCGAGAGGAGAGCGATATGTGGCGATTGATCCTGCTGGGTGCCGTGATTCTCGGCTGGAGCGTACAGGCGGCAGCCGACGAGCCTTACATGGCTGCCCCGCCCGGCTCGGCCTGGCCGCCCCCGGCGGGTGGCGCCGGCGGCTCGCCAGTGCCCTGGCCAAGCATGGGCAACCCGCCCCTGCCGCCCCAGGCGTGGCCGCCCCCAGCGGGTGGCACTGGCACTTCACCGGCGCTCGCACCGGGCATGGGCAACATGCCCCTGCCACCCCAGTCGTGGCCGCCCCCAGCCATGCAGGAAGCCATCAGCGTCGAAAAACTCGTGCAATCCAGTTGGTACGCCGAGGTCGATTATTTCCACTGGAATGAGCGGCTCGGCTCGGTAAACCTGGTGAAGGAATCGGGCGCCTTGTACACGCTCGGATACACGCGGCAGATGGGGGCGGAGCGATTTCGCATGGAGCTGTTCGGCGGAAATATGCGCTACGACGGCTACCTGGAGATTCAAATGCCCGACGGGAGCTGGGAGAATGAGCCGCTTGGCTCGACGACCCGCTATTTGGGTGCCCGCGGCGAGTACGAGTACCTGCTCCGAGCGTCGTCCTGGAGCGACGGCGCATTCATCCTCGGATTGGGGAACCGCGTCTGGGTTCGCGATCTGCGGGACGCGACGGGGGCCTGGGGCGATTACTCGTACGGTTATGAAGAAACCTGGTGGACGATCTATCCCTACCTCGGTCTGGAGGCCAAGCGGCCGCTGGGCAATGGGCTTGAGCTGTTCAGCTCGGCCCGAGTCGGCGCAACCCTCATAACAATTAGCAAGGCCTCGATCATGGACGAGCCGGTGTGGCCCAAGTGCGGCGTCGAGGCACAATGCGAGTTCGGCCTGCGGGGGCCAGCGCTATCCGCGTCGGCCTACTGCGAAGTGATGACCTGGTCGAGGTCCTCCGTCGTCGACGACTATACACAAGGCGGCATGCTGCAGCCGAATTCGCAGATGCTAACCGTCGGCGGCAAGTTCGGCCTGGCCTTCTGAGCGGATCACCACAGGACCTCGATCTCGTTGATTACCCGGTCCACTTCCTCCATGTCGGCCACCGCAACCTGGGCAAGCTGCTTGTGATAGAACGACGGGACCTGTCCGCGCAGGAAGAGTTGCTCCCCGTCGAACTCGCACCAGATTCGCTGGATGGTCAGATGAGGCTCTTGCAACAACCGGTCTTTGGCCAACGAAACGACCCGATTGGCCTTGCTCGCTTCCTGCTCGCCGCTCAAAAGGCGTTCTCCACGAAAAGAGGCAGTGAACCAAGTCCTATTTTGGCACCGCGAAGCGGGTTTGACAAGGGGGGGGCCACGGGTCCTCCGAAAGGTCCCCGGCGCAGGAACCGGGGAAGATGGGGTATAATCCGTAATCTTCACGAAACGCTCACTCAGAAATAACCTGGTCAATCGGTGATGGTCGGTCAATGTCCACCTGTTTGATCGGCCTGGGCTCGAACGTGGGCGACCGGCAAGGGATGCTAGCGGAGGCCCTGGTCCGGCTGGCCCGGACCGCGGGCGTCGAGTTGACCGCGCGGAGCCCGGCCCTGGAGACGCCGGCCGTGGGCGGCCCGCCGGGCCAAGGGGCGTATCTCAACGCCGTCGCTTTGCTCCAAACGTCGCTTGCACCCCAGGTCCTGCTGGGCGTCCTGCAACGAATCGAGACCGACTTAGGCCGGCGGCGCGGTGAGCCTTGGGGCCCGCGGACCATCGACCTCGACCTGCTGCTTTACGACCGGCTCGTGCTGGCAACGCCATCGCTGATAGTGCCCCATCCGCGTATGGCCTGGCGGCGGTTCGTGCTCGAGCCGGCCGGCCAGGTCGCTCCGACAATGATCCACCCGCTGCTGGGCTGGTCGATCCAGCGCATGCTACAACACCTGGACCACTCGGCATGGTACGTGGCGATTGCCGGTCCCGTCGGCGCGGGCAAGACCGCCTTGGCGCGGGAGGTGGCCGCGCGGAGCGGGGCCCGGCTGTTGCTCGCACCACACGATTCCACCAGCCTGGCGAGGAAAGATACGCCTGGTGACGCCTGGCAGATCGAGCTAGAATTCCTCAAGTTGCGTACCCGGGAGTTGTCGGCCCGGCGGCAGCAGTGGCGCGCCGGCAGCCCGGTAGTGGGCGACTATTGGTTCGACCAATCGCTGGCCTTTGCCCGGGCATGGCCGCGGCCGGAGCAACGGGAGGCGTACCTCGCGCGGTGGGAACAGGCACGGCGGCGCGTAGTTCGGCCGCGGCTGGTCGTGTTGCTGGAAGTGCCGCCCGAGCGGCGGGACGAGGTCGGCCAATTCCTCCTCGATCAGGCCTTGAAGCCCGATCAGGGACCGCTGCTGCGGCTGGCCCCCGGCGACCCGCAATCGGCCGTGCGCGAGGTGCTCGCGGCCCTGGAAGCCATGAAATGACTGGCACGCAGAAATGAAACTCGTCGCCACGGTTGCCGAGCTCCGGCAGGCCCTCGCTGCCGAGAAAGAAAAGATGAGTGGTTCAACTCGTGCGCAGCACGCTCCGGGCGGCCGCGGCGAAGGGGGCGTGTCCCCCGCTCCACGGATTGGCCTTGTACCCACCATGGGCGCACTGCACGAGGGGCACTTGAGCCTGGTGCGGACCTCGAAGGCCGAATGCTCTGTGACGGTGGTCTCGATTTACGTCAACCCCAGCCAGTTCGGCCCCGGCGAGGACCTGGCGAAGTATCCCCGCACGCTTTCGGGCGATCTGGACAAGCTGGCCGGCTGCGGGGTCGAGTTCGTGCTGGTCCCGGCCGACGCGGAGCTCTACCGTCCCGGTCATGCCACGTGGGTCGAGGTGGGCTCGGTGACTGAGCCCCTGGAGGGGCAGATCCGGCCCGGGCACTTCCGCGGCGTGGCCACGATCGTATTGAAACTGTTTTGCATCTCGCAGGCCGACGCGGCGTACTTTGGCCAGAAGGACTATCAGCAGGCGCTGGTGGTTCGCCGGATGGTGGAAGACTTGAACGTGCCGATCGAAGTGCGAATTTGCCCCACGATTCGCGAGCCGGACGGCTTGGCGATGAGCTCGCGCAACGCCTACCTGAGTGCCGAGGGCCGGCGACAGGCCGCCGTCTTGTGGCGCAGTCTCGAGTACGCCCGGCGGGCGGTGCTCGACGGCCAACGCGACGCCGAGGCCATCGCCGGCGGCATGTGCGAGTTGATCCAGGCCGCCGGACGGGCGACAATCGAATATGTCGCCCTGGTCGATCCCCAGACACTCCGACCGGTGGCGACCCTTGTGGGCCCGACCCTGGCCGCCCTGGCGGTCCGCATCGAGAATACCCGACTGATCGACAACTGCATCCTGGAGTGCTGATGCTGCCCACTCTGTTCTACATTCCGTGCGAGGTTGCCGGCTGGCGGGTGTTCGGATTCGGCCTGCTCTTGACTTTCTGGGCCGCGGCCTGCGGCGGGACGCTCGTCTGGCTCGTATGGCGGCAAGGTTTGAGTGCCGACACCTGGGGATCCCTGCCGGTCATGCTGATCGTGGCCGCGGTCATCGCGTGGGTCTT
The DNA here is from genome assembly GCA_049515555.1 of Thermoguttaceae bacterium. Taxonomy (GTDB): domain Bacteria; phylum Planctomycetota; class Planctomycetia; order Pirellulales; family Thermoguttaceae; genus JBEKTY01. The sequence continues at coordinate 9,473 of JBEKTY010000134.1, forward strand.
GCCGGCCTTGTGCGATGCGCGGGGCCTGCCCATCCGGGGCTACGGCGTGATGATCCTTCTGGCCGTCGTCGCCGGCATGGGCCTGGCCGTTTGGCGGGCCAAACGCGTGGGAGTCCATCCCGAATTTATCCTCACCCTCGCCTTCTGGATGATCCTGCCGGGCATTGTCTGCGCCCGGGCCGTCTACGTCACAGAATACTGGTCCGAGCAATATTGGCCCGTGTACTTGCAAAACGGCCTGGCGGCGCTGCTCGGCGCCGTGGTCAACGTCGCCAATGGCGGACTGGTCGTATTCGGCGCACTGCTGGGCGGCGTGATGGGCCTCGTCGCGTTCCGGCTAAAATACCGCGTGCCGCTGTTGGCCACCGCCGACCTGATGGCGCCCAGCCTCATTCTGGGCCAGGCCATCGGACGCATCGGCTGCCTGCTGAACGGCTGCTGTTTCGGCGGGCCGTGTGAACTGCCGTGGGCCGTGACCTTTCCCTGGAACAGCCCGGCGCAGGTCTACCAGGTGATGCACGGGCAGTTGGACCTTTACGGCATGAAGCTGGCCGACGGCCGCGGCGGGCTGCCCGCCGTCGCGGAGGTTCAGCCCGGCTCGGCGGCCGAGCGGGCCGGCCTGAAACCCGGCGAGCAAATCCGCGCCATCAATCACATGCCGGTCGACAGCGCCAAGGAAGCCTGCTGGGCCCTGCTCCAGTCGCCGCGGGGCGAGCCGTCGCTCTTGGTCGAGCGGGCCGGCGGGCTGCCGTCGCTGCAACTGCCCGTCCCCCAGCCGCTGCCGCGGAGCCTGCCGGTCCATCCGACACAGCTTTACAGCCTGATCGAGGGCCTCCTGCTTTGCTTGCTGCTTTTAGTCTACGACCGTTTCCGCCGCCGCGACGGCGAGTTGCTGGCGGTGCTGCTCACCCTTCATCCGATCGGCCGGTTTCTGGTCGAGGCCATCCGGACCGACGAGCCGGCCATCTGGGGCACGGGAATGCACCTGTCGCAGAACCTGAGCCTGCTGATCCTGGCCGTCGCCGTCGGGCTGTGGATCTACGTTCTCCGCAGGCCGCCGGGCTTGGCATACAATGGAGTTTGACAATCCCCCTCCCATGCGGGATGATGTGTTTTATATATGGCCTGTAACCGCCAAAACAGGCGTAATCGGGAGAAGTTCATGTCACGGCCTGTCGCTGGGAGCATCGAGGCGGGGCCGGGAACTTTCGCCACCCCCCGTGCGTCTCAATAACGTAAGAGACCTGTGAACGACGACACCCAACTGATCGCCCAGACCCTGGCAGGACACACGGCGGCATTCGGTCATCTGGTCGAGAAGTACCAGGACCGGCTGTACAACACCGTGGTCCACCTGGTCGGCAACCGGGAGGATGCCAAGGACGTGGTGCAGGAGGCGCTGGTCCAGGCGTTTCTCAAGTTGGAGTCGTTCCAGGGGGCCAGCGCCTTTTACACCTGGGCCTATCGCATCGCCTTCAACGTGGCGGCTACCCATCGCCGCCACCGCAGCGCGATGCGGTCGGCCGAGCACGCCCATGACGACGGCGGCGATCGGGCCGCCGACGGACCCGAACAACGCATCGACCGCGACGAGCAATGCCGGCAGGTCCGCGACGCCATCGCCCGCCTGGGCGAAGAGCAGCGCGCCGTGCTGGTGCTGCGGGAAATAGACGGCCATGATTACGCGACAATTGCCGAAATCCTCGAACTGCCGATCGGTACCGTCCGCAGCCGCTTGCACCGCGCACGATCGCAGCTCCGCGAGCAACTCAAACAAGTTCTGACCATCGACCAGTGAACGACGTGCCACTCCACGAACTGCTCAGTGCATACCTCGACGGCGAGTTGACCGCCGCCGAGCGCGCCGCTGTGGAACAAGTCCTTGCCGCCGACCCGCAGGCGCGGCAATGGCTCGACGAGTTGCGGGCGCTGAGCCATACGCTCCGAGCGCTGCCGCGGCACAAGCTCGATGAGGATCTGAGCCGGCGCGTGTTGGAGATTGCCGAGCGGCGGATACTGACCGGGAGCAGTACGGACGGCGCCGCAGCGACGGGCGCCGTGTACTCCAGCTCCCCCGGCCCGCTTGCGAGCCGGGTACAGCCGGTGAAGGCGGTTGCGAGGCCGCCTGTGGTCCCGCCGCACTCGCACTGGCGCGGAATGCTCAGCCGCCGGGCCCTGTTCTGGTCGGGCTTGGCTGTGGCCATCGCCTTGGTAATCCGGCTGACCGAGCCTCCCTCGCGACCGCCGGCCCCCAAGGACATCGCCGCGGCGCCCCGACGGGAGCAGCCCGCCCGATCCGCACAGGCAGAGGCCAAACCAACGGGGGCCGACCAACTGGCAGAACGAGCGCCGGCGGCAGTTGAATCGCCGGCAGCCGAATCGCCAGCCATGCAAGCGTCGGCCTTCCAAGCGCCGTCGGCTCACGCAGACGCCTGGCGCAAATCGGAGGCCCCGGGCCTCGGTGCCCCGCCGTCACCGGCCGAAAAGCCGCCCGCCCCTGTTGCCACGGGCCAGATCGTGGACGCGGCGAAAAGGCAACTGCAACTGGCCCGACCATCTACGACCGGCGCCCCGCTCGCCCGGAACGCCGCCGCTGTTGACGAAAAGGCCCCGGCCGCAGACCGCGCGTTATCGAAATTGAAAGACAACGTCGCGGCGTCGGAACAGGGCAAATTCAATCTCGCCGAGGGAAGACCGGCGCAGCCCTCGACGGCCCTTCCCTCAGCGGCTGCGGCGGGTGAGACGAAGCCTGCACCGGCCGCGGTTCTTCTGCGTGCTGCTCCCCGCCCGGCGGCGCCGCCCGCGGCAGCCGCCTCACCTGTGCTGGCGGGCAACAAGCCGTCGGCAGCCGCCTTGCCTGCGGTGGCGGGCAACATGCCCACTGGCAAAGGCAGTTCCGCCGGCCTGCTTGCCGGGCAGGGGCGGAGGCTGAACGAGTTGGGGTTACAGTCCGAAATCAGTTCTGCCGCGTCCGACAAGGCGGCCCCGGGCCGCGGCACGGAAGTCCACCTCGAAGTCACGGCCGAGGCCGTCCAGACGCACGTCTTCGAGGACCTGCTGGCCCACAGCGGCGCGATCCTCCAAATACCCAAATCCCTGAATCCCCAAATCCCCAAATCCCCAAATCCCGAGCCTAGCAAGCCCGCCGACCGGGGCGATGCCGTGGCCTTGGCCGAGGGCGTCCGGCGGCAGAAGCGCGGCGAGGAGTCGCTGGCCCGCCCGCCTGCCGGGCCAGGCCGCGAGGCCCTGCAACCGGTCGCCCCGCCAACCATCCTGGTGTACCAAGTCGACGCCACGCCGGAACAATTACGGAAGCTGCTGGCCCAATTGGCCCAGAATCCGGCCGTGTTCTCGGCTGTGACCGTCAGGCCCTCGTCCGCTGCCAAGGCCGATCTCAGCGGCAACGGCTTCCGGGCCGGCATACGGCGATCGGCCGGTACCGACGCCCGAGGGGGAGCCGAGTCACGCAGCCTGGCGATGGGGCGCGGGTCGGCGGCGGTTGGCGACGGCCGCCAGGCCCGTAAAGCGGCGGAAGCAGAGCCGGCCGCAGGCGCGGTCAGCCCGGCGGAACCTTCACCAGGGGCCAAACAAGAGAAGGCCGCCTCCGCCGCTCCCCCGGCCCCGGCCCAACGCGTGGTCTTCATACTCCGCGTGCTCGCCCCCGCCCACCCGAACGCTGCTAAGCCGTAAACAATGCAGCAGCCCACAGAGCGTTGCGGGCTACTTTCCATGCCGTGAACGGTTACCTAACCCGGATTATTCACCAATCGTTCGTAGTGACCGCATTCATGCGGTCGTTAACCTGTTCACACTCTCCAGACCCGATAAATCGGGTCACTACGAGCTTCGGCGAATAATCCCGGCCAAAACGGTTGCACGCCCCGGGGGTCGGATTAGAATGGAGTGGCCCCTTGATAGAAGCGGTGAGGCCATTCATGCTGGATTTCGGACCTGGCAACATGCGACAGACCATGTTTCGTGGCGGCGGGGCGATCCTTGCATTGGTTGTCGCGTGCTTGATATTCGCCACGGCCGGAACCCCGGCGGCCGCCGGCGAGCCTGGCGGCCGAGGAGCCACCGCGACGCTTTATGAGCAGGCCAAAGCCGGCTCCGTGGAAGTTCTGGTCAACGGCCATCTCCAGGGCACGGGCTGGTTTGCCGATCCGAAGGGGCTGCTGTTGGCGGCCTCGCACATGTTCGAGCGTCCCGGGCAGCGGGTCGAGGTGGTTTCTCCCCGACAGGGCCGGCTCGAAGCCAAGGTGCTGGCGGTGGACCGCGGCCACGACCTGACGCTGCTCAAGGTCGAGCCGCGCCCGGGCGGATTCCCGGCCCTGAAACTGGCCCCCCAGCGCCCGGCGGCCGGCGACGAGGTGTTCATCCTGGGCGCCCCCCTCTACCGCCATACGGTTCTGTTTCGCGGCACAACGGCCCGCGACGATACGACCTTCGAGTGCTACGGCGAGCAGTACGTCGAGGTTATGCACCTGGCGGCAACCGTTCCCGGCGGCATGTCCGGCGGGGCCTGGCTGAATGCGGCGGGCGAGGTCGTCGGCCTGCAATCCGGCGTGATGTCGCACGACACGATACCTGTGGGCATCGCGTTTGCCGGCCCCCTGGAGGCGATTCGCACACTGCTGAAGACCGAGCACACCGCGGCCACGCCCACCCTGGGGGCGGCCCTGGAGGAACTGTGGTCCCAGGACGACAAGCTGCTGGCCCGCTACCCGCCGCTTACCGAGGGCCTGGTAGTCAGGCGGCTGCAGGACGACGGACCGGCCGTCCGGGCCGGCCTGAAAATCTTTGACCTCATCATCGCGGCCGACGGGAAAAAGATCCGGCTCACCGACGAGCTGCTGAGGATCGTCTGCGGAAAGCAACCCGGCCAGCCACTGGAGCTGACCCTACTGGCCCCCGACGGTGCCGGAGGGCGAAAGACCACCGTCCGCCTGGGCAAGCTGGAAATCGCCTGGCCCTGAGGCGGGGTTGGGGCTTTGGTCTTTGGTCTTGGGTCTTGGGTCTTCCGCCATCAGTCGATATACCCCCGGCGGGCCCCAATTTACAAAATTTAACACTGAAAAGTCCGGCCCCGATGGCTTCCGACGGCTTCCGCCGATGGCCTCCGACCCCGATGGCTTCCCCTTTTATGTCGGTATGGTCTCATACTCAATCGGAAGGGAGAAACGCTTTCTCAGGCGGCGGAGATACTCTTGCCCGTCCTTGTCGATTGGGCTCTCGCCCACGACGATGAATCGGGTTGGTTCATGTGATCCTGGCCAGAACGCGTATTCCAAGAGCTGGCCGATCGCTTCGCGCAGGCACGCTCTCGGAGTCAGCGCAGTTTTAATCTCGTAGAACCAATACTCATTTTTCGTCTTAACCACGATGTCGATCTTTGTGCCCACCCCGCTCGGCTGTTCTGCGCGGATGTTGTCCTTGCCGTATTGCGATGCCAGACGTCGATAGAGTGCCTCCTGAAGCAGATTGTGGCGAAGGTTAAGGTCAAGCTCTTTCTCGGCAAGGGTGGCTTTTGCGGCTTTCACCTTCTTTGACAATCCGGGCTTGAAATCGAAGCCGGCTTTGGGAAGCGGCACAGGCGCGGTAGCCCTACCACTTTCGACGTACTGATACAAGGCCAATAGCCGATCGAAATCGTCCAGAATCGTCTCGTAGTCGATTTTCCCTGCGGGCTGCCGGTTCCCCAGGAATACGAACACGCCTTCCGTAACGAGCGCCGAGGAAATCGGACCCGGCTGTTGGTCCACGCTACGTTGGTCGTTGGAGTACCACCACATACGCATATCGGCGAACTCGCCGACATTAAGTTCCATGAAATCGTTGAAGAACTTGACTTTCGGCACGAGGATGCCAATCGATTTCAGGTTACGACCAAGCTCGAACGAAAACGCGACACCGTGCCTGAGATCGTCGTTCTTATCGCGATCCGCATACCCGATGTTGTACTGCAGCTCCTTTCGTCCCCCGTGATGGAAGGCGTACCTCTCGAACGTCGTCTGCTCGCTGAATATCTTATCGCCTGGCCGGCAACCCAAGTTCTTCAGTTTCTTCAGTTGCGCGCGTAGGTCCTGAAGCTTGCCGATCGGATGCGGCGGTGCTAACTCGTTGAGCTTGGCTGCGATGCTGGGAATGTCAAGGGGCATGAATTGTGTCTCCCGTTGCGCGCCGTCGAAGACGCTGGGCCGAGCCACCGAACCTATTCATTGATCCGTTCTCCGTTTCAGTAGCGTATTCGTGTCCGCAACGGGGAGCGAGAAAAGGTGTCACGGGGACCGTTGTTTTCATTGCTTCTTGCTCGGAAATGCTTCCTGGCACGTCTCCTACCGCCTTTTTGCCCCATGCCCTGACGCGGCAGGTGGTCGGTGGCTGGGGCCCCTCCGCACATTTCGCCTGCTTGGCTCCGGGAATGTGATTATACTGCGAGCGGCCGGGGATGATATGAGCCACTTGCTATTGTTACGGTTCGCGTAATTTCCGGCCGTACATGGCACAAATACCACTCTACGGCGGGGTTCTGCCGAACTGGCTTGTGCGTTGCACCGGTCGAGTCGTCACCAACCACAGCCAACCCTGTGGAGGCGGTAACTTTCGGTCGCCATTGTGCAAATACCCAGCTAGATTTTAGAGTAGGGACAGGGTGCTTGTTCCATTGTCCGCACGTGGCGGCGCTAGTGTAGCGATTCACAAGTGCGGGAACTTATGATGCGCATGCGTTTGCCCCGGAGGGGCATTTGAAAATAGCCCAGCAGTTCACTGCTGGGGCCAATTGTTCTTCCGTCCCGCGGGGACGGTTGAACATGACACCCGACAGTTCAATCGTCCCTACGGGACGAGGGCGAACCATCGCGGCGTCGACCCAGCGATGAATCGCTGGGCTATTATCAAACGTCCCGGCGGGACGAGAACCACGCGGGGCACTCGCTGATAAGGCCCTATCAGCGTGGATCACCACGCTGGCTGGTATTCAATGCGTTTGCGATGACTGATTTGGCGTCTCCACTGGATCGTCTGGCGGCTCGCGGGGGGCAGCTTTACAGCCTGCCCGCCGTCGCTATGCAGGTCCTCGATCTGACGCGGGACCCGCAGGTCAATACGCGACAGCTCAAAGAATGCATCGAGAACGACCCGGCGATGGTGGGCCGCGTCCTGCGAGTGGTCAACAGCTCCTTGTTCGGGCTCAGCCGGGAGGTTTCCGACCTGAATCAGGCCCTGGCCCTGTTGGGCATCACGCCGCTGAAGCTCCTGGTGCTTAGCTTCAGCCTTCCCAACGGGCTGTTCCTGGCGCTCAGCGCCCGGACGCTGGGCTGGTATTGGCGGCACACGCTGACCAAGGCCGTTGCCGCCCGGGAGATGAGCTGGCGGCTGTGGCGGATCGCCGGCGACGAGGCATTCTTAGCCGGGTTGTTCCACGACCTGGGGATGCTGCTTCTGCTGCAAGAGTTAGGCCGGCCGTACGCCCGGTTTCTCGATCGCGCGATTGCCGGCCGGCTTGACATCGGAGAGCTGGAAGCCCGCTCGCTGGGATTCTCGCACACGGCGCTCTCGGCGCGATTGCTGACGCAGTGGAAGCTGCCGCAAGCGTTGATCGAGGCCATCGCCTGGCAGCCGGGGGCGGGGCGGGCGTCGGGCCTGGGGCAGACGGAAGAGGGACGCGGAGACGCGGGGACGCGGGGAGGCGGAGCAGAGCAGCCTTCGAGGCTGGCCCAGATTCTCCATATATCGGAGTTGGTGGCCCAACTCCTGGCTGATGGCCGGCCCGACGCGCTGGGGCGATTGTTGGAGGCGGGTCGCGAGTACCACTGCCTGCTGGAACCCCAACTGGAGGCCCTGGTCGGCGATCTGGAGGAAAAGGTTCGCCAACTGGCCGACATCCTGTCGCTGCAATTGCCGGGCGGAATGGAATACCGCGACGTGCTGGCCACGGCCCATCGGCAACTGGCCGGCGTGGCTAGCCGGGCCGCCGAAGACCTGCTCCACGGCGGGCAGTCCAGAGCGGCCCAGACGGAGGAAGAGGCCTTGCTGGGAGAGTTCCAGGATTTGGCCCGTGCCGTGTCGGCGGCCTGCCGGAGCAGTGGGCAGACCTCGGCATCTGCGCGTGACCGCGCCCTTGAGGAAAGACGCGGAGAGGGGGAGACGCGGAGACGCGGAGAAGGGATTCGGCAAGGCCCAGTCCCCGCGTCTCCGCGTCCCCGCGTCCCCGCGTCCCAGTGTCCCCCCGGCCCCGCCGCTGCGGCCGACCCCTCTCTCGCCGACCGGCTGGCCCAGGCCGTGGCGGCGAGTCGGCAGACCCGGCGCGGGCTGAGCTTACTGCTGGTCGAGGCCGGGGGCTTGGAGAAGCCCCAGACGGTCGAGGCCGCAGAGGGCATCGCCACGCCGCGGCAACTGCTCGAGGCCGCGTGCGCCGTGGTGGACCATCCGGGCAAGATTTGCGTGCCCTACGGTGCGGCCGGCTGTGCCTTGATCCTGCCCGATTGCGAGCGTCGCCGGGCCGTCCAACTAGGCGGCGAGCTGGTCCGGGCGGTCCAGGCTTCAGCCAGTGGTGGCGGGCCAGTGTCCGCGCCCAGCCCGCTCAGGAGTCCCGCGCCACCCAAGGCCGACGCCGCTCGGCCAACCACGCCCAAACTGGCTGTGGGCGTGGCCACGATCGCCCTGCCGACGAAGAATTTCCTTCCCGCCACGCTGCTGGACGGGGCCAGCCGCTGTCTTTACGGCTCGCACGCCTCCGGCGGAACCGTGGTGAAAAGCATCGAGATCTACTGAGGGGGGAGTGGGGAGTGGGGAGTGGGGAGTGGGGAGTGGGGAGAACCGGCGAGAAGGTAGGGTGGGACAAGCCCGGCGCAGTCCCACCACGATTACCACGAATCTATGGTGGGACCGCGCTCTGGCTTGTCCCACCCTACAAGCTCGCCGCTCGCGACTAGCCCAGTGCGAACACCAGGACCAGCAAGCCCGCGATTACCGCCACCGCCACAAGGATGGCCCACGCCAGCCAGACCTCCCCGCTCTTGGCATCCTGACGCTGCTGAATCTTGGCCCGCTGCCTTTCCGATTCCACACGATTCTCATATCGGGCCTCGAATCGCTTCTTGCATATCGGGCATCGCACCTGCGTGCCGAGCTTGTCCTCGGTCACGCGGAGCACGTGGCCCGACGGGCATCGCAAATGAAAGGGCTGGACCGCGGCTTGAGTGATATCGGGCAGTGGCGCGGGCACTTGGGCGGGCCCGGGCGCGGACAGTTCCGGGCTTTCGGTCTCGGCCCGCGGCTTATCCGGCAACACGGGTCCCGGCGGCAGGCCACCCTCGACCATCTCGAACGGCAGCGGCGCCTTGGCCGTGGGGTCGAACCCCAAGCCAAGTTCCCCGCTATCGTGATGCGACTGGGCCTCGTGGGCCGGCGTGGGCCCGGCGGAAGGTGTGGGCGCAGGTTGCCCGGCAACCGCCCCCGCTGCGGCCGCTGCCGCGAAGAACGATCCCGTTAGCGGAAGGTTGCTGGTGGGCTGCTCGCCCTGAGGCATCCCCGGCATGGCGGCCATGCCCGGCGTATTCTGCATCGGTGAAATGCCCGGCATACCCGGCATGCCTGGCATGTTCGGAAGCGCCGGCATGTTCGGAAGCGAAGGGAAGCCCGGCTGAGAAAGACCCCGGGGCCATTGGGCCACGCTGGGCGGAACTCCGAAGGGCGCCGGCTCCGGCGGCGGAACCAGGAACGTGCTGCCGCAGTATGGGCATTGGCAGGGTTGCCCAACCTGCGCCGGCTCGCCCTGCAACACATGACCCTGCGGACAGCGAAACGAAAAGGCCACGAGAATCCTGCCCTGTCCCTTCCAACCGTTGTTTGCTAAATGACCTTGCGGGATTCCGGGAAAAAGGGGACAGGCACCATTTGCCGGAACGGCCCGGAGGGTGCTTCGCACAAATGGTGCCTGTCCCCTTTTTCCCTCCCTTTTTCCCTCCTCCAACCCTTGATCCTCGAGCACTTATCCCTTCTTGATCTCCGCGCCCAGGGCTTCCCATAGGGCATCGAGCGACTGCGGGATGACGCGTACGGCGGCCGTGGCGGGCATGAAGTTGGTATCGCCGGGCCAGCGGGGGACGACGTGCCAGTGCAGATGTCCGGGCAGGCCCGCCCCGGCCGCGCGGCCCAAATTCAGGCCCACGTTGAATCCCTCGGCCTTTAGCACCCGTTCCAGCCGGCCGATCATTTGGGCAATGGTTGCGGTCAGGTCGAGTTGCTCGCGGGGCTCGAGCTGGTCGAGCCGGGCCACGTGTCGCCGGGGAGCCAACAGCAGATGGCCGTTGTTATAGGGATAGCGATTGAGCATGGTGACCGAGTGCGGCCCGCGGTGGACCACCAGCTTCCGGCGGTCGTCGCCCTCGACGGCGGCCTGGCAGAGGAAGCAGCCCGGCTCACCCCCCGGCAGGAGCTTCACGGCGGGCGACGCGCCGACGGCCGGCTCATCGCCCATGATGTAGCCCAATCGCCACGGAGCCCAAAGATGTTCGTACGGCACGGTTTGTCTTCCCCCAACACGGCGCCACCCAATGCAGTCTATCTTATATTCCGCACGGTTTGAAGTGGGCCAAACCGTAACAATAGGGAAGACGTGGGATCATTTCTGACCCCGCGCGGTACAAGATCGGCCGGGAAACAACTTGAGTCGTTCCGCCGGTTTGGACGAAACAGGTCGTAGCGAATATTCCGTCTCCAAGGAGTCCATCGGCCGGGCGACTCTGCCGCCCGCTGGCCCTCCGTCCGGGAAGCCGATAGACTATACCGTTTGCGACAAACAACCGCCCCGCCCACGGCGCACAAATGGCTTTCCGCGTCGAGTTGAACATGTTCCGCGGTCCGCTGGACCTGTTGCTGTACCTGGTCCGCAAGCACGAGGTGGAGATCGTCGATATTCCCATCTCGCTGATTACGGACCAGTACCTCGAGTATATTGCGGTCCTGGAACAGGTGGACGTCGGTGCGGTGGGCGATTTCCTGGCCATGGCCAGCCTGCTGATCGAGATCAAGTCGCAGCAGGTGCTGCCGCGGGGCGACGAGGTGGAAGAGGCCCTGGAAGACCCGCGGCAGGAGCTGGTCCGGCGCCTGCTGGAGTACAAAAAATATCGCGATGCCGCGAGCATCCTGGAAGAGCAGAGCCGCGCCTGGCAGCAGCATTACCCGCGGCTGGGCGACGACCTGCCGGGCCGCGACCGGAATCTGGCCGAAGAGCCGATTCACGAGGTCGAGCTGTGGGACCTGGTCAACGCCTTCGGGCGGATCCTCCGCGACAGCGTGACCGCCGCACCGTCGAATATCGTCTACGACGACACGCCAATCCACGTCTACATGGCGCGGATCCAGGCCAAGCTGCTGCAGCGCGGCAGCCTGCCGCTGGGCGAGCTCTTCGAGCCGGGGCTGCACAAGTCGTCGCTGGTGGGCCTGTTCCTGGCCGTGCTCGAGCTGGTGCGGCACCATCGGGTTCGGGCCGAGCAGAACGAATTGTTCGGCGAGATCTGGCTCCTGCCCGATCCCCACCTCACCGAGCCGCTCGATCCCGCCGCCGTGGACAACTATGAGCACTCGCCGACGTGAGGGCTCGAAGGGGACGGGCACATTTTTCGGCCTTCAGGCGTGTGCGGAGGAGACGGCAGAACGGGCCGAAGAATGAGCCAGTCCCCGACCCGAACGGCTAAGCGATGATCAATAATCTGCCCGTCAAGAGCCTCACGCACAAAGACCTGACCGTCGAGGGCTATTCCCGCGCCGCGGTACAAACCTACTGGCGGATCCCCGAGCTGAAGCTGGGCTTCGACCTGGGCGGCCAGCCTTGGTCGTTCATGGGCACGCCCACCTGGCTGGTCTCGCATACGCACATGGACCACCTGGCGGCCCTGCCGGTGTACGTCGCCCGGCGGCGAATGATGAAAATGGAGCCGCCGCTGATCTACCTGCCCGAGGCGGCCGTCGAGCCCATCGAGCGCATCCTGCGCTGCTTCCGCCGCATGGATCGCGGGCGATTGCCCTGCAAGCTGGTGCCCATCCGGCCCGGCGACGAGATCATCCTCTCCCGCGAGCTGGTGGTAACGGTGTCGGCTACGGTGCACACGGTGCCCTCGCTGGGATTCGTCGTCTGGCAGCGGCGGCGGAAGCTGAAGCCCGAGTTCCAGGCGTTTTCCGGCGATCAGATTCGCGACCTGCGGCTGGGCGGGGTCGACGTAACCAGCGAGGTTCGCACCCCCCGGGTGGCCTACCTGGGCGACAGCGCCCCCGGGGGCCTCGACGCCTGCCCCGCCATGTTCGAGGCCCAAGTGCTGATTATGGAGCTGACCTTCGTCGCCCCCAGCCACAGCAAGGATAAGATCCACAAGTTCGGGCACATGCACCTCGACGATTTTATGCAGCGCGTGGACCGCTTCCACAACGAGCTGATTATTGCCTCGCACTTCAGTACGCGGTATCATCCCCGGCAGGTCCGCCAGCACGTGGAGCGGGCCCTGCCCGGGCTGCTGGACGGACGCCTCAACCTGTGGATCTGAACGAGCTATCAGCTTTCAGCTTTCAGCGGTCAGCTTTCAGCCGCCAGCCGAAACCCACCAGCCACTAGCCACTAGCCACCAACCACCAGCCACGAAATGTCGCAAATCGTTCGCTTCTCGGTGTCCTTGGAAGGCGATCTGCTGGAGCAATTCGATCTCCACTGCCGGGAGCAGCATTTCGCCACGCGGAGCGAGGCCGTCCGCCAACTGGTCCGCGACGCCCTGACCGCCCATGCCTGGGAGTCCGACGCCCAAGACGCGGCGGGCACGCTAACCCTGGTCTACGACCATCACCGGCCGCAGCTCCGCGATCATCTGACCCAGCTCCAGCACGACCACCACGACCTGGTGGTCTCGACCCTGCACGCCCACCTGACCCACAACCTGTGCCTGGAGGTGATCGTATTGCGGGGCCCGGCCGCCCGCTTGCGGCACATTGCTTCGCAACTTCGCGGGCTGAAGGGCATTCGCAAGGGCGAGTTGGTCATGGCCAGCGCCGGGCGGTAGGTGTTGGGATTTGGGGATTTGGGGATTTAGGAATTTAGGGATTTGGGGATTGCCGGCGGTTGCGGGAGGGAAGAAGACGCGGGGACACGCAGACACGGAGAGTTGCCATTCCTCCGTGTCCTTCCTCGCCGCGTCCGTTTTCCTGGTCCAACCCGGAGGGTTGGCAGACATTAGAAGCCGGGGGTTGAGCGCAGCGGCACCCCCGGAAACCGATGTCCCAAAACCAACATCACCCCGAAAGGGGTGACAGAGCTGGAACGCATACGTCCCTCACGACCCTGGCACCCCGCCGGGTGCCGCGCGTATAGATCGCTTCCGGGGGTTTGCGCTTGGCTTCGACCCCCGGCTTCTATGAGTCGGCCTTTGTCAAGCCCCATGTCTTCTTGATTTGTTCGCGGTATACTTCTTTTGCCTGGTGAAACGGAGTCGGGCTCTGCTGAGGAGCAACCCGACGAGGGATAACCAGG
>JBEKTY010000135.1:0-22722 GCA_049515555.1 Thermoguttaceae bacterium
CGCCGCGAGCGACGTTGAGCGTGTGGCTTCGGCCGCGCGCGGCCGAAGCCACACGCTCAACGTCTTTACCTATGGAATAGGCATCCCCTAGAAAACACCTGTTGACAAGCTTAGAACAGGGATCATGTCATTCCCGGCCGCTCGCAGACTATCCTGCCGGGGCGCAGCCTTGCCGTCAAGTACCCCCTACGGCCGTCGCAGTGTGGCAAGGGCCTACACGCGGGAAAGAACGCGCACGACGGGAACGGGGGGCGCGGCGAGCATCCGGAATGACGAAAAAGAGGCAAAGGCACAATGTTCAATGAAGGCACGGCCCGGGCGGGGGCCCATTGAACATTGAACATTTCCCCAATTGATCATTCCCCCTGCGAATTCCGGCTCACGGGCCGATTCTGGCCGTCGACGTGTACGACCAGCGGGCGGAGCGTGCGGGCCTCCTCTTCCGAGACCGCGCAATACGACAGAATGACCACCCGGTCGCCGCCCACGCCCAGTCGGGCGGCGGGGCCGTTCAGGAGCACCGTGCCGGACCCCGCCGGGGCCTCGATCACGTACGTCACCAGCCGCGACCCGCTGTTCACGTTCAGCACGTGCACCTGCTCGCCGGGCAGCAGGCCGGCGGCCTCGATCAGGCGGCGGTCCAGCGCAATGCTGCCTTCATAGTTCAGTTCCGTGCCCGTAAGCGTGGCCCGGTGGATCTTCGATCTAAGCATGAAGCGTTGCACGGGCGGTGACTCCTCTTAACGTGTTCCATTGTAACGCCATCGGATGGTGGCCGCAACGGTGCAATGTATCCGGCACACTCCGTGTGCCGCTGGCCAGCAACGGCACACGGAGTGTGCCGGATACATTGTTGCCGTCCGCCGTAACGCCCTCAACGTTCGACCCCGCAGGTGCCGATCTGGTGATAAGAGGGATACTATGCCGATTTCGCATGGCCAGAGTGCGCTCACGGTTCGTCCGGGACCTCGGCGGAGCTTGCCCCGGATGGCCTGGGCCGTCGTTTTCCTGGTCGCCGCGGCGTGTGCTTATTGGTGTGACAATCGGGTCGGCCAACAAGCGGCATCGCACGGCGGGGACGTGGCCCCGGCACCTGTCCCGGCTTCCCACAGCGAGGGGAAGCAGCCGGGGGAGCGGGCGTGTTCGACCGCCCGCGAGGCGGCCGATCATGCCCGGCACGAGTTCCACGAGGCCCAGTCGCACCTGGACGCATTCCTGGCCGGCCAGCTCGACGCCGCTCGAGAGGCGCTCAATCGCCCGCTCCCGCCGCCACCACCGCCCAAGCCCCAGCCGACGACGACGGCCGATAATCCGGAGTGGACCGCCCTGGAGCATCAACTGGGCGAGTTGCGTCAGCGTCGGACCGGGTTGCTCGTGGATCGAACTCCGCTGCACCCGGCGGTTCAGGCCGTCGAGGCCCAGATCGAGCCGCTCGAGCGGCAGCTTGCGGCGACTGCGCAGAAGATTCCGGTCAAGCCGCCCAGCCCGGCGCCCATACCTGACGCCCAACCTCAGCCGCCCGCCGGGCAGCGGCAGACGGCCGCCGCACCGGCCCCATCGCTCGATCGGGTAGAACTGGAGCGACTTGAGAAGGCCGTCGAGCAAGCCCGCCACGCCCAGGAAGAGGCAAGCGTGGCCGAGCGGCGGGCCTGGGACGCCTTTTGCCGAGCATCGCCGGGGGGCCAGGCCGAATCGCCGCCCCAGCCGGCCCTTCGGGCCTCGTCCCGCTGGAGCCTCTCGGCGCTGGCGGCGGCCCTGGCCGCCGGGCTGACGTGCACCACGGCCCTGGTAATGATCTCGGCCGGGGCCATGATCGAGGTCCCCGTGACCACGCCTGCCGGCCTTCGAGCGGTCCTGCCCATCCCCGTGGTTGGGGTGCTTCCTGCCACCGACCCGCCGGCCGCCTCGACCGCCCGGCCCGCTTGGCGGCGTCTGCAACGCTGGACGTGGATCACCGCCGGCGTGCTGCTATTGGCCGGCTGCCTGGCCGCGATCCTGTGGTCTTAGGTCTCGGGTCCTTGGGTCTTGGGTCTTAGGTCTTGGGCCTTGGGTTTTGGGCTGCCTTGGAATCGATACGAGGCCCGAGGCCCCAAGCCCCAAGCCCCAAGACCTAAGACCCTAATCCCTAATCCAGTAGTTCCAAGTTCGACCTTATGGCGACCAAACGACGCAAGGCGTTGAGCCGTCGTGCAATAGGGCGACGACTTCGTGAGCGATCCAATCGAGCATGCGTTTGAAGCGAAGGAGTTCGAGGTGAAGGGTCATCGTATCGCCCGATCCCTCGGCAAGGTGCATCTGATGAATCCACACCCAGACGTTCCGCAGGATGAATGCCAGGGCGACAAAGAACAGTCGCAGGTGAGGATTGCGCGTGCAAGTGTAAATCCGCCCTTGCCGCCTTTGGCGATACGTTGTCTCGATGCCGAACCGTTTTCGATAGCGTTCGCGAATGTCGGTGGTAGAGCCGTGGACCCGCCACGCGGCGAAGACAAGTTTCTGACGCTTTTGTTTGCCGTCTTTGCGGTCCCGGTAACGACGGTAGCCCACGCATACCGAGAACGTTACCTGCCGCTTGCCGCTTTTCATGGTGTGCGAATACCAGCCCGCCGGCTGCCGCTTGATCCAGCGCAGGCCGCCCGGTTTGCAACCCTTTTTGGGACGCCGCCCCGAGAGCCTTACGGGCATCAAGAACGGCAGGTCCCCTTGCTGCAAGAATTCCATCACTGCCACGCTGAAAAACGCCCGATCCAGCAGGAGACACCTGATTTTCAGGCCGATTTCGCTGATCCGGCCCAACAACCGCCGCAGCACGGTGATGGTCGATTCGTGGCGTCGCACCCACGTCAGGGCCAGTGTGTAACGCCGTCCGTATTCCACGATGCAGGCCGAGGCGTAGGCATGAAACTTGGTCGTGCTCTGCTTCGGCTGGCCATAGTAGATTTCGTTCCGGCTGCGGTACGGCAGCCCGTAGTAGGGGTCCAAATGCCAGTCGATTGCCACCTCCCACTTCCGCCGCTGCATGCGGCGCGGCAGGTAGCCCACCAGGGCTTCGTTGAGCCGGCGTTCCAGCACGGGCAGCGTCTTGGGCAGGCCCTCGTCCAGGGCCGTCATCACGGCTTGGTCGGAAGGTGCCTTGGCCAGGTCGCGACAGGCGGCGGAGACGGAAATCGACCGACTCGCAGCACGGAGCACGACCGCCAGCACCGTCGCCGCGGTGCAGAGCCAACCGTGGTCCTTGATAACCTTCGCTTCGAGTAGGTGTTTTCCGGCCCACGAGTACACTTCGCCGCTGGTTATACTACAATTCATCCGTGAACGCATGGCTTCCTCCGTGTAACGAACCTGTTGACACAAGTTGTTTACACGAGGAGCCTTGCGTTCACCTATAGCAATTCAGCCGGACTTGGAACTACTGTAATCCCTAATCCCTAATCCTCAGCCGTGCCGAATTCTAAGTACGGGTCAGTGTATCCACAACCCGGCCGCGTGGCGTGAAACCCTGCGGGCGGCCGAATATGGACCGATAAAACAGTCCGGGAAGAGTGGGTTATGTACGAAACCTACTTCAACCTTAGCCAACGGCCGTTCGCCGCCGCGCCCAGGGTCGATCACTACTTTCCCGCGGCGACCATTGACGGCGCACGCACGACCCTGATTCGCTGCATCGAGCGGGCCGAAGGGGCCGCGACGGCAATCGGCCCCTCGGGCATCGGCAAGACGCTCCTCTGCCAAGTGCTGGCCGAGCACTTCCGCGGCGCCTTCGCCGTGGCCCTGTTGACCGGTGCGGCCCTGGGCACCCGCCGGGCCCTGCTCCAGGCCATCCTGTACGAGTTGGGGCTGCCCTATCGCGGCATGGACGAAGGCGAGCTGCGGCTGGCGCTGGTAGACCGCGTGACGTTAAGCGACGAGCACCCCGCCGGCATGTTGCTGCTGGTCGACGACGCCCATCATCTACCGCTGCGATTGCTCGACGAGATCCGCGGACTGACGAACCTCATGCGCGGCGGCCAGCCGGCCGTCCGGCTGGTACTGGCCGGGGGCCGGGGGCTGGAAGAGCGGTTCGCCAGCCCGAAGCTCGAATCGTTCAGCCAGCGGCTGGCGGCCCGCTGTTACCTGGAGGCCTTCCAGTGGGCGGAAACGCAGGATTACATCCACGCCCGGATCGCGGCCTGCGGCGCCGACGGCCCGCAAATCTTTCCCCCCGAGACCTGCCAACGGGTTCATAAGGCCACCGACGGCGTGCCGCGGCTGGTCAACCAGGTGTGCGATCACGTAATGCTGCTGGCCTGCGCGGCGGGCCGGAAGCGGATCGAACCGGAGCACATTGACGAGGCTTGGGCCGACTTGCAACAGTTGCCCACCCCGTGGAACGAGCCGCCGGTGGCAACGGGCCAGGCGGCCATCGAGTTCGGCAACCTGGAGGACGAGCCGCCGACGGCCGCGCCCGGCGAGCCGCCGGCCGCCGCTGCCGACGCTTTGTCGGTAGCCGCACCCCGCCCGGAGTGCCCGCCCACGCTGCTGCGCATCTCGTCCGGCATCGAAGAGCCGGGCGCTGCGGCCGCCGATCCGGCCGAGCAATTGCACCGCATCCAGCAGATCCTGGCCGACGTGGAAGATGATTTCCAGCCGGCCGGCTCGATCGGTCCGGAGGTCGAGCTGGCGCTGGACGATCCGGCGCACCCCTTCTCCGAACGGTTCGCCGAGGAGGAAGTGATTACCGACCGCTACGTCGCGGCAGCGGAGGCGGACAGAGCAGGGGAACAGGAGACACGGAGACGCGGACACACGGAGACAGGGAGACAGGGAGACAAGGAGACAAGGAGACAAGGAGAGCCGGACGGCGGAAGGATGGACCCGGCCGCGGAGGCGATGCACACGGCCGCGACGGATGCCCCCGCCGAGCCGCAGCCCGAAACCGTGCCCATTCACCGGCCGCCCGATCCCGCACAACTCGATCCGGACGACGCGGATATGATCGTAATCGAAGATTCCTACGAAGATACCCCGGCCTGGCCGAAGGCTTCCGTCGTGGCCGTCCGCCGCTCGCAGTACAAGCAACTGTTCGCCAGCCTCCGCCGAGGCCCATAAGAGGAAAATCATGCTCGGAATGCTCGAAGCCCTGAAGTTTGTAGGGTGGGTCGAGCGCAGCGAGCCCCACCATCAATTTGTTTGAAGTGCGCGGCGAGAACTGTGGGAAGATTATGCTCGGAATGCTCGAAGCCCTGAAGCGGATCCAGCAGCCGGGATCAAGGGGCAAGGATGAATCCGAAAAGAACATCGCCGAGCCGGCCGTACCGGCCATCGAAACGAGCGATGAAAACGTTGCCCCCTCGGCCACGCTGGGTGCCACTGCTGGCTTGCCCAGCAGTGCCGAAATCACGATCGAGCAATCCCAAGACGTTGCCTACCCGGCCGAGTCGCCCATCGAAACAAGAGACGTTGCCGAGTCGGCCCAGTCGGCCATCGACGCTGCTCTGCGGCATCTGGACATGGCGGCAAGCGCCGAGCCCGACGCGACGATCGCGACTGCCGCTGATCCCCAATCTTCAAGCACCGCTGAGTTGCCCGCCGAGCCGCCAGACAACGGCCCTTACGGCCAGTTGGCCGGCCGGATCCTCGAACAGTTGACTCCCAGCCGGCCGGCCGTGTTGCTCTTGACCAGTCCGGGCGATGGCCAGGGGAAGACGACCACCGCCTGGCATTTGGCCCCGGCCCTGGCCCAGCGGAGCGGGGGCGAGGTGCTGCTGGTAGACGCCAATTTTCGCAATCCGGGCCTGGCCCTGCGGTGTGGGCTGGGACCGTCGCCGGGCCTGCCCGACGTGCTCGACGGCACGCTGCGTTGGTCCGACGCGGTGCGGCCCACCGCCACGCCGCGGCTGGCCCTCCTGCCCGGCGGACACCGGAGAGCCGGCGACGATTGGTTGCCGCTCAGCACGCCGCTGGGCTGGCTGCTGCGGGAACTGCCCCGCCATTACCCGCTGGTCCTGGTGGACGCCCCCTCGCTGGCCCATCCCGAGGCGGCGCCGATATCAAGCCACTGCGAAGGCACCTACCTGGTCGTGCGGCTGGGCCGGACCACCTCCCGCCTGGTACGCCAGTCCGCCCGCCTCATCGCCCGCTGCCACGGCCGCCTCCTGGGCTGCATCGCCGTCGAGTAAGCGCCGCCGAAGGCGGGGACTGTCCCAATTTTCGTCCGACGAAAATGGGACTGTCCCCTTCATCAAGCAGAACGCGTCACGGTAGGCCTATTAACTCGTCGGCGGCGTGGGCATGTCGGCGTCCCCAACGCCCCGCATCAGCGCCATTAGTTGTGGATAGAGGCCCTGATAGTTCTCCTTGGTAGCGATCTGGCGACCGGTGAAAAACAGGGCCAGGGCCGACACGGCTGGGAAGTCCATCATTACGGCCATCTTGACCGACGCCGGGAAGGTGCTGAAGAGGTCCGGCCGCTGCACAAACTCGGCCGTCGCCACGTCCTGCAACCGCTCGGGCAGCGCCTTGATCTTCTCCGCGAACTCGACGAATGGATTGTGGACCATTCGGCACTCGTTCTCAAGAAACGCCTCGAAGGCCCGCCAATCCTCGGGGCTCGGTGGGCGAACCGGCCACTCTTGATCGTCCCACCGAAGCACGCTGCCCATATATGCCTCCCAACGCTGTTAGGCCACAACTCCGCCACGTGCCGCCAGAGCGGAAGCCGCCGTAGGCGTCGGCCAAGCCATGGCCCCGCTTCCTCCAGGAGTATTGCTAAGAGGGATACGCCGTCGTTTTGTGTCCTTGCGGGCTCCACCCCGCCCCGCGCCCGCCCCGGCCCCGGGATTCCGGCGCGAGTGGGGCTACCGCCCACCAGACGGTCAATCTACTCGGATTCTGGGAGTGCGGCAATAGCCCAGGCAGTACCAAATTGGCGCAGAAATGCCCGGCCGGCCCGACAGCCCCCCAAAGCCGAGCCCCCAGGCTTCCTCCTAAAACTCGGCAGTTTACGAGGCTGCTTTATGAAAATCGTATCAGGAGCCCGTCCGGCGTGCCACCACCCGATTGACATTCCACCCATAGGTAGTAGTCACCCTGCCGGCAAGCCGGCTGCGGCTGTGTTTTACTCATCAGACGAGTTGCTGCTCTTTGCTATTGACTTTGTAAAAGAATAGCCGATAATGATGGTGATGAACGGGTTGGGCCGGATCGGCGTGGACCGGCCTTCAATCCAAGGAAGACCTACGAATGGCGGAGAACGAATCTCTCGATCCTGACAACCCCTACGGGCGACGGTGGGCGGGTGTGTTCGGGGCGGTCCGCAAGGGAGCCCCCTTTCACAAGGTGGTTCTGCGGGTTCGGCAAGCGCTGTACCGGGCACTTGCCAAGGCGCTCAGCCAGGCTGCCGAGCGTGGTGTCACGCTCCAAGTGCTCTTGGAACAACGCAACTCCCCGCAAGCCCTTCGCCGGTTCATAAGGAGCACCGAGGGACACGAGTACATTCAGCGTTTCGCGGCGGTGGCCGCAGCGTCTTCGCTGTCCGACAACGAGGGTTTGTTGCGGGAGTTTGTTGGAGCGATTTGGGAGGCTGTCAGCGACCACATTACCGTCAAGGTTGTGCGAAGCGACGGACCGTCAAGCCTCAACGAAATGAAGGACTACCTCGCCCGTGCTGCCCAACAAATCCAGCCAGACGTTGATCTCATCGCCCGGAACCTCGCCGCCAACCCCTCTTGGAAGCCGAGGCTTCCGCGTGGGAAGAATGGCCAAGAGGCTGAGACGACCGCAGACTTGTTGTCCATGTCGTTGCTGGGAGTTGAGGAACAATGAAGTACCTGCCATCGTTCAAACTCTGGTTCTCCCAAGGCCCAGACGATCCGCGTCAAGAGCTTGTCGCCGGGAGGCATTTTCACCTGGGCCTGGGTGCCTTCGGGCGGCTCTTCTGGGCCAATCCCTCTCGGCGATTGCTCGATCTTCTGCGGATCGCCATGTCGGTCTACGTAGTGGATCGGCTGGTGCGACGAAGACAACAGGCCCAGCAGGGCAGGTGGTTCCGGTCGCTGAAGTTGTCTGTCGAGGTACAGGAACCAGATTTCTGGCAGAATGGCGATGTTCTCGGCACGCTTACCGAGTGCCTTGAATTCCTTAGCGAGGACGGCTGGGATGTGACCTTCTTAAAGGACGAGCGAGACCCGCCGCCTCGCGAACGCTTCCTGCCGGGGGAGAATCCATTCGTTGCCAATCCACCGTTGGTTTGCCTTTCCAGTGGCGGACTGGATTCTGCGGCCGGATTGGGGGTTCGGATGGCACAGAACTCGAATCGGCCTGTGATTCCCGTGACGGTTTGGCACCAAGCGAAACAAAGGGAATTGGTTGAACGGCAGTACGAACTGCTGAGGAAGCGGTACGATGGGGCGGTCATTCACCCAATGATCGTGAAGTCCGCAATGCTCTGGGACTCGGAGTTGAACGGCTGGAAGCAAGAATTGAGTCAGCGATGTCGCTCGTTCCTGTTTGCTGCCGTTGGCTCAGTGGTCGCCGCGATGAGCGGGGTTGCGGCCGTCGAGGTCTTCGAGTCGGGCGTTGGTGCCATCAACCTTCCGCTGCTGGCGGGAATGGTTGGGTCAAAAGCAACCAGAGGAAGCCACCCACACTTCCTACGCTTGATGTCTCGTCTGGTCTCACTCGCCGTCGGGCGTGAAATCGTGTTCCACCTTCCCTTCCTAGAGAAGACCAAGGGCCAGGTTGTCGGCCAGGCAGCAGCACTTGGGCTCCAGGAGTTGGCGCGAGCCACCGTGTCTTGCGTCCATTATCCGCTTCATGTGCAGACAAATAAGCAATGCGGCCTGTGCCCTGCATGTATTTTCCGCCGGCAGGCTATGGCGGTGGCGGGCGTCGAAGAGAACGGCGTGTACAAGCACAACCTTTTCGGGCTGGACCACGAGAATGGCCAAATACCGGAAGACGATCTGGAATACCTCAAAGCGTTCCTGCTGCAAGTGGTGAATCTCGGGCCGCTGCAAGTGGGCGGCTTCGTTCCACAGCCCGTCCGTCGTCACCTGTTCGCTACGAATGTCGTTTCTACGGAGGAATCAATGGTCCCATTTCTGCATCTGTTCTCGCGCTACCGAGACGAGTGGTTGAGCATCGCCGCCGAGGGCAAGTATTGCGGATGGGCCTGGGCAAACCTGCTCGCCCCCGTTTGAACCAATGAAATCGGAGAGGAAAGCCATGCTTCAGCTTGAAACGATTGATCCGCGAATTCTGGGTCAGCGTATTGCGGAAGCTCGCAAGGCCAGGGGCATCACGCAAGAAGACGTGGCCAGTCACCTGAATTGCAGCCGTCCCACCTATATCGCAATCGAGAAGGGTGAACGCCCGGCCAAGCCGGAGGAAATCGTGACGCTGGCTTCCTACTTCGGTCGGCGCGTGTCTGAACTCGTCCGGCCAGGCGAGCCAGTTGTTGACTTCCAGCCGCATCTCCGCGCCGTAGCCGAGAAGATGAAGGACGGCGACGAACGCGAGCTTGTCGCAGCAATTGGCGATCTCCAGTGTCTCGCGGCGGACTACCGGGAGTTGGAGCAATTGATGGGCTCTCGGCTACGGTACAATTACCCGCCGCTGGTGACTCTTGACACGCCCCTGGATGTCGTGGAGTTGGCTGAGTCGGTGGCGGCTGGAGAGCGTCGCCGCTTGGGGCTGGGCGAACAGCCCGTCAGTGAACTTCGTCGCCTGCTGGAATGGGAGGTTGGTCTCCGCATTTTCTATTGGCCGCTGCCGTCAGCCATTGCCGGCATGTACGCCTACGCCGACGATCTGGGCGGCTGCATCATGGTCAATCGCAAGCATCCTGCCCAGCGGCGGCGCGCTTCGATGCTGCACGAATACGGTCATCTGATCGTGGATCGGTACAAACCGGGCATCGACTACCTGAACATGCCCGGGCGCAAGCCGGCCAACGAGCGTTTCGCAGAGGCGTTTGGTCTCAGCTTCCTGATGCCCGCGACGGCGGTTCGCCAACGGTTCCACAACATCGTGGCCAGCACCAACGACTTTCAGGTCGCAGACCTCTGCCGGTTGAGCCACTTCTTCTTTGTGTCTGTGGAGGCAATGGCAATTCGACTTGAACAACTCGGGTTGATCCCGAAAGGAAGCTGGGCACTGATTAAGGAGTCGAAGTTCGCTCCTCACCAAGCGGCAGCTCTTCTTGACCTGCCGGCGCGGCACGAAACCCCGGATTACTACCCCGAGCGGTACAAATACTTGGCCGTCCATGCCTTTGAGCAAGAGAAGATCAGTGAGGAGCAGCTTGCACACTTCCTTCGTTGCGATCCTGTCACGGCGAGGGAGATCGTGATGGACTGCCTCACGAGGAAGGTCATGGAAGATGACGGCAGCGAGCGTCGGGTGCAGTTTGAGTTCCAGCGATCGCTGCTCAGCCAATCGTGAGGAGACGGATAGCCCATGCACGACGTTGCCCTGGACGCTTGCTGTCTAATCAATCTCTGCGCGGCCGGAAAGGTTCTTGGTGCGGAGTCGTCGTCGGCCCTTCCAAAACGTCGGCGTGATCGAGCCGGCATGGGGGCTTCATCGAAACCCATTTCTGGTCTTAGCCTGAATCTTTATGTCCCGAGCACGGTGGCCCGGGAGACACTGTACATTCTGCAACCGGACCCGGACGATCCCGGCAAGCTTGTCAAGAGTCCGATTGACCTGGCCCACTATATGGCCGCCGGCTTCCTTCACGAGTGCGATTGTGAAGGCCAGGAAGAGCTTGAGCTATTCGTGCAAATGGCCGCCCGACTCGGCGACGGCGAGGCCGCGTGTTTCGCCATTGCTGCCAAACGCGGCTGGGCACTTGCGACCGACGATCGGCGCGCGAGGAGATTTGCAGCCGAGTCCAGCCTGACGGTCATCACGACGCCCGAGTTGGTCAAACTCTGGGCGGAGACCACGAGCGCCAGCGACAAAGAGATCGTAACCGTGTTGCGGAACATTCAGAAATTCGCGTACTTCACTCCGCGGGCCAACGCTCCCGAGTATGGTTGGTGGGTAAGCCGCCTGGGCAAGAAACCCAAGTGATCCATGCCTGGGGCGGTCTGGCCGCATCAGGCGCCCGCATCTCGCTTTGCCGCGATGAACTCACGAATCTCGCATACCGCCCACCAGACGGCCGATCTAATCGGATTCGAGGAGGGGGGGCAATACTCCAGGCAGTACCCAAATGGGCGCATAAACGCCCTGCCAACCCAATACCCTCCCCGCAACCGGGCCGGTAGCCGCTTTGAAATCTTGTCCACAAACTGGGCTTGCGATTTGGACAAGAATATGATATACAACTGTATAGTTATGGCGGCGGGGCGAGGGGCACGGGGAGTTTTCAGTGTTCCGTTTTCAGTTTTCAGCATGACCCGGAACACCGAACACTATAGGCCGCCCAGCCGCCGCCGACCCCTGCCTTTGGAGAAACCGGCCAACTGGTATGGGGCAGAAAGGCCCGCAAGTCGAACACGTACCTCACAATGCGTATAATTTTGCGCTCGCCGTCCGAATCGCTAGCCCAAGCTGGCACACGGGTTACAGACTTGTCAAACAGCGTAACTTTCGAACGGGGTACCGAGGCGTTTGATGAGTTAAGGGATTTGGGATTGGGGATTGGGGATGAAGGCGGAAGGGGGACCGGGAGTTTTCAGTGTTCCGTTTTCAGTTTTCAGCATGAACCGGAACACTGAACACCGAACACCGAACACTGAACACCGGGGCGGAATCCGTGTCAATCTGTGTTCATCCGTGGCCCAGTTCTCCGCAGACCCCATCTACAAATATCAACCCGGCTGCGGCTTGAGCGAATGATAGAGATCCAGCGCCTGCGGCGGGGTTGCCCCCTGATGGACGACCGCCCGCACGGCTTGAATCATGGCGACGGGGTGCTCGGCTTGGAACACGTTGCGGCCCATGTCCACGCCCGCCGCGCCCTGGTCGATGGCCTCGTAGGCCATTTGCAGGGCCTCGGCCTCGGGCAGCTTCTTGCCGCCGGCGATTACGATCGGCACGGGGCAGGCGGCCGTCACCTTCGCGAAGCCCGGCCGGCAGTAGTAGGTCTTGACGGCGTGCGCGCCGTTCTCGGCGCACACCCGGGCGGCCAGTCCCAGGTAACGCGCGTCGCGGGTCAGCTCCTTCCCCACGGCGGTAACGCCGAGGACGGGCACGCCGTAACGGCTGCCCGCGTCTACCATGCGCGTCAGGTTGCGGACGGTGAGGGCCTCGAACTTGTGGCCGACGGCGACCATCACGGCCAGCAGCGAGGCGTTCAGCCGCAGGCATTCCTCGATGTCGAGGATGCACTCGTCGTTGAGCTCGGTCAGCACGGTCGAGCCGGCCGAGGCCCGCAGCGAAATCGGCTTGTTGGCCGTGGGCGGCACGATCTGCCGCAAGGCGCCCCGCGTACACATCAGGCAATCGGCATGCTCGATCAAAGGCACGATGGTCAGGTCCATTCGCGCCAGGCCGGCGGTCGGCCCCATGATGTAACCATGGTCGAAGGCCAGCATGACGGTCCGTCCGCTGCGGGGGTTGAAGATTCGGCTGAGGCGATCCTGCATGCCCCAGCCGAGATGACTCGAGCCTTTCAGGAAGAAGCCCTCGGTTTTCTGGGGGACGCCCAGCCCATAATCTTTCGCGTCCAAGTTATTTTCAGCTTCGGCCATTGTTTGAGCTTTCTGTGAAGGGTTGTCATTCGGGGTGGAATCGCCGGACGTGCCGTACTCCTCACGCCCCGCGTGAGGTTTTGCCGGCCTCACGCGGAGCGTGAGGAGTACACGCCGGCAGGCCGTCGCGGAAGCCGGCGAAGAGCAGTGAGATACTGACGGCTCCGGGATCGAGATGCCCCACGCTGCGCGGGCCCAGGTTGCGGGCCCGGCCGTAGCGGGCCTGGAACTGTTTCGTGGCTTCGGCGCCCTGGGCGGCGGCTTCGGCGGCCCGGCTGAAGAGCTGCGGCAGGCTGAGCCCCTCCGCCGCGCCCTGGCGCAGGCTGTCGACGGCCGGCAGCAGGGCATCGAGCATGGTCTTATCGCCCGGGGCGGCCGCGGTCTGGGCCCGCAGCCGGGCCAGGCCCGCCGCGAAGGCCGCCGCCAGGGCCGGGGCGTCCAGCTCCGCACTGCCGCCGGCGGCCTCGGCCATGCCCAGGAACAAGGAACCGAAAAGCGGCCCCGCCGAGCCGCCGTCCACCGAGAGCACGTTCCAACCCACGACTTGCAGCAGCGGCCCGGGCGTCTGCACTGGGCAGCCGTCGATCGACCCCAGCATGGCGTCGGCGATCCGCTCGATGGTAACACCGTGGTCGCCGTCGCCGATGGCCGAATCCAGCCGGGTCAGCAGATCGCGGTTCTCCTTCAGCCGCCGTGCGCCGCCGGTCAGCAGCAGCACGAGGTCGGCGTAGGCCAGGCAGCTCGACATACGGGCGTCTCCCGTTTCAACGCACGGTAAAGAACGGGGCCTGGCAGGGCGCACGCCAGAGGCGGATCAATTCGTCGTCCAGCTTCGCCACGCACATCTGAAAACCGGCCATCTCCTGCACCGTCAGGAACTCGCCGATCCGCGGAAAGACGGGCTCCATGCGGCGCTCGGTGAGCCAGGCGTGCACCGCGCGGTAGACGATGAACAGCTCCATCAGCGTGGTTGCGCCGGAGCCGTTGAGGATCACCAGCAGCCGGTCGCCCGCTTGGGCGTCGATGGCGGCGACGAGCCGCTCGATCATGACCTTGGCCGTCTGGTCGGCCGTCATAATGGCGGTGGGTCCGGTGCCCGGCTCGCCGTGTTGCCCCATGCCGATTTCCATTTGGTCGTCGGCCAGGTCGAAGATCGCCTGGCCCGTGCTGGGATGGGTAGCCGGCCTGAGGGCCACGGCCAGGGTAGCCATGCCTTGGTTGAAGCGCTCGGCGATGGCCGCGACCTCGTCGAGCGGGCAGCCGGCTTCGGCGGCGGCGCCGGCGATCTTGAATAGCGGAATGGCGCCCACCAGGCCCCGGCGGTCGGCGGCCGGCGCGGCGGCGCCGGGGGCGATGTCCTCGTGCGTCAGCAGCATGCGGACGTTCAGGCCCTGCTGGCGGGCCATGTCCAGGGCCAGCTTGGCGCTCATTACGTCGCCGGCGTGGTTGAGCACCACCAGCAGCACACCGGCCGGCCGATTGGCCCGTTTCAGGGCCTCGAAGACCCTGGGCGCCCCCGGCGCGGCGAAGATCTCGCCCACCACGCTGATATCGAGCATGCCCTCGCCCACGAACCCGCTCAGCGCCGGCTCATGGCCCGCGCCGCCGAGGGTCACCAGGGCGACCTTTTCGGGCGGCTTGGGGTGCGCTCGGACCACCAGTTTGCCCGATTCCAGCTTGACCGTGTCGGAACAAGCCAGGGCGAAGCCTTCGAGCAGCTCCGGCACCAGGCTGGCCGGATCATTGATGAACTTTTTCATGACCATCGCGTGATTGTCTCCCACCCCGGCAGTGACCTGCGGGGCTATTTTCAAATGCCCCTCCGGGGCAAGGGCCTTTACGCCACGCGACGGAAGGGGGGCCGCCGTAGCGTATACCGGGTTGTAATTCTGAGTGTACCAAGCGGTGCGGTGATTGCAACCGTGCCGGGGCCTGGATTATGATGAAGTGTTCATTTCTTGATGCGCCCTGAAGGAGGTCATTCCATGAGTGAGAAGACGAGCGGCGGGATTACGAGGCGTGCGATGCTCGCGGCGACGGCCGCCACGGCGGCGGGTACGGCTTTTCGTACGCCGCAGGCCGCCGGCGCTGCCGAGGCGCCGGCTTGCGCCAAGCCGGCCGCGGTGAAAACCTACACCAGTGCCAACTTCTATTGCAACAACGCCGGCGGCAAGTTCCTGGCCGAAGCGGCCCGCGAGGCCTATTTCGACATGTTCCGCCGCTTCAGTTATCCGATCTCGGCGAAGCTCAAGAAGGACATGTGGGTCCTCGATTTCGGACTGCGGGACTTCGCCAACGTGGGCATGGCCGGCATCTTTTGGATCAACCGGCAGGAGTTCGGCTACTTCGGCCACGAGATCTTCCTCCTGCCGGGACAGATGATCCCCGAGCATCGGCATCTGGCCACCGGCAAGGGACCGGCCAAGATGGAGTCGTGGCATCCGCGGCACGGGATGATCTACACCTTCGGCGAAGGCGAGCCGACGCCGGAGCTGCTGGACCGCATCCCCGCCAGCCAGCGGACGCTGGTCCACAGCCGGCACGGCCAACCCTTGGGCATCGACGAGGTCGCCGATCTGAACAAGCTGACGGCCTGGCATTTCATGGTGGCCGGACCGGAAGGGGCGCTGGTGACCGAATACGGCACGTTCCACGACATGGACGGCCTGCGGTTCTCGAATCCGGGCGCTAAGCTGTAGGCAGAATATGGCCGAGCGCTGGTCGCGCCCTGGCGCCGCTACTGGCGGTGCGATGGGTGCCACTGCTGGCTTGTCCAGCAGTGCCCGCTTGTGTACGATTGGAGCCGATTGAGCTTCGACAAATCCGTTTCGGACGGGCGGACCGATTCCCGATGTCTGGCAAACACTGCTGGACAAGCCAGCAGTGGCACCCGAAACCTCTCATGCCGGGCGCATGGCCAGGTAGACCTTCCGCACCGCGCGGATGATGTCCTGCAGGTCGTCGTCGCGGAAGGTGGGGTCCAGCATTACGCCCGCATGGCGACCGAGTATGTCGATCGTCCGCGGGCAGCACTGGCGGCCGTAGCGGATGGCCTTGCCGGCCGGACTTTGGAAGGAGGGCCAGGCGGGGTGGATCGTGGCCTTCTTCTCGATGCGCGGGTCGATGGGCAGGATGGCCGACCCGGCGGGCGGCGCGGCCGAGATCCCCTCGGCCTCGATGGCGCTGAGGAACCTGTCGCGGCGCTTGGGCGTACCCAGGTCCAGGAAGACCCCCACGCCCAGCTCGCCTTCGCCGTCGGGCGACTTGCGCAGCTTGAGGCCGGGCAGATCGGCGATGCCCGAGCGCACCTTTCGGGCGCTTTGGCGCAGGGCGGTGCAGATGGTCTCCAGCTTGGTGAGCTGCCCGCACAGCACTGCGCCGGTGAACTCGTTCATGCGGAAGTTGCAGGCGGCGAAGGCGGCCAGCAGTCCGCCGCCCAGGGCCTCGGTGTAGGGCGAGCGAAGCATACCCACGTCGTGAAAGCGGAAGGCCCGCTCGAACAGCCGGGGATCGCTGCTGACCACCGCCCCGCCCTCGCCCGCGGTGATCGTCTTGCTCTGCTGGAAACTGTAAATGCCAAGATCGCCCATCGTACCGACGTACTTCCCCTTGTAGCGTCCGCCCACGCATTGCGCGCAGTCTTCCAACACGCGGAGCTTGTGGGCCCGGGCGATCTCGAGGATGGGCTCCATGTCGCAGGGGCAGCCCTGGAGGTGCACCGGCATGATGGCCTTGGTCCGCGGCGTGATCTTGGCCTCGATGTCGCGCGGATCGATGTCGAACGACTCGTCGATCTCGGCGAACACCGGCACCGCGCCGCACAGAACGATGGCGTCGTAGCAGGCGAACCAGGTCCAGGCGGGCAGGATCACCTCGTCGCCGGGCCCGATCCCCAGGGCGGCCACGGCGGTAAAGAGGGCCGTGGTGCCTGAGGTCACGCCCAGGGCGTACTTCGCGCCCAGATGGGCCGCGTACTGCCGCTCGAAGCGCAGGACCTTCGATCCCCCGCCGGCCGACCAGCGGAAGGGGTTCTTGCCATCGAGGACCTCCTGGAGTTCCCGCTTTTCGACGTGATCGTAGAACTGGGGCCCGAAGTTGTGAACGCCCAGGCGGGTCTTCCGCACCGGCGTGCCGCCTTCCAGGGCCAGTCTCTCGCTGCCCGCGGGGCCGGCGGGCGGCTGGCCCGCTCCCATCAGCATCGACGCGGCGCCCGCCGCGCCGACCGTCTCCAGGAACTCCCGGCGGCTGGTCGCTCTGTAAGTCATCAGACTTCTCCTTTCGACACCTTGTAGAGAACTTGTCTACCGCGGTTTCGGGGCGGTTCAAAGGCCGCGCGCCATGTACCATACCACCGCGGCCAGCGCGAGGCCAGCCGGCGGCGTGCAAGAGATAGCCTGCCGGAATTGGGTGCCACTGCTGGCTTGTCCAGCCGCGTTAGAAGCACTGCTGGACAAGCCAGCAGTGGCACCCGGCGGCCGGCGTTGGCGCTCGGCACAAGAAAAGGTCTCGGATTGCCGCAAGTGCTGCTTGACGGCGTCGGCCGGCGGCGATAGCCTGAGCGTTGCGAGCGGACCGCTCCGGCAGACGACCACTGCCGAGATCTCGCCTCCGGGGCGTGAATTGCCTCATTCTCTTTGGGCAAAGGACAGACCATGTTCGATCCCATTCCCGACAACGACGGTTTCTGGAGTCGTCGCCATTTCCTCAAGGTGTCCGGCGTGCTGACCGCCGGGGCCGCGCTGGGGCGGACCGCGCACGCGGCCGCGGAGGGCCTGGCCCTCCGCGGCGGCCGGCCGGCCGTTACCGTGCCGCTCAAGGAGCGCCTGGCGGTGCTCAAGTGGCCGCAGTACGGGCGGGCCGAAAGGGAAGCCGTCTGCGCCGCCTTGGACTGCGATTGCAACTCCGTCTACCACTACCTCTACGACCTGGAGGACAAGTGGCGCGAGTACCTCCAGGCG
The DNA here is from genome assembly GCA_049515555.1 of Thermoguttaceae bacterium. Classification (GTDB taxonomy): domain Bacteria; phylum Planctomycetota; class Planctomycetia; order Pirellulales; family Thermoguttaceae; genus JBEKTY01. The sequence goes on from JBEKTY010000135.1 coordinate 17,639, forward strand.
CCGTTTGTCAAGAGCCACATGAACGGCACCAGCGCCATCACCTCGATGTTCTTCGCGCTGGACCTGCCGCCGGGCAGCGAGATCATGGTTCCTTCGTATACTTTTTTCGGGGCCATCACGCCCATGCGGCTGTTCGGCTGCGTGCCGGTGTTCATCGACATTGATCCCCGCACGGCGACCTTCGACCTGGAGCATGCCCGGCGGATGCTCAATCCGCGGGTGAGGGCCGTCATGCCCATGCACTCCTGGGGCCTGCCTTGCGAGATGGATCACATCTGCGATTGGGCCCAGGAGCATGGGCTGGCGGTGCTGGAGGACTGTGCCCACGCCCACGGGGCCATGATGCAGGGGAAGAAGATGGGCACGTTGGGCCGGATGGGCATCTACAGTTTTCAGGGCACCAAGCCCCTGCCCGGCCTCGAGGGCGGCATGGGGGTCTACCAAAGCCGCGCGGATTTCGAGCGGGCCACGGCCTTCGGCCACTACGAGTCGTGCGGCAACTATCCCCCCGGCAGCCCCTACGCCCGCAATGCGCTGGCCAAAGACAGTCCCTATCGCCGCTACGAAGGCACCGGTTTGGCCATGAAGCTCCGCATGCATCCCCTGGCCGCGGTGCTGATACTGAAGCAACTGGAAACGCTCGACGCCCGCAACGCCATGATCGGCCGGCAAGTGCGGCAGATCAACGACCGCGTGTGCCAACTGCCGGGCCTCAGCGAGCCGGTATGCCGCGCCGATCAACAGCGCGTGTATTACAGCGTCAACATGCTGCTGCTGGACGAGGCGAAGGCCGGCATGCCCCGGGCGACCATGCTCAAGGCCCTGGCGGCCGAAGGCGTGGCAATAGCCGCCGGCGACTACCCGGAGAACCACAAGTACGCGATCTACAGCGAAGAGCGGTGGTGGCATCACAAACCCGAGCTTCCCCGGGTGCTGCCGGGCTGCGAGCAGGTAAACGCCCGCGCCGTCAACGTGTCGCTCTTCCGGCAAGAAGCGCCGGAGTTGGTCCAGCAGTACATCAAGGCCTTCGAGAAGGTTTGGGCCCATCGCAGCCAACTGGGCCGAACGTAGATCAAAGCGAGACACAGCCATGCAACGTCACTGGACGGCGCTGGGGAGAACTTTGCGGGGGCTGGGGCCGGCCGTGGCGTGGCTTGCGCTGCTTGGGGCCGCGGAAGGCGCCCCCGCGGAGCGGCTGACGGCCAAGATCTACAACTCGGGTTTCGCCCGGGCCCACGACACGTATAACGCCCTCTCCTCGGCCAGCGACGGCCGGATCTACTACTGCCTGAGCTCCGAGCTGTGCGACGTCGCCGCGCAGATGTACGTCTTCGATCCGCGGACCGCGCGCATCCGCCATTGCGGCGATCTTAGCGCGGCGTGCGGCGAAAAGGGCCTCAAAGCCGTCGCCCAGGGCAAGAGCCACGTGAACTTCGTCGAGTGCCAGGGGAAGTTGTATTTCGCCACGCACATCGGCTATTACAGCATTATCGACGGCATGGAGAAGCCGGGCATTCCGCCGGCCGGCGTCGGGCCCTACCCGGGCGGGCACTTCCTGGCCTATGACATGACCAGTGGCCAGTTCCAGGACTTCGGCACCGCGCCGCACCGCCAGGGCATCATCACCATGAACATGGATCACCGCCGCGGCCGCTTGTACGGCATCACCTGGCCCACGGGCTACTTCTGCTACTACGATCTGGCCGCCAAACGAATGCGGGATTGCGGGCTGTTCGCCGAGCAGGGCGAGGCCGGAAGAGGCCCCACCTACCGCACGCTCTGCCGCTCGATGGCCGTCGATCCGGCCGACGGCTCGGTCTATTTCAGCGTGGCAAGCGGCGAAATCTTCCGCTATCGCTACGACCGGGATCGCGTCGAGAGGGTCGAGGGCGAAGATCTCCGCAAGGACTACTTCGGGCTGTACGACCCGGCGTCGCCGGGCAATATGGGTTACAACTGGCGGCAGGTCTTCTGGCATCCCGAGGAGCACGTGATCTACGGCGTGCATGGCAACTCCGGATACCTGTTTCGCTACGACCCGCTCGCCCGCCGCATCGACGTGCTGGAGCGGCTCACTTCGCTGCCCTCCAAACGCAGCGGCATGTACGACCAATTCAGCTATGGCTACCTGGGCTTCAAACTCGGTCCCGACAGACGCACCATCTATTACCTGACCGGCGGGCCGATCTATGTTGACGGCCGGCGCGTGAAAGGCAAAGCTGCGACCGCCAAGGGCGAGGCCAAGGGCCTGGAAGACCTGCACCTGGTTACCTACGATATCCCGGCCGCCAAGTATACCGACCACGGAGCGATCTTCTTTCCCGACGGTCAACGGCCGATGTACGTCAACTCGATCGCCGTCGGCGACGACGGCACGGTTTACGCCCTGAGCCGCTACTGCGATGAGGGGCGCACGCGGACCGACTTGATGGCCGTGCGGCCTTAAAACCAAGAAATGTACTCATCTCGCTCCGCGAGATGGCTTGCATCTCGCGGAGCGAGATGAGTACGGGAAATGCGGAACCTTTTTCGGCTGGTCCATTCGAACCAGAGGAGTTGCTTCGACATGGCAGAAGACGGCTTGCGACTGTTGATTCTCGGGGCCCATCCCGACGATGCCGAGTATCATGCCGGCGGACTGGCGTCGATCTATCGGCAGCGCGGACACGAGGTGCTGATCGTGTCGCTGACCAACGGGCAGGCGGGGCATTTCGCCCGCCCGCCGCAAGGCCTGGCCGAGCTGCGCCGCCGGGAGGCGGCTGCCGCCGGCAAGGTGATCGGGGCCGAGTATCTCACCTGGGACATTCCCGACGGCGAGCTGACGGCTGACCTGCCCACCCGGCACCGCGTGATCCGCCAGATACGCTCCTTTCGCCCCGATCTCGTGCTTACCCACCGACCATACGACTATCACCCCGATCACCGGGCGGTGGGCCAGTTGGTCCAGGACGCAAGCTACCTGGTGACCGTGCCCAACGTTTTGGCTGACTGCCCGCCGCTCACGCGGGACCCGGTGGTGGCCTACATGCCGGACCTGTTCAGCAAGCCCTGCCCCCTGGAGGCCGAGGTCGTGCTGGACGTAACCGAGCAGCTCGACTCGATCGTGGCCATGTTGGCGTGCCATCGCACGCAGGTCTTCGAGTGGCTGCCCTACGAAGAGGGCATTCTGGCCGAAGTGCCCGAGGCCGACGGGGAAAAGACCGCCTGGCTGCGGGAGTGGTACCGGCGGCACATGCTGCCCCGCGCGGAACGATTTCGGGCGGACCTGGTGGCGGCCTACGGCCCGCAACGGGGCGGCCGGATCGAGTTCTGCGAGGTGTACGAGTTCAGCCAATACGCGGCCGCGGCCGACCTGCCGCGGCGCGAGCGGCTTTTCCCAACGGCCATCTGCCGGCCGCCGCGGGCCAGCCCCCGCGCCACGCCGGCACAGATCGCCGCCCGCCAGGAACCCGGGTAGGCGCCATGCCCATCACTCCAGGCTCGCGGGTGCCACTGCTGGCTTGTCCAGCAGTGCTTCTCACACTGCTGGACAAGCCAGCAGTGGCACACAATCCCGGCACCAACGCAGCAGGCACACGGAGTGTGGCGCGCTACTTTCCATGCTGCAAGGGGCCCCTCACTCCGGGCCCGCCGTTTGCAGACCCCGCACGACGACCTCCAGGAACTCGCGGGCCCGCCGGGCCAGGGCGTCGATCTCCTCGGCCGCCGCCGGCCGCGGAACCAGCGGCGCAAAGATGTTCTCGCAACACAGCGGCATCTTCAGGCCCGTAAACGTCACGGGCCGCAACAGCCGGTAGTGATCGATCTCGCCGAAGCCCGGCCCGCAGTCCTCGCTCCGCGGCCAATTGCGATGGTCCTTGATGCAGAAGCTGCGGATCTCCGGCACGCACTTGTGAAGATCGGGAATCGGATCCAGATTCAAGTAGTCCAGCACGTTGCCGGCGTCGTAATTGACCATGATGCCCGCATCGTTCACCTCGCGGACGATCGCGGCCAGGGCCGCTCCGGTGCCCGTCGTGCCGCCGTGCTGCTTGACCACCAGCAGCACGCCGTGGCCGCGGGCGATGGGACCCAACTGCTTGAATCGCTCGATCCACACCCGCCGGCTGCCGCCCTGAGTATGGCCGAAGGTCAACACCTGGCCGATCCCGGCCGCGGCGGCCTGCTCGATGCGGCGGGTCAAGACGGCCAGGGCCTGCGGGGCCTCGGGGTAGATGCCCGAGAACATCAAGAGCGGCTCCAGCCCCAGGTCCCGGCAGTGGCGGCCCAGGTCGCGGGCCTTTTCCGGCGGGTCGTCCGGGGCCAAAATCGGCAGCGTGTCCGTCGCCGGGCCCTTGTGCGTCGTGCCCCAGGCCACGTAGCGGTAGCCCGCCGCACGGATACCCTCCAGCGCCCGCTCTAGCGGAAACTGGGCGTAGGGCAGCGTCATGCAGGCAATCTGGAACTGCGTGGGCTTTGGTAACGGTGCGGGCTTTTCAGACTGCGTGGACCTTTGAAGATCCGTGGCCTTGGCCGGCTCGGCCGCCCGGGCCAGGCCCCCGCCCAGCCTGGCCAGCCCAGCCCCGGACACCAGGCCGGCCCCCATTTGCAACCACGATCGCCGGCTGAACGCCAGCCGGCGCCCAGGTGTCAGAGCACTCATGGGCAACCTCCTGAAAAAGCGGAAAGGGGAAGGCGGAAGGGCTCGCAAAAAACCCCTCGGCTGTGGCGTGGGGGTCCTGTTGCACTTTCTCACATCAGCAGCGATGCCATGAGGTTATCGACCGTTTTCCGCTGGAGCGTGGCGCTCGGGCTAGACTGGCCCGCCAGGGCCAGGAGCGCAAGATCATTGACGTCGGGCGTGATGGCTCGGCTCGCGATAATAGCCGGGGCCTTCGCAGTCGCCGCGTAGGTGAACTGATAGAGCGCAGAGGGGACCGAGGTTCCGCCGGGCGTGGTGACCGTCACGTCCACCGGGCCCGACTTGCCCGCCGGGCTGGTGACCACGATCTGCGTGTCCGCCGTGCTCTTGATCTTCGCCAGGACCTTGCCGAAATGGACCGCCGTGGCCCCCGCCAGGTTCGTGCCGCTGATGGTCACGAGGG
>JBEKTY010000136.1:0-22293 GCA_049515555.1 Thermoguttaceae bacterium
AAATAGCTCTCGTTAGTCCTGGCAGGCACCCAGCCACTGCCCCTGGGAGATCCAGGTGTCTTGTCGTGCCGATTCTTGCGGCAGCGGCGGTTCTTGCCGTCATCCCAGCCTCGGCTGAGGTCGCCGGTGTCAGGATCTCCAAGGACGAGACGGTCTCGGTAGGCGAAAGCAAGATCCGCCACGTTGTCGGGAAGGTTTCGGGTAAGGCCGAGCGGAACGAGCCGGGCGTTCCGACCCTGGAGAAGGTCGTCGGGCGGAAGTACGAGTCGGACTTCGAGCTGTGGCTTCCGGTCTTCGAAGGCAACGGGCGATTCTGGTTCTCGGTGCTCAACCGCGGCAATGACGTCGGCGGGCTACGTGACGGTATCCTCCGTCGAGGCGGCGGGTACGGCTGGTGCGCCTGGCAGGCCAAGAACATGGCCGAGCCGAGACTGCATCTGAAGATGAGCGGTTTCGACGGCCCGATGCCGCAGGCATACGGGCTGGTGGTGGTACGGGACTTCGTCGCCTTCCTCCGCTACTGTCCTTCCTCGGATGCCATGCCCAACCCGGCGGCGGGCAAAGTGCGCCATGCGTTCGCCTACGGGATCAGCCAGAGCGCCCGGTTCATGCGCACCTTCCTTCTGTACGGACTGAATACTGCCCCGGCAGGCAAGGCGTTCGACGGCTTCCTTGCAAACGGCGGGCGTGCAGGATACCTCGACGTGTTCCGACCCGAATCCGACCCCGGCTCAGGCGGTACGTTCAGCGCCGAGACGGTGCGCCCCCCGTACTCGTGGTCGGAAGTGATGGCACGGTCAGGGACGGACACCAAAGTGTTCGCCCTGAACGCCGAGAGCGAGTACTTCGAGATGATGGCCTACATGAGCCGTCACGGGACGGTGCCCGACAACGTGCGGGTCTACGAGTTCCCCCTCGGCGGGCACGGCGGCGGCGGAACGGTGCCTTGGGACGTGTGCGTCCAGCCGCTTTCGGTCGCGCTGGAACAGTGGGCGTCGGACGGGACGAAGCCGCCCGACAGCCGGCTGTTCGTCCTGGAGAAGCGCGAAAGCCTACGGGCTAAGCACCTGCCGTCCGAGCCGGCCGAACTCCCAACGACCGACGATCTGGGGATCGCCAAGGGCGGCGTGCGGCTGCCGCCGATCGAAGTGCCCGTCGTCCGTTACGTCTCCGACGACGGCAAAGCTCCCAAAGCCGTGCCCCTCGACAAGGTTGAACTGACCCGTCGCTATGGCACCCCCGAAGACTACCGCAGGAAGGTGTCGGAGGTGGTGGATCGGCTCGTCCGGGACCGGTTCCTGCCGGAGTCGGCGCGGGCGAAGTACGTCGGCGACGCCGCGAAATTCGGCTGGTGACGTTCGCAAGACTCGCTCTCGACGAATTCCGCTCGGTGGCGATCAGGCCGGGCGATGATCGCCATTGTGGTTGTGTCAAAGCGGCGCTACCCACTTTCGCTCGGCCGAAGCGCGGTACATGGCCTCCATGACGCTTACGCGGTCGGCCGCTTCGCGGGCCGAGACCAACGGTACATCGGCCTTGCCGCCAACCGCCGAAAGGAACATGTCCAGCGGCTGCGGCAACCCCGCGGGCAAAGCGGTCCATGGCTTCTTTCCATCCGCGCCTGCGACCTTGCCGCATTTGAAGTACAGTTGGCCCTGCGTCACGCTCGCATGGGCCTCCGTCCCAGAGATTTCCAACGAGTTCGGATTCGCCACATCGACCCAGCCTGCCGCCAACGTGCCCGTAACGCCGCTCTTGAATCGGATCAGGGTCTCGCCGCTCTCGTCGCAGGGGCCGTAGCGGCCGGTGACCACCTTGATGTCGGCCGCCACCTGCTCCACGTCGCCCACCAGCCACATCAGCAGGTCCAGCCCGTGCGTTCCCAGGTCGCCGAAGCCGCCACAGCCCGCGATCTTGGGGTCGGCCATCCAGCGGATGTCGCCATCGAAAATTCTGTTGAGCGAACCGTCATGGCAGACGGAAGCCCGGACGCGTGTGATCTTGCCGAAAGTCCCCTGGGCAACTTGCTCTTTGAGGAACAGATGCGCAGAGTGCGTGCGCATGCCGTAGCCGGTCGTGAAGAGCACCTTCGCTTGTTCGATGGCCTCGGCCATCTCACGACACTCGGAGCCGGTCATCCCCATCGGCTTTTCGACGAACAGCTGCTTGCGCGCCTTGGCGGCTGCCAACACCAGCCGGTGATGCAAATTCGTCTGCGAGCAGAGAACCACCGCCCGGACTTGCGGATCAGTCCACACCACGGCATCGTCGGCGACCGCACGGGCATCCAATTCAGCGGCCCATTTGTAAGCTCGTTTGGCGTCGGGGTCCCAAACGTACTTGACCTTCACATTCTTCGAGCCTTTCAAGCGCTGAACATAGCCGGGCGCATGACTATGAGCACATCCGGCCAGCGCGAGAGTGACGGGTTCCTGTTGCTCCGCCGGCGCTGCCGAATCGACAAGCGTCGGCAACGCTGCCACGGCTGCGCCTGACATGCATGCTTTTTGTACAAATGTCCGCCGAGTGATGGTTTGGTTCACGGGTCTACGCCTCCGCTTCACTGGTTTGTTGCTTCTCAGGGCTACTGCGGCCCAAGTACCCAGTCTACACGCCCCGCGGCTGCTGAACAATCTGCCGGAGTTGGATGCTTGCGCCCTTTTTCATTTCCAGACGATGCTATGGATATGGTGCTTGACAGGCAGGGAAACCCGACATAGAAAGATCTTCCGTACCGGGCTACAGGACTTTTCACAGAAGGAGGTCTCCATGTCGAAGGGCTCGAACCGACGATTGTTCCTTCAAGGCGCTGCCGGCGCGGCGGCAACCCTAGCCATCGGTTCCTTCAGCAGCAAAGCCTACGCGGCCAATGGGAAGCTCCGCTGCGCGTGCATCGGCGTCGGAGGGCGGGGCGGCGCGCACGTCGAAGCCGCCATGAAGGAGAACCTTGTCGCCCTGTGCGATAGCGACCGGCAGCGGCTGGAGTCGGCGGCACGTTCTGTAGCGCAGCACAATCCCAGGGTGAAGATATTCACCGATTACCGAAAACTTTTCGACGAGGCGCAGCGGGAGTTCGACGTGGTGTTCGTCGCCACGCCCGACCATCACCACGCGCCGGCTTCCATGCTGGCGATCAAGCATGGCAAGCATGTCTACACGGAGAAGCCGCTGGCGCACTCGATCTACGAGGCCCGGTGCTTGGTTGAGGCGGCACGCAAAGCCGGCGTGGCCACGCAGATGGGAAACCAGGGGATGGCCAGCGAGGAGCACCGCCGAGTGTGCGAGTACATTTGGGCCGGGGCGATCGGTTTGGTCCGCGAAGTGCATGTTTGGACCGACCGGCCGATCAACTGGTGGCCGCAGGGCCTCGACCGTCCCACCTACACCGACCCTGTTCCGAAGCATCTTAGCTGGGATCTGTGGTTGGGCCCGGCACCCCAACGGCCTTATGTGGACCACTGGCGCGAGGGTCTGGCTAGCGGCAAATCTCTGTACCATCCGCACAACTGGCGCGGATGGTGGGACTTCGGCACGGGGGCCTTGGGCGACATCGCCTGTCATGCGATGGCCCCGGCCTTCTGGGCGTTGAAGCTCGGCAAGCCCACGGCGGTCCAGGCGGAGCACTCGCCTTGCAGCGCGGAGATGTTCCCGAACTGGTCGATCATCACCTACGAGTTCCCTGCGCGCGGTGACACGCCGCCGGTAAAGCTCGTGTGGTACGACGGCGGCAAGAAGCCGCCGCGGCCGACGGAATTGGAACAGGGCCGCCAGCTCGGTGACAACGGAGTCCTGTACATCGGCGACCGGGGCACAATGCTCGATCACCGCATCATTCCCGACGAGAAGATGAGACAGGTCAGGCCGCCCGAGAAGATCATTCCGCGCGTGCCCAGCCACCACGAGGATTTCTTCATCGCCTGCCGAGGCGTCCGTCCGCCTTGTTCCAATTATGATTTCTCCGGAAACCTCACCGAAGCGGCGCTGGTGGGCAACGTGGCCCTCCGGGCGGGCCGGCGGATCGACTGGGATGCCGAAGCCATGAAGCCCAAGAACTGCTCCGACACGGAAGTGCTCCGGGTAATCCGCCGGGAGTATCGTAGCGGCTGGAGCCTCTAGTTTGACATTCGTCGATTCTGCGAGGAGGACCGCGTTGGAATTCTCCCGGTAAGGAGTTTGGACCGGCAATCATCACCATTGCACCGGAGGACGGCAGCGATGGGTCAACCTAGAAGGACACGGTGCTTGCAGAGATCTCTTGGGAATCACGTTCGTGGGAGCCTCGGTCAAGCTGGAGCCGCTCGCCAGGGAGTTGATGCGCCTGGGATCACCGGAAACGGGACGGTCGTCCAGGGCGGTGGTCGTCGCCGAGGACGTGCAGATGACGCTGGTGCGGCAGTGCTGCGGCGAGAACTTCGTCCACGTGCTGGAGAACAAGCTGAAGGCAAGGTCGTTGAAGGACTGGCGGTGCCATGATCCGGAGTGCCGCCTGAAGGTCGTCACCCTTCCCTTCGGCAAGTTCAAGGGGCAGACGCTGTCCTGGGTCTACGAGCAGGAGCAGTCCTACCTGGCGTGGTTCCACGAGACCGTGGACGGGTGCGAGGAGGTCAAGGAGGCGATCAGAGGCTTGAAGGGCATCGAGACGCACCTGACGGCGTTCCGGCAGGGGCGGCAGCCTGCGTCCCAGAAGCGGCTTTCTGCGACCCAACAGGAGGTCGAGTGGCTGATGGGGAAGTTCTCGGCTTCGACCATCGACGCGGTTTGCAGCGAGCTGTTCGGCGGGGAGGGGTGAACCTTCGTTAGGACTTGACGGAGTTCCTCCAAGCCTTACGCCTTACGGGGACGGTTGACAATTCCACGCCGTGCGACAACACTCAAGTGCGTGCGAAAGACGTTCTTCCGACGCACGACTCGCACTGGCACCATGAAGGGGACGGCAATGAAACGGAACGCCACACGGACCATCCGCATCATCATTGTGATCCTGCTGCCGTACTTCTTGCCGGCGTGGAACCAGACGCCGCTGCGTGCCGAGCCACCGGCGACATCCACGTTCCGGGTTCATCCAGAAACGACCTTCCAGACGATCGCCGGGTTCGGCGCGGGCTTCAACCAGAGCAGCCACCAGCACGTCAACGCCATCCGGAAACCCGAAGACCGTGTCCGGGCGTATGACCTGCTCTATGGCGACGAGGGGCTCCGCCTGAACATCGTACGGCTGAAGATTTCGCCCAATGCCCAACCCGTGCAGCAGCCAGACGCTCGCCATTACGATTGGGCCGGGGACGGCCACACGCAGTCCACGTGGAAGGCTATTGAACCGGTGCTCAAGAGAACCAAGCCCGTCATCTATGCCGTGCCTTTTACGCCGCCGGTTCGCTGGAAGACCAATGGCCAGGCCGGCCATGGCGGCTCGTTGAAACGCGAGCACTACCGGGAGTACGCCGAGTACCTGGTCGATTTCCTGGACTACCACCATAAAGTTCTTGGCGTGGAGGTCGATGTCCTGAGCCTCCAGAACGAACCCGGCATCGCAGCACCTTGGGACTCGTGCATCTGGACGGGGGCGGAACTGCGTGACTTCCTCAAGATTATCGCCCCCCTGGTCCATGCCCACGGTCTCAAGACTCGGCTGATGCTCTCGGAAGGCACGGCCTGGACGGGGGCATGGGATCACCTTCTGCCCACGTTGCAGGATGCGGCTGCCCGAGGACTGCTGGACATCATGGCCAGCCACAGCTATGGCGCGGCAGACGACAAGGCCCGGAGGCTGTTCGCCGCAGCCTCGGCCCGCAACGGAAAGCCGGTCTGGATGAGCGAGATATCGCTGATGTTCCCGCCCGCGCCCGACAATCCCAGCATGGGCGCTGCCATCCAAGTTGCCCGTTACATCCACCGCGATCTAGTCGAGGCCCGCGCCTCGGCATGGATCTACTGTTTCGCCGTTTTCACGTCCAAGTTCCCCGGAAGCATGGGCGTTCTTTCTCCTGCCGACTGCCAAGGTCCGCTGCACGGCGAGCTGGTCGTTCCCAAGCGGTTCTGGGCAATGGCGAATTACAGCCGTTTCGTACGTCCAGGCTGGAAGCTCATCGAGATCGACGGCATCGGTTATGCCAACACGGGCTTCGTCGATCCCAAGGGCGACGGCTTTGTTATCGTAGCACTGAATCCGAGTGCGACCCCCCAGCCGACCGTCTACGATTTCGGTCAGAAGACGATCGGCAACGTCGAGGCTTTCGCCACCACGGCGGACCTGGACCTGGCACGCACCCCCGCACCCGAGACCTCTCCTCATCGCTTCAGCGTTACCCTGCTGCCCAGGAGCGTGACGACGTTTGCAGGGACGCTGGGACGTTGAGGACGGATGCCGCCACAAGGAGATCTTCGGAATCAACATGCCACGACCTGAAACCATAGCCCGACCGTCAACCATGCCTGCTCCCAAACGCATCGTCATCACCGGGGTCAGCCGAGGGCTGGGCAGGGCGCTCGTCGACGGTTTCATCGCCCACGGTCACCTCGTATTTGGTTGTGCCCGCTCGACGGAGGCGATCTCCGAGCTGCGTCTCCGTTACCCGCTTCCGAACGGCTTTTCGACGGTCGACGTGAGCCGCGACGACGACGTGCGGACCTGGGCGGCAGAGGTTCTCCCGGGCGGCCCGCCGGACTTGCTGGTGAACAACGCCGCCACGATCAACCGCAACGCCCCGCTCTGGAAGGTGCCTGCGGAGGAGTTCTCCCAGGTGATCGACGTGAACATCAAGGGAGTGGCCACCGTAGTCCGTTACTTCCTGCCGGCGATGATCGAGCGTGGTCGTGGCGTGGTCGTCAACTTCAGCTCTTGGTGGGGGCGCGAGGGCGCTCCGGAGGTCGCGCCGTACTGTGCCACGAAGTGGGCCATCGAGGGGCTGACTCGGGCGATGGCGGCGGAACTGCCCAGCGGCGTGGCTGCCGTGCCCGTGGTCCCCGGCATCATCGACACGGAGATGCTGCGAAGCTGCTTCGGGGCCGACGCCGCGAACTATCCCGACCCGGCGGCGTGGGCCGAGAAGGCCGTCCCGTTCCTCCTGAGCCTTGGCCGGAAGGACAACGGCAAGCCGATGGAAGTGCCGGAGTGAGGCGAGTCCACCCGGTTCCGGGCGGCAGGAGGACCGATTCGGGACTCATATCTGAAGTAGGGTAACGATAACCGTTTCCTCTCCCGACTGGTAGGATGCCGTGGCGACGAAGTCGCCGTCATGCCGGACCACGGTCACCAGCGTCCCCTTGTTCTCCACGACCGACCAGGCGACGAGCGGGTCTTGGACGACCGAACGTAGCAACATCAAGGCGACGTACCGGCTCTGGAAACGCATAACCGACCATCTGGAAATACCCCCTGTCGATGCGGTAGAATCCCATCATCCTCATTGAACCCCGGAGAACATGTAGCATGGCGACTCGACATCCGATGACACGCAGGGATTTCGTCAAGACGGTCGGCGTAGCGGGAACCACGGTCCTTGCTGGCCGTACGATCCAGGCGACGGAAGGCAAGAGCGTTACGCTAGCCTTGCTCGGCATCGCCCACATGCACACGCCGATGTACCTTCAGATCCTGAAGACGCGCGAGGACGTGAAGGTCAAGTACCTTTGGGACCACGACGCGGCGCGGGCCGGAAAGATCGCCGCCACCTGCGGGGCCAAAGCCGCCAAGACGGTCGCCGAAGTCCTGGGCGATTCGGCCGTGTCGGGCGTCGTCATCCTCTCGGAGACGGCCGGGCATGCGGAACTGGCCACCGCTGCCGCCAGGGCTGGCAAGCACGTTTACATCGAAAAACCGATCGGCGTGGGGGCCAAGGACGCCGCGGAGATCGCCGACGCGGTGGAGAAGGCCGGCATCCATTTCACCACCGGCTACCACCTTCGCACCATCCCGAAGAACATCTTCATCAAAGAAAACGTCCGGCAAGGCAACTTCGGGAGGATCGTCCGCGTCCACTGCTCGTTCTGCAATGATTGCGTCCTCCAGGGCGAGTTCGATCGTGAGTGGAAGTGGACGGTCGATCCGAAGTGGGGGGCACTGGGCAGTTTCGCCGACACCGGCACGCACGCCCTGGACATGTTGATGTGGCTTGTCGGCGACGTCGAGGCCGTGACCGCCGACATCCGCACGGTCACCAACCGCTACCCGAATTGCGACGAAACCGGCCAGGGCATGATTCGCTTCGCCAACGGCGTGACGGGCACGATTTCCGCGGGCTGGGTGGAACCCGAGAACCCCGTGGGTTTGCTGGTGGCCGGCACGGAAGGCCATGCGGTAGTGTTCAACGACCGGCTGTATCTCCACACCAAGAAGGTCCAAGGTGCCGATGGTGCCCGCCCGTGGGGGAAACTGCCGGCCGGGCCGGACCAGCCGTTGTTGCAGTTCGTCGGCGCGATAACGGGCCGGAAGGACATGCCTCTGGTCGGGGCCCGCGAAGCGGCGGCACGTGTGAAGGTGATGGATGCCTTCTACCAGTCGGCCCGTGAGCGGAAGTGGGTGACGATCGGCTGACTCCGTACGGTGCGCAGAGCGAGTTCCGCAGTCGCTTTCGACTGGGAGCGAAGGAAACATCGTACCTGGATGTGAAGACGGTCATCTCCCGTTCCTGTTCAACGGTGCTTCTGCGGCCTGAATTGCGCCGTATGAGGCGGGGCGTGCGGTGCCGGTCTCGGGCCAGATACGTGAGACGGTGGGCGCGGGCTGGACGTATGCGCCGCTGGGCGGGACGCATGTCGGCGATGAATGGAAGGGAGTTGGCAACGGGCTTGAGAACGCCTTAATTCTCGGGCGGAAGATGGCCCGCAGCGGCAAGTGTCCTTCGGGCGTAGTCCTTCCTTGAATCTCCATGCCTGTCCTCTTGACCCTTGCACTTCGGCAGGATGGTCCCGGTTCTTGGCGGTGTGACCATTGTTACCATCGTGACCTTCGGTACAACACTTTATATATGTGTATTCTATCGAACTCTGCAAGAATTCCAACAGACAAAGTCCTATCCAATGGTCACAAAGGTAACAATGGTCACAGCTCCAGCTGTTCCCATTGTTCCCTTTGCTGTCTCTGTGCTTGTTCTGCGCAGGTAGGCTCGGACCTTTACAAGGTTCCCCATTTTCCCCTTTGGTCGACCGAGCCAGGGGAGGGATGCAGGCGACAGGGCCATCGTCGAAGCAACAAGAGAAAGAGAAGCCCGGGTGCTTGGTAGCGAGTAGACGGGACTCCAAAAGCCTTTTTTCTGTTGGGGAAATGCCGATTATTTAATCGACGTCCAAAAATGTTACAAGCAAATGGCCAAGTCGTCATCCTGGTCGTGGCTGCACGAACCACGAAGGGCATCAGTCGGCGATCAGCGAATTGCCTGACCCCAAGTACGACCTGCACAGGAATTCTACTGGAAGCTCCGCGACCAACGACAACGGCCAGATCACGGGCTACGGCATCCACCCCAGCGAACAAGGACACGCACTACTGCACCAAAGCCTCCCACTCTTACCTAGCGATTGCTGGTGACGAAATCTTTTCCATTCTCCGTTCTGACGGTAAAATGATCTACACCGTCAACCCAAGGGCCCGCACAGCATCGGAGTTCGTGCTGTCGTTCAGCAGAACTATAGAGCCAGAAGCCCTGACAACGTGATTCGAGTAATGGCTGAAGGCATCTTCTCAGGAAAGACCAAAGACAATGCAGAACCAAAAACCAATCCTCTGGCTGGCAGCATTCGTCGTCAGCGTTGCCGTGACCGGAATTGCCGTCCGCCCCTACGGCGCATCGGTTGTTGGTGCGGAAAGGGAAGCAGCCTCGAAGGCGACCTTTCTCGAACACCTCAAGCCAGGCCAGATGGTATCCGTGGAGGCAAAGGATGGTCGTTACGAACTGGGCGTGTTTCCCAAGCAAATCCAGCCGCGGAGCCATGCGGTTATTGATATTGGTCGGGATTACCTTGTCGTGCGAGACATTGCCAACGTGACCGACACGATAATTCCTGTCTATTCGATCAGTTGCATCAAAGTTCTCCGCCTCGGCGGCAAAGAGTAACTGATCCGTCTACGTCTTACTCCAAGAGTTCCGACAAGACTTCTTTGGGGTCGCGGCCCATTTGGGAGAGTAGCGAGGAGTGCCTCTCGATGACTGCCTCCATTGCCGGATGGGGATGCCCCGTGGCACGCTTCAAGTCAAGGAGTATCTGCAATGCACGGCGACTGAACGATTCGGCCTCCGTCAGACGGTCACTAGCTTGGAGTAACGCTGCGAGAGTGTCAAGGTCTCCGGCAACCCTACGATGATCCAGCCCGTAGCTCTGCTCGTAAATGGCCAGCGCCCACCGCACCAACAGTTCGGCCTCCGCCAGCCGGTTTGTGTCGCGGAGCAACCACGCCAGACCGTTGAGGGCTTCAGCCACATGAGGATGATCCAGCCCGTAGCTCTGCTCGTAAATGGCCAGCGCCCGCCGCACCAACAGTTCGGCCTCCGCCAGCCGGTTCGTTTCACCGAGCAGCACGCCCAGGCCCTGGAGATCGCCTGCGACCTCGGGATGATCCGCCCGGATCATTCAGCGGGACCTCCGCTCGCACAACGCGGGTTTCGCGCGGTTATGCCGCGTTGAGGGGGTGGCGTTGACGTGTGCCTTTCCCGGACGTAGATTCGGCATCACAGTGCCGAGGGGGACAGTCCCATTTTCGCGGCGACTAGGCCGGTTGACTGGAACAACGCCATTCGCGCCGCGAGAATTGGGACAGTCCCCTGTGAACGCTCACCGTTCCCGCCTGCAAGCCCCACCCCGCCGCGAACCCGCCGGAGACAGATTGAAGCCGTGATGAAAAACAGCCTATTGTTGGTCGTTGGATGGTGCATCCTGTGTCACGCGGGCGGCGGCGAAGGCAGCGCCGCGGCTTCCGAGCAGCGAGCCGCACCGGCGGTCAAGCCGGACGAGGGAGTCATCTTCGACCTCGATTTCAACGCGGTCCAGGACGGCATCGCGCCCGACCGCTCCGGAGCGGGTTGCCTGGGGAAACTCGTGGGCGCCGAGATTTGCGGGGGTGTCGACGGTTACGGCGTCCGCCTGCCCAGCGGCCATGCCTGCGTGGGCGTCGAGTTGCCCGAGGCGGATCGCCGGCTGGAGGCGTTCAGTCTCGACCTGTGGGTGAGTCCCGAGGAGGCGGCCCACCAGGAAGTGGTCACGGCCGCTTCGCGGACCAGCGACTTCGATGATCTGCCCATCATGCTGCGATGGCGGCAGGGCTGGCAGATGTGGCTTTCGGTCCAAACGGCCGACAACCAGCGGCGGTGCATGTCCTGCGACAAGCCGTGCATGGACGAGCTATCGTTCCCGCGCGACCGTTCCTGGATCCACGTGGTGGCGACTTACGACGGCCGGACCTCGGCCATCTACGTCAACGGCCGGCCGTACCAGTCGCAGACCTGGCCTGACAAGAAAGCGGTGATGCCGATCGCGCTGCCCGTCAAGCTCGGCGGACACGGCGGCCTGTTCCGCGGGGCAATCGACAATTTCCGAATGTACCGCCGCGCGTTGACCGCCGAGGAGGCTCTCGCCCGCTACCAGCAGCGGGTCCATTTCCACCCGCAGGTTCCTCCGCGCAAGGTCCCTGGAACGATCGATGGGACGCCTTACTCCGGTTGCGGCCGGGATGGAAGCTGGGCCGTGGTCCCGCTCCGCCGTGGCGCGATCCGGCTGTCCAACACGGGCGAAATGGAACTCTGGGGCGTCTCCAGCGTCAATCCCAGCAACCAGTTCGACTACCTCTGGCCCATCGGCGTGCTCGGCCAGGCGGGACAAAACGAGCAGTACTACCGCGAGGTCTCCGGTACCATCCACCTCCGCCACGACGGCACGGCGCGGCTGGAAGTCGCGGGGCGGACCGGGGCGGGCCTGGAGGTCGAGCAGTCGGTGGAAGTTAACGCCCGCGACGAGGTCCAGGTGCGGTACCGGTTCGCATCCGGCAATTCGCAGCTTCCCGCGCCGGGACTGGCGTTCACGCAGCACCTGTGGGCCTCCGCCCTGCGGTTCGTCGGCCACGACGACCGCGGCCTCATCACCGGCAACATGATGGACCTGGACGGCGATTTGCGGTGTCGCGACCTGCTGGAAATCAACCTGGTCAGCAGCGACAACCGCATGGTGGTCAAGCTGGGGCCTGAAACACACTTGCACGTCAAGGGCAGCCGTGATCCGGCCCTATGGCTCAACGGCTACACGTCGTTCCCCGGCGAGATCACCGGCGGCGGCGACTGGGCTAGGTCGCACCAGGCCGTCGTGGAAGCTACGTTCCAGCTCGAATCCGACGACCTGCCCTGCCGCCTGGATCGCCGCCAGGCCCGCGAAGTGACGGCCAACGTGCCCTTCGATTTCAGCCGCCTCTACGAGCCGGACCGATCCAAGCTCTGCCTGACCCCCCGGGGACGCGACGCGCCGATCTTCATGGACGACGAGACGATCACCTTCGATCTGCACGTGCCTGAGGCGCTGCGGGAAAAATGCAAGACCTGCGCCTGGACTTTATCCTACGCCGACGCGGGCGGCAAGGTTGCCGGCGGTGAGGCGGCAAGCCGGAGCGTCGCCGGTGGTGATCGGCCGTCAACGGCTGCGGCAGCGGTCGCCATTGTCGTTCTGAAAAACGTTGACGTTCCCATTGCCAAACCCGGAACCTATCCTGTGATGATTGCCAGGCCGGGCGTCTACCTGCTGGAAGTCCAAGGACGGGACGCGGACCGCAAGCCCTTGGCGGAATGCCGGACGGAAGTGGTCGTTGCCGGCGAGATCCCGCAGGCCAGGGCCGCCGCGGGGCAGGGACCCAAGCTGCGGAAGGTCGACGAGGCGGACCTCACCGCCGACGAGCCGGGACACGACTTTTTCTGCTTCTCGAACCGATCGCAGGTCGTCCACCGCGCCCAGGGCTCGTATCGCCGCACGTTGACTTACCAGGAGTGCCAGGCGGAGCTGTCGCGGCAAGGTCTGCCGTCGGCCGATGCCTGCGATTGGTTGGGCGTCCGTTTTCCCACGACGCCGGGCAAAATCTACGTGCTGGAGATCGAATACCCCGACCTGGAGTTCATGTCGGCGTCGGCCTTCTTGATCGAGCCCAAGGACGATCCGGCGGACGGTCGGTGCCGGCCCGTCTCCCGAACCGCATCGGGACTGTTCACCGGTAGCTTCCTCCCGCACGATGGCGCGATGCACGTGATGCAGATGGCCCATTTCGCGTCGGCCCCGTGGATGGTGGCCTGCTGGCAGAATGCCCACTACGGGCGGCCGTCGATCGACAAGGTACTGGATCCGGCCTGCGCCAAGCGAATGACGCTCTACGAGGTGCAAGGCGATCTGCCGGCGCTGGACGCTCCGTCCACGCCGGATCGCCAGATCGGCGTCTATTGTGAGAGCGGAGGGCTGGCGCTGAGCAGCTTCGGCCCCAAGAAGTTCCGCGGCGAAAACGGCAACTGGACCGATCGCCCGGAACAGGCGGCCTGGTACCGCAACGCCTATCCGACCGTGGCCAACCTGGTCCGCTATATGCGGTACCGTGGCGATACGACGCTGTTCTACGGGATCTACCGGTACCGGGCTGCCGGGTTCCCCTCGCGGACCTTCCCGCCCGCTTCCAGCGAATACGACGTCGACTTGCCGGCGCTGGTCGCCCGCATGTTCGAGCGGAACGGGCTGCGGGTGGTCTTCAACGTGATGGCCAACAACCCGCTGCCCACCTCCCGGCTTCACGAGTTCAGCCACTACGATATCGTGCAAGGCGCCAACGCGCCGGAGAATGTCAACCAGGAGGGGCATCGCGATCCGCCGGGGCGGGCAAGCTTTCCCTCCTCTAACCCCTTCCATCCGGCCGTCCGCGAAGCCTACTGCCGCCTGGCCGCCGAGCTGGGCGAGCGTTATGGCAAATATCCGGCCGTTGCGGGCATCTCCTGGCTTGCGGGGCAGTCGTGGTGGGAACCCTGCGTCACGGCCCCGGCCCTCCGCGACGATCTCAGCGCCGAAGAGGCCGACCGCATGCTGCTGGGCGCCACCTGCGACGACGAGACCATGAATCAGTTCCAGCACTGGGCGTCGCTCACCCTCCCGGGAAAGCCTCCCGAGCCCGACCGCTTTGCCAAGCGCTACCAGTGGATCCAGGACCACGCCAAGGAGAAGTTCCTCGACTTCCACTGCTGGGCCATGTCTCAGACGCACTTGGCGTTCCAGAAGGCGTTCGCGGCCAAGGCGCCCGGCAAAGATTACCTGGCCATCGACTTCTATTACGATGTCTTCAGCCGCGAGCGGGAATGGTCCTCGCCGCTGGATGCAGTCCGCCGCGTCGGCTTCGGACCGGCGTGGTGCGCGGGCGCGCCGGGATTCGTTTACAGCGCCTACCTGCCGGAGCTCAACGGCTGCACCTACTGGGAGCACGCCTTTGCCTCGTGGGGCATTACCCAGCGCATCCAACGGTTCCTCACCGACGAACGGCTGGCCCGCGCGTTGGACTACGACGGCCGGACGGCCCGTTTCCTGCACCGGCAGTTCTACGAGCAGCGGATTCTGCTGCCGAAGGACCCCAAGCGAAAGTGGGTTTTCTCGCCGGACGTGGAGTGCATGGTCTACGTCTCCTATCCTCAACAGGGAGGCCGCGGCTACCTGGCCGATTTCGCCTACGCGCTGGCCCGGGGTACGCCGAGCTACATCAGCTATTCGTGGTGCGACAGCTCGATTCCGCTAGGACACGAGCCGATGCACCGGCAGATCGCCGCCGTCTATCGCAACCTGCCCGCCGGCCATTACCGTGAAACCGACCGCAACGGAGGCGTCTTCGTCCGCGCCCTCGACCGTCACGACGGCCGCCCACCGGCGTTCTACGTGGTCAACACGACGGGCGAGGTCGCCCAGCGCGATCTCCGCACCGGCTGCTCGGGGACGTTCCGCGACCCGGTGGCCGGCCGGACGATCCGCCTTACGGCCGAGCGTCAAAGCTTCCATCTGGAACCCTACGAGTGTAAAGTGTTCCTGGGACTCGGGCTCTAAGATCGAGACGGAATGAGAATCTCGACGCGGCGGTTCGGCTGGTCAAGAATCGTCAGAAGCAGATCGAATAACCACGAGGCTGTCATCATGTTTCTGCAACCTTGGATCATCTGCCTTCTGCCGGCGCTGGCGGCAGCGCAGCAGCCGGCCGCTCTTCCCCGCGGACACGTCTTCTTCGCCACCGATTTCGAGGCCGGCGACGCGATGAAGGGCTGGTCCGGACCGGCCGCGCTGGGCCCGGGGTTTCAGGGCGGCCACGCCCTGGCGCTGGAACGCCCTGCGGACCGGGGCGACGGCTACGCGACGGCCACGATCAAGCTGCCGGTGGAGCAGATGCGGGGCTACGTCGTGCAGTTCTCCGCCAGGATCAAGGCCGAAAACGTCAGCCGTCAGCCGCAGCCGTGGAACGGTGTGAAGTTCATGGCTCCCCTGGTGACCAGCCGGGAGACGACCTGGCCCGCCGCCGAGACCGACGCCGGCACGTACGACTGGCGGAAGGTGGTCTTCCGCGCGGTCGTGCCGGAAGATGCCAGGCAGATCAGCCTGGTCGTGGGTCTGGAGGCGGTGACGGGCAGGGCATGGTTCGACGACATCCGCGCAACCGTCTGGAAGCGGCTGCCGTCCGACGAGCTGCGAGCGGTGGCCGGTCCGGTGTTCAAAGGCCACGACCTGCCTCGACTCCGCGGGGCGATGATCAGCCCCGACATCGATCCGGAGAGCCTCCGCGTCCTGGGGCAGCAGTGGAACGCTAACCTCATCCGTTGGCAGCTCATTCGCACCGAAAAGATCAACGATCCGCTCGACCTGGCGGCCTATGAGCGTTGGCTGCAATCGGCCCTAAAACCGCTGGACGCCGCGCTGCCCTGGTGCCAGAAGTATGGCTTGCGGGTCGTGGTGGACCTGCATTCGCCCCCCGGCGGACACAAGCTGGGCGGCGGCTACGCCGGATCGAACCACGGCCTGTTCACCAACGCTGCCTGCCAGCGGACGTTCGTCGAGGTCTGGCGGCAGATGGCGCGGACGTACAAGGATGCCAAGGCCGTCTGGGGCTACGATCTGGCCAACGAGCCGGTCGAGTCGGCGGTGGAGGAAGACCTGGACGACTGGCAGGACCTGGCCGAGCGTGCGGCGAAGGCCATTCGCCAGATCGATCCCGCGCGGGCGATTATCGTCGAGCCGGCCCCCTGGGGCAGTCCCGACGGGCTTTACCAGCTCCGACCGCTGGCGGTCTCCAACGTGGTCTACAGCGTCCACATGTACTTGCCGACCGTCTTCACCCACCAGGGCGTCTTCGGCCCCGGCAAGGCGTGCCGTTACCCCGGCCAGATCGAGGGCAAGCCGTGGGACAAGGTGCAGTTGGAAGCGGCGCTGCGGCCGGTGGTCGAGTTCCAGCGGAAGTACGGCGTCCATATCTACCTCGGTGAGTTCAGCGCTATCCGCTGGGCGCCCGAGGGCAGCGCCTGCCGCTACCTGTCGGACCTGATCGACATCTTCGAGGCGCACGGCTGGGACTGGAGCTACCATGCCTTCCGCGAATGGGACGGCTGGAGCGTGGAACACGGTGCCGATCCCTACGACCACCATCGCGCCGCCTCGCCGACCGACCGGGAGAAGCTGATGCGGTCCTGGTTCGCCAAGAACCGCAAGCCCGAGGATTGACCCGGTGCCTCTTCCTTGCCCTGGCATAGATAGATTGTTGTTGCTGGGAAACCGTCCGAGCAAAGTTTATATGGCTGATCCCGGATTTGAGGATTCCCAGCCGGTCGCCCTTAATCCACCGCCTACCCCCGAACGAGGACCAGCATGGACCTTTTTGACGCCATTGCCAAACGCCACAGCTATCGCGGAGACTTCACCGCCGCCACGGTTCCGCGAGCCGACCTGGAAAAGATCGTGCAAGCCGGGATCCAGGCCCCGTCAGGGAAGAATGAGCAGGTGGTCTCGTTCGTAATCGTCGACGATCCGGATCTGCTGAAGCAGATCGCTCAGATTCTCAACAAACCGGTGTGCAACACGGCCCGGGCGATGATCGCCTGCATCGTCGACCCGCGGCCGGTCCACGAAGGCGTCTCGTTCGGTGTAGAGGATTGCTCGGCATCCGTCGAGAACATGCTGCTGGCGATCACTGCCCTGGGTTACGCCTCGGTCTGGCTCGATTATGCCTTGCGAGAGAACGGCAACGGGGTGAAGATCGGCACCCTGCTCGGCGTGCCGGAGGACAAATCGGTGAGCATTCTCCTGCCCTTGGGCGTCCCGGTCGAGGGGGGAACGC
This sequence comes from Thermoguttaceae bacterium, assembly GCA_049515555.1. Taxonomy (GTDB): domain Bacteria; phylum Planctomycetota; class Planctomycetia; order Pirellulales; family Thermoguttaceae; genus JBEKTY01. The sequence continues at coordinate 17,306 of JBEKTY010000136.1, forward strand.
AGCGGGAAAAGCTCCCCTTTGGCCGCCGAGCATGGTTCAACCGATACGGGGGCTAACCGCTTGCGGCTTCGTCGCAACTTGGAGCACCCGTTCGTTGATCGCGGCTCCTGTCCTGTTTTTCGCCTCGTTGGGGCGGGCTGCCCGACTTTTCCGATCATGGTTGCAAGGCACCTGTGCGGCAACGATAATGGCGACAGCCGTTTTGAGCGCCGAACCAACGGCGGCGGCCTTTGCCTGCCGATGTGCCGTGGTCGTTGGCTCCTGCCTCCCCGATTCAACCTGCCAACAACCTGAAGGAGGTCTGCCATGTCTAGCCGCTTCGGACGACGCGAATTCCTCAAGAAGTCTGTAGGCGTGGCCGCACTGGCGGCCGGCGCTTCGGCAGTGGGCACGCCGGCCATCTTGGCCGAGCGATCGCCCAATTCCAAACTGAACACGGCCGTAATCGGCGCCAACGGGCGAGGGATGGCTCACGTGCCCGTCGCAGCAAGTGAGCACCTCGTCGCGATGGTCGACATTGACGACCGGCGGATGGCAAGCACCCTGGATTGGCTCGACAAGAATTCCCCCGGCGTGCGGTCGAAGGTCAAGACGTATTACGACTACCGCAAGATGTTCGACCAGATGCACAAGCAAGTGGACGCGGTGTTCATCGCCATACCGGACCACAGTCACGCCTGCGCCACCATGATGGCCATCAAGCTGGGCAAGCACGTCTATTGCGAAAAGCCGCTGACGCACGACATCTACGAGGCCCGCGCCTTGGGCCAGGCGGCACGCCAGTACAAGGTCATGACGCAGATGGGCAACCAAGGGCACGCCAGCGAAAGCATCCGCGTGCTCCGCGAGTATCTCGAGGCCGGCGCGATTGGAACTGTGCTGGAAACGCACACTTGGACGTCCCAGTACTATGGCGACAAGGTCCGCAGACCCGACGAGCCGGCGCCCAACGGCGTGCATTGGGACGAGTGGATCGGCCCTGGCCCCTGGTGCCATTATCGCAGTGACCTGCATCCGAACGCCTGGTACTATTGGAAGGACTACGGCACGGGCCTCCTGCCTTGCGTGGGAGTGCATGCCTTCGACGCCGTTCACTGGGGCCTGCAATTGAAGTACCCGACCAGCGTCGAGGTCTTAGGTCAGGAGGACGGCGGCCCCGGAGTCTGGCCGACATTCAGCACGCTGCTGTATGAATTCCCCCGCGCGGGACTGCCGCCATTGAAGGCTTATTGGTATGGCGGAAAGCGCCGCGAGCAAATTGCCAAGGACCATGACGACCAGCTCTTCGGCGCCAAGAACCTCAACCACCCGCGCGTGGCCGACGAGTTGACGGCCAAGTACAAGCGCGATCTCACTTCTTGCGGAACGATCTTTGTCGGGGAGAAGGGCTACATATACTGCGAGGAGTACTGCGGGGGCGCGAGAATCGTGCCTGAAGAAAAGCACCGGCAGTATACGCCGCCGCCGAAAAAATACGCCCGGACCCGCGGCATCCACGCCGACTTCCTGCGCGCCGTCAAGGAGGGAGGGGATCCGCCCAGCTCCAACTTCCCCGATGTCTCCGGACCCTATCTCGAAGCCCTGCTGGTCGGCAACCTCGCCATGCTGGCCGGGCTAGGCAAGAAGGTCGAGTGGGACGGTGTGAACATGCGCTGCACAAACTTGCCGGAGCTGAATCAGCACGTCCGACGCGAATACCGCAAAGGTTGGTCGCTTTAAGCGCCCCTCCTTACGTCTGGCCCGAGCGGAAAGCTTGAAAGGCAACCCCTTCAAGTCCGGCGAGCTGATGGATCGTCCCGCCAAGCCAGCCTACAACAAGGTCAAGGTGCGGGCGCTGAAGCTGCTGAAGGACATGGCGAAGTAGAAGCCCAATCGCAGTGCATGCAAAGGCCCCCATCCTATGAGAACTGTCTTTGTGATTCTCGTGTTCACCGCCGGCGCCGGCACGGTGTCCGCCCAGCCGGCAATTCCATCGCTCAATTGGGAGAAACGCTCAGACTGGGTGAGCGTGAAAAGCGACGTTGCTCCGCCAGATTACGGGCTCCGGCACCCACCCCAGCAAACAAGAACGGCCTCAACCGGCTGCTACCTCCTGGCGGAATAGCGATCTCGTTCGGCTGGAACTCCAGCCTCTTGTCAGGATGTCCTGGCAGTCCCAAGTCGGGAGTCCACCCGTTTCAACGATCCGTCATTGCTTCCCAAACCGGAATACCTCGGCCAAATTGAGCCTCTCCCACCCGAAGCTGTCGCCTTGAGGCAGCCGTCCGAAATTCCCGCCGGCTGCCGTCAGGCTGAAGATCGGCCGATCCAGATGGAAACGCTCGATGATGGCCCGCGGCGTCAAGGGCACGCACTCCCGGACCTGGTCGCTGTAATCGCGCACTTGCAGGCCGTCCTGAACTTGCACACGCAGCGACACGGGCTCGATCAAACCGATTGCATAGGCCACTTGGACCTGGGCGCGCTGGCCCAACCCTGCGGCCACCAGGTTCTTGGCGATGTGCCGGGCAGCGTAGGCCGCGCTGCGGTCCACCTTCGACGCATCCTTGCCGCTGAAGGAACCGCCACCAATCGGGCAGTCCGCCCCGTAGTTGTCGACCACGATCCTACGGCCGCTAAGGCCGGTGTCGGACGCCGGGCCGCCCTCGTGCCATGCCCCTGCCGGATTGAGAATGTACCGCGCCCTGCCGAAGGCATCGCGAAGCCCCTGCTCGGGCAGTTTCGGCAGCATCGTGCCCAGAATCAAGTTCTTGACGTAATCGCGGACCGTATCGACTCCACAGTTGCTCCGGTGGCAGGCGGACACCACGATTGTATGCACGTGGTCCACGGTCCCGTTGTCCCGGAGCGCCAAGGTGACTTGGCTTTTGGCGTCGGGGAAGAAGGGCGTGTCGGGGTTCGTCTCCCGGTCGGTCTCCAGGGTGTGGATGATTTCCCGCGCCAGGTAGATCGCGGGTGGCATGTAACACTGGGTCTCCGCCGTGGCGTAACGGTCCCCTGGTAACGAATAACTCCGTAGAATGGATCGGGATGGAACATCTTGCCGAGTGCCAGAAATGGAAGAGAACAACCTGCGGACATTGTTCGCAGAAGGAGCACTACCCACGGCCGGGGTTGGCGTCATATTGGATCATATTGGGGCTTCCCCCGCGTTGTCCGCCCAATGCCGCGTCGGTTCTGTTACGGCACAACTATCTAAGACACTCGCCACGCTATCCCAGTGTTGCCATAGTAGGTCTTCTAGTGTGTCGCAATCCAGCCGCCGGTTAAGTTGTAGCGCGGCGGCAAACGGCAACAGGTCGGTAAGTGACTTATCTAATGCCACTTGCTGCGCGGCGGTTAAGAGACGTAGGGGTATGGTGCGGCAATCCTTGTATCTGTCATAACTCTTCGGGCAAACAACGATTGATAACCGCCGCTTGATAGTCCCCCCGAATATAATCCATATCCTTTTCTAAATCGTCAAACGACTCCGCCGCCAGAATCCGGTCTCTCGCGGCTTCTACATTCCAGAAGGATTCTGAGTCTCGCCCCTCATGGGGATTAGCGATATGTGAGGCAGTGCGACCGCGCAGGCTTTCTAATGTCTCTTGTTCTGTCATAATCCAATCCTCTCCCAATAAATCAGCCCCCGCAACACCAACCCGTTAGTTGACACTGGCGGGGCTAATGCGGCAGGGGCTTTGTTTTGTGTGCCAGTGTCAGACCATCATGAGTATAGCACAACGGCCCGAAAAAGGGGATACCAAAACGGCACTACAACCAAAATAGTCAATTATGGAGTTGCTAGCAGATTGTGCTAGCAGATTATGCTAGGTGTTATTCTTATTGTGAAGTGACCACAAGGTGTTTCTACCCGTCCGAAGCGTTAAACAACAAAATCCATTGCTAGTTAGCATTGTATGGATGTAAACAAAAGCCCCCTACTTGTGGATAGGATAAGGGAATGCCCCACAAGTCTAGTAATGACACGTTATCCCTCTTGTGGTTTAGGTGGGGAAGAATCTGCTAGCAGAATTGTGCTAGCAGATATGGCATTGCTGCCGGATAGATCAAGAGTCCTTCCCGCCCTTTGCTCCCGCCCGTTCTTATCCTCGCGCTGCAACTCATAGATCAATTCGATCGTCACGTCGGGGTCTTGCATATCAGGGGGCACGATATGTGATTCTGTGCTGATAACGTGTTGGTTAGTTTCAATCAACGCTTCTACCACTTGCACATCGGACAGGTAACACAGGATTGATAATGAATAGGATTTATAGCCCATAGACTTATCTATGGTATGGGCGAGAATATAGCCTTGCGCCTGGGATCGGCATTCATCGCGGACGTATTCCGCGTTCACTTGCTGAATTTGCGGTCAGGCGGTCCATCATTATCCCTTCTTGGAGCCGACCCACTTCTTTTCGGTCTTCGTGGCCGTGCTCTGCTACAGTCGGCTGTGCTATATCGAGTTCAGTCTCTGTCAACGCAAGGCGGAGTTCTATCGGGCGTTGGTCCACGCCCTGGAATTCTTCCAGGGCAGCCCGCGCAAGATCATCTTCGACAACCTCAAGGCGGCGGTCACGAGCGGTTCGGGCCGCAGCGCCTGTCTGCATCCGGAGTTCCTGGCCCTCTGCGGTCACTTCTGTCTGGAGCCGATCGCCTGCGCGGCGCGGGACCCGGAATCGAAAGGGATCGTGGAGGGCAAGGTGCGGTATGTCAAACACAATGCCCTGGCGGGACGCAACGAAGAGCTGGCGACCTGGGAGGATTACCAGCGATTCGCGCCGCGCTGGCGCGACGTGGTGGCCAACGTCCGCCTGCACGCCACCACCAAGGAACGCCCCGTCGATCGCTTTCTAAAGGAGCGCGACCGGCTGCGCCCCTTGCCGGCCATCCCCTTCGACACTGACGAGATTCTCTCCGTCGTGGTTACGCCCCAGGCCCGCGTGCGTTTCGACGGCAACCGCTACTCGGTACCGCCGACTCTGGTCCGCAAGACGCTC
>JBEKTY010000137.1:0-26309 GCA_049515555.1 Thermoguttaceae bacterium
GGCGTCTTCCTCAGCGAGCAAATCGACCTGACCGTGTACCGCAGCCTGGCCACGATCGATGGTGGGTCGAACGAGCCGCCCTACAACCCCCCCTAACTGACGCCCCGCATGGCCACGTTCGCCGTCATTTTGCCTGCTGCGGGCCGGAGCAGCCGGTTTCGCGATAAGTATTATAAGAAACCGTTTGTGCCGTTGGCGGGGCGGGCCGTGTGGCTGTACTCGGCCGAGCGGTTCCTCAATCGCAGCGACGTGATCCAGGTGCTGGTGGTGGTGGCGCCGGACGATCGCGAGGACTTCCAGTTCAAGTTCGGCTCGAACGTGGCTATTTTGGGGGTGGATGTGGTATCGGGTGGCGCGGGGCGGTGCGATTCGGTGGCGGCCGCCTTGGCCCGGGTCAAGCCTGAGGCCGATTTCGTGTGCGTCCACGATGCCGCGCGGCCCTGCCTGGCCGAGGTGTGGATCGACGAGATCTTCCAGGCCGCCGAGCGGTGCGGGGCGGTGATCTTCGCCACGCCCGTGGCGGGCACGCTGAAGCGGGTGGGAGCAGACCACAAGATCATCGACACCCAGCCCCGCGAGCGACTGTGGGAAGCCCAAACCCCGCAGGTCTTTCGCCGCCAGTTACTTGTAGACGCCTATGCCCGCCGGGGCAACTTCCAGCCCACCGACGACGCCCAACTGATCGAGCGGCTGGGTCAGCCGGTGACGGTGGTTCCGGGCTCCCCGCTGAACCTGAAGATCACCACGAAGGAGGACCTGCGGCTGGCCGAGCTGGCGCTGAAGGCGCTGCCCAAGCCCAAGCTGCTCGGCCCGGCACACCCCTTCGCCGACGACGACATGTGGCGGTAGTTCCATGTCCGACATCCTTGCCGAACTTGGCTGGCGGGGGCTGATCCAGCAGGTGACCGACCCCGCCAACCTGGCGGAGTGGCTGGCCCAGCCGCCCCGGACGCTGTACGTGGGATTCGACCCCACGGCCGACAGCCTGCACGTCGGGCACCTGATGGCCGTGATGATGCTGCGGCGGTTTCAGCGCTGCGGGCACCGCCCGATTGCCGTGGTCGGCGGCGCGACGGGCATGATCGGCGACCCCAGCGGCAAGAGCGAAGAACGCAATCTGCTCACCGCCGACACTCTGCGGGCCAACCTGGCGGGCATGGAAGTCCAGCTCCGCCGCTTCCTCGACTTCGACTGCGGCCGCAGGTCCGCGGTGCTGGTGAACAATTATGATTGGGCGGGCCGCTTCGGCTACCTCGATTTCCTCCGCGACGTGGGCAAGCATTTTCCCGTCAACGTGATGCTGACCAAGGATTCCGTCCGCGCCCGGCTGGAGAAGTCCGACGCCGGGCTGAGCTACACCGAGTTCAGCTACATGCTGTTGCAGGCCTACGATTTCGTATACTTGAACGACCATTACGAGTGCCGCGTGCAGGTGGGCGGCAGCGACCAATGGGGCAACATTGCCGCCGGCATCGACCTGGCCCGGCGGATGGGGGGCGGGCAATTGTTCGGCCTGACTTTCCCCCTGCTGACCAAGGCCGACGGCTCGAAGATGGGCAAGACCGAGTCGGGCGCGGTATGGCTCTCGCCCCAGCGGACCAGCCCCTACCACTTTTACCAGTACTGGATCAACCTGGACGACGCAGACGTGATCCGCTGCCTGCGGTTCCTCACCGAGATCGGGGAGGCCGAGATCGAGCACCTGGCGGCGGAGCACGCCCGCGACCCCGGCCGGCGGATGGCCCAGCGGCGGCTGGCCGAGGAGCTGACCCGCGTGGTCCACGGCGACGAGCCTTTGGCCATGGCCCGGCGGGCGACCGAGATCTTCTTCGGCGCCGAGATCGGCCGCCTCTCCGACGCCCAACTGGCCGGAATCTTCGCCGACGTGCCCAGGGGGCAGCTTCCGCGCGAGAGGCTCGAGGGCGACGGCCTGCCGCTGGTCGACGCCCTCTCGGCGGCCGGCCTGACCAAGACCAAAGGCGAGGCCCGGCGGATCATCAGCCAAGGCGGGGCCTACGTGAACAATCGCCGCGCGCCGGGCCTGGAGACCCGGCTGCGAGCGGCCGACCTGGCCGGCGAATCGATCCTCGTGCTCCGCACGGGAAAGAAAAGCTACGCCCTGCTGCGATTTCAGTAGCATGCTATACTGCGAACGGCCACAAATGATCCGACGTCCTCCCTATTGTTACGGTTCGCGTCATTTGAATCCGTGCGAAGCAAGAAACCACTCCGCGTGATGGTGCTGGCCGGGTGTGTGACCGCGGTGCTGGCCGGGGTCCTGGCGACGCTCTACGCCTGCCTGCATCACGTGCCCACGTTCTATCACGAGGCCCTGACGGCCGATCCGGCCGCCCAGCAGCGGGCCAGCCAGCAGATGATCCGGCAGGCGGCGGCGATGCAGAACCAGGTGCGGCGCGAGGGCCCCTGGCAGGCCGTCTTCACCGCCGATGAGATCAACGGCTGGCTGGCGGTCGAGCTGCCAAACAGCCGCGGTCACCTCCTGCCGCCGGAACTGAGCGATCCGCGGCTGAGGATCGAACCCGGCCGCCTGACCGCCGCCTGCCAGGCCGTGATCCGCGGGGTCCGGAGCATCGTCTCGCTGGAAGTCAGCGTGTACATGGATTCGCCCAACGTGCTGGCCCTGCGGATTCGCCGGGCCCGGGTGGGCGCCATCCCTTGGCCGCTGGACCGCGTCCTCCGGGCCACCGGCGCGGCGATGGCCCGGGCCGAGTTGCCGATCGAGTGGCGGCAGACGGCCGGCGATCCGGTGGCGCTGGTCACGCTCCGCCCGGGGCTGGTCGGTCATGGCAGAACCATCCGCGTCGAGAGCATCCGGCTGGAACAGGGCCAGATCACCCTAACCGGAAGCACCGAGCGGGAAAAGTAACGGCTGATTGGTTTCTGTTGCGGAAGGTGCGAGAACTGTAGGGTGGGACAAGCGCAGCACGGTCCCACCATGAATCCGCCGCGCTCTTGGTGGGACTGCGCTCGGGCTTTGTCTACTTGCAATCCTTCCCGCGCCAGCGGAACCGCCACCAGCCCGGCCGCTCGGGCACCGGCCGCAACGACACCTGCCCGCAGAACCTCGCGCCGCAAAGCTCGATCAGCAACTCTCCCAGGCTGTCGCTCAGGACGGCGTAGGTACCGCGATCGCAGCGGGCAACCGTTCCTCGCCCGTCCGAAATCGGTCCTTCGTAGTCCAGGTAGGCCAGGCGATGGTCCGGCAGGGCTTCGCAGATCAGCTCGGCCTCGGCCTGGGGCAACTGCGGCAGGGCCCACGTCCTCAGCGCGGCGGGCCCTTCGAGCAGGAAGTCCCAATGCCGGCCCTGCGGGCCGACGTGGCACAAAATGGCAAAGCGAGTCATGCGAATAGGCAGGTATTGGGGTCTAGGGCTTGGGACTTTGGTCTTTGGACTTTGGACTTTGGTCTTTGGACTTGGAGCTTGGGACGGTTGACCCAGGCATACGCTGAAGGGGCGCTAAGACCAAAGACCCAAGACCTACGTCCCAAGACCCAAGACCCAAGACCCAAGACCTAAGACCTAACCCCCGTTTCGCCCAGGTACACGCTGAAGTGGCCCAGTATCTCCTCGCGATGTCCTGACCAGGGCAGGTAGAGGCCCAGCGGGGCGTCCAGCGGGCAAGCGTCTTCGCGGGGCAACACCAAGACGCCGGTCGGGCAAACCTCGTAGGTCTGGACCGATTTCCACCCGCAGTGGCGGCGCCGGCCAAGGAGCCAGCAGTCGATCCCGCTCGCCCCCAGACCATAATCCACCGGCACAAAGAACCGCCACAGGGCCAGGGCCAGCGCCGCGACGGCGAGCCAGCCCAGCGGCGGCTGCCCGCTCAGCCGGCCTGCCACCAGTCCGGCCGCCAGTACCGCGCCGGCAAGGATCAAGGCCCGCAGCGGGTGCTCCCGCGCGGGCCAACTCCGCCAGCGGAGCGGCGGCGGCAGCGGCGGGAGAAATCCTTCCTGGTCAACCACGGTGGACATCGGCGGGCGGCCTCCGGGGGTCCGACGCTCTAAGTCTATTAGTGTATTTGAACACCGCGCGGAAATCCACCGCTTTGGCTCTTGCTGCCCCTGGCACACCTCGTTAGCCGGGATTACTCACCGAGGCTTGTAGTGACCCGATTTATCGGGTCTGGAAAGTGTGAACAGGTCAAGGACCGCATGAATGCGGTCACTACGAACGAATAATCCGGGTTAGGCCCGTCAAACGGACGTATGGCACCCCGTCACGGGAACAGTTGGCTGGCCTCGAACTTGCCCTGGGCGCCACTGCCGGCTTGTCCAGCAGTGAGAGAAGCACGGCTGGACGAGCCAGCAGTGGCACCGAACCGCCGCATAATTGACAGCCAGAGCCAGAATTCCTATAGTGAGAGTGGTGGAAAAGCCGGACCGTTGACGCCAAACTCCCCGCCGCAGCCCTTCCCCGCCGTTTTGACCCGCCAGCAGTTCCTTGGGGCATTTGGCATAAGGGTTCACCCTTCATGAAGCCATCATGGATCTCGCTGGTTGTGTTTTTGGCGGCTCTCGGGGGAAACGCGTCACGGGCAGCGGATCAGGGCATTTTTGAAGGTCCCCCCGACGCGGTCCCTGAGAGCCCGTTGGACAAGCTCGTCGCCACCCAGTTGTCTCGATTGGGTATCAGTCCTGCGCTCTGTTCCGATGCGGTATTCGTGCGGCGGGCCTTTCTGGACGTGACCGGCACGCTGCCTACCGCGCAGGAAGCCCGAGAGTTCATCGAGGACAAGGCCGCCGGCAAGCGACGGGTCCTGATCGACCGCTTGCTGGAGCGGGATGAATTCGCCGATTACTGGGCGATGAAATGGAGCGATCTGCTGCGGGTCAAGGCCGAGTTCCCCATCAACTTGTGGCCCAATGCGGCGCAGGCCTATCACCGCTGGATTCGGGCCGCGGTCCGTGAGAACAAGCCCTATGACCGCTTCGTCCGCGAGCTGCTCACTGCCGAGGGCAGCAATTTCCGCGTGCCGCAGGTCAACTTCTACCGCGCCATGCAGAGCCGGACCCCGGAGGGCATCGCCCAAACGGTGGCCCTGACGTTCATGGGGGTGCGGGCCGAGAACTGGCCGAAACAGCGATTGGCGGGCATGGCCGGCTTCTTCGCCCAGCTCAGTTACAAGCCCACCCGCGAGTGGAAGGAAGAGATCGTCTTCTGGGACCCTGGCAAGGCAATCGCGCAGGCAGCCGGCAGTCCGGCGGGCCAGTCGCCCGGCGGCCCGCCCGCGGCGGCGGTCTTTCCCGATGGAACCCAGATCGAGCTGCCCGCCGGCCGTGACCCGCGGGCGGTCTTCGCCGATTGGTTGATCGCGCCCAAGAATCCCTGGTTTACACAGTACATTGCCAACCGCGTGTGGTCCTGGCTGTTGGGTCGCGGGATTATTCACGAGCCGGACGACATTCGGCCCGACAACCGGCCCAGCAATCCGGCCCTGCTGGCCTATTTGCAGCGGGAAACGATCGCGTCGCACTACGACCTAAAACACTTGTGCCGGCTGATCCTGAACTCGCGGACGTACCAGTTCTCCTGCGTTTCCCAGGGCCAGGCGCGGGAGGGCAAGGCCCATTTTGCGAGCTATCCCGTGCGGCGGCTGGAGGCCGAGGTGTTGATCGACGCCATCGGCCGGATCACCGGCACGACGGAGCTGTATACCAGCGCCATTCCGGAGCCGTTCACGTTCATTCCCGACAACCAGAGCGCCGTAGCGCTTCCGGACGGTAGCATTACAAGTCCCTTCCTCGAGTTGTTCGGCCGGCCGCCGCGCGACAGCGGCCTGGACGCCGAGCGGAGCAATCGTCCCGCTGCCTCGCAGCGGCTGCACCTGTTGAATTCGGCCCACATCCAGCGGAAGCTGGAAGACGGCCCCAAGCTCAAAGCCCTGCTGGCGGGCAAGCGCAAGCCGCACGAGGTGGCAACCGACCTGTACCTGACGATTCTCTCGCGTTTCCCCACCCAGGAAGAGTTGAAGAGCGTAGACGCCTACGCCAAGTCCGGCGGTGCGGCTATGGCCTGGCGGGACCTCGCCTGGGCCTTGGTCAATAGCGACGAGTTCATGTATCGGCATTGAGGGCGCGCAAGAGTAATTTGAACACATTGTAGCCGGCACACGCCGTGTGCCGGCCGCGCCTTACGGCACACGGCGTGTGCCGGTTAGAAAGAAAAGAAAGGTGCAAGCATGAGCGTCGAACACAGTTCCGGGGCCAACTCGCGGGATGCGGATCGAGCGGGCGGGAGTGCCGGCCCGCGCGGAGTGCCAATCTCCAGACGCGCGGCGCTGGGGCGCGGGCTGGGCGGCGCGGCCGGATTGGTGCTGGCCGACGTCGTGCGGCTGGAGGCGTCGGTGACGCCGCCGCCCGCCGCCAAGGCCAAGGCCGTAATCCAAGTCTTCATGTGGGGCGGCCCGCCGCACCTCGACACGTTCGATCCCAAGCCGGAGGCGGGCCGCGATTACTGCGGCCCCTTGAGCAAGCCCATCGAAACCAACGTCCCCGGCATCAGGATCTGCGAGTTGCTCCCCGAGCTGGCCAAACAGGCCGACAAATACTCGCTCATCCGCAGCATGACGCACCGCAACAACGGGCATGAAACGGCGCCCTACATGATGCAGACCGGGCACGGGGGCCCGTACCTGGTTGCGACCGGGCACGAGGCCGAGAGCCGCATGGTGTATCCGAACATCGGCGCAGTGGTGTCGTTGTTCAAGGGTTACAACGCCGGCTACAAGGGATTGATTCCGCCCTACGTCGTGCTGACGCACTCGCAGGGTCGGTTCGCGGAGTCGGGGTTCCTGGGTTCCCGCTACAGGCCCTTCGCCACCGGGGGCGACCCGAACCAGCCGCGCTTCGAGGTGGAGGGCGTCACCGCCCGAGGCATCACCGAACAGCGGCAGAAGGCCCGCCGCGATTTCCTGCACACCATGAATGCGCTGGGCAAGGCCCTGCCCGATAACCCCGAGCTGAAGGCCGCGGCCGAGGCGGAAAAAAACGCCTATGACCTGATCCTGGGCGACGGGGCCAAGGTCTTCGACCTCTCGCTGGAGCGCAAGGAACTGCGCGACCGCTACGGCCGCTGCACGTTCGGGCAGGACTGCCTGGCCGCGCGGCGGCTCGTCGAAAGCGGCGTGCCGTACGTGTGCATCAACTATCCCGGCGGCTGGGACACGCATTCGCGGAACTTCGAGTCCATGCGCCGCATGCTGCCGCAGTTCGACGCCGGCTTGGCCACGCTGCTGTGGGACCTGGCGGAGCGCGACCTGCTCAAGAGCACGATCGTCTGGTGTTGCGGCGAGTTCGGCCGCACGCCGAAGATCGACTGGCAGCCGCCCTGGGACGGCGGCCGCGGCCATTGGGGCAACGTGTTCTCCGTCTTGGTCGCCGGCGGCGGATTCAAGGGCGGCCGCGTGCTCGGCGCCTCCGACGCCAAGGGCGAGGAGGTTAAGGAGCGACCCGTCTATCCCGTGGATCTGCTGGGCAGCATGTACGATCTGCTGGGCATCAATACCGACGCCAAGCTGCCGCATCCCCTGGGCCTGGAGGCCCACGTGTTGCCCACGGCCGCCGAGGGCATGAAGACGGGCGGACGCCTGAAGGAAATAACCTGAACACTCCGCAGGCATGGTGCCACTGGCGCGAGCGCCGGTGCCACCCAGCGAGGTTCGATTGGAATCATTACGGGAGCCTTTCCGATGAGCGCACTTCGGTGGACTGTGATTCTCGCCCTGGCCGGCTGCCTGGCCGCCGCGCCGGCCGCGTGGGCACAGCCGCGGCCGGGCATCGGCTACGTCTATCCCGCCGGCGGCCAGCAGGGCGCCACGGCCCGCATTATGGTGGGCGGACAGAATCTGGACGGCGTTGACAAGGTCTTTGTCTCCGGCTCGGGCGTTCAAGCCAAGGTGGTCGAGAACACCAAGATGACCGCCGAGCAGGCCAGGGCCCTGCGCGAGCAAGCGGAGGAGCTGCGAAAACGGCCGCAGAAGGACGAACCGACCAGGAAGCTCCTGCAGAGCCTCCAGAAGAAGCTCAATCTCCTCAATACGGTTAATCAGGCCAGCCGGGCCATCGCGCACCAGATCATCATCGAGGTGACGACGACGCCCGACGCGGCGCCCGGCGAGCGCGAAATCAGGCTGGAAACGCCGTGGGGGCTGACCAATCCGCTGGCCTTCCACGTGGGCCAGGCGCCCGAGGTCTCGGCGCCGCCCCTGCCGGTCACCCAGCAGCACGTGCTGGGCCGCGAGGAGGCCAGCCTGGCCCGCCGAACGCTGCACGAGGAAGCCCGCGTCACGCTACCGTGCACCCTGAACGGGCAGGTCACGTTCGGCGGCGTGGACCGCTATCGCTTCGAGGCCCGCAAGGGTCAGCGCCTGGTGGCCAGCGTCCAGGCGCGGCAATTGGTGCCGTACATTGCCGACGCCGTGCCCGGCTGGTTCCAGGCGGTGCTGGTGCTGTACGACGCTGAGGGGAAGGAAGTGGCGTATTGCGACGACTACCGCTTCAAGCCCGACCCGGTGATCTTCTTCCAGGTGCCCCAGGACGGCGAGTACGTGCTGGCGATTTACGACGCCCTGTACCGCGGCCGCGAGGATTTCGTGTATCGCGTGACCGTGGGCGAGTTGCCCTTCGTAACCGGCATCTTCCCGCTGGGCGGCCCGGCCGGCGCGACGACCACCGTCGAGCTCAAGGGTTGGAATCTGCCCGTGACCAAACTGACAGTGGACAACAGGCACAAGTCGCCGGGCGTTTATCCGCTCGCCGTGGGCAACGAGCAATGGGTTTCCAACGTCGTGCCCTTCGCGGTGGATACGCTGCCGGAATGCCTGGAGCGGGAACCGAACGACTCGCCCGCCACCGCCCAGAAGGTGACGCTGCCGATCATCGTCAACGGACGGATCGGTCGGCCGGGCGACCGGGACGTTTTCCGCTTCGAGGGCCGCGCCGACGAGGCGATCGTGGCCGAAGTCTATGCGCGGCGGCTCGATTCCCCGCTGGACAGCCTGCTCACGCTGACCGACGCCGCCGGCAAGCGACTGGCGATGAACGACGATCAGGAAGACAAGACCTCGGGCCTGAACACGCACGACGCGGATTCCTATCTCACCGCCACGCTGCCCGCCGACGGAACCTACTATCTGTACCTGGCCGATACCCAGCACCATGGCGGCGAGGAGTATGCCTACCGCTTGCGGATCAGCGCCCCGCAGCCGGATTTTGCGTTGCGCGTGGTGCCCTCGAGCCTGTCCATTGTCCGCCGTGCCGCGCCTGCCGCCAAAGGCCCGCCCTCGTTCGGCGCCCCCCTTAGCGTCTATGTCTTCCGGAGGGACGGGTTTGTCGGTGACATCCGGCTGGAATTGAAAGACCCGCCGGCGGGATTCTCGATGCCGCCGGTCAAGCTGTCGGGGAAGCAAGAAGTCGTGCAGGTCACGCTGAGAAGCCAACTGCCCCAGACGCCGGAACCTGTCAAGCTGTCAATCGTGGGCCGCGCTACGATCGGCGACCGGGAGGTCATCCGCGAGGCCGTGGCGGCGGACGACAAGATGCAGGCCTTCGCCTACCACCATCTGGTTCCGGCCCAAGACCTGGAGGCCGTGGTGTGCACGCCGCCGATCCCGGTCAACCGGCCCGTCAGCCCCAAATCCAAGCCCGCGGAGGCGGCCAAGCCCGCCAAACCTCCCGAGCCGGCGAAGCCTGGCGTGCCAGCCAAAACGGACAAACCCGCGAAGCCTTGAGCCTGCCCGTCGTCCGTTGCCCGTCGATATCGGGCGTTTACGCCAGTTCGCCCGCATCCACCAGCTCGATCAGGCGGGCAGTTACCGCTCGGGCGGCCCGGGCGCGGTGGCTCAAGTAGGATTTCACCAGCGGGCTCAACTGGCCGAAACACTGATGATATTCCACGATTTCAAACAGGGGATCGTAGCCGAAGCCCTCGTTGCCCCGGGGTTCCCAGAGCAGCCGGCCCCGGCAGGCGGCCTCGCTTTCGGCGCGGATCGTGCCGGCCGGGTCGGCTACGACGATGTGGCAGACGAAGCGAGCCGTCCGCTGCTCGGTAGGAACGTCGCGGAGTTCCGCCAGCACTTTCCGGTTGTTGGCCGCGTCGGTGGCCTCCGGCCCGGCGTAGCGGGCCGAGAGCACCCCCGGGCGGCCGCCCAGAAAATCGACCGCCAACCCGCTGTCGTCGGCCAGCACCCAATGGCCCAGATGCCGGGCCTGCTCAATCGCCTTCTTCGCGGCGTTGGCGGCAAAGGTCTCGCCGTCTTCGGGCACTTCGATGGCGTCGGGAAAGTCGGCCAGGGTCCGCAGCTCGAGGCCCACCGCCGCGAGCAAGCCCGCCAACTCCCGGCCCTTGTGCCGGTTCGCCGTACCGAGAACGAGCAGTGGGGCCATGCGAGGATTGCGGCTTTTCCGCTACTCTCCGTCGAGCCGCCGGGCCAGCTCGCGGCTGATCGAGCGTTTCGGCACCTCGACCGGAATCGGCTGGAAATCGAAGGGGATGCCGGCCAGCGACTTCACGGAGACGGTGTTGCCGCCGGCGGGGGCGAGGCCGTTGCCGGGTGGCCCGCCGAAGGTCTTCATGATCGCGTGAATCTGCGGATTGATCTCGGTCTTGCCGTCCGGGCGGGGCGTACCCACCGAGTCGAAACTGCCCACCGTCACCATGCTCGCGCAGCGATCGTGAAACTCGTAGGCCTCGTAGCCCTTTATCCGCAGGGCCTCGGTCAGGCGGTGGGCCATCTCGGCGGCCTTGGCCAGGCTGCTGTCGAGTTGCTTCTGGCCGTCCTCGATCTTGCGGATCTTGTCCTGGTCCAGCTCGACGGTGCCGGTAAACGTGGCTACCTTGACGGTGTACCTGCCCGGGCAGTCCAGCAGGCTGTTGGGCACGCCCTTGTTGATTCTCAGCACCAGCTCGTCGATGCCGCCCTTGGGAGCATAATAGTCGGGCGGCAGGAGCGGATTGGTGGTGACGAAGGCGTGGTTCATCGGCCCGTGTTTCGTCTCCGCGGCCTTGGGATTCATCGACGCCTTGACGGCATCTTGCATGTACCGCAAAGCGGCCAGGGGCCGCGAGGTGGGCTTGCCCTTCTCGAGGTTCAAGCAATCGGGCTCGATCGACCTCAGCTTCTTCAGCGTTTTCTGGACCTCGGGATCGTCCACCGCCGGAAAGTCCCCGACCAGCACCGCGATCTCGTGGATGGCGCTGTCCTTATAGAGATCGGGCCGATCGTGGAACCGCCGGTACTGCCAGCGAACCGGCGCTCCTGCCATATTCGGGCCGTTTGGATCGTCCAGCTTGAAGTTCACTTTGTGCGCGTAGGCCTCCAGCTTGTACTTGCTGCGGAGCTCGAGCACAAGGTCCTTGGCCTGCTTCTCGGCCCCCTCGCCGGAGAAGCTGCAGGCCATGATGGTCCACGGGCCGTTGGACTCCTTGAGCGGGTAGTCCTTGTTGGGATCGCACTCGACGCGGCGGCTGCTCATCAGGCCGGCCCAGGGCGTTTCCGCCAGGGCCATGGGGGCCAAGGCGATTCCCAACAGCAACACTGGGGCCGACAGCCGGAAACTCCCTATTCCGCCCATGACCAACTCCTTTGTGGGACGAGCTTTGCGGGCGGGAGTGTAGCAAATCGCTCGCCGGCTCGCCAGACCGAATTTGGGCCGAATCCAGGGCAAATCCTGGACAGAAAGAAATGCTATGGGTGTAGTGCTTTACTTAAGAGGGACTGATTCTGCGGGTGCCACTGCTGGCTTGTCCAGCAGTGTTGCGCACAGCGGTGGTTCGACACTGCTGGACAAGCCAGCAGTGGCACCTAAACTGCCAAACTTGCCCGGAATACAGCCCATCAATTCTGAATCATTACACTGACGCCGTCAGACCGCCGTCGCCCGGACCGAACCACCGACGACCGGTCCGGCTACCACCCGCACGAGCCGGCCGACAAGTGCCCTCTGGCCGGCCAGCTCGACGGGCGCATAGCGGTCGGCGGTGCCCAGCAGCAGACCGGCAGCGACAGGCGAGAGAGGGGGGAGTGGTCCAACTTGTGCCAAGAAGTCGCCGGGCGGCTGCGAAAAATTGGACTTCTCCCCTTTTTCGCGTTCGACGAGCACCTGCAGCGTGCGTCCGGCAAGGCCCTCAAAATACCGCTGGCGCAACTGCTGGCCCAGCCGGGCCAGCTCCGCCGCCCGCCGCTGCTGCACCTCGTCCGGCACGCGATTTGGCATGCGGGCGGCCGGCGTGCCCGGCCGGGGACTGAAGCGGAAGACGTGCAGCTTCGAGAACCCCACCGCCTCCACGGCCCGGCAGGTGGCGGCGAAGTCCTCCTCCGTCTCGCCCGGAAAGCCGACCATCACGTCGGTCGTCAGGGCCGGCTGGTCCAGGGCGGCCTGGATTCGGCGGCAGCGGCGAACCAGCCGCCCGGTGGGCCACCGCCGCCCCATCCGCCGCAGCACGGCATCCGACCCGCTCTGCAACGGGATGTGCAAATGGGGGCAAATCCGCTCCGCATGCCCGGCCATCGCGGCGATCAACTCGTGGGTGGCCTCGCCGGCCTCGAGACTCGACAGCCGCAGGCGAAACTCGCCCTCCAGCCTGGCAATCTGCCGCACGAGCCGGGCTAGGTCCCAGCCGTCTTGCCGGTCGCGGCCGTAATGGCCCAGGTGGATCCCCGTCAAGACGATCTCGCGGTGGCCGTGCCCCGCCAGCCGGCCGATCTCGGCCAGCACGTCGTCGGCCGGGCGGCTCCACAACACCGGCCGGACGCGGGGAATAATGCAGTAACTGCACCCCGCCCGGCAGCCGTCCTGAATCTTTACGTAGGCCCGGTGCCGCCGGCCGAACGTCGAGATGCCCTCGGGCACGTCGAGCAGGCCGCGGCGGGCCAGCCACTCGGGCAGTTGCCGCTTGTCGGCGATCACCTCGGCCACGCCGCTCAGGCCCGCCACTTCCCCCGGCGACCGGCTGGCGTAGCAGCCCATGACCACGATCTCGGCCCCCGGATTGTGCCGGGCGAGGTGCCGGATCAGCTTGCGGCTCTTCGCCTCGCCCTCCACGGTCACGCTGCACGTATTGACCAGGCACAGGTCCGCCCGCTGGTCCACCTGTGCATCGCAATAGCCCAGCCGCGCCAGCCCTTCCCGCAGGTACTCGGTCTCGTACTGATTTACCTTGCACCCCAGCGTGATCGTTCGCAGCAGCATGAGGGGCTTACTCCGGCGCCGGCTCGATCGTGGCCGACATCGAGCCCTTGCAACTGCTAATCATGGCGTCCTTGCCGTAGGCGTGGATCTGGTCGCGTTTCAACTCGGCATGTTCCATGGTGGTCGTCAGCACGATGACCCGGCCCTGGGTATCCACCTCCTTGGCCATTTGGAAGCCTTTTTCGAGGGGATAACCGAACAGGTCCATAAGCATTGTGACGACGTAGGCGTAGCTGTGGTCGTCGTCGTTCCAGAGGACGACGTTATAGCGGGGCTGCCGCTTGGGCTGCGACCGCTTGCGGGTCCGGCGCTCGGGCTGGCTTTCCAGTTCCACTTCCTCGGTGGTGGCGGCGGCGCCGGCTTCCTGGCCCATTTTTCAGCCTCCCCATGTTCCAACCGCTTCCCGACCATTATATTGGGGGATGGCCGCTGCGGATAGGGGCGCAGTGGCGGGGGGATTTAGGGATTTAGGGATTTGGGGATTTGGGGATTTGGGGATTTGGGATTGCGAGCAGCAGCCGTAGGGTGGGACAAGCCCGGCGCAGTCCCACCACAATTATCACGAGTTCATGGTGGGACCGCGCTGCGCTTGTCCCACCCTACGATTTAGGGTCTGACAATGTCCAGCATCGACGAATACCTTTCGGCCCATGCGGCCGAGTTCGAGGCAGAGCTGTGCGAGTTGCTGCGGATCCCCAGCGTCAGCGCCGATCCGGCCCGCCGGGCCGACGTCGCCCGGGCGGCCCAGTGGATGGAAGATCGTTTGCGGCGCCTGGGCCTGGCGACCGAGATCATCTCGGGCACGGGCCACCCGCTGGTGTACGCCGAGTCGCCGCCGGTGGCCGGCGCGCCGGTGGTGTTGGTCTACGGCCACTACGACGTCCAGCCGGCCGAGCCCCTGGAGCCCTGGACGAGTCCGCCCTTCGAGCCCGCGCGGCGCGAGGGGAACATCTATGCCCGCGGCGCCACCGACGATAAGGGCCAGGTGTTGACGCACCTCCAGAGCGTCCGGGCGTGGATCGAAACGGCGGGCCGGCTCCCGCTGCAAGTCAAGTTCATCATCGAGGGGGAAGAGGAGGTCGGCAGCCAGGCCCTCGAGGCGTTCCTCCCCCGGCACACCGAGCGGCTGGCCTGCCAGTGCGTGGTCATCAGCGACGGCGGCAAGTTCAGCCGCGACATTCCGGCCATTACCTACGGCCTGCGGGGCATCGCCTACTATGAGCTCCGCCTGACCGGTCCCAACCGCGATCTGCACAGCGGCAGCTTCGGCGGCTCGATTACCAATCCGGCCAACGCGCTGGCACAGATGCTAGCCGCCATGATCGACCGCCGGGGAAAGATCCAGGTCCCGGGCTTCTACGACGACGTGCTGCCGCTGGCCGATCGCGAGCGGCGGCAGTTGGCGGCCCTGCCGCAGGACGAGGCCGAGTTTCTGGCCGGCGTCGGCGTCCAGTCGGCCGTGGGCGAAGAGGGCTACACGCTGCTGGAGCGCCGCTGGGTGCGGCCCACCTTCGATATCTGCGGCCTGACGGCCGGCTACCAGGGCGACGGGGCGAAGACCGTTCTGCCTGCCCGGGCCGCGGCCAAGATCAGCTTCCGCCTGGTGCCCAACCAGTCGCCCGAGAAGATCACGGCCGCCCTGCGGCGGTGGCTGCCTGAGCTGACGCCCCCCGGCATTACGGCTGAGCTGGTCGATTGCCACGGCTCGCCCGGCGTGTTGGTGCCGCTGGATAGTCCCTACGTAGCGGCGGCGGCACGGGCCATCCAGCACGCCTTCGGCCGGCCGCCCGCCTATACCCGCGAAGGCGGCTCGATCCCCATTGTGCTCGCCTTCCGTGAATTGCTGGGGGCCGATTCGCTGCTACTGGGCTGGGGCCAGGAAGACGACAACGCCCACGGCCCCAACGAAAAGTTCGCCCTGGCCGACTTCCACCGCGGCATAAAGGCCAGCGCCCGCTTGTGGCAGGAACTCGCCGGTATCGGACAATGAGGCACCGCGCGGCACGCGGGTCGCGTTGACGCCCGACGGATCGTGCCATAGGATAATCTTGCAATGCTGGAAGTCACAATGGCGGAACCTGTCGGGGTGTATAGGATTAGCATTCGATTCAGCAACGGCGAGTCGGGAGTGGTCGACCTGGGCGAGGCATTGTGGGGGCCGGTATTCCAGCCCCTCAAGGACCCCGAGAAATTCAAACGATTCAAGGTCTCGGAAGTGTTTCATACGATCTGCTGGGACAACGGCGCCGACCTTGCCCCAGAGTATCTGTACGCAAAGATGGTCGAACAACGGGCTTCCGCTGGTGCCAGGGTGTCATGAACCGTTGCGGAAACCACCGGCAAGCTGCTGAAATCCCAAGTCTCAAATCTGAGATCTCAAATCTGAACACCGAACACTGAACACTAACCCCCGTCTCTTCCATGCTCGACCGAAAATTCATCGTCGAAAACGCCGATCTGGTCAAACGCAACTGCATAAACCGCAACTCGAAGGCCGACATCGATCGGTTCGTCCAGTTGGAGGCGGAGCGGCGGGCCCTTCAGACCCGGCTGGACGAATCCAACCGCCGGGCGAACGAGGTGGCCAAGTCGATCGGCCAGGCCGCCGACGCCGCCCAGCGCGAGGCCCGCAAGGAAGAAGGCCGCCGCTTGCGTCAGGAAACGGCCGACATCCAGGCCCAGATCGACCAGGTGGCCGCGCAGTCGGCCGCCATCCTGGAGACGATCCCCAACCTGTCGCACCCCGACGCCCCGGTGGGCACGGACGAGACGGCCAGCCTGGAGCGCTTCAGCGGCAAGACGCCCCGGCCGCAGTTCGACTTCCAGCCCCTGGATCACGTCGAGCTGGGCGAGCGGCTGGGCCTGGTGGACCTCGAGGGCGGGGCCCGCGTGGCCGGCCACGGCTTCTACTTCCTCAAGAACGAGGCCGTCCTGCTGGAGCTGGCCCTGCAGCGCTACGCCCTGGAGATCCTGGTCGCCGAGGGCTTCACGCCCATGACCACCCCCGACCTGGCCCGCAACGAGATCCTGCAGGGCGTGGGCTTCATTCCCCGCGGGCCGGAAACCCAGATATACAGCATCGAGAACTCCGACCTGAGCCTGGTGGCCACGGCCGAGATCACCCTCGGCGGCCTGATGGCCGGCCAGACCATCGACGCCGAGGACCTGCCCATCAAAATCTGCGGCATTAGCCACTGCTTCCGCACCGAGGCAGGGGCCCACGGCCGGGCCACCCGCGGCCTGTTCCGCGTGCACCAGTTCACCAAGGTCGAGATGTTCGCCTACACCCTGCCCGGCGAAAGCGACGACATGCTGGATTATCTCCGCGACCTCCAGTGCCGCATATTCGACGGCCTGGGCATTCCCTATCGCGTGGTGGATACGGCCACGGGCGACCTGGGCGGCCCGGCCTACCGCAAGTTCGACCTGGAGGCCTGGATGCCCGGCCGCGGCGAGTTCGGCGAAGTTACCAGCACCTCGAACTGCACCGACTACCAGGCCCGGCGGCTGGGCGTCCGCTACAAGACCAAGGGCGAGAAGGGCACCCGGCTGGTCCACACCCTCAACGGCACGGCAGTGGCCGTCAGCCGGGCCCTCGTGGCCATTATCGAGAACTACCAACAGGCCGACGGCTCGGTAGTGATCCCCGAAGTCCTGCGGGCCGTAGTGGGCAAGGAGCGGATCGGCCCGGCGGAGTAGGGATTGGGGATCGTGGGGGTTTGAGACTGGGGATTTGAAATTTTAGATCTGAGATTTGGGATCTGAGAGTAGCCGGTGGCTAACAGCCGCCGGTCGGCGGATGCAGAGCGCCGGCTTGCCAAACCTGCCCAGATATTCCGTCTAGCTGACGTTCCGTGCGGCTGTGGGACCGGTGGCCGATCAAGGCGGAGGATCGATTATGCCATTGTGGAGAAGGGTGCTGCTGATAATCCTCCTCACCCTGGCCCTCGGCCTTTCTTTTCTGACTTTTGCGTTCCGTCCGAGTTCTCGGACGAGGTGCGGTTCGCGTGCATTGTGAGCTTTGCGATTGTTGGTCCGTTATGGGCCGCGATAGTATTCCTAGTGTTCATGCCAACCGGACCTGTGCGCAGCCATAGCCGAGTTGTTGTCGTTGTGGGCGCCCTGTTGGTATATGTGATTTCCGCCGGGGGGTTGAGCTTCTGGAACGTGGCATTGTTCAATGTCCGCACACAGCCGGGGAGATCGCTTTGTGTTAATCGCCTTAAGATGATTGGACATGCGCTTCAGGAGTACCATGCGGTGCACGGGCGCTTTCCCCCGGCCTATATCGCCGATTCCCAAGGCAGACCGGTGCACAGTTGGCGGGTCCTCATCCTGCCTTACCTAGGACTGGAATCGGTGTACAAAGCCTACAATTTCGGCGAGCCGTGGAACAGCCCCGGAAACCGGAAGCTGGCCGGCGAGATCGACGGCGCCTTCCGGTGTCCGTCCAACAATTCCAAGGCGGCCTTGATGACGAATTACGTCGTCGTGGTCGGCGACCACACGGCGTTTCCAGGCAGCAGGTCAGTCTCGCGGCATGACATCCCGCGGGACCGTGACGTTATCATGGTCGTCGAGATCGCAGACTCTGACATCCCCTGGATGGAACCACGCGATCTGCAATTCGATTCGATGAGTTTCCAGATCGACGACCCGGCCAAGCCAAGTATTTCCAGCCACCATGCCAGCGTTGTTCAGGTTGCCCTACTCGATTCCGAGGTGCGCGCCATCCGGAAAGACACCGGGAGCGTTCCGCTGGTGTAGGAGGAATTGGTCTGGAAAAAAACCTTCGAATCGTCGATAAGGGCGGTCCCATTTCACCAATTTGGCGGAAAGGAGTTCCACCATGCCCTATGTCACGGACGACGACTCGAAGGCGACCAAGAAGATAGCAGAAATCGAGCGACGGTTGCAAGAGGCAAAAGCAGAACTCGACCGATGGCTGGCGGGAGCGGGAACGCCTGCCAGCGCCGGAGAACTGGCGCAGAGGGAGCGGGAAGGAAAGGGGCTGACGGACCGGCTCCAGGCGTTGGCGGTCGCTCTGGAACTGCAACGCGCCCTGGCCAGCCCCGTGTTGCACCAACAGGAGCGGAAACTGGCGAAAGCTTCGCCCAAGAAGATGAAGGACTTTGGCTATCGCCCGGTGACGGTGCAGTTCCTGGGAGGGCTGGAAGTGGAACTGGTGGCCCGCTATTGGTGCCGCAGTCAAGCCCGTGCCGACAAAGGCAAAGGGAGCTACTTTGGCTTGGTGCTCTTGGGCGTGTGTGACCGCTGCACTCCCGCCTTGGCCAGCGAGGTGGCCCAGCTTGCCGCGGCGCTGAGTTCGTTCGAGGATGCCCAGGCACGGCTGCGGCAGATGGGAGTGAAGATGTCGATCCGGCGGATCACCAGCGTGGCCTATCATTTCGCCCAGCGGGCGCGTCAGCGGCAGGAACTGGAAGGCATGGGCATCGAGGGCTCGCTGGCGGGCAGACGGGTGGTGATTTCCACGGACGGGGGAAGACTTCGCATCCGCAAGAACAAGCGCGGCCAGAAGACCAAGAAGGGACGGTCGCGTTATCGCACCGATTGGCGCGAGCCCAAGCTGTTGGTGATTTACGTTGTGGACGACAAAGGTCGGCTCACTCAGGAATTCGCGCCGGTGATGGACGGTACCCTCAAGGGTCCCGACGAGGTGTTTCGGCTGATCGAATTTTATCTTTCCCAGTTGGAGATCAGCAAGGCCACGGAAGTCTTGTTCATTGCCGACGGGGCGAAGTGGATTTGGCAGCGGGTGACGCCGTTGTGGCAGCGCCTGGGGCTGACCGGAATTCGTTGCCGGGAGTTGGTCGATTTCTACCACGTGGTCGAGCACGTCTATGCCTTGGCTGCCTTGAACACCTCCTGGCGAGCGCCCCAGCGGAAACGATGGGCGACACGCCAGCGGCGTCGTTTGTGGCGCGGAGAACTGAAGGCGTTTATTGAGGAGGTGGAGCGGTTCTGTCGCGGAAAACGGGGCAAAGGATGGACCCGCGAACGGGACTACTTGCTGCGCAACGCCCGGGCAGGGCGTCTGGACTACGCCAAGGCGCGTCGGGCGAAGATGCCGATCGGCAGCGGCACGATGGAGAGCGCGATTCGTCGCGTGGTCAACTTGCGACTGAAGGGAGCGGGCATCTTCTGGCACGAGGATCACGCAGAGCAAATGCTGTTGCTGCGGACGTATTACAAATCCAAGCACTGGCAAGTCCTGACGAACAAAGCCTTTGCAACCCCCCATGCAACCGCCGCCTAACTCCTATGAAACCGAGACGCTCCCCCCTATCGTACAGACTGAAATTAGGCGGTATAACTGAAGTACCCGTAACCGGTTGTGAATAGGGCACTTGGCCGAGTGGCGGAATTGGCAGACGCACAGGATTTAAAATCCTGTGGGAGGTTACTCCCGTGCGGGTTCGAGTCCCGCCTCGGCTACTTGACTTATGGCGATTAGGTGAAGAAGAAGGAAAAGACGAAGCGGAAGCAACAAGAGAAGGCTAAGAAGCGGAACCGAAAGAGGCGGTAAGTAAGGCATAAGAAATGAGGTAATCAGGAGGAATCCTTCCATGAAGCTCGTTGCTCTATTGACCGTAACGATCTGCCTGTTCTGGCCGTCTTCCTGCCCGGCGGCGGCCGCCGGATCGCCCGACAACGCGGCGGTCACGGTGGACCTGGCAACCGTCGTCAACGGCATGCGGGGCGGGATCGGCGCATCGTGGCACGCCATCGAACAGCCCATTCCGTATTCGGACAAGCCGGACCCGGTGTTCGGCAGCAAGAGTCACGGCGGCAGCGGCTGGGGGGCCTATCCGCCGGCGGAAGACGGCGCGGCCTGGCGGCAGATCGAGCGCCACGCCCGCTGGCTGGGGTTCGACTGGAACCGCGTCGAGCTGGAACAGCGGATCTACGAGCCCCAGCGCGGGCAATTCAGTTGGGACAATCCGGAGATGCGCATCCTGTACCGCATTCTCGACTGGTGCCAGAAGAACAAGGCCGACGTGTTCTTGCAGCAGATGTGGGGCAACGTGCGTTGGAACACGTTCCCGGAGTGGCGCGACGATCCGGTGGGGCGGGTCCACAGCGGCCCGGCCTCGTTCGACGACTTCGGCGCAGGGCTCGCCAGGCTGGTCGAGCACCTGGTCAGAACCAAGGGTTATACCTGCATCCGCTGGGTATGCATCAACAACGAACCCAACGGAAATTGGTCCTGGTGGCAGCAGCCGCCCAACCGGCTCATGTTGCTCAAACCGGGTCTGGCCGCCGTCCGCAAGGCGCTGGATGCCAAGGGCCTCGGCATTCCGCTGTCCGGCCCGGACCTGACCGGCGGCGTGCCCCCCCTGGAGCCCCAGCGGTTCAATTTCCATGAACTGTTGGGGGCCTATGATTTCCACAGCTACGACGAGAACTTCGACTGGCTGGGCAAGGGGCAAATGGCGCACTTCGACCAGACCACCGCCGCCTGGGCCTCCTGGGCGCACCACAATCAGAAGCCGCTGTTCATGTCGGAGTTCGGCACGATGGCCAACGGCTGGGGCGGCGATCATCCCGGTCCGGCCAGCTATGAATCGGCGCTTAAAGACGCGGAGCTGGTGGTCCG
Source organism: Thermoguttaceae bacterium (assembly GCA_049515555.1). Lineage (GTDB taxonomy): Bacteria > Planctomycetota > Planctomycetia > Pirellulales > Thermoguttaceae > JBEKTY01. The sequence goes on from JBEKTY010000137.1 coordinate 20,829, forward strand.
CCGGATCAATGCCGGGGTGGACGGGTTCAACCGCTGGAGTTTCATCAATCGCGGCGACCTGGACGGCCAGTGGCAGTTCATCGACACCTGGGACCGCAAGGCAGGGCAGCTGCTCAAGCGGTACACGCCGCACCCGAACACCTACTTCGTGCTGGGCCTGCTCTCGCGTTTCACGGCCAAACACTCGGACGTACTCGCCTGCCGGGTGGAGGGCGGCCGCAGCGCCGCCGGGCAGCGGGTTTTCGCCGCCGCCCTGCGCAGCCCCAAGGGGAATCTGACCCTGGCCATCGTCAACGACGCGAAGACCGAATACGGCCTTTCCTGGGAACTGCGCGGCATGGCCCAGGACCGAACGCTCTACCGCTACGGTGTCCACGAGGGGCAGCGGGATCGAGCCGACCTGACAATCGATCCCCAGACGCGGTACCCGCTTTCCAGCACCGCGGCCACCTTCCAGGACCGCCTGCCGCCCATGAGCCTCACAATCTATTCCACCTACCGCTTAGCCCACTGCGACGACGGCGTGACGGCCGAGTAGCGACAGGAGTGTCGAACGACTGGTGACGGGTGGCAGCATCAAAACACAAGGGGAGAGAGACATGGTGAATGCCGACAGTGTTCTCCACGCCAAGCAGGAGCGGATTGACGAACTGCACCGCTGCCGGGTGGGACGGACGGCCCTGCTGGTGATCGACATGCAACGGGGGTTCCTGGAGCCGGGGGCCGCTTTGGAGGTGCCGCAGGGACGAGACATCGTCCCGAACGTACGGCGTCTGATCGAGTTGTGCCGTGCAAGGGCGATCCCCGTTGTGCATACGCAGTTCGTCTACGCCACCGCGATTCCCTGCCTTCGCGGAGACCCGTTCGGGACGGAACACCTGCCTGCAAGTCCCGGCTCCGTTCTCGGGTTCGGGCGTCCCTCCGGCAACTGCCTGGTCGGCCAAGGCGCGACGCAGGGGCCGAACTCGGCCGAGATCATTGCCGAGCTGGCACCCAGGCCCGGAGAGCTGGTGATCGCCGCTCACACCTACGACAAATTCTACGGCACGCCGCTGGATCTTGCCCTCCGCAGCCAGGAGATCCGCTTCCTGCTGATGACCGGCGTCGTCACCGACATCTGTGTCAACAGCACGGTCCTTGCCGCCGCCAACCGCGACTATCGGGTGACGGTGGTCACGGACGGCGTGGCGACGTTGTGGCCGGAGATCCAGCAAGCCTGCTTCGACATCTGGCGGCGGAAGTTCGCCCGGCTGAGAACGACCAACGACGTGGTCGAGGAGCTGAGCTGGGCGTGCCGGCGGCCGAGGCGTTTGTCTCCTTGGCCCGCGATCACCGGGGCGGGACGCTGCCCGGTCTGTGTGCGGAAGGTTCCACCTTCTCAAACCGCACAAAATAATTGTCCTTGAGGAAGTCGGCCTGCGGCACAATCCTGAAGCCGGCGGCCTCGATCTCCTTCGTGAACACCTCTTGGCCGGCGCGAATGTGCTTCATCAGCCAGTCGGGAGTCTTGCCCTCGATGCGCCGATATTCGACCAGAACGAGCTGGCCGCCGGGCCGCAGGGCCCGATGAATGGAGGCCATCGTCTTCTGCGGATACTCGAAATGATGGTAGGTGTCGCTGATGAAAGCCAAGTCGATGGAATTGGGCGGCAGCTCGGTGGAGGTGGGCGTGCAGATGACGCCCGTCACGTTCGTGAGTCCCGCCTCCCGGGAAGTCTTCTGGATGTGCTCGATGAAGTTTCGGGCGATGTCCACGGCGTAGACCCGGCCCGTAGGACCGACCTGGGCGGCGAACATTCGGGTGAAAATACCGGTGCCGGCGCCGATGTCGGCCACCGTCATGCCGGGCTTGAGCCGGCACGCGGCCAGGATCTCGTTGCGCTTGGCAAAGGCCTCGCGCCCCTCCGTCTCCAATATGCTTTGGGACGCCTTGATATCCGGGTTCTCGTATTGCTTATTGATGCCCGGGCGGACGCTCTTCTCCTGGGCATAGACGGGAGCGGCGCCGAGGGCCAACACGGCAAGCAGCAGCCGCCAGCGGTTCCGTTGCGGGCGCGGAAAGGCGTTCATCATAATTGCTCACAGGGGTTGAGTATCGCCGCTCGGCGCGGGATGATTATATCTTAAAGTATACACGCCGCCGCGGGGTTTGTCGCCATGTGGAACGATAACGAGGGCGACGGGCCGGACGACGCCGACGAAGTTGATGCAGCGCCCGAGGCCGACGACGAGGAGACAACGATTCCTTGCCCGTATTGCAAGCGGCCCATCCACGAGGATTCGTACCGCTGCCCCCATTGCGGAAACTACCTTTCAGAGGAGGACTCCGCTTCCTCTCGCAAGCCTTGGTGGATCATCGTGGGAGCGCTGCTCGTTCTCTACGTCGTCTATCGGTGGATAGTCGGATGACGGCTCGCGGCGGTGACTATAATGAGGCGATGATCTGCGATGGGCAGGCAGTTGTTTTCCGCGATATTTTCGCGCCTGGTGCGTATCCGGGCGGAGGCCGTGTGAACGAGGCTCATACCGAGCCGAAAGGAGAACACAAGATGAACGGGAAGAGCCTGTTCGTGGGTGTGCTGGCCGGGACGCTCCTGGCCGGCGGCTGGTGGAGCACGCCATCGTTGCCGGCGGCGGAGAAGACCTCACGGGCCGCCCGCGGCGCCTCGCAAGGCCGAAAGGTCATGGGCATCGTCACCGCTAAGACCGACAAGGACATCATGGTCAAGGCCGAGGGGGAGAAGGAAGCCAAACGCTACCTCCTGGCCGCGGCCGGCGGCACGCCGTCGGCCGACCTTCAGGCCGCGCTGAAGATGGTCTTCGTGACAAACCTCGTGGCCCTCCAGTGGCAGGGGGAGGAGGAGCCGGTGCTGAGCGGCATCCATGCCTTCCATTCCCAGACCAGATTCGGGACGGTCACCGGGACCGTGGCCGCCGTAGAGCCGGCGGCAAATATGCCTTCCTTCGACGTCACGCCGAGCGGCCGGGGGTATACCCAGCGCTACGTGCCCCGCTGGGACGTGGCGGCAAAGGGCTGGGATAAGACTCTGGTCGGCACCATCGCCGGACTGAACGTCGACGACAAGGTAAAGGTCGCCTGGTCCTACGACGAGCGGATGCGCGCCAATCAAATCCAGGTTCTCTCGCGGCCGAAACCAAAACGAGTGAAGAAGGAAGTACCGTCAGACGAGACGCCGTGACGCGATTACCGGCGGCAACGGCGGCGACCCGATCGACGGCGGCAGCGGTGAAGACGTAATCCATGAGGGCAACGGCTGGAACAGCCCGGAGATCGCCGACGGCAGCGATGCGGGCCAAGCCGGCGTGGATAATACCTACCAGAACGGGGATCGCAACGGGGGGATCGCAACCGAGGATCGCAACCGGGACGCAGCTACTACCGACAAGTTGTACTGAAAACTAGCTCCGTCTACGTTTCAACTCTTTACGTTTCAACTCTTTATGCCCCATTTTCATGCCCGTGGGAATGGCGAAAGCAGCAACGGGGGAGAAGAAGGTGACCAACATGTTTGACAATCCTGCTGCGATCTGGTCGGCGGTTGCGGCGACCCTTGCCGCGTGGTGTTCTTTTCTAATCTGGCGAACGCAACGGAGCAACCTTCTTGAATCCCTCCGCCCGGAATTGGTACTGATGGATTGGGGAAGAAGACAAGAGCCGCATTATGAGGTTGTATCCTTCAAGGCAATTCGGAACGTCGGGCGTGGCGTGGCGATTAGGGTCTATATGAGGAATGCGGACGAATGGTTTAAGCAAGGCAAGCGTAGCTCGCAACGCCCGTGGGAGTTCTCTACCCAGTGCGACGACATACCAACCCTTGCCCCTAACGAGACTGTGAAAATACCCGGAGAGGTGGTTCTTAATTGGAACACCGGCGCGCCGGACCAGCACGGCACCAAGACTATCAGTATTGTAATTGGGATTTTCTGTTGGGATACCAGATGGACGCGGTATGAAACGGTTTACTACCTTCATGCCTTCCTTCCATCGGATACGCTTTCGGGCAACAATCTTGTCGCTCCAGGCCTGTTCCTATCGGACCGCGTGGTACACATAAGATCAAGGCTGTCATTTAGAATTGAGAACGCAGCACGCGGCGTTGCGCGCAAAGCAGCGCGGTTGTGTAATAGAGTGAGGGGCAACAGTACGAAGGGATAGGAGTGGCGGGACCAGGGGGAGAAGGCCCCAGAAACCGCGCAGCAGTTGCTGGTCAGAAAATGGGCCAGAACTGTTGTTTCTCGAAGACGGATTTGGGCTCCAGGGACGTGAACTCGTGGACCCCTGGTTGATTCCCGGACGTGAAGCCGAGGATGCAGCCGGCCTTCGGCAATGGAACCGGGCGATCATCCCTGTCGTGATTCAACGGCGAAGCAGCCGCCTCAGCGCCGCTTGGCATAGGCCCGCACGTAGTCCACGTACATGTACGAGGGGCTCAGGGCCTTGTCGATCGGCCAGCCGCCGCCCATGGCCAGGTTCACCAGCATGTACAGCGGGACTTTGCCCTCCTCCGGCGTCTTCTGCTTCCCGATCTCGATACGATCGAAGTACCAGGTGACGTGGGCCTCGTCAACCATGACGCCGTAGGTGTGGAAGTCGTCGGTCAACCCCGGCGCGTCGAAGAACTCGTTGCCTTGCGCCCAGTGCCTGCCGTCCGGGTGCCAGACGTGCATCGTGCTCTGCACCGCATTGGGCAGCACGCCGTAGTGCTCCACCACGTCGATCTCGATGTTGGCCCGCTTCTTGTCCGTTAGCGACGGCTGGCCCAGCAGCCAGAAGGCGGGCCACATGCCGCGGCTCTTGGGGAACTTGGCGCGCATCTCGAAGTAGCCGAACTTCTGGGAAAAGCCCTGTCCCTTGGGGTCCGCCGAGGCCAGAATCCCCGCGCACCACACGCCGTTCTTCTTCGCCGCCTCGATGCGCAGGATGCCCTTGTCGACCGTGAAGGGAAACCCGTCCTTCTGCTCGACAAAGCGGGCGTCGCCAAAGTTCTCCTTGGTGCCGGTGAACCAGCGCGTGCCCGGCCCGGTGGCGGAAACGCTCAGGTCGTTGAACTCGTCGTCGAAAGTCATGGCGTAGCCGTCGAGCTTCAGCGTGGCAGCGGGCAGCTTCGGCAGGGGGGCCGTCGAATCGACCTTGAGCACGCCGATCTGGTAGCTGTTCGCGCTCTCCGCGCCCCGCCCTTTGTCAATCGTCACGCCGTCGCCGGTCTTCAGCAGCGGGCGGTCCCAGCCACGCCCGGCGGCCCGGCGGTCGTAAAGGCCCAGTATGATCCGGTAGTTGCCGTCAGGAATGTCGATCGGCACCAGGACTTTGCGACTGTACTCGATGCGGCCGGACCAGATGGAGGTGGGCGCCGGGGAAATATGGTCGCTTTGGAACATCATCTTGCCGCCCGGCCCGACGAAATGCACGAAGGTCTCGAAGTCCCGGCCCATGGGCTCCGCCTCCCAGCGATAGGTAAT
>JBEKTY010000138.1:0-21936 GCA_049515555.1 Thermoguttaceae bacterium
GTGACAACGCCGAAGCGATGATGGCCCTCGCGTGCCTGGACGACAGCCGCATGTGGCAAACTTACTGGACAACCCCGTATCCCGCAAGGAATTAGCGGTGCCATAAAATATGGCCGCACACGCCGCTAAACTCAGCTTTTCGTGGCGGCCCGATTGTTATATACTCTGTGCGGTTTGAAATGATGCAAACCGTAACAATCGGGAAGGGGTCGCATCATTTCTGGCCGCTCGAAGTATAAAATCGGGCTGGTCATGGAGGGCTCCCGTCATGTCGAAGCGGAAAAGGAGGCGCAAGCCGAAGCGGTCCCCCCCGCCCCCGCCCAAGTTCGCCGTTGGCGACCGAATCCGGGTCAAGCAGGGTATTCGAGACCAGGACTACCCTGACGAAGGCATCTTGTGCCAGGTGCTGTGTGGCGGCGGAGAACAGTGCGTGCCCCTGAAGGATCTGCAGCCGACACGCTCCGACGCCAATCGCCAGCTCATCGCTGACTACGCCGCCTGGTTCCACGGCGAGTTGCAGGAGTGTTTGGACGACCTCGACGACGAGGAGGAATGCGACGACGAGGACGATGAATCCGACGAGTTCGACGAGGACGAGGAGTTAGACGCGGACGAAACTCAGGACGACGAAGAATTTGCAGAGGCCGAGGGGTATTCGCACAATCTGGAAGGGAGAGCTGGGCGCGATCTGGCGATTTTCCTGCTGGGGTTCGCGGCTTTCGTCGCATCCTATGGGGCAGTCCTGGGCGCGGCGGTCATAGCCATGCCTTGGGCCAGGTGGGCCGCTTGCATCACCGCCTGTGTGGGAGGCGCCCTCGGCGCGGTTGTTAGCCTAAGAGCTGCCCGGCGACAGACGGGGCGCAGCCGGCCCCGCTTGATTGAGGTCGTGGACGTTACGATGGGGCTGGTTCACGGCGTTATGCTGACGGCTTTTTTCGCAGCCCTGGCCGTGGCCTTCATCGGCGCCCTGGCGGGCGGCCTCGCCGCCGCCTGCCTCAAACGATTCATCAGCCGCAAGCGTTTTCCGGGCACTTTCCTCAAGCGGCTGCCCCGCCGTATGAAAAGCCCTTTCTGGCAGTTCTTTCCCGGAATCAGCCTAATGGCCGCGGCCTGTGGCATGGCAGCCCAGGCGTTCTACCTGAACCGCACCGCGGCAGCCGAAGGGCTTTGGCTCGGGGCAGTGATTGGGCTTGGCGGCGGGCTACTGCTCGCGCTTGTGATCCTGGCCGTGGCGATACGGGTGACCCGCCAAGTTTCCCATGTCCTCCGGGCGACGATGACCGGCCGTTGAGAACGTAACCGTTAACGGCACAAGCAGTAGTGCCCGTTGCGGAAGGACCTGTAGGCTGGGACAAGCCCGAGCGCAGTCCCACCAAATTCCGCGAAGAACTGATGGTGGGGCTCGCTCCGCTCGACCCACCCTACTGTTCCGACGCTTGTGATCGTGTGTGGCAGCCACCTCTTGGAAAAGGAGGCTCAGGCCGCGACAAGCGGGGTTTTCCGCAGGCGGAGCAGCGCTTCGTGCAAGCGGCTCTTGACCGTGCCCAGCGGAATTCCCAGCGTGTCGGCGGCCTCCTGGTATGCAAGACCGCGATACATGATCAGGACGAGCACGTCCCGCAGGCGTGCCGAGAGCGAATCGACCAGCCGCCTGAGCCTTTGGCGGTTCTCGGTCGTTTCCAACTGCTCCAAGGGGGGCACGGCCCGCGCGTCCGGCAAGTCCTCCAAAGGCCGCCTTTCCGCGCTCGGGCCGTGGCCTCGCCGCCAGGCATCAAAACTTCCCCCGCCGTGTCTACGGTTTCGCCGGAACAGGTCGATCGCCCGTGTCGTGGCTATACGGTAAACCCATGGCTGGAACCGCCGGCGCGGATCGAACTCGCCGCGACGGAGATGAACCGTCAGAAAGGTGGCCTGAAAGGCGTCCTCAACCAGGCCGCTGTCGCCTAAATATCTGCGCAGGTGGGTGTACAACTGCCGCTGGTAGCGGTGGACGAGTTCCTCGAATGCCTCCCCAGTCCCCTTCCGCGTGTATTCGACCAGCAGGTCTTCATCCTGCCATGCCGACCAGGGACCTTTCTCTCTTGCGCCGCGCGGGAGCTTGGCGGTGCGCGTGCGATTCCCGCGATGGCCGTCGGAGATGCATTGTGTCATGGTTGTGGTGCTTTCCTTCCCGCTCTTGCGGCGGGTGCGCTATGCATGATAACAAAGCGCCTTCACTCTCTCAGTTCAGTAGCGGGTCTGCCGGAATATGCTTGATGTTGAACATGGTCAGCAGTTGCAGCCGGGAAGCCTGTCTCGAAAGCTGCTCCCAGAGATCGCCGGTATCAGAAAAGACCAGCCCGGGCGTAGCCGGCACAACCCGCCAGATGCCCTGCTCGACCTCGTAATCCAATTGCCCCGGCCCCCAACCGGCATAGCCGGTGAAGACCTTGCACGGGTGCTCCGTCTGCCGCATGAGCGAGAGCACGTTTTTCTCTTTGGCAGAGAAGAACACCCCCGGCAGGAGTCGCCGCTCACCCAAGGATGCCTTCGTGTGGACGGCCATCAATGGTCCGGTCACTGGACCGCCGAAGTAGAGCCTTGGCCTTCCGGGGGGGCGCCGCCTGGAGTTGCGTTGCTGAAGGCGGCTGCGCTGTTCGGTGGCGTCATTCACGATGACACCGAAAGCCGCCCGCTGGGTGTGTCCCACCACGAGCATGACCACCCTAACGAAATTGGGATCGCTTTGATGCAGAGCCGCTACCAGAAAATGGCCTTGAAAAGATTTCATGTCCCTGCTCCGTTGCTGCTTGCCCATTTCCAAACTTATCCCTAATGTGGCCCATCACGCGCACCGGTCGAGGGGTTCCCTGGAGAACCGGTAACGCCAGACATCGAGGTCGACTGCCGAGCGCGTGCGCTGCGGTCCATCGCTTTGCGGACCGCGTCGGCCAGATCATCGTTCTTGTAAGGCTTTTCGATAAGGGCCACGGCGCCGTTCTTCATGGCGCCCGTGGCCAGGGGCGCATTGGCATAAGCGCTGATCAGCACCACGCAAAGCGCGCTGCCCAAGGCGCGAAGGCGATCCTGCAGTTGCAGACCGTCCATGCCCCCCAGGCGGAAATCGACCAGCGCGCAGCCCGTCAGCGAAGGATCATAGCGATCGAGAAACTCTTCGGCGGAGGCGAACGTCTCGCACTTCATCTTCATGGACGACGCCAGCGCCGACACGGCCTTGCGTGACTTGGGATCATCGTCGACAACGAACAGGGTGCCTTGGCATGTCTTCATGTTCGCCCTCCGTCTCCTGCGCCTCCAGGTCTACATCCATGGTAGACGAAGGCGACACGCCGTGGAGTAGCAATTGGCGCACGTTCTTGCGGGTCCCCGCAAGGCGGGCCGGCTTCCAGGAGGGAGTACGGACTTGCAGGTGGCCGCAAGGGCCTGGCGGAGCAGGAAAGAATGCCCCGCAAAGAACGTGGGCTAACGGCCCGCGAAAGAAAAACCTTTACAATTGTCCAAGGGTGGCACGTCCCTGAGCCGAGCGAAGGGCGTGGTTCGCGGGCCGTCCACGCCCTTCATTCCTCAGGGCGTGCCACCCAATTGTCAAACTTGTTCTTTCGCGGGCCCTAGGCAAGTAGTTCGCCTTCGATGACCAGGCGAACGAGTTCGGCAACAGATTCGACCAGCATCTTGGCAAAGACCTCATGCCGGCGGCTTTCGACGGTCCGCGTGCTCATGTTCAACTGTTTGGCGATGATCTTGTTGGGCTTGCCTTGCACGATCAGGTTCATGACAGTCCGCTCGATGGGCGTTAGGAGGGCGGCGCGCTCCCGAATTTCGCGGCGGCGCTGGGCCTCGGCACGGCCGGCCGCGTCCTGGGCCAGGGCCTTGCGAACGGCGTCCCAAAGCTCCTCTTCATCGTACGGCTTCTCCAGAAGGGTCACGGCCCCGGCCTTGATGGCGCGGACCGTCGAACGTGTCCGGGGGTACGCAGTTAGCACGATCACCGGCAGCCGGATGCCTTGCTCGGCCAGCCGGTCTTGCAGATCCAGCCCGCTCATGCCGATCATGCGGATGTCGGTGACGAGGCAGCCGGGGCACCCTCGGGTGTGCCGGGCCAGAAACTCCTCCCCCGAGGAAAACGCTTCAGCCCGCAGCCCCAGCGAACGAACCAGCGCACAGACCGACTTGCGGGCCCGCTCGTCGTCGTCCACAACGAAAACCGTAGGCTCAAACGCCATTGGGACGGCCTCCGTCCTCGAGGCGCAGAGTGAAGTGAAAGGCCGCACCTCCCTCGGCACTGGATGTAGCCCACAGCCGTCCCCCGTGGGCCTCGACGATCGTGCGAACAATGCTCAGCCCCATGCCCAAACCTTGCGGCTTGGTGGTCACGTAGGGCTCGAAGATCTTTGTCTCGCTCCCGGGCGGCAGGCCGACGCCGCAATCGGATACGACAACCTCGACAGCCGCATCGCCGAGCGACGTCTGAATCGTAATCCGCCGCGAGTCTGCGGGCACGGTCTGCATGGCCTCCATCGCGTTATTCAGGAGATTCACGAAGATCTGCTGAATTTGCACGCGGTCCGCTTGAATCGGAGGCACAGCAGGGGAGAACAACGTCTCCACGGTCACCTGGGCTCTCCGCGTCTCGACGGCAACGAGCCCCAAGGCTTCGTCGACCACCTCCTCGATGCGGCATGCGGTGCGCGGCGATTCGCCGCGCCGCGCAAAGGACCGCAAGCGTTTCACAACTTCGGCGGCCGAGCGGGCAATGTCGGCGATTTCCTCGTTCCATTCGCGAACGCTTTCCAGATCGGGCGGACCTTCTTCGGCCAGAACGTTCCGCACGGCTTTCGCGTAGTTGAGGATTGCGTACAGCGGGTGATTCAGCTCGTGAGCCAGTTCCGCCGCCATCTCGCCCAGGGTCGAAAGCCGAGCTACATGGGTCAATTGCAAGTGCATTTGGTGCAAGGCCTCTTCGGCCTGTTTGCGCTCGGTAATGTCTTCCTTCACGGCAAGAAAGTGGGAGATCTGGCCGGCCTCATTCTTGACGGAAGTGATTAGTGCCCGTTCCCAGAACAGTGATCCGTCCTTCGCCTTGTTCAAGAATTCCCCCGACCATTCGCCCCCCGCCGTGATCGTCTGCCAGAGAGACCGGTATTCTTCCTCCGAGGTGTGCCCGGATTTAAGGATGCGCGGGTTCTTCCCCAGTACTTCTGCCGCCGTATAGCCCGTAACTTGCATGAATCTCCGGTTCACATACTCGATGTTGCCGTCCGTGTCGGTGATGATCACGTTGACGGGGCTTTGCTCGACCGCCTGGGAGAGCTCGCGGAGCGACTCGTCGGCCTTTTTCCGCTCCGTGACGTCGCGCACGATAGCCAGGAGCGTCGGCTCGGAGTAAGCTTGCATTCGATTCAGCGAAATCTCCGCGAGCACCAGCGAGCCGTCCGCACGTTGGTGCGTCCAAGCGAAGACCTGCGGCTCGCCCTCCAGTGCCGCGTGAATCTTCTCCAGGGCCACTTCGCCGGAATCGCGGCCGTCGGGCTGCCGCGCGGGGCTGAACCTGGCCGGGGGATGCCCGATCAGCTCCTCGCGCGGGTAGCCGAAGATGCGCGTCGCCATGGGGTTGCAGTCGCTGAACACGTCCTGCTTGAGAATGAAGATGGCATCGTTGGCGCTCTCGAAAAGCGTCCGGTACAGCATCTCGCTCTGTCGGATGGCCTCCTCGGCCGCCTTCCGCGCGCTGATGTCAATCCCCATTCCCGCGATGTACGGCTTGCCGTCGAGGACCAGCCGCACTCCCGTGAAGTAGAACGGAATCCCCGTGCCGTCCTTGGTGACCAGCGTGGCTTCCGCATCCGCGTAGCCCTCGGCGAGCACTCTTGCCATTCTCGCCGCAATGAACCCCACTTCTTCTCCGCGAAACCAGTCGGTAATGTGCATGTGCGCCAACTCTTCCGCGGGGTAGCCCGTCATCTCCTCCTGTTTCTTGTTCCAGCCAGCGAGACGGCCTTCGGCGTCAAAGAGGTAGGGGATCCCCGGAACGCTGTCCAGCACGGCTTTCGTAAAGACCTGCTCTTGCCGCAACGCCTCTTCGGCCGCCGTCTGCCGGGCAGTGCCGCTGCCAATGCCCGCCAGATAGGCCGTCAAGGCCAAAGCCGCGAGGCTGCCGGCCCACGGCAACCACCACTGGCCCCCCGCAGACGGAGGCCCGGCGACGCGGAGGACTTGCGGGCCGTAGAGCGCGGTTCCGGCGAAGACCGTTGCCATAATCGCTGCCCACCACACCAGCGCAGCCCGACGGCTCAGGAGCATGCCTGCCACGACCGCAGCGGTCAGCAGCAGTGGAAAGCCTGATCCGTCTGGAAAGCCCCAGACGGAGAATATCGCTACGGCGATGAGGCCGGCCCAAAGAAGGACACGCCGAACTCCCGCGGCGATTCGGCCCCTCCGGCCATGCCCATCGCCCTCCGCCACACTGAATAGCCCCGCTGGCATGGCCTCCATCCTTGGTTTCAGGTACCAAGAACGCTACGAGTTCGGGATTTCACGATTCTACCGCATGGGCCTGGAGGATGTCGAGGGCATGACCTACTTGTTGGCCGGGCCATTTCCAAGCGGCCCGGCGGGCGGGTCCTTTGGTGTGCGGCCGGCGGTCCAGTACATGGCCCGTACCACCAGGCGCTGGAACTGCGGATTGCCCCACGCGCCGCGGTTGTCGCCGAAGCCGGTGGTGAACACGCGGCCTTTGCCGAACTGTTGCACCCAGGCCATGCTCTGCCGCTCGTTGCCGCGGTCCATGCGGACCAGGCAGCGCATGCAGGCGTTCTTGTGGTACAGGTGGGCGTAGGTCTCGTCGGAGATGTCGAAGTCGCCGAGGCCGGCCGTGATCGGATGCTCCTGGTCGTAGACGTGGACGCTGTACGTGCCGCTGCCGTGCCCGATGAACCGTCCGCCCAGCAGCTCCCAATATACGTCCGAATTCTTGTTGGCGTCGGTGGCGTGGACGCCCACGATGCCGCCTCCCCGGTGGACGAAATTCCACAGGCCCTGTTCCTGTTTCGGGTCGCTGATCGTGCCGCCGGAGCCGTAAAACAGCACCAGGTCATGCTTGCCGATGTTCTCGGCCTTCAGGTCGTCGGCGCCTCGGGCGGTCGCGAGTGTAAAGTCGCCGGTGCCCTCCAGCACCTTGCCCACGAGCGCAATGAACGCTTTTCCGTCGTGGCCGCCGTTGAACTCGTACAAGACCTTGATCTTGCCGGCCGGGGCCGTTTCGGCCGCCAGTCCGGCGGCCAGGCAACCGAACACGCCCAACGCGGCCCAGAAAACGCCCAAAGAAAGCTTGCGGCAGCACATCGTTAGATCCTCCGAGTGCAAGACATCGAGTAGCCGTTCAAGGTGCGGTCCACGCCGGACTCAGCCCAACGGCGATGCCATAAGTCTGAATGAGCGGCCCGCGAAAGTCAAGCCAACGCGCGGCTGCGCCGGACTTGCGCGCCGAACTAAGGCGCCGCGCCAGAATTACTTGCAAATCTTTCAACGAGGGTGGCACGTCCCTGAGCGCAGCGAAGGGCGTGGAATTTGGGTGCCACTGGCTCGCCAGTGCCGGCACCAACACTGGCGGGGCGCCAGTGCCACCCGGCCGCGCCGCGTCCTGAAGCGGGCGGACCTCGACCGACTCGAACGTCACCTGGCCCGCGCGGGCAAAGAAGAACAGCCGGCCGCCGTCCGGCTCCGGATCGCGGCGGGTGATCATCGTCCGCCGTCCATCGATACACGTGTCGATGAGGTCGCCGGTGACGATGATTTCCAGCGTAAACGGCCGATCCAGCCGCTCGACGTTCTCGATTGTATAGTCCCGGCCCAAGGCAGTGCGGCCGGTCGCCTCCTTGGCTGGCCCGTGATCGTGTGGGACTCCGTACTGCGCCCGTTGCCGCGGCGGATCGAATCGCAACTCGCAGCCGCTCTCGTACTCGCCCTTGCCGCGGAGGCATAGCCCAAAGCACCGGGCGCCGGGGTGCGGAACCACTCGCAGCGTGATGCGAACGTTGTGGGCCACGCAGCCGTCGCCGCCGCGGCGCACCGCCGCCTCACGCTCGGCGCCGGCGAGTTCCACGCCCAGCTTCACGTTACCCGCTATGGCGAGTGGCCCGCTCTTGCCGGCCGGGTCTTTGGCCGCCCCCATGTGCCAAACGGCCCAAGCGTCGTCGAAGGGAGAAGCGGCGCTAGCCGGGCCGCTTAGCCCCACGACGCACAACACCGCCCCGAACTGCAATCGCGTCAGGCGTTCGAGCATATCGAGTTCCTCCCAATCATGTTATCATAAGAACCGCCATTGGGAAGAATGCCATGGCCCTTTACGGCAGGTGGATCATGAAGAGCAACGCTTATCTCGTCGGCAGTGCGCTGGTGGCGGCCCTGGGCGGCCTGTTGTTCGGCTTTGATACGATCGTCATCTCCGGCACGACCGACGCCCTGAGGAGCGTTTTTGGCCTGGGCGATTTCTGGTTGGGATTCACGGTGGCTTCCGCACTGATCGGCACCATCGTCGGCTCGGTGGCCGCCGGTCGCCCGTCGGACGCCTTCGGACGCCGGGCCGTGCTCGGCGCCATCGCGGTGCTGTACTTCGTCTCGGCGCTGGGGTGTGCCTTGCCCTGGAACTGGTACTCGTTGTTGTTCTTCCGCTTCGTGGGCGGTCTTGGGATCGGCGGGGCCTCGGTGGTGTCGCCCATGTACATCGCCGAGATAGCGCCGGCCCGATTGCGGGGCCGCCTGGTCGCAGTCCAGCAGTTCAACATTGTGCTGGGCTGCCTGCTGGCCTTCCTCTCCAATTACCTGATCTCGCAGGCGAATCTCGGCGCAAACGACTGGCGGTGGATGCTCGGCGTGGTGGCCGTCCCTGCCGCGATTTTCTTCGTCCTCTTGCTCTTCATCCCCGAGTCTCCGCGCTGGCTCGTGGCCAAAGGACGAATCGACGAGGCGCGCCGCATATTCGGCAGCCTGGGCAGCGACACGGGGCACGTCGAAGAGGAAGTCGAGGCCATCCGCACGTCGCTGGCCTTGGAGCACCATCGTGTCGAAGAGCCGTTCTTCCGCCGGCAGTACCGCAAGCCGATCCTCCTGGCGGTGGCGATCGCTATGTTCAACCAGCTTTCCGGCGTCAACGCGCTGTGGTACTACGCCCCGGCCATCTTTCGCATGGCGGGGGCCGGGGCACGCGAGGCCATGCTCTTGCCGATCGTGCTGGGTATCGTGAATCTCGTCTTCACCATGCTGGGCCTTGCGCTGATCGACCGTTTCGGCCGCCGCAAGCTGATGTTGGCCGGATCGATCGGCTACATTCTCAGTTTGGGCAGCACCGCCTGCGCATTTTACGCCTATGGCGGCGCATTTACCGCCGTAATGAAAGCCATCGACTCCGGCACGCAGATCCCCGCGGGTGTAGCTTCGGCGGCGGGAACCGGCGGCATCGTCGTCTTGGCAAGCTTGGTAGTCTTCGTCGTGTCGCACGCCTTTGGCCAGGGCACGGTCATCTGGGTCTTCATCAGCGAGATCTTTCCCAATCGCGTCCGCGCCCGGGGGCAGGCCCTGGGCAGCTTCACGCATTGGTTCATGGACGCCGCGATTTCCTGGACGTTTCCAATCATTGCGGCCAGCTCCGGCGGGCATGCCTTCGCCTTCTACGGCGCGATGATGGTTCTGCAACTGCTGTGGGTCGTGTGGATCATGCCCGAGACCAAGGGCGTGCCGCTGGAAGAAATCCAGAAGAAACTCGGCATCGTTTGAGGATAGTTGACAGAGCGCTATGGCGTGGCGCCCGGCTCGTCGGCGGTCACGGAGGGGACAACCCACACCTTGACCTCGGTCTCGATGTCCTGGGTCAGGTGGATCTTGACCGTGTACAGGCCGAGCTCCTTGAGCGGCCCCTTCAGGCGGACCTGGTCCTGGGTGATGGTCACCTTGCTGCGCTTCAGGGCGGCCACGATATCGGGCGCACCGACGGAGCCGTACAGGTGGCCTTCGTCGTTGGCGTTGGCCTCGATGGTGACGCTCTGCCGGCCGAGCTCGTCGGCCATGGCCCGCAGACCGGCCAGGCGGGCCTTCTCGATCTGCTCCAACTGCGCCCGGTGCTTATCGACCATCCGCTTATGGTGCGCGCTGGCCACGGTCGCCAGGCCTTGCGGCAGCAGATAATTCAAGGCGAAGCCCGGCTTGACCGTGACTACGTCGCCCTGCTTGCCCAGATGTTCGACGGCCTGGACCAGCAGCAGCTCGATCCCGCCGCTGGCGGCCTTGGGCAGTCGCTTGCTGCGGTGTTTACGGCTCGTTGTGTTCGGCATCGGTTGGTGTTCCTAAAAGGGAATGTCGTCGCCGCCGCCGCCGGCGGGCTCGCCGTGGGGCGGCTCGAAGCCCTCGTCCGGCGGCGCAGATTGGGGCTGGGCGGCGGCGCGCGGGGCCGCGGTCCGCTCGGCGGGCGGACCGCCGCCGCCGGCGGCGCCCTGCCCGCCGCGGCCGCCGAGCATCTGCATTCGGTCGCAAACGACCTTCAGCTTCGACCGCTTCTGGCCGTCGCTGGTCTCCCAGGTGTCGAGCTTCAAACGGCCCTCGATCAGCACCGGCGAGCCCTTGGTCAGGTACTCGCCGGCCGTTTCGGCCGTCCGGCCCCAGAGGGTCACGTCGACGAAGGTCGTTTCGTCGACCCACTCCCCGGTGGCCGTCTTGCGGCGATCATTAACGGCCAGGCCCAGGTCCGTCACGGCCATGCCGCTGGCCACGTAGCGGAGCTCGGGGTCGCGGGTCAGGTTCCCCACCAGGATCACGCGGTTATAACTGGCCATGACGGCTGACTCCTCGTTGGCCTATTCGTCAATATCAAGCTCTTCGGGAATTTCCACGTCATCGAGCACGGTGCCGGCGGCGGGCTGGACCGCCGCCGGGGCGGCCTCCTCGGCCGGCGCGACCGTGGGCAGCGGGGCCGACTGGGCATGCGCTACCAGGGCATCCACGATCCGCGGCTCGATCTTCAGGAACAGGAACCGCACCAGGTTCTCGTTTATCTCGCACTGCCGCCGAAGCGTGGCCAACTGGCCGCTCTCCAGGCGGAAGTACGTAAGCCAATAAGTTCCCTTGCGATGGCCCTTGATGGGGTAGGCCAAGCGGCGCTCCTCCCACAGGCGGCTGACCAGGATCTCGCCGCCGAGCTTCTCGATCGTCGCCGTCGCCTGGCCTGAGATCCCCTCCGGATCACGGCCGTAGCGGTTCGAGTCCAGGATGAACATTCCTTCGTATACGTTTCGGGCCAACGCTGGTACTCCTCTTAGCCGTTATTTTGGTTAGCCATTATATTGGTTCATGCACGCCTGGACGCCTTCGCGGGCCCACAGGAGCACGGCCTCCGCGGCCCGGGCCACCGCCTGCTCCATGAGCGGGATTTCGTCCTGGCGAAACTTGCTGAGCACGTAATCGGCCCACTCGCGGCCCTCCGGGGCCCCGCCGATGCCGATCCGCAGCCGGGCGAGCTCATCCGTGCCCAGCCGCCGGATAATGTCTTCCAATCCTTTCTGCCCGCCCGCAGAGCCTTCCGCACGCACGCGGAGCTTCGCCAGAGGCAGGTTCAAATCGTCGCAAACAACCAGGATATCCTCGTGGGGGATTTTGAAAAAGTCCCTCGCGGCCAGCACGCTCGCTCCGCTGCGGTTCATAAAGGTCGTCGGCGTCAGGAGCAGTGCCTTTTGCCCTTCCAGGTCTGCTTCCACCGTCTCACCCGCAAACCGCATTCGCGCGCGGCCGGTGCCGAACTTCCGGGCCAACTCGCCGGCCGCGATATAACCGATGTTGTGCCGCGTGCCCTGATACTTGCGTCCCGGATTGCCCAACCCGACGACAAGTTTCATGCCCGGCACCCTTTTTCCATGCCCGGCAACCTGTCCCGGCGGCCGCTGGCGGCACTGTTATTCTTCCTCCCCTTCTTCTTCCTTCTTGGCGCCGATCACCTCCGGCTCGCCGGCCGCCGCCTCCTCGGCCTCGAGCTCGGGTTTCTCGACCGGGACCACGCACTGCACGACGATCGTCTCCGGCTCGCCGAAGACCCGCGATTTCTCGGGCAGCTCCAGGCTCCCCAGCTTGATCGATTCGTTGAGCTGCAAATGGTTGACGCTGACGAACATCTTTTCGGGGATCGAGCCGGCCGGACACTCGATCTGCACCTGGTGGATCAACTGCTCGACTACGCCGCCCTCCTTCACGCCGGGGCACTCGCCCCGCAGCTCGACCGCCAACTGCACCTTGACCAGCTCGTGCGCCGAGATGCGGGTGAAATCGACGTGCAGGACGCTCGCCCCATAGGTATCCCACTGTAACTCGCGAATGAACGCCGATTCGTGAACGGCGCCGGTGAGCGTTACCAGCCGGCCGCCGTGCCGCAGCAGGGCCTCCAAACTCTCGGTCGGCACGGCCAGGCACAGGTTCTCCTGACCGTGCCCGTAAAGCACCGCCGGGATCTGGCCCGCGCGGCGCAGCCGCCGGGCGACGTGTTTTCCACCGCGGGTGCGGGCAACGGTCACAAGCTCTTCCGCCATAACCTTCCTCGGTACTTCGGATCGCGCAAGGGCAAACAACTCATTTTGCCCGATCCGGCGGGAATTTCAAGGCCACCCCGGGCAAGATTTTTCTCGAGGCCGACCCTTGGTGTCTGGGATTTAGGGATTTAGGGATTTAGGAAGTACAACCCTAGAGTGGTCGCTAACCATTCGATGGAATGGCAGGATGGCCGCTAGTGCTCCGTCACTTTTCGATTGATGGATGGCACGCCCTGAAAGGGCGTGGCTGGGCGGCTCACCACGCCCTTTCAGGGCGTGCCACCCATCAATCAAACCACTGTTGACAGAACACTAGAATCCCCAAATCCCCAGAATCCCCAACATCCCCAATCTCCATCACACAAACAGCCGGCTCACCGACTCGTTGCGATGGATCCGCTTGATGGCTTCGCCCAATAGCGGCGCAACGCTCAAGACCGTCGTGTTTGGGATTCCATTATCGGGGGGCATGGGAATGGTGTCCGTCAGGATCAGGCCGTCGATGGGGGTCGCCTGGAGCCGCTCCACCGCCCCGCCTACCAGCAGGCCGTGGGTGGCGGCCAGGTAGACCAGCCGGGCCCCGGCGTTACGCATCACTTCCGCCGCCCCGCAAATCGAGCTGCCGGTGCTGATCATGTCGTCGAAAATCAGGGCCACCTTTCCCTTGACCGGGCTGCCGATGACGTGGGCCTGCCGCGTCCGCTCGGCGCTGCTGCGGCGCTTGTCGATGATGGCCAGGTGCCCGCCCAAGCGGACCATGTGGGCCAAGGCCCGCTTGATGCTCCCCTCGTCCGGACTTACGACCACCAGGTCTTCTTCGCTGAAGCTCAGGCCCTTGATGTGCTCGTCGATGACCGGGGCGGCGAACAGGTGGTCGGTGGGGATGTCGAAAAAGCCCTGGATCTGGGCGGCGTGCAGGTCCATAGCCAGCACCCGATTGGCGCCGGCGCGCATGATCATGTTGGCCACCAGCTTGGCGGTGATGGGCACCCGGCCCTCGTCCTTGCGGTCCTGCCGCGCGTAGCCGAAATATGGGATCACCGCCGTGATCCGCTGCGCGCTGGCCCGCAGGAAACTGTCGATCATGATCAACAGTTCCATCAGGTTGTCGTTGACGGGGGGGCAGGTGGGCTGCAGGATGAAGACGTCGCGGCCGCGGACGTCTTCGTCGATCTTGCAGGCGATCTCGCCGTCGGGGAAGTTGCCCATCACGGCCCGGCCCAGCGGCAACCCCAGGTAATCGCACACTTTCTGGGCCAGTTCCGGGTGGGCCCGCCCGCTAAATATCTTCATGTCGTCCACGGGTCGCATTGGGAATTGATGGGCCGGGATACTGCCACTGTCGAAAATCATCCGGGCACGGCCTTCGATCATCGCACGAAACGCCCGGGTGTTCCAGGGGTGGCCGAGGAAATTCGCAGGCCGTGCATGGACCGAACCGAATGGGACGGTCTCGGGGACGTGAAATCTCGGCCACGCGGGGCGGAATCCGAGTTTCCCGTTTACGTGCCGGAATTGGGTGTCACTGCTGGCTTGTCCAGCAGTGCCGACAGCACGCACTGGGCAAGCTACCCGTGGCACCCGATGCGCTGGCGCGCAATCGCTGAAAAGTTGGATTGTGACGAATACACAAAATTGTTAGGTTAGTGAAATCAACCTTTTCGGTGGATGCCGGCCGATTATGTCTCAGCGGGGGACGCAGCCGGCGTCGCAGCGTCATGGTTTTCGAGGATTGAATCCCTTTCGCTGAGTCATCCAGGACGGGACTCGTCCGACGTGCAGAAGGAGTATGTGAATGTCATTGCGTTGGATTTTCCGCGGCAGCGCGATTCTAGTTATTGCAACTGGAGTGCTATCAAGCAGTTACGTCGTTGGCCAAGATTCCGCCCAGCCGCTGGCCAAGCGGCTGGCAACCCTGGCCCGGGCGGCCAAGGGCCAGTTCCGACCCTTGACCCCCGACGACGTCAAGGGCGCCCTGGCCCGGGTCTCGACCGCCGCCGCCGACCTCGATCGCCGCCTGGCCGCTGCCGGAAAGACCGGCGACGATTGGAAGTCGTACATCCGATGGGACGAATTCTGTAGCCAATTGAGCCAACCGAAACCCGACTTGGCAGTCCTGAACGCCACCTATGGCAAGCTTGCCGCCGGCTACGACGGCCTGGAGCTGAAATGGTTCGCCGACGTGCGAGATCCGCTGCGGCAGTACTTGTGGGTGGTTTGGGCCGTGGACAACGCCGCTGTCAAGCCACAGTACGAACAGTGTCTGGACGGGCTGGCCGCACAACTGGAGGCCTGGGCCGCCTCACCGACGACCGAAGCCACCCAGAGGATCGCCGAGGACTTGGCCTGGCTGGAAACCCGTCGGCAGGCGCCCGAGTTGGTCGCCGAGGTTCGCGCCTTGTTTACCGCGTCGAACTTTCAGTTCGAAGTCAACGGGCAGATCGTGGACCTGGGGGTCGCCGGCCCCGTAGACGAAGTCGCGCCGATCGACGACTGCATTTTGGGCACGACGATCCACGGCGTGGGCCATACGGTGGGCCATAGCAACGCCCGCCTGGCAGCCGACCCCGCACTGGGCGCCTTCGACGTCCTGCTCCAGGCCGTCAATTGCAGCCGGAACACGGGCTATCACCGCCCGGTCTGCATCCAAAGCTCGGGCACCAGCACGCTTTCGGCCTGCAAGCGATTCTGGATAGATTCCCAGGGCCTGCACGCCCTCCCGTCCGTGGCCTGCGTCCAGGTCAGCAGTTGCATCTCCGACATTCGGGCCACCAACGGCAAGCAGTTCATCGAGCGCATCGCCTGGCGCAAGGCATTGAAACAGGAGCCCCAGGCCGACGCCATCGCCGCCAGCCATGGCGAATGCCGGCTCAACGAGCGGGTCGACGCCCAGGCGGTCACAACGCTCGACAGGGCCAACGCAGACTACGAGACCAAGGTCCACAAGCCGTTGTCCGAGCGGCGGGCCTTCCCCCGGCAAATCGCCTTCAGTACGACTGCCGAGGTGATCCGGGTGTCGGGCATGGTAGCCGCGGCCGGCCAATTGGCCGCCCCAACGGCCGCCCCACCGCTGGCCGGCCCGGCCGAAATCTCGCTCCGCATCCACGAATCCAGTATCAACAACATGGCCGCCACCGTCCTGACCGGCATGCGCCTGTCCGATGAGATGCTCCAACGGACCGCCAAAGACTTGCTGGGTACCGTGCCCGAACGGCTTAAACCCGACCAGAATCAGGACCCCTTCACAATCGTCTTCCCCAAGGAACAGCCGATCACGGTTTCACTTGCCGACAACGGCCTGACCGTGACCCTGCGGGGCCAGGAATACCTGGTCGGAGAGCGGACCCGCCGTTCGGCGACGAATGTCATGGCCAGCTACAAGTTCGTCAAGACCGAGCAGGGGTTCAAAGCCGTTCGGCAGGGCGAACTGCAGTTCTTCGCCCCCGGCAAGCGGCCTGGCTCGCCGCGTGGCGCTGGCCAACAGGCCGAGTGGATGGCCTTGCAGCGGAAGTTTGGCAAGATCTTCGCACCGGAAATCCTGTTCAAAGGGTTTACCCCCGAGGGGAAACTGGCAGCCGCCGGCAAGTTCGTCCCGGTCGAGGTCTCCGCGCGCGATGGCTGGCTGATCGTAGGCTGGAGCCGGGCCACCCCTGCGAAGGGGAGTTAGAAGTTAGGAGTTAGGAGTTGGAAGGGCTGTCTCATGGCCGTTCCCCTTCCCTCCTGTGTTGTGGCCGGTTTCCGACCGAGCCACGCCGCCGACCGAAGGTCTCCTTATCCGCGGAGACCTTCGGTCGGGCTGCGGCGGGGTCGGGAGACCCGCGCCGAACTGTGCGGCGCCCTCCGCCGCCGACTGTGCCGGCTTCTAACTCCTAACTCCTGACTCCTAACTTCTGACTCCTCCGGGCGTCTGCGCAAACTGCGCAATCTAGCCGTTTCAGGGTCACATTTCTGATAACAAAGAACGGCAAAAGTTTGGCGACTGCACTGCCGATATCAACTTTGCCGATCACCCGGTTTAGGACGGCGCACAGCCTGCGCCTCCGGCCCGGCGTCGATCGGTTGGGGGGATGGCCGGTTTGCGGCCGCGGACCACGTGGGTGCGTCCCGCGGCGGCAGGTGGTAACCGAGGAATGCCCCCATGCGTTGTCGCCCCTCCAGCTTCGCTGTGGCTCTCTGCCTGGGAGTCGCAGTGCTGGTTGGCTGCAAGCCGCAGCAGCCCTTCTACCTGGGCGAAAAGGGCGATCTCTCGCATTACGTCGGGCTGGCCACCAAGATCGAATACCCGGACGATAAGGACCAGCCGCCCAGCGAGGTGGAGGGGGCGATCGCCCCTTTCACGCTCAGCAACACCCAGCCCAAGGAGATCTGGAATCTCAAGCTGGAAGACGCGATCCGCTATGCTCTCCAGAACACAAAGGTGATGAAGTCGCTGGGGAGCTCGGTGATCAGTGCGAACATGCCCTTGCAGGACGTCCCACCGACCGCGCTCACCTCGGGCGGCCCGGTGAACACGATCTACGACCCGGCCATTGCGGAGACCGACGCGCGGTTCGGCGTCGAGGCGGCCTTGTCACTGTTCGACGCGCAGTGGAACACCGACATTTTCTGGGAGAAGAACCACGATCCGCGCGATCCCTTCAGCGATGCCGCGTTGCAGCAGTTCTTTCCGCAGATCTTTCTGCAAGATACGGCGCAGTTCCAGACCAGCCTGAGCAAGACGACCGCGACGGGGGCCCAGCTTTCGGTCGCCAACACCACCGTGTACGATCTTGAGAACACGGCGCGGTTGTTCCCGGCCGATTGGACGACGAACTTCCAGGTGCAGATCCGGCAGCCGTTGTTGCAGGGGGGCGGCGTCGATTACAACCGGATTGCGGGCCCCGGCGCCATCCCCGGCTTCAACCAGGGCGTGGTGCTGGCCCGTCTCAATACCGACATCGCGCTGGCCAGCTTCGAGGCCGGCGTGCGGAACATGCTGGTCGACGTGGAAACCGCCTACTGGGAGCTGTACGCCGCCTACCGCAGCCTGGACGCGGCCGTCACGGGGCGCGACGCCGCGTTGCAGATTTGGCAGCGGACCTACGCCCTGTTCACGGTGGGGGCCGTGGGCGGCGAAAAGGCCACCGAATCGCAGGCCCGCGCGGAATACTTCAAATTTCGCGCCGCCGCCGAGGAGGCCCTGGCCCGCCTGTACCAGATTGAGAGCAAGCTTCGCTACATGATGGGCCTGGCCGCCACCGATGGCCGGCTGATCCGCCCGGCCGACGAGCCGACCACGGCCCGCGTAACTTTCGAGTGGGCCCAGACCCACGCCGAGGCCCTCTGCCGCTCGGTTGAAATCCGCGAGCAGAAGTGGCGGGTCAAGCAGCGGGAAATGGAACTCATCGCCGCAAAGGACTATCTCCTGCCGCGGTTGGACGCCGTGGCAAAGTATACCTGGCAGGGATTGGGGCAGAACCTGATCGCTTTCGACGGCGGCACGAACTTCGCCGGGGCCTTCGAGAACCTCGGCACCAACCAATTCCAGGACTGGCACCTGGAACTGCAAATGCAGGTTCCCATCGGCTTCCGCAAGCAATTGGCCGGGGTCCGCAACGCCGAACTGGCCCTGGCCCGCGAGCGCGCCAAGCTCCAGGACACCGAACTGGAAGTCTCGCACCAGGTGGCTTACGCCCTGCGCGACCTGGACGCCAATCTGGTTGAAACGCAGACGAACTTCAACCGCCGCGTGGCGGCCCAGCGGAACGTCGAGGCGATTCGTGCCGCCTACGACAACGGCAAGATCGCGATCGACGTGCTGTTGGGGGCCGAGGAGCAGCGGGCCGAGGCCGAAAACGCCTATTACCGCGCGCTGGTCAACTACGTGCGGGCCATCTCGCAGGTCCACTTCCGCAAGGGCTCGCTGCTGGAGTACAATGGCGTGTACTTGGCCGAGGGGCCCTGGCCGGGGAAGGCCTACTTCGACGCCCGGCGGCGGGCCCGCGCCCGCGACGCGGCGCACTACATCAATTACGGCATCACCCTGCCCAGCCTCGTGAGCCGCGGGGCGCTGGTGCAGCGGGCCGGGGATTCGCTGGCCGCCGAGGAAACGCCTTCGGTTCCGGCCGCCGCGGCGGGCAAGCCGGCCGAAGAGCCGCTCCCGGCCGCCACGCCGGGCAAGCCGGCCGAAGAGGCGCCGGCCGCCACGCCGGGCAAGCCGGCCGAAGAGGCGCCGGCCGCCGCGCCGGGCAAGCCGGCCGAAGAAGGCTCGCCGCCGGTGCTGCCGGCCCCGGCGTCCGCCGCCCCTGCGGCCCAGACGCCGGCAAGTCCGTCACAGGAGCTCGGCCAATGGACAAGAACCAAACCAAACCAGGGGCAGCCCTCCGGTGAGCCTCCCGCAATCGCACCGCCTGCTGACGCTGATCCGCCTGCTTCAGGCTGGCAGGGGATACAACACTAAAGAACTGGCCGGGGCGTGCAGGGTCAGCCGCCGCACGATCTTCCGCGATCTGGACGCCATGCGGCAGTCGGGCTTGCCGCTGGTCTTCGACGAGGGCAGCCAGCAGTATCGGCTTACCGGCGGCGCCTGCCTGCCGCCGCTGCACCTTACGCCGGAAGAGGCCCTGGCCATGGTGCTGCTGTGCCACGAGCTGGGCAAGGATTCGGGCCTGCCCTTTCTGGGCCCGGCCCGCTCCGCCGCGGTCAAGATCGAGAGCAGCCTGCCCATCCGGCTCCGCGAGCACGTCAGCAGCCTGGCCCACGCGGTCGAGATCCGCACCGTGCCCCTGACTCCCATGGAGCAGCAGGGCGACGTTTACCTGCAATTGCTTGCCGCCATGGCCGCCCGATCGTGCGTGCGCATCAGTTACCACAGCCTGGCCGAGCGGCAGGAGATCGGCACCCGGCTGAACCCCTACCGCCTGCTGTTCAGCCGGCGGAGCTGGTACGTCATCGGGCGCTCGAGCCTGCACCGCTCGACGCGGACCTTCAACCTGGAGCGAATCCGCCGCCTCGAGCCGTTGAGCCAGACTTACAGCATCCCCCGCGGCTTCTCGGTCGATCACTACCTGCGCAACGCCTGGCACCTGATTCCGGAGCCCGGACCGGACCGCGAGATCCTGATCCGCTTCAGCCCCATGGTCGCCGAGAACGTGGCCGAGGTGCTGTGGCACAAGACCCAGCGCATGCAGTTCAACGACGACGGCACGCTCGACTACCACGTGAGGGTTTCCGGGCTGAACGAGATCTCCTGGTGGATCCTGGGCTACGGCGACCAGGCCGAGGTAATCGAGCCGCCGGAGCTGCGGCGACTGGTCGGGCAGCGGGCGGCGCGGACGGCCGGCTACTACCTCGGCGACCTCCCCGAAGCGGCCCGGCCCCTACTGAACACCGAACACTGAAAACTTACGTATCCCGCTTCACTAGTGGCTCGTGCCTGGTGGCTAGTGGCTAGTGGCTGGTGGCTTGGGGACTAGGGATTAGGGATTAGGAAATTTGCCCTCCGCCTTCCGCCCTCCGCCTTCCGCCCTCCGCCTTCCGCCTTCCGCCCTCCGCCTTCCGCCCTCCGCCTTCCGCCCTCCGCCTTCCGCCTTCCGCCTTCCGCCCTCCGCCTTCCGCCCTCCGCCCTCGCCCCTAACCCCTCACCCCTCGCCCCTCATTTTCCCCCTCTGCCGAAGAAGATCACCGGCGAGGTGAACATTCCATGTGTGCAACACTTTGACGGGACCTTTGAGAGGCTCCGGTGTTGCACAAGTGAGTAACTCGTTTGCCGGCTGCCGTTAGCGATTCGGCCCATCGTACGTAAGTTCATACAACTTGCGGGGTACGTGTTGCACTTGTTTTTTCCTTGGTCTCAAAACGGCTCGCCGGGCGTGCCAAAGGTGGGGGAAATTTCGGCCTATCTAGGCGCATCGCCCGGGAAATACGATACATTAGTGATCTAGTAAACATTTAACCACTTTTTCCGCGGCACGCGCCAAACCCGGCGTGCACATAGGTTTTTTTGCCGTTGGTGGGGCCCGGCGACCCAAACTGCCAGAGCAACCGGCATGCCAGTTCCGCGGGGAACTGTCCCGATTTTCGTCCGACGAAAATGGGACTGTCCCCTTCAAGGCGGAAGGGGGAAGGCGGAAGGCGGAGGGACAAAGGCCGCCCGTCATTGTAGGCATCACGCTGGAGCGCGATGCAGGACCTCTCGCGGAGCGAGAGGAGTACAATCGGCGCGTACGCCTCGCACACCCCTTTTTCAACGCGACCGCGAATTGTCAAAGAGCAAGGCCGGGATTATAACACGATACATGTACAACTGTCTAGATCACAACGTCCAGGAAATTTGGCGGGGCGGAAGGATGAAGGCGGAAGGCGGGAGGCGGAAGGATGAAGGCGGAAGGCGGAAGGCGGAAGGATGAAGGCGGAAGGATGAAGGCGGAAGGATGAAATAGCGGGCGCCTGACAGCCGCGGGAAAGGAATAGGAGAACAGATGGAGCAGGCCGGCAGGAGAATGGGCGACGGCCAGACGGACCGCGGAGGACGCGGAGGGCTGCACAGGAAAACTCGTTGCGGGGGGGTTGACATTTCCCTGAAACGTAGCAACGATAGGCTTTGCCATACCGTGGCGGGGTAAAGTTATCCAGGCCAAGGGTGGCTCGCCAACTGCCGGCTGCTATTTCTGAAAGAGGGGTGCAGCGCCATGAACCTCTTTAGCCTGTCGGGAGGATTTCTAGGTCGAAAACATCGCCAGCGGCGCAGCAAGATCGGTTCCTCGAACGGCTCGGCCTTCCTGAGAAGGCTGGCCTTGGAGCCGCTGGAAGATCGGTCCCTGTTATCGGCCCTTCCGTCGTCCCTGACGCCCGCAGCCGCCGGCCCGGGCAATGGCCAGGCGACCGCCGCCGCACCGCTTGGCACGGCAGCCGGTGTCGCCGCGGTTTCAAACTCGGCGGGAGGCACCTCGCTTGCGCGCGCGGCAACCGCCGCCACAGCGGTCGTGACGCCCGCCTACACCGCGCCTGGCCCGGTGGACGCCTGGGTAGACGGGAGCACAGTTTATTACAAGATCTACGATACGGCGCGCGCACAGTGGGTCGAAGGTAGCACCACGGCTGGCGGGGCCGTTAGCGACTTGCAAAATGTCGACGGAGTTGTGGCGTGGGCCACCAACTGGCCGCTTGTGGACTTTAGCGTCTATGACCCGGCGCGTGGGGGTTGGCAGACGAACGCCCCTGTGTATGTAAATGGGACCGTCGTAACACAGTTTCAGAACGTGGGCGGAGTTGTGGCGTGGGCCACCAACTGGCCGCTTGTGGACTTTAGCGTCTATGACCCGGCGCGTGGGGGCTGGCAGACGAACGCCCCTGTGTATGTAAATGGGACCGTCGTAACACAGTTTCAGAACGT